>PAYI01000057.1 GCA_002714815.1 Flavobacteriaceae bacterium | reverse complement strand
TGCCTTTAAAATATTTTTTCTGATTTATAATTCAACTATTTGTGATATAAATACTGTAAAAAATTTATTTATTTGCTCTTCTTGCAGAAATAAAACTCTTTACAAAGCCAATCATAGCCCATAAAGAAGTAATTATCATAAGAGAGACTCGAATTATACCAAATGTGTTTTCCCTTTCAATAGTGCCTAAGAGAGGTTTAATCAAACCAAAAAGAATTATTAATGTAATTAAAACAGCTATATGAGCAATAATTTTGTTCTCATTTTTCACACCATTATTAATTATCAAAAGAATTAATCCAACAAATACTGGTATTAAGGCTGTTACTGGTCTGGATTCTAATTCAAAATAACCCCATGACCCCATCGATAACAATGTTATAGCATTAATTAAACTAATTTTACTGGCTTTCATATAAATTTATTTTAAGTAAATATATAAAAGATGTGATACATAAATTTTAGATTATATATTAAGTTCAAAGATTTTGAAAAATTCTGATTTTCAATTTCTAATAATAATGACTAATTATTAACTATACCATGAAATTTTATCATCAATTGAGCTAGGAATTCTTGAATTAATATTTTTATCATAATGACCCATATAATAAATCCCAAGACATCTTTCACCCTCTTTAAATTCAATAAATTCATCCATATAATTAATTAGTTTTGGAGAACTCCAATATGAACCAATATTTAATTTAGTTGACATAAGCCACATGTTTTGAACAGACATCGATACTGCAGCTATTTCTTCCCACTCTGGAACCGACTCTAGAGGGTCTCTTTGCATACAAATTAAAATAATCACTGCTGATTTTTCTACTTTGTTTAATATGCTATTGTATTTATAATCGGAAAATTTTAAAGTTTTTTCTTTATACTTTTCAGCTAAAAAACTTCCAAATTTAACTTTAAATTCATCCCTTATAACCTTAAATCTCCATGGCTCAGTTTTTTTGTGAGTGGGAGCCCAATTAGCTGCTTCAAGGATTAAATTAATATCATTATCATCTATAGAAAGATTATTAAACTGAGCAGGCATAATCGATCTTCTTGATTTTATTAGGTTTAATAATTCCATTAGAATTTAATTTTGAAATTTAAATATCATATAAACTGATGTTAATTTATAGCTTTTTGCTGAAAACGTTTTTTAAATGTGTTTCTATAAAAACAAACCCCCACTAATAGCAGGGATTTATAAAGTATAATATTATTTACTAAAGCCTGATATAGAATTAAAATAATAGGTTTTAATTCCAAACCCTTTTAATACATCTTTAAACTGTTTTGAAGGATCTCCATAATATGTCAAATAATCTATTTGAAAATTGTCTACAAATGGCCCAAAATCTTTCTCCATTAAGCCACCAGGTGAAATATTTTTAATATGATTCAAAGCTGCAGCTTCATTCTTATATCTTTCAATTAATGTTATTTTGTTCTTTCCCGATCTAAAAAATTTCCAACAAAAAACATCAGGTTCCAATTCATTAATCCTTTTCTGATAATATTCACAAAAATCA
The DNA here is from genome assembly GCA_002714815.1 of Flavobacteriaceae bacterium. GTDB lineage: Bacteria > Bacteroidota > Bacteroidia > Flavobacteriales > Flavobacteriaceae > MS024-2A. The sequence continues at coordinate 11,111 of PAYI01000057.1, read as the reverse complement.
TCTATTTCTTCTTTTGATTTATTCTTTACTGATAATTGAGCAATATTGATTAATTCATCATACTCATTTATATCATAAACAGCATTAATCATTCCACCAACATCAAAAAAGTCTCCTTGTTCAACAATCAAGCCATTGTCATCAAAATTAAAATACCAATATCCATTCAAATCAAGTTCTTTACCAGTGATAGAATGAACTGCAGTCCAGTTACCGTAAGTTCTAACACTGCCATCAAGCTTTCCATTTCTATCCGTGCCTGGAAGCCAAACTTCAGCAGTATATTTAATATTATTAAATAATTCTTGATAACCCTTAAGCATTTGTATGTAAGATTCATATCCTACTGGTTCTGATCCGTAAATAGGTAAAACAGATTTAATTTCCTTGCTTATTAGTTTTTTTTGGCCCTCAAGGTCTTCTTGACCATGAAGTTCAAAAAGCTTTTTTGCTGTTATAAGATTTTTTTCATATTTAAGATTTGAAGAACATCCTCCCAAAACAAGGGAAAGAAATATTAGAGCTAAATTTTTTTTCATTTTGTATGATTTATGATTAATAATCTAAAGTAAAAAATTCCATTGACGATACAACATTATTAATCGTGTTGGTATTTTTGTAGTTTTGAAATATGCCTTATAAACTATTATAGTTTAAAAATATTAAATTCAAATTATGTTTAAAATAGAGGGTCAATTAGCAATTATTACAGGAGGAGCCAATGGAATTGGAAAAGGAATTTGTGAGGTGTTTTGTAAAGCTGGAGCAAAAGTTTCTCTGTGGGATATTGATAATAAAGGTTCTGAAGTAGCAAATGAAATTTCTTTAAATGGAGGAGATATATTTTTCCAAAAGGTAGACATAACTTCACTTAATTCGGTGCAAAAAGCAGTTTCAAAAATAATTGATGTCCACAAAAAAATTGATATACTTATTAATAATGCTGGTATTATTCAAGATCGATCTTTTATAAAGATGAAAAGAAAGGAATGGGATACTGTTCTTGAAGTTAATTTAAATTCACTTTTTGTTACTTGTAAAGCTGTTGTTCCAATAATGAAAAAAAATGGATATGGAAGAATCATTTCCTCCTCTTCGATAAATGCTTTCCAGGGTGCATTTGGCCAAACAAATTATGCTGCCTCTAAAGCAGGTGTTTCGGGATTTACACGTGCATTGTGTAGAGAGTTAGGTGATGCTGGAATTACAGTTAATGCTGTAGCACCTGGATTAATACAAACTTCAATGACTGAGACTATACCTGATAAAATCTTTAAAAAAAAGATTGATGAAATTCCAGTTGGTAGAATTGGAACTCCAGAAGATGTTGCATATACATGTCTTTTTTTGGCTTCTAAAGAAGCTAGGTTTATTAGTGGAATTACATTACATATAAATGGAGGAGTAATGCCAACTTAATTTTTTATTATAAGTGAAAATTCAAATTTTTAATATATAGACTATGATAAATTTATCAATTGCTCTAGAAGATAATGCATTTAAAATACCCAACAATACTGCAATTATATCTGAGGGTAAAAAATTTTCATATAAAGAACTAAATCAACTTTCAAATAAAGTTGCTAATGTAATTATATATTTAGGTATCAAGCCCGGAGACTCTATTGCTTTACAATGCCCCAATATTGCTTTTTTTCCAATCATTTATTATGGCATTTTAAAAATGGGAGGTGTAGTTGTTCCAATGAGTATTATGCTCAAAAAAAAAGAAATATTGCATATTTTAAATGATTCTAATGCAAAACTATATTTTTTTTACCAAGGTGATGATAATTTAAATATCGCAGCAGAAGCAATAAAAGCAATAAAGGAATATTCTGAATTAATAGATTCTATAATTATAGAAAATCTCGAAAACTCAGGTTATATAAATACTATCCCAAAAAAATTGATTTCTTTGATGGAAAATGCATCAAGTAAATTAGAATATAGAGCTTCGAATTCAGATGAAACGGCTGTTATAATTTATACCTCTGGGACTACAGGAAAATCTAAAGGTGCAGAACTAACGCACTCTAATTTAGCTTGGAATGCAAGTATAACTGTTAATTTATTTGATTTTAATAAGAATGATGTTTCATTAACTGTACTCCCCTTGTTTCATATTTTTGGACAAAATTGTATTATGAATGCTTCAATTTTTGCAGGCATTCCCAATTTACTTTTAAAAAGATTTGATCCAGATAATGTGATTAAAATTATTAAAGAAAATAAAATTACCATTTTTGCAGGAGTCCCAACTATGTTTTGGGGTTTGCTTAATGAGTTAAAATTTTATCATAAACAAGCATTAAGTTTATTAAAAGAGCATTGGCGAATCGCTCTATCTGGAGGTGCAGCAATGCCTAAAGAATTATTAAATGATTTTGAAAATATTTATGGGGTTAGAATTTATGAGGGATATGGGATGTCAGAAGCTTCCCCACTAGTAACTTATAATCAGCCTAAGTATAAAAGAAAAATAGGTTCAGTTGGTCTTCCTTTATGGGGTGTACAAGTAAAAATAGTCAATGATCAATTAATCGAAGTTCCTAATCATAAAATAGGTCAAATAATTTTCAGAGGTCATAATGTAATGAAAGGCTATTTCAAAAATGATAAGGCTACTAAAAAAGCAATAAAAAACGGATGGATGCATTCTGGAGATATTGGATATAAAGACAATGATGGTTATTTTTTTGTTGTTGACAGAATCAATGATATGATAATTAGAGGAGGAGTTAACATTTATCCACGTGAAATAGAAGAGGTGATTATAAAACATCCTAAAATATCATTAGTTGCTGTAATTGGTATTCCTGATCAACGAATGGGAGAAGAAATTAAAGCTTTTATAGTCTTAAAAAAAGGAGAAGAGATAACTGAAAATGAATTTAAAATCTGGATTAAGAAGGAATTATCAGGAAATAAATATCCTAGGAAAATTGAATTTGTAAAAAAATTACCTATGAATGCTACTGGTAAAATTCTTAAGCGTAAACTCAAATAGAAAATAAGTTTTTTTCACTAAAGAGGTATATAGGTTATCATTATCGAATAAAAAATAAAAAAGGCTATAAAAGGAATTACCAAATAGCCCATAATATCCCTAGCTTGTAAATTTGTCCCTGCCCCCATGATTGGCAGAACCAAAAGTAGATAAAAGGGCTGTAATAAATTAGTTAAGGTCTCTCCATATGCAATAGACAAAGAAGCTCGAGATATCATCAATATAATTTCTTCTTTATTCAAGCCTGCTCCAATTATTTTTACTGCTTCTAAAACACTGGGGCCAATAACTGCGAATTCACCTCCCCCAGAAGGAATTGCGAAATTTACTATTCCTCCTAGAAGAAAGGAAAAAAAGGGATAGGTCTTAAGTGAAGAAACTGAAACTAAAGCTTGTGACAAGGATTCTCCAAGTCCAGTATAAATCATTATTCCCATAATTCCTGCATAAAAAGGAAACTGGAACAAAATACTAGATACATTACTACTAGATCTTCTCATGGCTATACTGAAACGTAAAGGACTTTTATGCATTACTAGACCCAGTATTAGAAAAATGAAAATCATAATGTTTAAGTTCAAATCAAATCCATTAATTATAAAATACCTGATTATATATGCAAAACCTAAAAAGAAAATGATCAGTATTAAAAAAAAACTATTATTCATCTTGTCTGAAATGGCTTTAAAAGGAAGCTTTTGGGATTCAGCTTCTTCTTCTATTGTCTTATTATCATTTTTAGAATTTTGTGAAGAAATCAAATAATCTTTTAATTCTTTTCCTTCAGAAGATTTAGGTCTTATCATAATCATAATGAGTGTTCCCAAAATTAAATAAGATAGAATTACTAAAACATTTAAATAAGAAGCGAGAGTTTCAGTAGTTGAAATAGTGTTTTCGATAATTCCAGCCTTTATCAAGTAATTGTCTTTTGTATTTAATAATAATGGTATAGAACTAGATAATCCAGTAACCCAACTATTATTTGAAAAGTACGTACACGCAATTAAAAATGGATAGTTAACCCCTTTTATTCGATCGGCTAAGGATCTTCCAAGAGCTGCTGCTGCAACAATCCAACCCCAACTAATCATTGAAACAAGAAAACCAAATAAAGTAACAACAGTATAAACTTGAATAGGGCTATTTATGTATTTACAAAGCTTATCAATTTGCCTAGTAAAAAAAGGTGACAGTGCGATAGTATAACCTGTGGCAATTAGTAATACCATCTGCATTCCAAATTCGAGAAGTAACCAAAAACCTTTATACCATGCATCTAGGATTTCAAAAAAACTAGCCTGAACAATTAGAATTGCAAAAAAAGCTACTACCATTGTCAGAACTAAAGCAAAAACAAAGGCATCAGGCATATTCTTTCTGAAAAAATTTGTGAATTTTTCTCCTAGTATTGAAATCATCTTTTTTTTAAATCTAACTTATTTTTTAAAATAATTTTAAGTTCATTTTTATAATCAATTTATAAATATAAAAGTCAATTTAGAAAAAGTTTGAGATAAATTATTGAAATTTTATGAAGGCAATAAAACATTGCCTTTTTACTAATAATTTAGCTTAATTTTAACTTATGAGTCTTTGGAAAAAAAGAATAGATGGTGAAGAAAATCCTTTTCTAAATATTGGGCCTTTCAAACTTCGTTTTCCATTTGTACATTATCGATTTGAATGGCCAGATTATTTCCAGGGGCTTCTAATGTGTGCTGTTGATCTTGCTGCAATACCATTAATTATTGAACTTTTAGGAATGCCTTTTGAAGCTGCTATGGCAATTATTATACTAAATGGTGTTTTTTATCTAATTCATCATTTATTAGGAGATCCAGTTGTGCCTGGATGGATTACTCCTGCAATACCTATTATTATGATTTATATAGAAACCTTTGATATGGGCCCTGATAGAGTTAAGGCGCTCATGGCATTTCAACTAGTGCTTGGGTTAATTAGTATTTTTTTGGGTTTTACAAAGCTGGCAAAAAAGGTTGTTATTTTGATACCTTCAGCAATAAAATCCGGAATAATTATTGGGGCAGGAATTTCTGCAATCAACGCTGTCTTCAAAAATGGGGGCAGATTTGATCTTTTTCCATTTTCGATAACAATTGCAGTTGGAGTTGCCTTTTATTTGATTTATTCTAGACACTTTACTAAGAATAAAAGAAAAAATAAAATATTGAGTCTAATTGGTAATTTAGGGATCTTCCCCATCATTCTCCTTGCTATTGTAATTGCCCCTCTTTTTAATGAAGCTAATTGGCCCATAATAGAATGGGGATTTTCAAAGCCTAACTTTAAGATCTTAATTAGTGAATTTACAGTTTTTGGTGTTGGATTCCCTCCCTTGAATATGTTTCTAAGTGCTATACCTACTGCATTAGCAACTTATATCGTATTGTTCGGAGATATCCTTCAAAGTCAAGCTATTTTAGAAGAAGCCGATAAAGAAAGGTATGATGAGAAGATTGATTATAATCCAAACCGTGCTCATCTTATTTTTGGCGCAAGGAATAGCATAATGAGTTTTATTGGTCCAGATATTACAATGTGCGGGCCATTATGGGCAGCAATGCATATAGTAATTATTGAACGTTACAAACAGGGTAAAAAAGCAATGCACTCTATTATTGGTGGTAGTGGTTCATTTAGATGGGGAACTAATACAGGGCTTTTACTCCTTCCAATTGTTACTCTAGTTAAGCCTATTTTGGGAATTGCACTGGCTTTAACACTTATAATTCAGGGTTTTGTTAGCGTACGAATTGGATTTCTTGAATCAAAAAGTCTAAAAGATTTGGGAATTGCTGGGGTGATTGCCGGAGTATTATTATCAAAAGGAGCTGGATGGGCGTTTGCTGTTGGAATACTTTTAGTATTTTTAATATATGGGAAAAAATTCTTTAAAGAAGGTGGAGGAGATTATCCTAGTAAATCTAATGCATTTAAAAAATACTGAATGAATTCCATGGCAGCAGTACTTCATCAAATGAATTTGGAAAGACCATATTCAAAATCTGCCCCTTTGAAAATTCAAAAAGTAAACCTTGATGCTCCTGGTTTTAATGAGGTTCTTGTAAAAATTAAAGCTGCTGGGCTTTGTCACTCTGATTTATCTGTTATTGATGGTAACCGACCTAGACCTTTACCTATGGTACTTGGTCATGAAGCAGCTGGAATAGTAATAGGTTTAGGCAAAGGAGTTCAAAAACTTGCTGTGGGTGACCATGTTGTTTTTGCTTTTTTACCCTCATGTGGAAATTGTAGTTACTGCCATAGCGGCAAAGCTGCACTTTGTGAACCAGGGGCTGAAGCGAACGGAAAAGGAACTTTAATTGGGGGACATCAAAGAATCCATAACCAAGGTGAGTATTACCATCATCATCTCGGTGTCTCTGGTTTTGCTGAATTTTCAGTAGTATCTTCTCACTCATTAATAAAGATAGATAAGGATATTCCATTTGAGATTGCTTCACTCTTTGGTTGTGCAGTCATGACAGGAGTTGGTGCAGTGGTGAATACTGCTCAACTAAAATTTGGGGAAAGCCTTTTAGTTGTTGGTCTTGGAGGAGTCGGACTATCAGCAATCCTTGGAGCAGCTTCTGCTGGGGCTTCTAAAATTATAGCTGCCGATATAAATCCTAAAAAAAGAGCAATTGCAAAACAATTCGGGGCACACTATACAATAGATTCATCAGAAAAAGGAGCTTTAGAAGTTTTAAAAGATTTAACAAATGGAGGGGTTGATGTAGCTTTAGAATTTGCAGGTGCTATTCCTGCACTTGATTTTGCCTTTCATGCTACAAAAAAAGGTGGAACTACTGTAACCGCTGCGCTACCCAATCCAAATGCAAAATTGGAACTCTCTCCAGTAACATTAGTAGGTCAGGAAAAGAGTCTTAAAGGCTCATATCTTGGGAGCTGTGTGCCTTCAAGAGATATACCAGCATATATTGAACTTTATAAGTCAGGAAGATTACCTGTTGAGAAACTAATTTCCCATAGAATAAAACTAGAAGAAATCAATAATGGGTTTGAACGCCTAGCAAAAGGAAATGCCTTAAGACAAGTAATTCTATTTTAGTAAAATATCATAAATGAAAACTAGTGATTTAATTTTTGATCGATCTTTCGTAGAAGGTGAATGGAAAGCCCAAGGTGAGGCTAAATTTGAAATAATAAATCCAGCAAATGGTGAAATAATCAAAACTGTTAATGATGGTGGAATTGCGATTACAGATAAAGCAGTTGATGCTGCATTTCTAGCTTTTCAATCATGGAAAAAAACAACTGCCAAATACCGAGCTAAAATTTTGGAAAAGTGGCATGATCTGATTCTTGATAATAAAGATGCTTTAGCTGAAATTATGACTTTGGAATGTGGCAAACCTTTAAAGGAAAGCAAAGGAGAAGTTTCTTATGGAGCTGCTTTTGTTAAATGGTTTGCCGAAGAGGGAAAACGCACTTATGGTGATATTATTCCAACCCATTCTGAGGACCGAAGACTAATAGTAATAAAGCAAGCTGTGGGTGTTGTAGGAGCAATCACTCCCTGGAACTTCCCCCTCGCAATGATTACTCGTAAGGTAGCTCCTGCCCTAGCAGCTGGATGTACTGTTGTTATTAGGCCTACTGAGGAATCACCTTTAACTGCATTAGCTATTGCATATTTAACTAAAATTGCAGGTTTCCCCCCAGGGGTAATAAATGTTGTAATTGGAAAAGATGCTGCAGGAATGGGTAAATTTTTATGCGAGAGCGAAAAAGTAAAAAAAATATCTTTTACAGGTTCTACAAGAGTAGGACAAATATTAATGTCTCAAAGTTCTTCAACACTCAAAAAACTTAGTTTAGAATTGGGAGGAAACGCACCTTTCATAGTATTTGATGATGCAGACATTGATAAAGCTATAGACGGAGTGATTGTATCCAAATTTAGAAATTCTGGTCAAACATGTGTCTGTGCAAATCGTATTTTGATTCATGAAAAGATTTACGATCAATTTTCAAAAAAATTAGTAAAAGTTATTTCAAAATTAAAAGTTGGCAACGGCATGGATAAAGATGTTAATATTGGACCAATGATTAATATTAATGCTATAAAAAAGATTAAAGGTTTTTTAGAAGATTCGATAAGTAAAGGAGGGAAAATCTTAATAGGTGGAAAAATAATTGGTAAATATTTTTTTGAACCTACTGTTATTTCAAATGCTAGTTTAGAAATGAATTTTTCCAAAGAAGAGATTTTTGGACCTATTGTTCCTCTTTATAAATTTTCATCAGATAAGCAAGCTGTCAGTATGGCCAATGATACTAATTATGGTCTTGCTTCATATTTTTATTCACAGAATGTATCTCGATGTTGGAGAGTAGCTGAAGAATTAGAGTATGGAATGGTTGGAATTAATGAAGGATTAATTTCAACTGAAGTTGCTCCATTTGGTGGAATTAAGTTTTCTGGTATAGGAAGAGAAGGCTCTAAATATGGAATTGAAGATTATTTGGATGTAAAATATATGTGTTTTGGAAATATATAATAAGTTTAGATATGTCTGATTTGAAATATACCAAAAGGCAGTATTACAAAAAGTTTTATCCAATAACCACTAGATGGATGGATAATGATGTATTTGGACACATAAACAATGTCAACTATTACTCTTTTTTTGACACAGCAATTAATCTTTTTTTAATAGAATCCGGCCATGCATTTATAACTGATAAAGAAATAGCTTTTTATGCAGTTCATTCTAGTTGTAATTTTTTATCAAGTATTGCGTATCCTGACTTGATTGAAGCAGGTTTAGTTATTAAAAAATTAGGGAATACCTCTGTAACTTATGGAGTCGGAATTTTTAAAAAAGAATTTGATGCCGCATCTGCATATGGGGAGTTCGTTCATGTATGTATAGATAAAGTTCTTGATAAGCCTTTAATTATCCCAAAAAAAATAAGACAATCAATTAAGTTAATTTCTAATTAATATTTTAAATTATTAACATAATGCATCAATTTAATTTCTTTTTGGGGCAGTCATCCCTTTGCGCCTATAATTTTTTTTGGTAAAAGGAATTGATTTTACTTCATCTAAACCAAATTGCATATTACCAATTAAGGATACAACTTCTTTAGTAATTTCTTCCTCTGATTTAACATTTATTAGTATAAATTTAGTCGAATCCAAAGAGATAAGTAAATTTTCATTTTGACAAAGATATATAGAGGTATTCAAATAAAATCTCAAAATTTTTTCAAGTGAGACTTTAGTTCCAGGATATTTTTTTTGAAAACCATCTAAACTTTTAAAAGTTGTTTTAAGAACTCTATATGAGTTTTTAAATCCTAATCCACTTTTAACATTTAAAGCATGATGGTAATTTATTTTTTCTTGAGAAAAAGAATTAAATGAAAAGACTAACAATACATGAAAAAATAATTTTTTCAATCTATTCTTGTTTAAACAATTTTAAACTTAATTACTAAAAAATATTTTTTAATTAAGCTCCGCAACTACATATAATCTACAAAAAATACCACTAGTATAAAGCAGAAGAATACAAATAAGATAGAAAAATAAAACTCTTCAATTAGAAGTTTTATTAGTAATTAGTTATTGTTTCAATCTAATTTTATCTTTCAGACATCCATTGATTAATATTAAAGATTTTTCCATCTTTTATATATATTCTGTCTATTAAACCTATAGATTCCTCTTTACCATCTTTATAATATCTTTTTTCATTAAATGTAACAGTAACTTTAGTGAAATCCTCACCTTCTTTAATAAGAGGTATTGCATTCCAAATATATCTTTTTAAAGAATCATATGGTTGGTGAAGTAATTCAACAATCTCATTTATTTGTTCAGATGAGGCCATAATAGGTTTTGACCCTTGAGGTGGCATATACCTTACTGAATCAGCCATACATTTGGTCATTGTTTCAGTATCTTTTTGAGCAAAGGCAAGAATAAGATCTACAGCAATTTTGGCATCTTCATCAGAACCAAAAGAGAATTTTTTTCCTTTACTTTCACCTTGGTAAGCCATTCCTCCAGTCGAATTTAGTTCAACCTCTACAGTTTTTGTGTTACAAGAGATAAATAAAATTGAAATTAAAAATAACGTAATCTTATATTTCATTTTAATTGATTTATGATTAATTAAAGAACAATATACAAAAAAACCCTCCACTTGGGAGGGTTGTTAAGATAGACATCAATTATTAGTTTGAAGTAGAAACAAATTCCCAAACTATTCTAGAGTGCCATCCGTCCGGTAATTCAACTTGAAGTTGAGACAATAAGTTCTGATCAACATTTTTTATTGCAGCTTTATACATTAAATGGTCAATAACCTGTTCCATATTTTCATATGCATCCCAAAAAAATAAAGGTGCCAAATCAGAATCTTGTGGAATAATTCTTGTCGCCATTCCCCAAGAAGCCATACCTTCTTTTTTCATATCCTTTTGAAAACTTGAAGATATTTTATCCGCTAAGTCCATAGCACTGTTCAAATTTTTGGGAAAAGTCCAATTAAATATTATATACTTCGGTTGAAGATTATTATCATATCGTTTTTCGGTTTTATATACAAAACTACCATATCGCTCTACATCGATACCACCGAATAAAATTTCTCCAGGAATGCCATATTTTTTTTCTGTATTGAACCAGCTTTGTCTATTAACATATTTTTTGGGGTTTTCATAAGATACAACCCATAGATAATTTATTTTTTCATCCTCAACTTTTCCCATACCTGGTACTTTTTTTAAGAGTGCCCATCCTTGAATAAGTCCTGCACTCACTGCATCTTTAGCCATCTCTTTGCCGTATTTTTTAATTAGCATTTCAAAATTTTCAGCATCTTCTGGATTTACCATTGCTGGATTTAAAACAAATGTCTGTTGGGATACAACAAATAGACTTGATAATAAGATACACAGATATAATATTTTTTTCATTTTAATTGATTTATGATTAATAATACCTCTAAGATATAGAGAATGGGTTACATATCAAATTCCAACCCCCTATATCCCTAAAGAAAAACCTTTTCTAAAACACGTGCCCATTTGTTTTGAT
>PAYI01000056.1 GCA_002714815.1 Flavobacteriaceae bacterium | reverse complement strand
TTATTAGCATTAGTGACATCCCTATTAATGTACATCTTTATCACATTCAGATTTTCAATGATTTATTTATCTTCAATCGCAGTGGTATTTATTTCTTTTTTTACAATGCAAAAATATTGGAGGGTATGGTTATCTATGAGATATGAGCTAATAGAATCGGTTGACGAGACTTTTATTGATAATTTCATAAATAATTATATTGAAATATTCCTGTCTCCATTAATAAATATAAATCAGTTACCTATTTTTTATCAATTAACTGGTGTTGGAAAATCCTCTTTGCTTGGAACAGAAAAAGTAATTAAGGAATATTTTGACTTTTCTTATTTCCAGGCAGATTTTGGTTACTTGAATATGGTATTGGAACAAGGCTTGATATCTATGGTTCTTATATTTTTATTGTATTTATACTATTTCAGGTATGTAGGTAAAATACTTCGAATTATGCCGGCTAGTGTAGATAGAATTATAATGGCTAAACTAATTATAATTGTAAATATTTTTGCAATTTCAGGAATACATTATGTTACAATCACAAAAAATGGTATTTTACAATTTATTGTGGTTATTTGCGTAGCACTGTTTATAATGGGGCATCGCTATGAGAAAAGATTCTTGACTTTGAATCGTAATTCAATGTCTCTGTCACAGTTCCAATAGTCATTTATCTAAAGAGAAATTGAATTGCTAAATCAATAATTAAAACAATCTCCTATTAAAAATGACCATTGAAAAAAAGAATAAGCATAGACCTGTTTACTCAATTATAATGTCAGTCTATAATGGTGAACTATATCTTAAAGAAACAATACAATCAGTCATCAATCAATCTTATAAAAAATGGGAATTAATAATTGTAGATAATTGTTCTACAGATAGAACAATAGATATATTGAATGATTTTCAATCAGGATATGACAATATTAAAATATATGCAACTGATATTAATAGCGGGGGCCCAGCACTCCCAAGAAACATAGGTATAAAAAATTCTGAGGGGAGTTATCTTGCATTTATTGATTCGGATGACATCTGGTATGAAGAAAAACTGGAAACGCAGTTGGATTATGTAAATAAATTTTCACTGATTTGTTCACTAGCAAATAGAGTTGATGAAAACGGTAAAAGATTATCATCAGAGAGGGTTATCTCTGATCAAATAATTGATTTATCTGTTTTAGCAAGGAAAAATAAAATTATTCATTCATCAGTTGTTGTTCAAAAGGATTTATTTTTATCGATCATGTTTGATGAGGATAAGTTTTTAAATGGGTTAGAAGATATTAATGCTTATAGACGCTACTTGGCTAGAAATGGGGATGGCATTTTAATTGGTAAGCCTCTGGTTGAACATCGAATCATATCGCAATCTCTTGGATCTAATATCGTGGGGGAACAACGGTTTGTAAAAGGTATATACGGATTAACAAAAAGCATGATTGCAACGGAAAGATATGATAACATTTTACTATGTCTATTTATAAAAATACGTTCTTACATAAAGTATTTAATTGTGAAAAAGTTAAACCATATTAAAAATGTTTGGTCGTCAAATAAACTTAAAAAATAGTTTTTATCTAAATAAAATCTTTTGGTTGCAAAAACGGAATATCTTTAATAATCAATCACAGTTTTAAATTATAATGAAAAAAAGACAAGTTATTATTTTTTCAGGATTAGATTGTTCAGGAAAATCAACACAAATAGACTTTTTAAATCTAGAACTGTCTAATAAGAATAAAAAAAATTTGGTTTTCTGGTCAAGAGGGGGGTACACGCCTGGATTTGAACTAATAAAAACTATCATAAGATTTTTTATTGGAAGAAAGTTACCTAAACCGGGCAAATCCCAAAAGAGAGATAGAGCTTTTTCCAGCCCATTTGTTAGAAAAATATGGATAACATTTGCAATTTTAGATCTTATTCTTTTTTATAGTCTTTATTTAAGATTAAAATATTTTTTTAATTATAATATAATTTGCGATAGATATTTATTAGATACGAATATTGATTTCCAATTAGCCTTCCCAACCGAGAATACTGATAAATGGTTATTATGGAGATTACTAGTATTTACTTCAATAAAGCCAAACCTACATTTTGTATCAACTGTGCCTGTTGCAGAAGCAATCATCCGCTCCAAATTTAAATTTGAACCATTTCCTGATACACCAAATAAATTAGAAAAAAGATTAAAACTTTATAAAGAGTATCTTAACATGGATAAAAATCTTATTCACATAGATGGGACGAGAGATATCAATAAGATTAAAAAAGAAATTCACTTTAAAGTTGGATTAGTATAATTATAACCTATAGTATTAAATAGATGATGCATGTCAATATAGTAAGTAATATGTTTTGATAAGATCTCATAACAAAGATAGGAAGGTTGTTATCATATCAAATTTCCATGAAGATAATTCTATTTCAAGGTCAAATATGGTATATAAATATTTTACCTATAGAAACTTCGATACTAAAGTCTTATACTCAAACTTTTCTCATAGTCTTAAAAAATTTAGATATTTTGGCAATAAGGATTTTAAACATTTAACAACAAATAGCTATCAGTCTAGTTTATCAATAAATAGAATTCTATCTCATTTAATCTATTCATTGAAAGTTATTAAATATTTGATAAGAGAAAAGGTGCATATAGTATATGTTATCATACCTCCAAATTGGTTATTGTTAACTCTTTTATTAAAACTGAATAGAAAAACAAAGTTTATCATAGATGTAATTGATTTGTGGCCAGAAGCATTTCCACATGATAACAATATATTTAAAAAATCAATTTTATCTATTATTGGTATTATCCCAAAGGTTTCTCGAATGATTGCAGTTCAAAAAAGTGATTTTTTCATTGCTGAATCTCAATACTTTTTTAAGAAATTAAAATTAAATGGTAAAAAGAATTCAAAGGTAATTTTCATAAAGAAAATTCAATCTGACACACCGGCATTTACAGGTCTATCTGAGGAGATTTCCATTGCATATTTGGGTAACATAGGCTTTATATATGATTTTGATAGTCTATTTGAAATTATGTTAGGCATCCAAAAAAAAAGAAGAGTGACTTTACACATAATTGGTTCAGGGCCTAATCGAAATTGGTTTTTTAATCAACTTAAAAATAAGAATCTTGAATTTATTGATCATGGGATATCGTTTGATGAAGATTTTAAGATAAACAAGCTATCACAATGTTGGTTCGGCTTCAATGGCTATAAAAATAGCACAGAAGTCGCATTATCTTATAAATCCATAGATTATTTATCTTATGGTATTCCATTACTTAATTCAGCTAAAGAAGATACTGAAACTTTAGTTTTATCTGAAAAAATAGGATTTAACTTTAATGAATATAACTTAGGAAATCTTATTGAGGATCTTTCTTTTATATCAAGAGATGATGTTATTAAAATGAAAAAAAATGCATTCAAAACCTTTCAAAATAAGTTCTCCGGAGAATCGTTTTATAATGAAATGGATACTATAAAAAATGAACTTAATCTATAGCTGTCTTACATGAAAATACTTCATCTAGCTAATGTTCTTGGAGATCATAAAGGTGGTGGCGTAAATGAGGTTGTATCTAATTTATATAAAAATCAAAAAAGACTTCAGCATGAACCTCATATTTGGTATCCTGGAGATAATGATGATGCAAATCAATTTGGGGAAGATGAAAACGTTGTTGCTTTACCTACTTTTGGAGATCCTAAATATGGACTTGTTAAGCAAATATTTCATCCGGCACCCAAGAAAATGCATTATGATATAGTGCACCAGCATGGTATTTGGATGCCCATAAGTATCTTATCAAAAAAGTTAAGAAAAAATAATAATAATTTAGCATCCGTAGTACAGCCTCATGGTTATTTACTGAAGCATAATTTTAATATCTCAAAGTATAAAAAGATATTTGCTTTAAACCTCTTTGAGAAATCTAATTTAAGAGGTACAGATGTATTAGTTTCATGTGCAAGCTATGAAGCCCAGAGTCTAAAAAATTTATTCCCTCAAAAAGAGATTGCGATAATTCCTAACGGGGTTTCATTGGAATTTATCAATGCAAAAAAGAGGCTTGATAATTGCCAAAATTCAAAAAAGAAAATGTTATTCTTATCTCAAATCAATCCTATAAAAGGGATTGAAAGGGTATTGAGAGCAATAAATTCAATAGGGATAGAAAAATTCTCACATTGGGAATTCACCATAGCTGGTTATGAGAATAAATCTTATAAAAAGCTTCTATTAAAGATGATTGATCAACTTGGGTTAGGGGATATAGTTAGTTTTATTGGTCCAAAGTTTGGACAAGATAAAATTGACGAATTTGATAGTGCCAATATAATGATATTGCCTTCTTTTAATGAAAATTTTGGTATTGTAGTTGCCGAAGCATTGGCTAGAGGTTTGCCTGTTATAACTACTACAGGTACACCCTGGGAAGAATTGAATGAAAAAAAATGTGGTTTTTGGGTTGATAATAATGATGAAGGTATCAAATCTGGTTTAATTAAACTTTTAGAGACTACCGAAAAAGAATTAAATGAAATGGGAGAGAGAGGTCGGCAGTTAATTCAAGAAAAATATTTATGGGAAAATATCTCAATAAAATCAATTCAATTATATGACTGGGTTATAAATCAAGGGAATAAACCTGATTTTTTCTTGTAGAATTAATTATCAATGTTCATTTGTAAATGAAGATCAGTGAATTAATAAAAAGAGAACCATTCGATAGGATATTCATTGAAACTTTTACATTATTTCTTGATGAAGTATTTGGGAAAAGTCACATTGTTGAATGGAAACGAAAAAGCCTCACAAATTCTACATTAATGCAGCAATGGTACTGCAATCCGTTAATTAATTCTATTTTTGTAAAAAAAGTAAATCCAAATGTTTTTAGATCTATAAATGGTGAATATTTAGATAATCCATTAAAACCATGGCGCAGCTTATTACAAAAACTTTATCTACATTTATCTCAAAATCATATTACATCACAGTTTTTTGCAAAATATAAAATTGAAATTTCACCGCCCCTTGAAGATCCCTCTAATAAGTTAATTATTGGCGGGAATACAAAAATACGAATGATAGATATTTCAAAGAATATAGTTTATGTCATATTGAAAAATGGATTTGATAAAAAGTTTATTGATAAAGAAATATATATTAGAGAAAAATTTATAAACCTACCAGTGACAAAAATAATCAAACAAAGTCAAAATGCCTTATGGTTTTGCGAAGAATATATACATGGAATATCTCCAAATAGAATGCATGCAGATAAAGGAAAAGAAACACTACAGAAAGTAGTTGATCACATACATGATATGTTAAATGAAACAAAGAAGAAGATAAGTTTAGCAAAATATACTTTTAGATTAGAAAATGAAATTGATGTTGCAGTAAAAAAACTAGTATTCATGGAAAATAATGTAAAAGAAAGAATTGTTAAAATAAAACGGGCATTAATTGAATTGCTCGACGATTACATGGAAATGAAAGTAACCATTGCTTATTGCCATGGTGATTTTCATCAGGGGAATATCCTTGCTAATGAAAAAAAGTTTTGGATTTTAGATTGGGAAAATAGCGGTGAAAAACAAATAAGCTATGATCTCTTAATCCTTTTGTTACAGTCAAGGAACGTAGATGGTTACATAAGAAGATTAAATAAAATCATTCAAAATGATTTGACAAAAGATCAAAATAAACTTATTGATAATTGGCCTGGAATTGATTTTAGAAATGTAAATTTGAAAAAAATTAACTTGGTGTTATTCCTTCTTGAAGAATTAAATTTTTATGTTTCTGAAACTACAAATTCTCTATTTATTAAAGATTCTGGACAAATAAATTCCCGTTTAAAAATTTTCGAGGAGGCCCTCAATTCGACGTATTTTCAAAAGTTTTAAGAATTTTAACTAAATGGTATATAGTTGAAAAGAATATTTGATTTAACGCTATTATTGATCTCATTTCCCTTAGTTCTTCTTATAGTTACTATTTTTTCTTTTATAATATTTATTTTTCAAGGACGTCCTGTATTTTTTAAGCAAGATAGGTTAGGGAAAAATCACTTAAGGTTCAAAATCATTAAGTTTTCTTCTATGACTCGAGATCGGGGTATGGATGGTGAATTATTGCCAGACAAAGATCGAATTACAAAATTAGGTGATTTTATTAGAAAAACTAGCGTTGATGAGCTACCGAGCTTATGGAATGTTCTATTAGGCCAAATGAGTTTTGTTGGTCCAAGGCCATTAAGAGAAAGATATCTAAAGCGGTATTCTGCAGAGCAAGACCGTAGGCACGAAGTAAAGCCAGGTGTCACTGGATGGGCACAAATTAATGGGCGTAATGCTGTAACTTGGGATAAGCGATTTGAGTTAGATGTTTGGTATGTTGATAATCAATCATTTTTTTGGATCTTAAAATTTTGTTCTCAACAATTTTTGTTGTTTTACTACGAAAAGATATAAATTCATCTGATGATTTTACTATGGAAGAATTTGAAGGCAACCACTCAAATTAATACAGATTTACGAGGCTATAATTTTTTAAAGAAAAACTTAATAAAAAGTTCTAATTATGAATAAAAGCTTAAATGAAGATAAAAATAGTATTCTCGGCATATATGGCGCTGGCCCCCTAGGTAGAGAGGTTTTTGAATTAGCAACCGTTATCAATAAGTTGAATAATTTTTGGTCTCAAATTATTTTTATTGATGATGCTGATGAGATTTATAATCCCAGAAAGCTTGTAGTTGTAAAATTTTCTGAAATAAAATCATTATTTCCCAAAAGTAATATAGAAATCTGCATTGCCACTGGTGAACCATCATTAAGGAACAAGCTTTATGATAAAATAATCGCTAATGAATATAAGTTGGCGACCCTAATTCATCCTGATGTTGTGATCCCAAATTCAACGAAGATAGGGAAAGGGACCATAATTTGTAAATTTTTATCAATTACTTGTGATATAATAATTGGAGATAATGTTTATATTCATCCAAATGCATGCATCGGGCACGATGCAAAGATCGGAGCACATAGTGTCATTTCTAGTTACGTTGATATTTCGGGGTATTGTAATATTGGTATCTCCACCTTTCTTGGCGTAAACGTATGTATGCGGCAGAAAATTTCAATTGGCAATGATACAATTATAGGAATGGGTTCTGTCGTGCATAGAGACATTCCTGATAGTGTAATAGCTTTAGGTAATCCAGCAAGAGTTATGAAGAATAATGAAAATCAAACCGTTTTCCCTTGTGATTAATAACTAAATAATTGGAGGTTTATTGGAAGAATTTCCGCTTAAAGATAAGACTGCTATAATTACCGGAACTAATAGAGGTATTGGATTTTCAATACTTGAAACTCTATCGAAGCAAGGTTGTAATATTTTTGCACATGCAAGGGAAAAGAATGAGGACTTCGAAAAAAAAATAGAAGTTATCTCAAAAAGTACATCTAGATTTATTGAACCTATATACTTTGATTTTAAAGACAGTGAAAAATTACGTTCTGAAATGTTTAATCTAATAAAATCAAAAGTTCGAATTGATATTTTAGTTAATTGTGCAGGTATCATTCATGGTGGGTTGTTCCAGATGACTCATATAAATACCATAAGAGAAGTTTTTGAAGTGAATTATTTCAGTATGCTTGAAATAACGCAACTTGTATGCAAGTCTATGATAAGAAACAAAAAAGGGAGCATAATTAATATTTCCTCGGTTGCTGGTATCGATTTAAGTGAGGGCAATTGTGCTTATGGCACCTCTAAGGCTGCAATGATAGCCTTTTCAAAAACTTTATCATATGAATTAGGTAAACACGGGATCAGAGTAAACGTTGTAGCACCTAGCTTAACAAATACAGATATGGGACATTCTGATGAAGCAAGAAAAGAAAGAGAGATGTTATCATCTATTGATGAGCCGTTTAAAAGGATGGTCCAAGCGGAAGAGATAAGTGATATTGTTAGTTTCCTTGCATCTGATAGGTCTTCATTTATTAATGGGCAGGTTATTAGAATTGATGGAGGGAATAAATTTTGATTATTAAACATTTAATAATGGAATATTGTAAAAATGAATACAAATAAAGAAAATGCAAAAATATATACAAATGCATTTATTGAATCTTTTGAGGTTGAAGAGAAATTATTAGAAACTCTTGAATACCAATCGATTACAAACTGGGATTCAGTTGGGCATATGTCATTAATTGCTGCATTAGAAGACGGTTTTGATATTATGATGGAAATGGATGACATAATTGATTTTAGTTCTTTTAAAAAGGGTAAAGAACTATTGAAGAAATATAATATAGTCATTTGATAAAAATAATTGCATCAAAAATACATTTTAAATCTAAGAAAAAATTTACTCTATGATTTTATATAGAGGACAAGATTTAACATCCCTATTTCTAAAAGTCCCAAAATCTTTAACATTAGATGAAAAGATACTTTTAAAAGAATATTATAGTGAACATAAAAGGGGTTCTTTTGAAGCAATAATAAACAAAGAAAAAATACTGCCTTTTGCTGCATGTGTACTTTCTCATATTGGATGCGATAAGGAATATTGGATTCATAAACATGATTCATATTTAGAAAGAAATAGAAAAATTAAGTCAATTGTAGATGGAGTCTTTCTAGAGATGAAAACTGTTGGATCAAAAACATTAACACTGGCTGAAAATTATGGAGTTGTGTTACTTAGTAATTCATGCCTTGGATGTTTTTGTTCTGGAGATGTTGATCTTTATGCTGACCCCAACGAAAAAGAGATTATCATCAAATGCCTTACAGATATGGGATTTCTTTATGAAAATCGTTCTGGAAGAGTTTCTAATTATTCAGAGCAAGTATCAATGTTTTTCAATCCTAACAAATTAAATGATGGTTTTTGGATTAATATTTTATGGACAACGACTAGTAGGGCTTTCCTGATACAAGAAAAGTATAATGAGAGACTTGCGAAGGAAAGAATCTCAGCGAAACAAATTGATAATTCAAACATTAGAGTATTGTCAGAAACTTCCTTGATGTACTTTTGTGCGCTTCACATTGCATCTGGTCATTACTATACCCTTTCACCAGGGCTAAGACTATATGTGGATATTGATAGATTAGCTAGAGCTGCAAATATTGATTGGGATTTGATTTTAAAATGGGTAGAGGAGGATGAAGCTGGAATAAGAGTCCAAATAGTGATGTATATTGCCCACAAATTATTTAGAACACCAGTCCCTTCAAAGGTTTTCAACGAAATTTTTAATAGCAGAAGAAATAGGATATTTATTAATTATTTGTTAAAAAGTGATACAAAGCAGATACAAAGTAAGAGTAGTAGGCTTAAAAGATTATATGTTGAACTTGCTTCAGATGGTAAATCCTTTTTTGCTTCGATATTAAAAAGGTTGAGATATTATCTAAAAATGCATGATTAGTAAAGAACGTCAATGCAAATTGTGTTTTTAATGAATAAATTTGTTAACATTAAAAATCAAATTAAAAATTTTACAGGAATTCAGATCTAAGCATAAAAATGGCATAATCATAAATTATTCAAAAATAACCAAATACTAATCACATTACTGAATTAGAAAATACTAAGGCAATTTGGAAAAATTAAATTGAAACAAAAATTAAGTAAACCTCGAATAATATGTGTTGGAGCAAACATTGAAAGTGATGTAGCCCTTCGCGGTTTAATAAAAAAGAAAGTTAATGTTGTATCGCTTGTTACACTTCCTCCAGCAGAATCCGATGGTGTTTCTGATTATGTTGATTTGCATCCATTTTGCAGTACTAATAATATAAATACAATCGATACAAAGGATATAAACAGCACTGAAACTTGTTTGCATATAAAAAATGAAAATCCTGATTATATTTTTGTTCTTGGTTGGAGCCAAATCTTTAAAGAAAATTTGCTAAATATACCAAATGAATTTATTGTTGGTAGCCATCCCTCTCCATTGCCAGAAGGTAGAGGACGAGCCCCAGTACCTTGGACTATCATTCAAGAAAAGAAAGAGAGCGCAATAACTCTATTTAAAATGAGCAAGGGAGTAGATTCAGGAGAAATTTTAGTTCAAAAATACTTTGAAGTACCAACAAATTCATATGCTTCCGAATTATATAAGGTAGTTGCAGAAAATCTTCGCGATGCTTTTTCTGAATTATATGATAACATTATTTCGAAGGAAATTAAATTTAAAGTTCAAGACTTAAAAAAATCAACCTATCGAGGAAGGAGGACGCCAAGTGATGGATTTCTTAACTTTGAAAAAAGTGCTTATGACATAGAAAAATTAATTCGTGCTGTTTCAGAGCCATATCCAGGAGCATACACGTATTATAATAATCAAAAAATCACCATATTTCGCGCAAATATTAATAAGGTTACCTCTTATTATGGCACAAAGGGCCAAATATTAGCAAAAAAAAATAATTCTATAATGGTGCAAGCCGGTGATAGGCCCATATGGCTGAGTAAATTTTTTATAAATGGGAAAGAGGTTTCCTCTAAATACTTTAAATTGGGAGAGAAGCTAGGGTATCATTTAGAAGACGAATTGTTTGCTTTGAAAAGAGAAATATCTGCTTTAAAAAAATTAATTAATGATGATTGAATTCAATAGAGCATTAATAGTATGTGCACACCCTGATGATGAAGTACTAGGTGTTGGAGGTACAATACCCCTTATAATACAGAAGGGTGGTAAAGTAACCGTTGTTGTTGTAACCGACGGAGTTAGTAGCCAATATCCTAATGATAAGGAGATGTATGAAATAAGACATAAACAATTATTAAGCGCATGCAATATTTTAGGAGTTAATGATGTCATTCATCTTGATTTTCCTGACATGTCTTTAGATACTGTTAGCCAAGTAAGCATCAATATAGAATTAGGCAAAATTGTAAATAGAATTCAACCTGACACCATATTCACACACCATAACTATGATGTTAACTTGGACCATCAAATACTTTATGAATCAGTTATGGTTATTGGAAGACCTAAACCTCAAAGCTCCATAAAAAATATTCTCACCTACCATGTAAATTCCTCAACTGAGTGGGGAGCAAGAACTCCATTTAAAATGTTTTGTCCAAACATCTTTATTGATATTGGTTCAACTATAGATAAAAAACTGAAAGCGTTAAAGTGTTATACACACGAATTAGTTCCTTTCCCTCATCCACGAAGCCTTGAGGCTGTGAAAGCAAGGGCGAAAGTTTTGGGCAGTGAATCTGGGGTTAGCTATGCTGAGGGGTTTAACCTTATCTTTTCAAAGAGTTAGGCTATAAAAATCTTAATTGAGTGAGAATTTATATAGGATTTAATTAATCAAGGACTGAATTAAATGAACATTAGAGCTATTGAGACCAAGGCAAAAAATATTAGAAGAAGCATTCTTGATATAACTTATACCTGCAACTCAAGTGTCCACATTAATTTTTAAAACACCTATACTATAACACACGTATAGTAAATTACTCATTAATAAATAAAATAAAAGATTTAATAATTATTTATACAATAGTAAAACTAACCAGATAGCAAACAATAGCAACAGAATTAGCAGGCTTTTCATTGAACTTTCCTTTGATGATAAAAATTTAGTAAGAGCCTTATTTAGTAGATTATTTGGATAAAATACTTCGATGCCTATTATTTTTATTAAATATTATGAAATAATAATTTATTTTCTAAAGTCGTATGAATCAAAATAGTAAACAGTTTAAAAAAATTACAGAAATGTGTCGTAAAATGAGACTGAGAGTGCTTGAGCTGACATATGGTGTTGGTTTAAGTGGCACACATTTAGGTGCAGGCTTATATGTCGTAGAAACTTTAGCAATTTTATATGGCAAAATTCTCAATATAAACAAAAATAATTTACATGATGATAAAAGAGACCGATTTATTTTAAGCAAAGGACATTCTGCAATGGCATTGTTTACAGCCTTAGAATATTGTGGATATATTAAAAAAGAAGATTTGGATACATTTGAAAAAAATGGATCGCCATATTATGCACATGCAAAACGCAATTTATCTGAAGGTATTGAATTTTCCGGTGGTAGCCTTAGTTTAGGACTATCTTTTGGCGTTGGAGTTGCGATCTCATGTAAGATAAATAAATTAAAAAATCATATTTATGTATTAGTGGGAGATGGAGAGTGTGATGAAGGATTGATTTGGGAGTCTTTAATGTCAGCAGCACATTATAATTTGACAAACTTAACCTTGATTGTTGATTTTAATAAATTACAATCTGATGGCTATACAAAAGATATCATGGATAAATCAACACTTGGATTGAAAATTGAATCTTTCGGATTTAACGTTTGTGAAATTGATGGACATAATCTTACTGAATTAGATAAAGGTTTTTTAAATAAACATACTTCAAAACCAAATGCAATCATTGCTCACACAATTAAAGGAAAAGGTGTTTCTTTTATGGAAAATAGCGTTGATTGGCACCACGGAAGTTTGAATTCTGAGCAATATAAAATTGCAGTATCAGAGCAAGTTTAAAAATTACTATGATAGAGATAAATAAACTTAAAGCTAAGATTTATTCAAGATTAGGACAAAATGGAGCTGCATTTAGTATTGGTTTAATGGAAAAACAAAAAATAGAATCAAATATTTATGTTATATCTGCTGATATGTCAGAACCAGTTGGCTTAGGCCGATTTAAATCAAAATATCCCAATAATTTTATAAATATGGGTATCGCTGAACAAAATATGATTGGTGTCGCTGCTGGGATGACAAGTGAAGGTAATAAAGTCATTGTTGATGCACAGGCTTGTTTTTTATCTATGAGAAGTTGTGAGCAAATACGTCAATATATGGGGTATATGAAGCAGAATATTATTGCTGTTGGTATAAGCTCAGGATTCGCTCTCACATTCTTCGGGAATACACATTATGCCATTGAAGACTTATCAATACTTCGTTCAGTTCCCGGTATTACAATTCTTAGCCCCTCTGATGCTGGTCAGGCTGCTAAAGCACTAATTGCAGCTATTGACTTAAATAAACCTGTTTACTTACGTTTAACAGGCACTCTTAATTGTCCAATAGTATATGAAGATGATTATCACTTTGATATAGGTAAAGGGATAGAGATCAAGGAAGGAAGTGATTTAACGATATTTGCGACAGGAATTATGGTTAGTCATGCCTTGCAAGCATCTGAAGTAATTGAAAAAAAAGGATTTTCTGTTAGCATAATTGATATGCACACAATAAAACCTATAGATACGGAAGTAATAAAAAAACATTTCGGTTCAAGATTATTTGTTTCTATTGAGGAACATAATATTATAGGTGGTCTTGGAACTGCTATCTCTGAGTATTTATCATCAGAAAAACAGTCTCCAAGCTTATTCCGCATTGGTATTTCCGATCGATTTTCCAACCCTGGTGATTACAATCATCTTTTAAGTGAAAATAGGTTAATGCCTCAAGATATTGCTGAAGATATCTTAACTAAATTAGAATTCTCATAAAGTACCTTTATAAAGTGGAAATCTAATATTATATCTAAGCACTTTTTAGTTGTTAATTGATATTCTGTGATTCACAATGTTTCCAAAAAACATACTTAACTATGACAACACTAACACGGCTGTAATTTTACCAAATGGTGACAAATTTTCTTATGGTGATCTACAATCATATTCCAAAAAGATTTATCAAAAAATAAATAATCGATGCTTGGTTTTTTGTTTATCAAAAAATCATATTGGATCTCTGTGTGGTTATATTTCATTTTTATCAAATAAAGTAGTCTGTTTATTACTTGATTCATCAATATCGCCAGAATTAATAGAACCACTAATCAATAAGTATAAGCCTCAATATTTATGGCTTCCGAGTGAGAGGATTGAGTTATCAAAATTTGGTAAACCAGTATTTCGCTTGCTTGAGCATACTTTATTAAAAACAGATTTTGATAATAAAATTAAATTAAATAAAAATCTTGCATTATTATTAACCACCTCTGGTAGTCTAGGAAGTCCAAAATTAGTCAGGCTCAGTTATCAAAATATCTTATCAAATGCTATTTCAATTGCTGATTATTTATCTATAGACAAAAATGAACGACCTATTACCCTATTGCCAATCCACTATTCCTTTGGGTTATCAATTATAAATAGCCATCTTATCAAAGGTGCTACAATACTGCTGAATGACTTTAGCTTAATGAATAAAGGATTCTGGGAATTTTTAAAAAATTATCAATCAACTTCATTGGCTGGTGTCCCATATTCTTTTGAAATATTAAAAAAACTAAGATTTTTTAAATTATCCCTTCCTTATCTAAAGACAATAACCCAAGCAGGAGGAAAGTTAAATGATGAGTTAATCAGTGAGTTTGCTTATTTTTGCCAGAAAAATGATAAAAGATTCTTTGTAATGTATGGACAAACAGAGGCGAGTCCGCGGATTAGCTATCTGCCATATGAATATTCAACTTCAAAGCTAGGTAGTATTGGCATCGCTATTCCTGGAGGGCAATTATCGCTTATAAATGATCAAGGTAAAGTTATAAAAAGAAATGAAACGATTGGTGAACTCGTTTATGAGGGGCCAAATGTTTCAATGGGATATGCATTCGACTGCTACGATCTTGCTAAAAATGATGAAAATAATGGTGTTTTACTTACTGGTGATATAGCTAGAAGAGATAAAGATTCATTCTATTATATTGTGGGGCGTAAAAAACGATTTATAAAACTTTATGGTAACCGCGTAAATCTAGATGAAACTGAAAGATTATTGAAAAATATGATACATGATGTTGCATGTGCTGGGAAGGATGATAACATGATTATATATATAACAGAAAAAAAATATTTTAATAAAATAAGTTCATTCATTTCAGAAAAGATCGGAATTAATTCTAATGCATTTATAGTTAAGTTAATTGAAAATATTCCCAAAAATACATCTGGGAAAACGATTTACTCAGAATTGCCAAATTGATTATGAATATCAATGACTTTCTTAATCTGCAACCCTATTCTCTCAATAAAGAAGAAAAGACTAACTTTTTCAACGCCTATCTGAATTATCTTACAAAGTATCATTATAACTATTGTACGAAGTATAAAAATATAATTGACAGTTTGAGTTTTGATATAAAAAAAACAGTATCCTATGATGAAATACCCTTTCTTCCAGTGAGACTCTTCAAGATATATGATCTCTATAGTATCAACAAAAAAGATATCATTAAAACAATGACTTCCTCAGGAACAAGTGGCCAAGACCTCTCAAAAATATTTCTCGATAAACAGACATCAATTAATCAATCTAAAGTGCTGACAAAAATTATTTCAGAGTTTATCGGTTTGAAACGCACCCCAATGATTATAATAGATTCATCTTCAATCTTGAAAAATAGAAACATGTTTTCAGCCAGAGGAGCTGGGATCCTTGGTTTTTCAATGTTTGGGACAAAACGGATTTATGCTCTCGATGAAAATATGAAATTAGAAGTTGATAATCTCATATCATTTATTAAAGAACATGATGGGTCAAGAATCTTTATCTTTGGTTTTACCTACATGGTTTTTCAACATTTTATTAAACAATTAGAGAAAAAGAAAATTAATATCGATCTGTCAAATGCAGTAATGATTCATGGGGGTGGATGGAAAAAACTCGAGACTGAGTCAATCTCATCTAAAGAGTTTAGATCAGCTTTGAATAAGTTGTGTGGAATAAAGAAAGTATATGATTACTATGGCATGGTTGAACAAACTGGATCGATATATATGGAATGTGAATATGGGAATTTACATGCCTCAGTATTTTCTGATATATTGGTACGAAGTGCGCGCGACTTTTCAGTATTACCAGTGGGAAAGCAGGGCATTATTCAAACTGTGTCTATTTTACCAAAAAGTTACCCTGGTCATTTACTCATAACAGAAGATGAAGGTGTTCTTTTGGGTGAAGATAATTGTAAATGTGGTCGCTTAGGAAAATACTTTCATATTTTCGGGCGTATGGAAAGTGCAGAACTTCGTGGATGCGGTGATACCTATGCGGAAGAAATATCATAAGATTATGTTTTTAACAAAAGTAACTGTAAAAAATTATGATGCTCTATTAAAATTGCCATCAACGCAGCTATTCTCATCTGATGTTATTGCATATCTAGACGCATTGTCAAAAGAAATAAAAAAAGACACTCGTTTGAAATACTTTCCTGATGTTGCTGCTTTTTCTTTTTTTTGCAGAAGAGCAAATATACTACAATTAAAAAAACATTTTCTTCGCAATAATAAGCACAGAATAGGAAGAGGAACAATTTTTCATATTGCGCCATCCAATATTCCGGTAAACTTCGCATTTTCTTTGATTGCAGGATTATTATCCGGGAATACAAATGTCGTAAGGGTGCCATCGAAAAGTTTTGAGCAAGTCAATATCATTGTGGATGCTATAAATTCCCTTTCAAAGATATCTGCTCATGATCTCGTTACAAATAGAATAATTTTAGTGAAATATGAAAGTTCGAATAATGCAACAAAACACTTTTCTTTACACTGTGATGTTCGAGTAATTTGGGGAGGTGATCAAACTATTAATAACATAAGAAAAAATGCAATTGATCCTAGGGCATTTGATGTAACATTCTCAGACAGATTTTCAATTTCCATTATTAATGCTGATAGGTTTGTTCACGAATTAAATCAGCGGAAAATTGCTTTAGGCTTTTACAACGATACGTATTTATTTGACCAAAATTCATGCTCTGCTCCTCATTTGATTATATGGATGGGTTTAGCTAAGAATGTAAAATCCTCTCAAAATAAATTTTGGGATCTTCTATATCAAATAATAAAAAAGAGATATGATTTTCAACCTGCCTCAGCGATTGATAAGGTGACAAATTTTTATAGACAAGCTATTGAACTGGATGATATTAAACATGTTGAAACAAAAGATAATCTATTATGGCGTGTTGAGCTTAAAAAGCTAAGTAAGGGTATTGATAGGTTCAAATTAAATAGTGGCTATTTTTCTGAATATCATGCTAAATCAATTAATGAAATATCAGAAATAGTAAATAGAAAGTATCAGACACTTTCCTATTTCGGCTTTTCAAAAGATGAGTTGGGAAATCTTATAAACACGATAGAGCTTTTAGGTATAGATAGGATTGTCCCAATTGGACGGACAATGGACTTTTCCTTGAATTGGGATGGTTATGATTTGATAAATACTCTATCTAGGAAAATTGAAATTATTTAGATACTTTTTTAAATGGGCAAAAATAAAAGAATATATTTATCACCACCTCACATGGTTGCTGACGAAAAAAAGTTTCTATTAAATGCATTTCATTCAAACTGGATTGCGCCACTTGGACCACATGTTGACAAATTTGAAAATGAAATTTCAAATTATATAAATATTGTTGATGCATGTGCTTTATCATCAGGTTCAGCAGCTTTACACCTAGCAATGAGAATTTTGGGTATTTCTTCGAAAGATATTGTTTTATGCCCTAGTTTGACTTTTGCAGCAAGTGCCAATGTAATTCTATATGAAAATGCAACTCCTGTCTTTGTTGATGTTGACCCTAGATACTGGACGGTTGACCTTAATGCTCTTGAGTATGCAATAAAAAAGTATAAACCTAAAGCTTTTATTGCTGTAGATCTTTATGGCCAAAGTTGTGACTATGACTTAATCAATGATTTATGTGAAAAAAATAATGTCAAACTTATTGAAGATGCAGCAGAGGGGTTGGGCTCCGAATATAAAGGGGAAAAATGTGGTAATTTTGGAAGCCTCGGCGTTTTTTCATTTAACGGGAATAAAATCATTACTACTTCTGGCGGTGGTATGCTGGTATCAAATAATGAAGATTATATAGAAAAAGCTCGTTTTTTATCAACTCAGTCAAGAGAGCCTGAAATTCATTATGAACATAAGGAACTAGGCTATAATTATCGCATGAGCAACCTTTTGGCTGCAATTGGTAGGGGGCAATTAAAAAATCTAGAAGACTTTATAGAAAAAAGAAGAAAAATTTATAAAAATTATTTTGATGCTCTTTCCCCCATAGAAGGTATTGATTTTATGAGTCAGGCTGAATATTGTAAATCAAATCATTGGCTAACGACTATTACAGTAGATCAAAAAATTACAAACTTATCCAGATCTCAAATCATTGATAATTTAGAAAAAGAAAATATTGAATCACGTCCTGTTTGGAAACCAATGCATTTGCAGCCGTTATACAAAAATTGTGACTACATAAAAAATGGGGAACGAGATGTGTCAGCTGAATTATTTATGAACGGGTTGTGCCTTCCATCTGGTTCGAATCTTTCCTATCAAGATCAAAATAGAATTATTGATATAATACTCTCTTTGTTTTAGTTGGAATAAGAATAAGGTTTAACAATGTTTTTGGTTCCTATTAAAAATGTATTAATTTGAAATTATTTTTGTATATTTGTACGCAAAGTGAGTGAAAGAGGTATCATAGATAATTTAATTATTCAACTATAATTTATTTGCGCAAACTAGAGTATTGGAACAATGAAATGAAAAATAGAAGTATCAGACTAATGTTGTTGGATAGTTTAACAGCTGGGTTAACATTATATGCTGCGTTTCTTATTCGTTTTGACTTTGTAGTACCACAAAATCAGATGGCTATCTTTTTTTCTTGGGTACCTTGGTTTATATTTTTTCAAATTTCTGTATTTTACTTCTCCGATTTGTATGCACGTTTATGGCGCTATACTAGTCTTTTTGATTTCTATGCAATAATTACTGCAGTATCAATTGTGTGTGCAATTTCAGTTATATTTGTCTTTATTTCTAGCACTTCTGCTATATACCCTAGATCTGTCTTATTAATCTATTATATACTTAATGTTATAGCTATTGTCGGTATCAGATTAAGTGTTAGAGTTTTTTACACTCATTATCACGAAGATTCTCCCTTAAAAAATCCTCGACGAACGAAAAAATTATTACTTATTGGTGCAGGTAAAACAGGTGAAAAATTGGCCAGGGAAATAATGACTACATCTAGACATCTATATTCTATTGCCGGCTTTGTGGATGATAATATACAAAAGAAAGGTGCTCTTTTACATGGTAAAGAAATATTTTGTTCTATATCAGAACTTCCCAACCTCGATATACCCTATGATGAATTATTGATTACGGCACCTTCTGCATCAGGAGACCAAATTCGTCGAATTGTAGATATTTGCAAACGGACTGGTAAACGGTATAAAACTGTACCGGCAATTAATGAAATAATTGATGGGGAAATTTCTCTAGCTGCAGTTAGAGATGTTTCATATTCAGACCTTTTAGGTAGGAAAGAGATAAACCTCGATATGAATTCAATTGAAGAAATTCTGCGAGGGAAACGAGTTCTTATTACTGGTGCTGGAGGCTCGATAGGTTCGGAGCTAGTTAAACAATGTATGTCCTTTAAACCAGCGGAGATTATATGCCTTGATACTAGTGAAGAGAATATTTATAAGTTGGATCAATACTTCTCCAAAGTA
Source organism: Flavobacteriaceae bacterium (assembly GCA_002714815.1). Taxonomy (GTDB): domain Bacteria; phylum Bacteroidota; class Bacteroidia; order Flavobacteriales; family Flavobacteriaceae; genus MS024-2A. The sequence goes on along the minus strand of PAYI01000056.1, from coordinate 4,044 downwards.
CAAACAAAAACAATTTTAAAAACTGTCTTGGCATCAGTTAATATAAAAAATGAATGTGATAAAGTATTTTCTGAGAATCGTCCACACATTGTTTTCCATGCGGCTGCTTACAAACATGTTCCGATTCAAGAACTGCATCCTTGGACTGCAGTAAAAACCAATCTAGGAGGCACATTAAATATCGTAAAACTTTCAGATAAGTATTCAGTTGATAAATTTGTATTAGTATCAACTGATAAAGCTGTAAATCCTGTTAATGTTATGGGTGCGACTAAAAGAGCATCTGAAAAATTGATACAAACCTATAATGCGATATCAAGTACTACTTTTATGGCAGTAAGGTTTGGGAATGTTTTAGGAAGCTCTGGTAGTGCAATACCTACATTCCAAAAGCAGATTAATCAAGGTGGACCAATTACCATTACGCATCCTGAGATGACCAGATACTTTATGTCCATCCAAGAAGCATCTCAATTAATAATACAATGTGGGGCACTAGGAAAGGATGGTGAAATATTTTTATTGAAGATGGGTAAACCAATTCGAATTGTACAAATGGCAAAAGATTTAATTAGGTTATCAGGCTTGGAACCAGAAGTTGATATTCCAATTGTGTTTACAGGGTTAAGGCCAGGAGAAAAACTATATGAGGAACTCCAATTATTAAATGAAAAAAAGGTAAGGACATCTCACAGAAAGATAATGGTATTAAAAGATAGTGTCCCCAATATGCATTGGTCAATATTTTCAACTAGTTTAGATGAATTATTAAAGTGTGCAGAAAAATTGGATAGTGAGAAAATCCAACTTATACTCAAACAAATTGTTCCAACTTATGCCCCAAGAAGTTTTGGCCCTCATTTGGAAAATAGTAGCGACATATCCATATCAAGAATTAAGGCAGAAGCATAAATTTTAAGTAAACGATTTATTCCCTCAATCAAACAGTTATGGTATCTTCCATATGTTAAACAGTTCCTTTCGATAATTACTATAATTGCACAATCAGATTTAGTTTTTGCTCAGCCAATACCAAAAAATAACTTTTCATATCAATCTATTAAGATTCTGCATGATGTTGGTCAAAATTGGCAATCATTATCTATTTTCGGAGCTATCAGATTTAAATCACAATTTCAAAATGAAGTAGGCAAACATTCTGCTAATAAAAATACTAATGGATATTTAGCTTTTAATGCTAAAAATAATTATCATACAATAAAAGGATATGGTAGTATAAAATTTAAAGATTACTATTATGGGTTTATATATCCATCATTTAAAATTAAATCAAACACTGATCAACAATATAAGGGTATATCCAAATCCTATGGAAACCAGAATAATCACTCTGGTTTAGGATTTGAGAATAGTTGGCTAATTTTAGAAATTGGACAAGGGAATCAAAACTGGGGTGCGGGTAATGACATCCAATTAGCCTTAAGTGAAAACAGTGAAGCTTTTGATTATATATTATTGGGTTCAGATTATGGAAGAGTTAGAGTTCGATACATATATGGCTATTTAGAAAATATTCAGAATAATATCAATAGGTACATTAATGCTCGAGGATTTGAATGGACAAATCAAAGATCATTGATTATAGGATTTTCAGAGACTATAATATATTCAGGAAAAAATAGACCATTTGACATAGGTTATTTCAATCCAGTAGCTTCACATCTAGAAGTAGAATTAAATGACCGTCTAAATATTGTGGGGGAAAGCAATGCTAATGCAGTTTGGCAAGTGCATCTAGATTATTGTTTAAATACAGAGATTCGACTTTCAGCAAATTATTTATTTGATGAACTTGTTCTTGATAAAGAAATTCAAAAGGACAAAGAGCATGGCAGGGCTTTCTCATTAAGAATGGCTGTTTCGCCAAGACTACCATCCAACGACCATTTTATTACAATATATGGCTCATTTATTTATGTTGGCACTCCTACCTTTCGTCATTTATTAGGATCAAATAATTTTATTCAAAATGGGAAACCGTTAGGTTGGCAAGGAGGAAGTGATGGTCAAAATCTTTCTATTGGAATAAACTATTTCAACAAAAGAAATTTAATCTTTTCTTTATCTACTGGATTTCTCCAAAATGGTGAAGAATCAATCACCCGTCAAGCATATGATCCTTATTCTGATTATCTGAGAGGGAAATTTCCTAGTGGAATAACTGAGAACGTAATATATTTTGAAACAAGCTTTACCTATAGTTTAAACGATAATATTTCAATATCAAGTGTACTTAACTTGATACCGGAAACTAAAGAGACTTACGTTGAAACAAACTTTCAATTAATTCAATCAATTTTTTAACTATTACTTATACCTTATCATATTAATTATTCTTGATAAAATTATCCATCCATCAGAAATCTTAAGTTTCTTCCCATCTTGTATTCCCCTTCTTTCATAGCTTAATAAAACTTGGGCGATCCTTTTTCTTTTACTAAGTATGGTAAAAACAGATGCTAATTCTACATCTATATCAAACCCCTTTGAATAAATTTCATATTTATTTATTGCATTAATATTAAATGACTTCGCACAACAAAGAATATCTTTATAATTCGTGCTAAATATGAGGTTAAAAAAACTTGTGAACATGAAGTTACCCCAATCAAGATTAGATTTTAATGGACTAAGGGACTTAAATCTATATCCCATTACAAAGTCTATGCTATTTCCCTTATCAAGGATCATTAGCTTTGAAATATCTGATGATTTTAGTTCCATATCTCCATCAAATAATATGATTCTATTGTTGACTACTCTTTTTAAGCCTTCTTTAATTGCAGACCCTTTACCCATATTCTCATTAAGACATACGAGATCAATTTCATCATAACTTTCTAGTATATTAGTACTTCCATCATCACTTCCATCGTCGATGATTATTATCTGATGTCCATTTTCACTAAAAATAGTAAGAGACTTTAATAGTAAAGGTATATGATACACTTCATTGTGAATAGGTATTAAAATCGAATATTTTTTCATAATAAAAAAAAGCGACTTGATTAGCAAGTCGCTTTTTTTGATAGATTATTTTATCGTTTAATTTTTAACTAGAAACCATAGTCGAGTCTAATACCTACAGCTGCCCATCCAGATGAATTACCAACTCCTACCATATCGGTACTGTAGAAAGCTTCACTACCAACTAATAAATTAAATGGTAGATTAAGGCTATTTTTCATAAGTCTTTCAAGAGTAACTCCAGCAAACCCTCTGAAACCTGTTCCTTCACCAACGCTGCCAACATGTCCTTCAACAAAAACAAAATTCGCAACGGTTAGATTTCCACCAAGCCCAGCGAATGAAGGATTAAAAGTTCCTCCACTTTCATCCTCACCTGAATAACCCCCAAATCCTAATGAGACTGTGTAATCAAATGGTCCAAGCTTAAAGCCAAATGGAGTGGTAATAACAACAGTCCCTCCAGTCGGGAGACCACCTGCAAAACTTTCGCCTTTCAGCAAACCAATACTTGCAGCAGCTCCAACATTCCAGCCAAGCGCTTCTTTTGCGACAACATCTTCAGCTTCTTCTACATCTTCTGAAACTGTTGTTTCAGAAACTGCCTCTTCAACTTCAGGATCATCAACTTCCAACCCAAGTTCTAGAGCCATTTTTCTTTTTGCTTCTTCTGCAGCAGCAGCAGCAGTAGCATCTAGTTCAGCTTCTTCTGCAGCTTTGGCTTCGGCTATTTTTCTTGCCTCTTCCTCTTCTTTTTTACGTTTTGCTTCTTCTCGGGCTTCTTTAGCAGCCTTCGCAGCAGCAGCTTCAATTGCAGCTGATGTGGCAGCAGCAGCCTCGGCAGCAGCTTTGTCAGCAGCTTCCTTTGCTTGGCGAGCCTTTTCAATAGCATCTACATTTTCTTGTGCTGTTACAGCTGTTAGCATCATCATTAATGAGACGACTATCTTAATTAAGTAACCTTTAGTCATATTTATACCTCTATTATCCTGTGACGTGAAATTAAAAATCTAGAATAGAAATTATGTTCAATATAGTATCATTACAAGTTTTATG
>PAYI01000055.1 GCA_002714815.1 Flavobacteriaceae bacterium | reverse complement strand
CCATACTGCTGCGGTGCTACTTATAGTCATAGCAACATTAGTGACCACCCCTGCAATTGAAATTGTTGGAGAAGCAGTCATNTTTATAGAGAAAGTAGCAGTAAGGGTTACCTGACCTGTGGTAATTACATTATCTGAATCATTAGAGGTGATAACAAGAGTCGCAGGAGAATTTGAACCAGCAGCTACTTTTGGACTTCTACAGGCAGTACCTCTACCAGTAAACCTTGGTCTTAAAGCTGAATTATTTTTTATAGGATTGTTATTTCCCCAAATATTTTGTCTATTGTTATAAATGTTTTGGTTATTAGGAAAACACCAATACGATAAATCTTGATTTAGATTNGTTGCATTGTCAAATAATTGATTTACACCATTTTGATCATTCATACTAGAAACATTCCAGTAGCCAATATCTTGATTAAAGTCTCTTGCATTTTGAAATAGTCCCTGCATGTTAGAGACATCAGAGGTGTCCCAACTACTTATATCCTGATTAAAAGTCTGATTGTTTTGAAATAACCCTTGCATATTAGTAATCCCTGATGTACATACGCAAGTAACATCACTACCATTAGCAATCATTGTCCGTAAGGTGTTCCTATTTACTTTAGTGTAGGTCTTACCATTAACAACACCAGTATTTCCCACACTGGCATTATCACATATAATTGTTTTATTATTGGATGCCAATTGGAAATTTTGTCCTTGCAGGGTTAGAGCTGCAAAAAGAAAAAACAACAAAAGTCCTTTTTTCATAGGAGTTATTTCATATTTAAAAAGGAAACATCATCCTTTTTATTACTCATTTGTTTAATTGAACTATCCTTGAAAAATTTTACTGAAACGATTTTCAAAATAGCTTTATAGTTAACAATTTAGACTTCTACAATTATAGCGCTAATTTACTCTTTAATGATCTATTTAAAAATAATTATCAAAATTGCAGTAGAAATGCCGTATTTAAATTGATGTCCTGATAAAAACATGACTAATTCAGTATTAATTCAGTAATAAAATAAATAAATATATAATTTCTTTTGAATAGTATATTTATTGGGAAAATATTGGTTTGAAAAATTTACCATTACTCAATGACAATTAATCATACTTAAAAATATNATAATTCGAAGTTTTCAAATTATAAACCAATACATATTAATTGTAATGTTTAAGGACATTTTATTTTGTATTTTTACCACAAATAAAGTTGAATAATGGCTTTTGATATTGAAATGATAAAGTCTGTTTATTCTAAAATACAAGATAGAGTAAACAAGGCAAGAGTCTTAACAGGAAAACCTCTTACTGCATCTGAGAAGATTCTATATTCCCATCTATGGGATGGAAATCCAGATAAGATTTTTTCTAGGGGGAAAGACTATGTTGATTTCGCACCAGACAGAATTGCTTGTCAAGATGCCACAGCTCAAATGGCTCTTTTGCAATTTATGCAGGCTGGAAAAGCAAAAGTTGCTGTACCAACAACAGTTCATTGCGACCACCTTATTCAGGCCAAGTCAGGAGCAGCCCAAGATCTTAAATCAGCAAATAGTATATCAGCTGAAGTTTTTAATTTTTTAGAGTCTGTATCAAATAAATATGGAATTGGATTCTGGAAGCCTGGAGCTGGTATAATACATCAAGTTGTTTTAGAGAACTACGCTTTCCCTGGAGGGATGATGATAGGAACGGATTCTCATACTGTCAATGCTGGTGGACTCGGTATGCTTGCTATTGGAGTTGGTGGAGCGGACGCAGTCGATGTTATGGCTGATATGCCCTGGGAGTTAAAATTCCCAAAATTAATAGGCGTTAAATTAACTGGAAAGCTAAATGGATGGACAGCACCTAAAGATGTTATATTAAAAGTAGCTGGGATTTTAACTGTTAAAGGAGGAACAGGTGCGATCATTGAATATTTTGGAGATGGAGCTGAATCTATGTCATGTACAGGAAAGGGGACTATTTGTAATATGGGGGCAGAGGTTGGAGCAACAACCTCAACTTTCGGATATGATAAGTCAATGGAACGATATCTTAGAGCTACTGGAAGAGATGACGTAGCTGATGCAGCTAACCAAATTAAACAACACTTAACAGCAGACACTGAAGTTTATCAAAATCCAGAAAAATATTTTGATCAATTAATCGAAATCAATTTAGATGAATTAAGCCCTCATGTTAATGGCCCATTCACACCAGACTTAGCTACGCCTGTATCAGAAATGTCATCAGTTGCTAAAGAAAATGAGTGGCCTTTAAAAGTAGAATGGGGTCTTATAGGTTCATGCACTAATTCCTCATATGAAGATTTATCTAGAGCAGCCTCCATAGCAAAACAAGCAGTAGAAAAAAACCTTGTAACAAAGGCTGAATTTGGAATTAATCCTGGTTCGGAACAAGTTCGTTTTACTGCTGAAAGAGATGGTCTTCTTAAAACCTTTGAAGAATTAGATGCAAAAATTTTTACTAATGCATGTGGACCCTGTATNGGTCAATGGNCTAGANAAGGAGCTGATAAGCAAGAAAAAAACTCTATAATTCACTCTTTTAATAGAAACTTTTCAAAACGAGCTGATGGAAACCCAAACACCCATGCATTTGTAGCATCACCAGAAATGGTAGCTGCTGTAGCAATTTCTGGGCGATTAGATTTTAATCCAATAAATGATACCTTAATAAATCAGAACGGGGAAGAGGTAAGACTTGATCCTCCAACAGGAATGGAGCTACCCCCTTTAGGTTTTGACGTTATGGATAACGGCTACATAGAGCCAGTCAAAGATGGATCATCAGTAGAAGTGAATGTGAAAGATAATTCAGAGAGGTTACAACTTTTAACACCATTTAAGCCATGGAATAGAGAAAATCTTAGTGGAGCCAAATTNCTTATAAAAGCTCACGGGAAATGNACTACCGATCATATTTCAATGGCTGGCCCATGGTTAAGATTCAGAGGACACTTAGATAACATATCGAATAATTGTTTAATTGGAGCAGTAAATGCCTTTAATCAAAAAACAAACTTTGTAAAAAATCAACTAACTGGTGAGTATGGTGGAGTTCCTGATGTACAACGACAATATAAGCAAGCTGGAATTGAAACAGTTGTAGTTGGAGACCATAATTATGGCGAAGGGTCTTCTAGGGAGCATGCTGCTATGGAACCACGTTTTCTNGGAGTTAAAGTTGTTATAGTAAAATCTTTTGCTAGAATTCATGAAACCAATTTAAAAAAACAAGGAATGCTAGGAATTACTTTTGATAATGAATCAGACTATGATTTGATTGAGGAGGATGATACATTCAATTTTATAGATCTGAAAGATTTTGCTCCTGGAAAACAGCTTATAATTGAAGTAGTTCATTCAAATGGATCAAAAGACAAAATTAAAGCAAACCATTCTTATAATGCTCAACAGATAGAATGGTTTAAAGAAGGTTCTGCATTAAATCTTATTAAAAAACAAAATGCTGCCTAAGGTTTGATTAATTGGGAGTTAGAATAATTTTCTTGTAAGTAGCAGACTTAATTTTTTCTTTAGAAAAATATATAGGGAAATATTTATCTTCTGACCAATCTTTAAAAAGGTTACCATAAAATGGACTATCAGGATCCCCTGATTGACCTGGAGAATTTGTTCCAATACTTGTGTCCCAATCACCAGTATTGACAATTATTCTAAAACTACCCCCACTGCTTTGCCTGTAATCTGACCCTGTTGACCCCGGAGTATAGCTGTTACCACCACGTGGCAAAGGACCTAGATTAAGCTTTTCAGAAACTTCTTTTTTTACCAAATTTCCTAATGAATGAACCATATAACTATGTTTATTTTTAGCTTGTCCATAATTCCAATTATTAGGATCTTCTCCCAAGCGACTTTTTATATCTAATATAGCAGACTCAAAAGCTCTTTGTAAAAAAATGTTTCGATCATCATTATCCAAAAACATTTTTCCTGGAAATTTTATCCAGTCAATAATTCGTTTTAATTGAAGTGATGACATAAATGATTTTGCTGAATTCGGCACAAACCTTTCAAAAGCATGTTTAATTATTTTATTTTCCCAGGCAACGTAAATTGTAGCTGCAATAGAATTTGAATCCAATCTAAAGTCCCAGTTTAAAAGACGCTCTTTTTGCTGATTTTCAAAATCATCTAATAGAACATTACTTAAATATGGGACTAAGATTTGAGCAGGGATGGAAGTTACATCCACTTGTAAGGATTTCATATCCAACATTGTAAAATCATTTTTTGAGCTTAGTACCTGATTTATTCTATCTCCTCTAAATGGATCAGACCAAGTGAATCCAATTGCATCCCAATGGGGGTAGCTATTTGAGGTAAGATTTTGATTAGCCGTAGCAATAAAGTTTGTTTTAGGGTTTAAAGAACTTGGTTTTTCAGGGATTGGTAAGTAGCCGCTCCATTCATATTTACCGTTACCATGAACAGGGACAAGACCACTGAAGTTTTTTCTTACAGGAGCGATACCTACAGCTTGCCAACCAATATCTCCATTTATATCTGCCCAAACCATGTTTTCTCCTGGGATATTGCTAAAGGAACATGCAGCTTTAAATTCTTCCCAATTTTTTGCTTGGTCCATTCTAAGTGAAGCAAGATAAGGAGATCCGCCTGGCTCTAACCAAGCACACCTTACTGCAAACGCTTTTAGAGCTTTCTTGTTAATGTAAGTAATAGGTCCATGATGAGTATAAAGAAGTTCAATTTCTTTATCGGGTCTTCCTTTAATACTAATTGATTCTTTAATAACTAAAATATCTTTCCATTTTCCTTTATACATATATTGCATCGGATTTTTTGGGTTTAAGTCATATTGATACAAATCCTCACCATCAGTTCTAAAAACTGTAAGCCCCCAAGCACCATATTCATTATGACCGATTGAAATTCCAGGAATCTCTGGTTCACCTCCTCCAATTACATTCCATCCAGGGGCTACCAAATGAGCCATGTATCTTAGTGAAGGAACGGCTATTGTTCTATGAGGATCATTAGCCATATAGGTGCTCCCGTCAACTGTTTTGCTACCTCTTAAAACCCAATTGTTACTTCCAATATCTAAGGATTTCCCTGATAAATCATTGAACTGATTCAATAGAGAAACAGCTTGATTATTTCTATATTTTTCATTTAAGTGTTTTAATTTAAACTCGACGGGTTTTCTGTATGCCTTATATAGAGCTAATAGATCTTCAAATAAGAGTGATTGATCTATTTTGGAATCTAATTTGATTTTGGGATCTTTTGGATGAAACCACATTAAATCTTTTACTTTTTTTTCACCAAGAAGCGCAACAGCTCTTCCAATTTCTAATTCATCCTCGATATTACCCAATAATCCTTGATGACGTGATATAACAACCTCTGGAGTCCACTTCTGAGGCATAATGTTTAATATCTTAAAGGGAAGAGGAAGTTTTTTAGGAGTTTTTGAAATTTCAGAGATGTATTGATTAACACCTTCTACATAAGCTTCAATTATCTGTCTTCCTTGAGGGTGATAATAATTTAATTCTTCAGATAGGTCTCCTCTAAATTTAAAAAGTCTAGTACCTATGTCCCTATTGATTTCATCTGGGCCTAATATTTCTGCTATTGTGCCTGTTGCTTGTCGGCGCCATATTTCAAACTGAAATAATCGGTCTTTGGCTGCGCTATAGCCCTGTGAAAAAAAAAGGTCACTTTGATTTTCAGCATAAATATGATTTATTCCCCATTTATCTCGAAACACCTCGACTCTTTTCTGAAGTCCATCAACTTGTATTTTTTCAACTGGGAAGGTCTCAAAATCAGAACAACTTAAAATAAAACTTAAAACACAGAGTAAAAAAAAGGCGCGCATTACAAAGTACTGTTTTTAAAGTTTATCTGAGGCTTCAATAAACCGAGTTTTCAAATTCACACTTTCCATATCTTTATCTAATGGGAACATAGGTCTTTTAATCCTTTTGTAGTCTAAACGCTCTAAATCTTGATCTACACCTCCTGGTGTTAGTGCCATAATCCAATCACCTCTAATATTGTACAATTCTGGCACTAAATAACCAATTTTTACTACAAGAATATCAGTTTCTCTTGGGTTTAATCCCAATTGAGTAAAATCTTTTTCTCTGTGATAGGGCTTCCTTTTTTTGGTGACAATAACTTTTATACTACCAACTCTTACAACAACTTCAGTTTCGGCATGAACATCGCCTTGGTGAATCGCTTCCACAACTCCATTTAATAAAATAGGTGGTGAATATCGATCATCTACTTTAGCACCAACATAAGCTGAAACCTTTTCTCCCACTCCAGCTTCTAATGCTTCTTTTATCATTTCAGGGCCAGGTATTGAAGCGTAAATAAGTTCTGGACCTGAAGCCTTTTTAAAAGCCTTATTATTTAATAGCTCTCGTAGTGTCCAAGTAACATCTCCAGCTCCTCCAGCAGTAGGATTATCTCCCATATCACTTATTATATAAGGTTTTTTTTCTGATTTTAACGCATAAGAAAGACTGGTTTTTAAATCGGCTGTAGGTGCTACAAATTCAAATTCATTTCGCACATCCCAAAAGGCTTTTGCCAAACTTTCAGCATTTTGACTTACAACTTCTTTATCATCTCCAGTGACCATTACAACAGCATGATTTCTAGGTTCGTCAGCCCAAGCATATCCAATCCAAATAGCGGCGTCAATAATCCCTTCATTTTCAGTTACAGGACCTACTTTAGCATATAAACTTTTTCCAGGCTCAATTCGTGTACTGGTTTTTTCACCAGGGAGTAAAATAGGAATAGGAATCCATGCTTTATACTTTGGTTTACCTTTTTCACTTATCAATCTTTCTAAAAGATTATCAACGGCGCGTTGTTTTGATTCTATTGCGTCCTCATGAGGAGCCATTCGATAACAAGTAATAAGGTCAGTGTGTCTAGCTAGAAGTTTGGATACATTTCCATGAAGATCCATTGAAGTAGAAATAAGAGTTTTAGTACCAATTAGGGCGCGTATTTTTTTTATAAAGTCACCTTCAGGGTCATCAACCCCCTCTACACTCATAGCTCCGTGGATATCAAAGAAAAGGCCATCTAGTGGGAGTTCTTTTTTTAACATTGATAATGTTTTACCAACAAGAGAATCATAAGCTTTTCTAGTAACAATTCCTCCTGGCAAAGCGTGACCCCTTAGTGTAGGCCTCCAATTAGCGGCTTCTCTTTGAGGGCTTTCTTCATTTAAAAAGGGATAATAATTAAATACTTCATTTCCTTGTCTTGCTAAAAAGGCTGCTGCTTCTGTTTTAGCAGGGGAAAAAGTACTAGATTCAATTGCCAAGCCTGCTATTGCAATCTTTGGTTTTTTTGACTTATTTGATTCGCATGCTGATAATAAAACAAAAAAGATCAATATTGGAAAGTGTCTAAATATCGAAAACATAGGGAAAATGATTTTAGTTAAAGATAAAACTTTCAAGAGCATTTTTAAAAAATGCTATATAATTATGTAATTACCTTAAAATTCTCAATGCTTGAAAGATTACTCTTTATTAAATACTTATATTGGGCGCTTAAATTAATTGAATTTTAGATTTATCATATCTATTTAGAATGAGGCAAATCTTCTTTTGGTCCCTTGTTGCTGCTCTTGCAGGGCTACTATTTGGTTTTGATACTGTAGTAATATCTGGGGCAGATAAAAAACTTCAGAGTTTATGGAAATCTTCTGATGTATTTCATGGAAGTGTGGTTATGGCCATGGCTCTTTGGGGAACAGTAGTTGGAGCTCTCTTTGGAGCTATTCCAACTCAACATTTTGGACGTAAAAAGACTCTGCTTTGGGTAGGAGTTTTTTATACAGTTTCTGCCATAGGATCTGCTTTAGCAAACGACCCAATTAGTTTTGCAATTTTTAGATTTATTGGGGGTCTGGGAGTTGGTGCGTCTGGGATTGCAGTTCCTGCCTACATATCAGAAATAGCTCCGCCTAAAAGCCGTGGTCGTTTAGTAGGCCTTTATCAATCTAGTTTGGTTTTAGGTATTTTATTAGCATTTATTTCAAATTATCTTCTAAGCGATATAGGAGAAAACTCCTGGAGATGGATGATGGGCGTTGAGGCGTTTCCAGCCTTTTTATATACACTTTTATGTTTTGTGATTCCTAAAAGTCCAAGGTGGCTCATTACAAAAGGTTCCCTAGAAGAAGCTAAAATAATATACAATAAGATTGATTCTGAAGGCTCTTTTGATAAGCTTGTTGATGAAATTAATAAAAGCTCAAATAATCAAAATAATAATGAATCAATTTTTGACAAAAAGTATCGACTACCAATAAAGCTGGCTTTTTTAGTAGCTTTTTTCAATCAACTTTCAGGAATTAATGCCTTTTTATATTATGCCCCTCGTATTTTTGAAGAAGGTGGATTAGGTGAAAGTACTTCATTGCTTAGTAGTATTGGGATCGGAGTTACAAACTTAGTGTTTACATTAATTGGAGTCTCTTTAATTGATAAGTTAGGTAGAAGAACGCTCATGTATTATGGTTCTTTCGGATATATCATTTCTTTGAGTTTAGTTTCTTGTGCTTTCTTTTTAAAATGGGAAGGAATTTTAATTCCAATGTTTCTTTTTATTTTTATCGCATCCCATGCTATTGGGCAAGGAGCTATTATTTGGGTTTATATATCAGAAATTTTTCCAAATCACCTTCGTAATTCAGGCCAGTCCTTTGGAATTAGCGTTCATTGGATTTTAGCAGCCATCATACCTTCTTTAGTTCCATTATTATTTGCTAGCATTGGAGCCGGAGTTGTGTTTTCTGTTTTTGCAGGGTTTATGATATTACAATTGGCTTTTGTTCACTTTATGATGCCTGAGACCAAAGGTATTTCGTTAGAAGAATTAAGCAAGAAGTTAATATCACAAAACGAAACTTAATAGAGGTGAATGTTATTTGGATATTGATTTATTTAAATATCTATCAATGCAATTCTTCCTCCAAAAGCTTCAATGAAAAAAAATGAAAGTCAAAAGTAAAGACGATTTAATATACCGTCCACACATTCATTTTTCACCACGAAAAAATTGGATGAATGATCCTAATGGAATGTTTTATTATAAGGGCAAGTACCATCTTTTTTTTCAGTACCATCCTAATTCTAATGTTTGGGGACCAATGCACTGGGGACATGCCATAAGCAAGAATTTAATTCACTGGGAAGAACAACCCATAGCTCTTTTCCCTGATAGATTAGGAGATATTTTTTCAGGGAGTGCAGTTGTTGACCATAAAAATACTTCAGGGTTTGGAACTATAGAAAATCCGCCTATTGTAGCAATTTACACAAATCACGATTCAGCTAGAGAAAAAAAGGGCTCAAAAGTATTCCAAACTCAAAGTATTGCTTATTCTTTAGATGAAGGGCAAACTTGGAAAAAGTTTATAGCCAATCCAGTAATAAAAAACCCTGGCATTCGAGATTTTAGAGATCCAAAGGTAATATGGTATGAAAGGGAACAAAAATGGATATTAATCTTGGCAGCCTCACAGACAACTCAATTTTATGAGTCTAAAGATCTAAAACAATGGACCTATTTGTCATCCTTTGGCCAGGGAATTGGAAATCATGACGGGGTTTGGGAGTGCCCAGATTTTTTTGAATTAACAGTTGAAGGAGATTCAGAAAAAAAATGGGTGCATTTAGTCAGTATTAATCCTGGAGGACCTAATGGAGGGAGTTCCACACAATATTTTGTAGGGAATTTTGATGGAAAACAATTTATCCCTGATTCAAATTTCGAAGCACAGATGAAAATTACTCATGATTTTTGGATTGATTTTGGGAAAGATAATTATGCCGGAGTAACCTATTTTAACTGGCACAAAAAAAAATCTGAAGTATTGTATCAAGGATGGATGTCCAATTGGCAGTATGCAAGTTTGGTACCTACAAATACATGGAGAGGCACCATGACTATCCCACGAGAACTACAATTATATTTATCTGATCAAAAAATATACCGATTAAAGTCAAAGGTTTTTTCTGAATTAGAAAAGTTCACAATTAAAATCCTGGAAAACGATGAGCAAATTATAAAAGGGAGAGAAGTGATTATTGAGGAAAATACAGTAGATCTTTCCAATGCAAAAGTAGAAATACAGTTTGACAAAATGGAACAAACTAGATATACATTTATTTTATTTAATAATCAAGGAGACTCATTGAGTTTTGGATATGATCATGGAATAAAAAAGTTTTTTATCGACAGGAGCAACTCAGGCCATGTAGATTTTTCGAATAATTTTTCAGCAAAGCCATCTGAAGCAAATCGATTAATTAACACAGATAGCCTAAAGGTTCTCTTTATTTTGGATAAAACTTCTATAGAATTATTTTATGATGAAGGAATTACCGTAATGACTGAAATATTCTTTCCAAGAGCACCATATACAAAAATGGCCCTTCAATTTTCAGGATCAAAAACAAGACTAAAAGGCTTTAAGGTTCATGAAATAAAAAAGTAATTTAGTAGATATTTATCTATAGAATATGAAAAAGGAAAAGTATGGAAATTACCTTTTATAGAGTAAGATTAAAAAAACGTTTTCCTCTTGCTATTAGCCGAGGCATAAAATATGACTCAGAAAATCTTTTTATAAGATATGAAAAAGATGGGTTTGAAGGCTGGGGTGAATCTGCTCCAGGAGATACAGAAGGTGCTGACTCAGTAGAGGTGGTTCAAGATGCTTTAGAAAAATTTATTTCAACAGGTATTTCAGGACATTCAATTCAATCTCTATACGATAGAGCAAAAGAAATTAATGTACCACCTTGCGCCTATGTAGGATTAGACACAGCATTATGGGATTGGACAGCAAAAAAAGCAGGACTTCCACTATATCAACTGCTTGGCTTTGCCAAGCCACATCAACCGACATCTGTAACGATTGGGATTAATACACCTGAAATAGTAAAAGAAAGAATTCCACTTTTGCTAGATGGGACTACAGTAAAATCATTAAAAATAAAATTAGGCTCACCTGAAGGTATAGAAGCTGACAAACTTATGTTTAATCAAGTTGTTGAAAGCACACAAAAATATAAAGTCAAAATTCGTGTAGATGCTAATGGAGGCTGGGATGTTAATCAAGCAAAACTAATGATGCATTGGTTGGCTGATCGTGGAGTAGATTACATCGAGCAACCATTAAAAGAGGGAGAAGAAAAGTATTTAAAAGAACTTTTTAAAAACCGTCCCATACCTATTTATTTGGATGAGTCATGCCGTTTTTCTGAAAATATAACTAAATTTTATAATTATGTAGATGGTGTAAATATGAAATTAATGAAGTGTGGGGGTATAACCGAGGCATTAAGAATTATTGGAACAGCTCGCGCACATGGATTAAAAACAATGATTGGTTGTATGAGCGAGTCTTCGGTTGCTATTGCTGCTGCAGCTTCATTAACAGGTGGTATAGACCATATTGACTTAGATTCTCATTATAATTTAGATCCTGACCCATCAAGAGGAGCACCAATGGTTGATGGTATAACCATGCCTCAGGAAGTTCCTGGACATGGAGGTGAATTAAAAAAAGAATTTTATGCTAGACCCTAAACTTAAAGTTGCAGTTTATATGGAAGGTCATATTGATAGCGATTATGGCAAAATGGGGATGGGAGTAGTTCGCTATTTGAAAAATCCTATTGTAGGGGTAGTAGACAAAGCTTTTGCTGGGAAGTTAATCAATGATTTTATAGAAATTCCTAGACAGGTCCCCATTTTTGAAAGTCTCGAAAAGATAATTGAACAAGGAGCTGAAGTTTTGATTTTGGGAATTGCGCCTTCTGGTGGAAGAATTCCGGATTCATGGGATCATGTAATTGAAAAGGCTCTTAAAGCAGGGATGAGTATTGTCAATGGGCTTCACGATTTATTGAAACCAAAGTGGGAGCATAAAATTGAAAATCATAAGAATCAATGGATATGGGATGTGAGAGTTCCACAATTTACTCCAGTAATTGCAACTGGTAAAGCATCGTCTATTTCAAATAAAAGAGTTCTATTAATTGGCACAGATATGGCTGTAGGAAAGATGACTTCAGGACTTGAACTTTATGAAGACTTACAAAAAAAAGGAGCCAATGTAAGTTTTGTTGCTACAGGACAAATTGGAATAACTATTACTGGAGAAGGGATTCCTTTAGACGCCTTTAAACTAGATTATGCATGTGGTGCAGTAGAACAGATTGTTTTAAAGAATGCAGATAAGGAAATAGTTATTATTGAGGGTCAAGGATCATTACTTCACCCTGGTAGTTCAGCAACATTACCTTTAATGCGTGGAAGTTGTCCTACTCACTTAATACTTTGTATCCGCGCTGATAAGAATTCATTAAGAAGTCCTGAACAAATTGAAATACCCGACATAAAAGAATTTATTAATTTAAATGAATCCCTCACCACTGTTGTAGGCACTTACCCTAAGGCGAAGGTTATTGCAATTTGTGCCAACACAAGCATGTTATCAGATATAGATGCCAGAACATTTTTAAAAAATCTTTTCAAAAAAACAGGTATTATTGTTACAGATCCTGTTCGTTTTGGCGTAGATAAAATTTCAGAAACCCTTTTAGAAACTTAATACATTTTTTCTCGACTTACTTGCTGAGGGATATCTAGACCTTTTTCTATTCGGTCAAAACAATTTAATACTTGGCGAGTACTTTCTTTAGGATAGGTCAAACTCGCAATGTGGGGTGTTATTTTTACTTTAGGATGCGACCACAAAGGACTTGCTTTTGGCAGAGGTTCTTCTTCAAAAACATCTAAAAACGCACCTGAAATTAAGCCCATATTCAGGGCTTTTATTATATCTTTTTCCACTTGGACACTTCCTCTTGAAACGTTTATGAGATAAGTAGGCTCCTTGAGCTTTTCAAAAAGTGAATAATTTAACAGGCCATGAGTTTTAGGAGTGTAGGGGACAGTACAGACTAGAACATTAATTTGTTCTATAAATTTGTCAAACTGATCACCAGAATATGAAGGGAATATTGTTTTTTTCGGTGAATTCGAATATCCAATAACAGGAAATCCAATGTTATGTATTTTATTTGCAGCATCCATACCCAAATGACCAATACCTAAAACTCCAATCTTTAAAGGTCGCTCAATAAATTCAAATTGTGCCCAATGTTTTCTGCTTTGTGCATCTTGAAATTCATACCAAGAACGGTGATAATTTAAAATAGCCATAAGAATATAATTACTCATCGAAAAAGCCATTTGTTGATCTACAACTCTACAAATTGGGATGTGTTCTGGGATAGTATTATCACTGAGAACATGATCTACACCTGCCCCCATTGCAAATATGAGTTTTAAATTTTTAAAAATACTCAGAGCACCCTTTTGCTGATTCCATACCATTGCACATACGACTTTTTCAGGATGTTCTGTTTCTGATCCAATTACAAGATGGATATGTGGAGCAATTCTTTCAAAATTCTCTTTCCACTTTTGAGTTGGCACTGGTGGCGCAATGATTGCAAAATGCATGAATTTACTTATTTATTGCTGTTTAAAGATAGTTAGAATTTGTGTTTTTATACCCAACAACATGATATGAAACGCAATTTAAATACGTAATGGCCTTAGCAAATAACTTTGGTAATAAGCCATGTTTTTGAAAGTTTAGTTGATATTTGAACTAAAATATCCGATGAAGTATATTAATCTAACATTAGACTTCAATTAGGCCTCCTGAAGGAGGTACTTTGATAGAGGATAGAGAGTCTCTTTCGCAACTTATTTGTTCAGAACACCTTGATTTATTTACA
>PAYI01000054.1 GCA_002714815.1 Flavobacteriaceae bacterium | reverse complement strand
ATCCGCCATATTATTTTTACAGTCAGAAACAGCATAATCTCCCACATATGCCTTTAAAGGTCCTGATTTTATTCTGTATGATGAATTGTTTTCTATTGTTACTCCTGGGAAATTCAAGGATGAAGAACAATCAACAAGTGTGTTGATTAATGATTCGGTTGACTGTTTTAATTCAAGAGATAGCATAGCAACTAGGTTATCTATTCGCTGTTTTTCATTTTGTAATTTTTCTTTTTGAATGCCTAATGGCAACTTTTCAACTGAAAGTTTTTCTGCGCCACATGAGGGTGAAAATTGCTCAAGTAATGATCTTTGTTGTAAAGCATTGACCTTGAAGTTTTTACACATTAATGAGGTAAATTCATCCAGTGATTTTCGGTCTTGTGTTGTTATCCTTGAGTTTAAAGCATTCTCAAGTTCTACAATATTTTCAAAAGGTAAAACATGAACTTGAATTGCTGCTGCGCGTTTTATACTTCCATCACCTTTAATTACATAAACTGTTCCTTCAATAGGTTCTCTAGAGCAACCTATTAATAGCATCACAAAGCAAAAAATTAATATATTTTTCATTATTTGTTGTACTCCACAATTTTAATTAGGTTGTGCTCTTAAATATAATTCTCTGTTCAAACTTACTCCACCGTCACTGACTTAGCTAAGTTCCTAGGTTGATCTAGGTCAGTGCCTCTTTGACATGCAACTTGATAGGCAAGAATTTGTAAAGGGATTGTGTAGATAATTGGGGCCAATAATTCACTGCATTCAGGCATTTGAATATATGCACCTCTTTCAATTTTAATCTTAGAGTTAGGGCCACCAAAAACATACAGGGTCCCACCTCTAGCCTTGACCTCTTCTAAATTTGAAACAAGTTTTTCGGTAAGAGTGTTTTCAGGAGATAAAGCAACTACAGGAATTTGATCATCAACCAACGCAAGTGGTCCATGTTTTAACTCTCCAGCAGGATAAGCCTCAGCATGAATATATGAAATTTCTTTCAACTTCAATGCGCCCTCTTGCACGATTGGGAAAAACATTCCTCGGCCCAGAAATAAGGCGTTGTGCTTATCAGCTATGTTTGGAACAATCTCAGCAATTGTATTAGAGAGCTTTAATGTTTCTTGAATTACTTCAGGCAAAGACCTTAATTCACTAGCAAGATGGATTCTTGAATTTTTGTCTCTATCTAAACTTTTTGCAATCGACATGGCTAGCAACATCAACCCTGCAAGCTGAGTGGTAAATGCTTTGGTAGAGGCAACGCCTATCTCTGGACCAGCATTGGTAAATAGTGCGTGCTCTGATTCTCTTGCTAGAGAGCTGGTTGGGACATTGCATATTGAAAGAGTGCTTAAATAATCTTTTTCTTGCGCATATCTAAATGCGGCAAGAGTATCTGCTGTTTCGCCCGACTGAGAAATGGTGACGAACAAAGTACCTTCTTCTACCAAGGGATCTCTGTATCTATATTCACTTGCAAAATCTACATAACAGGGAATTTTTGCTATCTGCTCAAACCAAAATCTTCCAACTTTCCCTGCATGCAAACTGGTCCCACAAGCTACAAATTGTATTCTTTTAATCTTACTAAAGACCTCTGAAGAGCCAAGACCAAATATATTGTCTAATACATCATCCTCTCCAAGCTTTCCGTTAATGGTATTAGCAAGCGATTCAGGCTGTTCATATATTTCTTTCTCCATAAAATGAGAGTAATTGCCTTTTGTAACTGCGTTAATGGCTATATCTATTTCAGTTATATCTCGTGTTACTTTTGAGTTTTTACCATCAAATACTTGATAGCTTTCCTTCTTGATTTCAGCTACATCGCCGTCTTCCAGGAAAACAAACTCGTTGGTTAATTGTGAAAGAGCCAATGGATCAGAGGCAGCAAAATTTTCTTCCAAACCAACTCCAATTAAAAGCGGGCTTTTGTTTCTTGCAACAATGATTCTACTTTTTTCGTTTACATGTATAGCTGCTATAGCATAAGCTCCATCTAGCTCCTTAATTGCATCATGCATTGCGGTAAGTAAATCCCCAGAAGATTGGAAATGCTGATGAAGTAAATGGGCTATTACCTCTGAATCAGTTTCTGATTGAAAGTTATAACCATCTTTAGTTAATTTTTTAGTAAGCTCAAGATAGTTTTCTATAATTCCATTATGAACAATATGAACTTCTCCGCTGGATGCGTGAGGGTGGGCATTTTGTTCTGAGGGTTGGCCATGTGTAGCCCAACGGGTATGTGCAATGCCGAGCTTGCTTTTTGGACGCTGTTCAATCATTCCATCTTCAAGCAAGCTGACTTTGCCTATAGTTCTTAGTTTAAAAATGCTGTCTTTTTGATGGAGGGCGATTCCGGCAGAATCATAGCCTCGATATTCCATCTTGTGCAGACCTTGAACAAGTAGTTTGCCAACGTTGCGAGATGATGCCGCCCCTATAATTCCACACATATTATTTTTTGTTTTTTGCCCAATCTTCTTTGGTCACCTGTTTGCCTCGACCTACAGCCAACGCCTCATCAGGAACGTCCTTGGTAATTACAGAGCCTGCTCCAATGTATGCACCTTTACCGATATTGACTGGTGCTACCAATGAAGAGTTTGTTCCAATGAAACTTTCTTCGCCTATAGTTGTTTGGTGTTTATTAGTTCCATCATAATTGCACGTAATGGTTCCAGCGCCTATGTTTGTTTTATTCCCTATATCTGCATCGCCCAAATAAGCTAAATGATTGGCTTTAGCACCGTCTCCGAGTTTGGTTTTTTTGGTCTCGACAAAATTACCAATTTTGGCATTATTACCTATTTCTGAACCCTCTCTAAGACGTGCATAAGGACCTATTATGCAATTAGAGCCTACCATTGCAGATGAAAGGTGGCTGAAAGAATCAATGATAGAATTATCTCCAATAGAAACGTCTTGCAAGACAACATTTGACTTAATAGTTACGTTTTCGCCTAGAATGACTTTACCCTCAAAAATCACATTCACATCAATAGAACAATCTTTACCAGCCTCAACTTCACCGCGAACATCAACGCGAGTTGCATCTAGTAGAGTGATCCCTTGTTCTAATAATTTTTCAGCGCTCATTTTTCTTAAAATTGATTCTATCTCATGTAATTCATGCTTATTGTTTGCCCCTAATACTTCGGTGGGCTTAACTTGAATACAGTTTATCTTAACTCCTTTTGCAGAAAGTATCTCTACCAGATCTGTAAGATAATACTCATTGGCAGCATTTTGGTTGTTAATTTCATCCAACGCAGGTCTCAACAGGCTTCCATCGATCAATAAAATACCAGTGAACACCTCTTGAATTTTTCTTTCCTCATCAGATGCATCTTTTTGCTCAATAATTCTTAGGGCTAAATTTTCCTCATTGGTAATTATTCTCCCATAGCCTGTTGGGTCATTTAGCTTCATAGATAAAAGCGTACACTCTTGCCCAGAATTAATCAGCGCTTCTATGGTATCAGTAGTTATTAAAGGAACATCGCCATATAAAACCAATGCCTTTTCATCGTCCTTGATTAAATGAGCAGCGGTTTTGACTGCGTGAGCAGTTCCTAGCTGCTCATTTTGATCTACTGTTTGAATCTTTGGGTCAATGCCATCTATATGTTCTTTTAAAAGATCTTTTTGATGCCCCACTATAATGGTTATATCATCGCTGCTGGCTTTAGCGGTTTTAATAACATGAGAGATAAGGGTTTGCCCGCCAAGCGGTTGCATTACCTTTGGCAAATTGGTGTTCATTCGAGTTCCTTTGCCTGCTGCAAGGATAATAGTATGAATATTCAACGTAATGACGAATTAAGCTTGATACAAGTACCTTACTTGTTTTTTCTTAATTTTTGAATGGTTTTAATTCTTGCTGCTGCTTCAGCCAATTGCGCCGCTGCTTTGGTGTAATCCAACTCTGACTCTTTATCATGCATATTTTTTTCTGCAAGTTCTTGGGCTTTGATAGCTTCGGCCTCATCCATTGATTCTGCGCGCTCGGCCCTATCAGAAAGGAAAGTTACTAAATCAGGTTGTATTTCAATAAATCCCCCCGAGCAAAAAAAGGTTTTTTCATCGTCGCCGTTTTGAACTCTGACAGGTCCTGGAGCAAGACCAGTAAGAAGAGGTGTGTGCCCAGGAGCAATACCTATTTCACCAAGAGAGCCTGTAGCAAAAACCATGGTGCCTTCACCAGAATAAATTTCCTCACTTGATGAAACTATGCTAACTCTAATGGTGGACATAAATTATAAAGTTTTTGCCTTTTCAACAGCTTCTTCGATTGTTCCAACCATGTAAAAAGCTTGCTCGGGAAGATCATCATAATCTCCAGCCAAAATCCCTTTAAATGATTTGATTGTGTCTTCTAGTTTTACGTATTTTCCTGGAGAGCCTGTGAAAACTTCTGCAACTGTGAAAGGCTGGGAAAGAAATCTTTCTACTTTTCTAGCTCTTGCTACCGCTAGCTTGTCTTCTTCAGATAATTCATCCATACCCAAAATGGCAATGATATCTTTGAGTTCTTTGTATTTTTGGAGAACGCCTTGAACACCCTGTGCAACATTGTAGTGCTCTTCCCCAACAACAAGAGGATCTAGCTGCCTGCTGGTTGAATCTAGTGGATCTACCGCTGGATAAATTCCAAGCTCAGCAATTTGTCTTGATAGGACAACTGTTGCGTCTAAGTGAGCAAAGGTTGTTGCTGGTGATGGGTCTGTTAAATCATCAGCCGGTACATACACAGCTTGAATTGAGGTAATAGACCCATCTTTTGTTGATGTAATTCTTTCTTGTAAGGCGCCCATCTCCTCAGCTAGTGTTGGTTGATATCCAACTGCTGATGGCATTCTTCCTAACAAAGCAGAAACTTCAACTCCAGCTAGAGTATATCGATAGATGTTATCGATAAATAATAAAACATCCCTTCCCTCATCTCTGAACTTTTCAGCCATTGTTAAGCCCGTTAAGGCAACTCTAAGTCTGTTCCCAGGAGGCTCATTCATTTGTCCATACACCATGGCAACTTTAGATTCACTTGGCTTCTCAACATTAACAACGCCTGATTCTTGCATTTCATAATAGAAGTCATTTCCTTCTCGAGTTCTCTCGCCAACCCCAGCAAAAACTGAAAGTCCAGAGTGTTCAGTTGCAATGTTGTTAATAAGCTCCATCATATTAACGGTCTTACCCACACCAGCACCTCCAAATAAACCAATTTTTCCACCCTTGGCAAATGGACATATCAAATCAATAACTTTAATGCCTGTCTCAAGCAAGTCGTCTGATAAAGATTGATCCATGTAGCTTGGTGGTTTTCTGTGAATGGGCATTTGCTCTTCTTCACCGATAGGGCCGCATTCATCGATAGGGTTGCCCAACACATCCATAATTCGACCTAATGTTTTTTCGCCCACTGGGACAGAAATAGGAGCATTAGTTCGCTCAGCTGTTAAGCCTCTTTTTAACCCCTCAGTTGTTCCCATGGCAATTGCTCTAACAATTCCATCACCAAGTTGCTGTTGAACCTCAAGGACTGTGCCTGTATCTAATATTTTAATAGCTTCATAGACCTGAGGGATGTTGTTTTTTTCAAACTCAACATCGATAACTGCTCCGATAATTTGTGTTACTAGACCATTGCTCATTTCTTTCTCCTTAAACCGCAGCCGCTCCACCAACTATCTCAGATAGTTCCTGAGTTATGGCTGCTTGTCTTACGTTGTTGTATAACAGTTCCAATTCTTTAATTAAATCTCCAGCATTTTCAGTGGCATTTTTCATTGCCAACATTTTTGCTGCTTGTTCACATGCGCTGTTTTCAATGACGGCATGATAAATTAGTGACTCAATATATCTTGTCATTAAGCCTTCTAATAGCTCTTGAGCTTCTGGCTCATAAATGTAATCCCAATGGGTTGCTGTAAGCTCGTCTGTCTTTTCGGCTGGCAAAGGAATTAATTGCTCAACTTTTGGCTCTTGCGTCATGGTATTTACAAAGCCATTGCCGCATAAATAAACTTGGTCTATTTCACCGTTTCTGTGCAAATCTAAAACTGTTTTAGTGAGGCCAATCAATGCATCAGGATCAGGTTTATCTCCTAGCTTTTGAACATTAGCAACTACATCACCGCCAACAGACTTAAAAAAACTAGCTGCTTTTAAGCCGATTAGTGCAAAGTTTGACTCAATCCCTTGTGCTTTTAGCTCTGCTGATTTGCTTATAACTTGTTTGAACAGGTTAATATTCAAGCCACCACACAGTCCTTTATCGGAGCTAACAACTAAAAAACATGCTTTTTTGGTTTCTCTATGTTCATAAAAAGGGTGTGAATACTCAGAGCTAGAATTTGCAATATGGGAAATCACTTCTTTGATTTTTTCAGAGTAAGGTCTGCCAAGTTGCATTTCATTTTGTGTTTTTTTAATTTTGCTGGCCGCGACCATTTCCATAGCCGAAGTAATTTTTTGCGTACTTTTAATGCTCGCAATCTGTTTTCTTACTTCTTTGGTATTAGCCATTACTTATAATATTAAAATGTTTGAGTTTTTTTAAATTGCTCAACAACATCTACAAATTGCTTTTCAATGTCATCATTCCAATCTCCTGTGTCATTGATACTTTTTTCAAGATCAGCTTTTTCTGAGGTGAAATAATCATGTAATGCGTCTTCAAAGCTGCCGATTTTGTCAACCTCCACATCATCCATATAACCTCTATCTGCTGCAAAAATACTCAGTGCTTGTTGAGCTACGCTCATGGGGGAATACTGCTTCTGCTTGATCAACTCAGTGATCCTGATTCCTCTGGCAAGCTGAGCTTTGGTAGCATCATCTAAGTCTGATGCAAACTGAGAGAAAGCAGCCAGCTCTCTGTATTGAGCGAGCGCAGTTCTAACCCCACCACTTAATTTTTTCATAATCTTGGTTTGGGCTGCGCCACCTACCCTAGAGACAGAAATACCTGGATTAATAGCAGGCCTTATACCTGAATTAAATAGATCGGTTTCTAAGAAAATTTGTCCATCAGTAATTGAAATAACGTTGGTGGGAACAAAAGCTGATACATCTCCTGCTTGAGTTTCAATAATTGGTAGAGCAGTTAAAGACCCTGTTTTGCCTTTAACCTTTCCATTTGTAACTTTTTCCACATAATCTGAATTTACCCTTGCTGCTCTTTCCAATAATCTTGAGTGCAGATAAAAAACATCTCCTGGATAAGCCTCTCTTCCTGGAGGTCTTTTTAAGAGCAAAGATACTTGTCTATATGCAACAGCTTGTTTAGAAAGGTCATCATAAACAATTAATGCGTCCTCTCCCCTATCTCTAAAATACTCGCCCATTGAACAACCTGAATATGCTGAAAGATACTGCATAGGAGCTGGATCAGATGCTGATGCTGAAACAACAATTGTATGTTCCAATGCTCCATGTTCCTCAAGCTTCTTCACAACATTAACAACAGTTGATTGTTTCTGCCCAATAGCAACATAAATACATTTAATACCGGTTCCCTTTTGGTTGATTATTGCATCAACTGCAACAGCAGTCTTACCTGTTTGTCTGTCACCAATGATAAGCTCTCTTTGACCCCTTCCTATTGGAACCATGGCATCCACAGCTTTTAGACCAATTTGAACCGGTTGATCAACTGACTGTCTTGCAATAACGCCGGGTGCCACAACCTCCACTGGCGCGGTTGCCTCTGTTTTAATTTCACCCTTACCATCAATAGGATTGCCCAAAGCGTCTACAACTCTTCCCAGCAACTCTTCACCAACCGGAACCTCTAAAATTCTTCCTGTACAAACCGCTTTTTGACCTTCGATTAAACCTAGATAGTCACCAAGCACTACTGCGCCCACAGAATCTTGCTCTAGATTAAGGGCAAGCCCCAGCACACCGTTTTCAAACTCTATGAGTTCGCCGTACATAACATCTCCCATGCCGTGAATACGGACAATCCCGTCTGATACACTAACAATAATGCCTTCATTTTTTCTTTCGGCAGAAAGATCAAGGCCTGAAATTTTTTCCTTTAATACACTGGAAATTTCTGATGGATTTAATTGGCTCATTTTTTCACCTTAAAAATTTAATTGGTTTACTAATTTTTTGACCTTTCCCCTAATGGATAGATCTAGAGTTTCATCTCCGATTTTGATAGATAGACCACCCATAATTGAGGGGTCTTTCGAAAATTCTATTTTTGAACCCTCTCCATGTTCTGCAAGAAGTTTTTCAGTGATAATTTTTTTATTATCATTAGTGGGTTGATCTGCAACATTAACAACAATAGATTTGGTGTTGTTATGTAGCTCTAATAGGTCTTGGTAACTGATATTAATTGCCTCGATAAGATTGAGTCTTTTGTTGTCCGCAAGAAGTTCTAACATCTTATTTGAAAGGTCGCCCACCTCTCCGTCTGCCAAACCTATAATGGTTTGGGCAATTTTTTTCTTTGAGAGCTCTGGGTCTTCGATTAAACTTGAGACCTCTTTGGTTTGAGACACCACAGACAACAAAGCAAGGTCATCTGCAACCATCTCATGATTGTCGGCTTCTAAAGCTGCATCAAAAATAGCTTTGGCATATGGTCTGGCAAGTGGAGATAGTTCAATCATTTGTTATAGCTCTGCAGCTGCTTTTTTAAGCAGCTCTTGATGTTTCTCAGGGCTAATTTCGTCACCCAGAATTTTTTCAGAAGTGTCGATAATAAGTTCCGACATTTTTTGTCTTAGCTCTTCTTTTGCTTTATTGACATCATTTTCAATGGTTTTAGATGCTGAAGATAAAATCTTTTCAGCCTCAACTTCTGCCTTTTCTGTTGCATCATTAATGATTTGAGAGGCTCTAGAGTTAGCTTTTTCTAATATTTCAGCGGCCTCTAATTTTGCTTTGTTCATCTCCTCATCGAAGGCAAGTTGTGCCTCTTCTAAAGAATCATCTGCTTTTTTTGCCGCCTCTAAACCATCTGCTATACGCTTCTCTCTTTCTTCCATAATCGCAATGATTGGAGGCCATACATACTTCCAACAAATTGCTACAAAAATAACAAATGCTAAAGTTTGTCCCAAGAGTGTTGCGTTAATATTCATTGTTTATTTATGCAGCAAACATTAAATAAAGACCCAAACCAACACCAATCATTGGAACGGCGTCGACAAGACCCATAACAATAAAAAGTTGAGTTCTTAGCATTGGAATAAGTTCTGGTTGGCGAGCTGCGCCTTCTAAAAACTTACCACCCAATACACCCACGCCGATAGCGGCACCAACGGCACCAAGACCAATCATAAGGCCTGATGCTATATATATAAGTGATTGTTCCATTCTTTTCTCCTAAAAATTAAAGACCTAATGGTCATCTGTTTCATGCGCCATTGCCAGATAAACAATGGTTAGCACCATAAAAATAAAAGCCTGCAAGGCTAAAATCAAAATATGAAAAAGGGCCCATATTAAATGGAGGCCCACTCCAAGTAAACCTATCGATATAGAACTAAAAGTTAACATTAGCGCTATCAAAATAAATATCATTTCGCCAGCATATAAATTTCCAAATAATCGCAAGCCGAGTGAGATGGGTTTGGCAATCAAATTAACGCCCTCTAAAACCAAATTAACCGGCATCATCCACTTCCCAAAGGGGTGAAGAGTAAGTTCTGCTAAAAACCCTTTTAGGCCTTTTATCTTAATGCTGTAAAAAATAATTAAGACGAAAACTGCTAGCGCCATCCCCAGGGTAATGTTGGGGTCCGTGGTCGGAACCACTTTAAAGTATGCATCTTTAGAGTTTTCAACCATGCCTGTTGCTTCAGCAACTTGACCCGCAAGAGTGGGCAAATAATCAACAGGAACGAGGTCCATTAAGTTCATTAAAAAAACCCACACCAACACCGTTAAAGCCATTGGGCCTATGAGATTGTTTTTTGCTGATGTGAATATGCTCTGAACGTTGTCGTTAACAAATTCAATACACATCTCTACAAAGTTTTGAATNCCGTTTGGGGCCTCGGTCGACAATTTTGGGATNCCTAGGCGAAACAAGCCCACAAAAACCAACCCAAGAAATACTGACCAACCCAGAGAATCTACGTGAAATGCCCAAAAACCCATTTGATCAACTGCATTGTGGTCGCATGTCCAACCATCTTGCGTTTTACCACAAACCAGGTTGGTTAGGTGATGTTGGATATATTCTGCACTTGTTTGTTCGCCTGATGCTGAAGCCATTTTATAAAGTAGTTTGTTTGGGGTTAAAAGTTGAGTTTAAGTATACAAGGAGAAAAATAGCTAGAAGGCTTTTTTCTGTTATGAATACTAAAGATAGAATTGTAAAANCTATAAAAACTGACCACCTAAATATAAAAGCAAGGTATAAATTTAANGCTTCACTTTTTGGTTTGCTTGCAAGATAAATAACCGCCGCTAAGGCGAACAAATATCCAATAAAAATNGGTTGTACAAANATTGGAAAAAGGGCGNTTGAGATCAAAAGACCTAGCGCAGACAACCAGTTGTTTTTCAGTGTATTAATTTTAATTCAAGTATGTTTTTAAGGGGCTGATTATAAAAATTTATNGTCTTAAGAACAAGCTTAATTTTTCTTTAATTTTAATAATTTACTTATGATGATTTCTCTTTCGTCCTTTGAAGAGTATGAGATAGATATTTTTCCTTTTGAGGCGGTTTGTTGTTCAATTTGAGTTTTATGACCTATATTTTCTGATAACCCTTCCTCTATATTTAAAAGGTCTNTATTTTTAGTTTTTGTTTTATTTTTTGTTGTGTTTGTTTTTTTTGAGGAGGCNGCGTCTTTGACCGTCATACCCAAAGAAACTATCTTTTTTGCAAGCTCCTCTGCTTCTTTGGGCTCCATGGATGCAAGAATTTTGGCGTGGCCTTTTTCTAGCTCACCACTATATAAAAGATCGACAATAGAAGTGGGAAGATTTAACAACCTTATTGAGTTAGCCACAGAGCTACGAGCCTTTCCTGTTACTTCAGCAATTTTATCTTGNGTTAAAGAAAACTCTCTTTTAAGTCTGTCATAACCCCTGGCCTCTTCAATTGGGTTCAGGTCTTCGCGTTGAAGATTTTCAATCAACGCGAGCTCTAATGAAAGCTGGTCTTCGGCTGAATCAACCATACATGGAGCGGTTTTAAGCCCGGCCTGTTTCGCCGCCCTTAATCGTCTTTCNCCTGCAATTAACTCAAACCCACCTGCACCAGTTTCTCGAACCAAAATTGGTGAGAGGATGCCGTGTTTTNCAATAGATTGAGACANCTCTGTTATTTTCTGCTCATCAAATGACTGTCTGGGCTGAAAACGGTTGGGTTTAATTTGGGCGAGATCTATTTCTTTGATGGATTGTTTGTTTGGGGCCGCAACATCACCAAGAAGGGCATCTAGACCTGTGTTTAATATTTTATCTGCCACCTTCTATTCTCCTTATAAGTTCGCCCGCTAGAGCTAAATAAGCCTTAGCACCAAATGAGGATGGCATATATTGTATTGCCGAAGTTCCATGGCTTGGTGCTTCAGCTAATTTAACATTTCTTGGTATAAGGGTGTTAAAAACCAAAGTGGGAAAATGTTTTTCCAACTCTTCAGAGACTTCTTTGGCCAGGTTGTTACGCATATCTACCATGGTTCTAATAATTCCAAACACCCTATTATTTGTAAGGTTTTTGTTTTTAAGTGTGTTAATGGTGTTAATGAGTGATGAGATTCCCTCTAAAGAGTAATATTCACATTGAAGGGGTATGAGTGTTGCGGTAGCAGCAAGCAGAGACTCTAAGGTTAGTTGGTTGAGTGATGGTGGTGTGTCCATAATGACGAATTCATAGTTTAGGGGTGNTAGTTGTTTTTTTAGCTCGCCCTGCTTTCCTTCGTTTCTTATATAAACCTCGAGAGCTATAAGGTTTTCCCCGCCTGGCACAACATCATATCCGCTAGGAGATGTAATTATATGTTCTTCGACGTCTAGGTTTTGAGAATAAATTTGAAATAAGGTTTTTTCACTTTTAGGGGATCCTGCTGCTGTGCTAGCATTTCCTTGGGGGTCTAGATCTATCAATAAAACCTTTCTTTTTGTCGCGGCAAGCGCTGCGGCTAGGTTCACTGCTGTTGTTGTTTTTCCAACACCNCCTTTTTGATTGGCTATAGCAATAATGTGTTTCATTTTTGTGTTATTTCTAAAATGTGTCTGTTTGTTTCTGTGTTTTTTGTTTTGTGGATAGTATAAGAGTATTTATTNTTTTCTAGGCGGGCAACCTCTTCATTTATTTTTTCTCTTGCTCCCTTCATGAAAAGAAACTTTCCTTCCTTGGATAAAAGGTGTTTTGACATCTCGATTATTTTTGGTGCTGGTGCTAGCGCCCTGGCTGTAATAATATCAAATTTGCTTGCTGTAATTAGCTTGGGTGTAACGCGTTCATCCAGGATGTTTGCGTTTGCAAGTTTCAAGGTTCTAATTGTTTTTTTAATGAANTAGGCTTTTTTTTTGTTTTTTTCGGACATNGTTACTTNGGTTTGGGGTTGGTGTATGGCTATCATTAGGCCTGGCAGCCCTGCGCCGCTCCCAATATCTAATATGTTTTTTGCAAATTTTGTGTNCGGAAGAATTAGCTCGCAATCAATAACATCTAAAAGTTTTATTTCCGATTTTGTTAAACGTCCAACTATGTTGTGGGCTTTGTTGAACTTTAAAATTTCTTCTACAAAGATTGTGGTGAGTTCGTTTGTTTTGCTTTGGTTTTTGATTTGATTATGCCTTCTCAAGCAGTTGTTTCTTTTTAATGGTGATAGCAATTAAGTTTATTGCTGCGGGTGTTACGCCCTCTAATCTGCTTGCTTGGCCCAAGGTTGATGGTTTGTGTTTGATCAGCTTTTCAATAACCTCGTTTGAGAGGCCCTTGATGCTGAAGTAGTTGGTGTCGCTTGGTATCAAGACTTTTTCGTTCTTTTTAGAGCTTTCGACTTCTCTTTTCTGTTTTGCAATATAACCACTGTATTTAATTTCGTTTGCAGCTCTTTTAAAAAACTCTTCTTTATCCTTGGAGACTTTTAGAAGCAGCTTAATTTCGCTTGTAGTGAGGTCGGTTCTTTTGAGCAAATCTTCTCCAGTTGTGGGCTGGTTGTTGTGTTTTATTTTTATTTTTTTTATTTGTTTTAAAAAATCTTGGTATTTATTTTCTTTTTCCAAGTAGGTGCCAAATGTTTTTTCTGCAATTAGCCCAAGTGCGTGGCCCTTTTTGGTTAGCCTCTGGCATGCGGTATCTTGGGAAAGCATGAGGCGGAACTCTGCTCTGCTTGTAAACATTCTGTATGGTTCTGTTACGCCATGAAGCGTTAAGTCGTCTATCAAAACGCCTATATATGCTTCGCTTCTATCAAATACTACATCCGGTTTATTGAGAATGTTTTGAGCAGCATTAATGCCCGCAACAAGACCTTGTGCTGCGGCCTCTTCGTATCCTGTTGTGCCGTTTATTTGACCCGCAAGGTAGAGGTTTTTAATAAATTTTGTTTCTAGTGTTGGTTTTAATGACCTAGGGTCAATAAAGTCATATTCTACGGCGTAACCGAACTCTTCTATTATGCAATTTTCCATCCCTTGAATAGACTCTACAAATTCTTTTTGTGCTGACGTGGGTAGGCTTGTAGAAATTCCGTTTGGATAAACAAGATCCTTTTCTAGGCCCTCGGGTTCTATAAAAATTTGATGGCTGTCCTTTTCACCAAATTTGTTAATTTTATCCTCTATAGATGGACAGTATCTTGGCCCTATTCCAGAAATTTTTCCGGAGTACATTGCAGATAGGTGGGTGTTATCTGAAATTATTTTGTGGGTTTGTTTGTTAGTCCTTGTTATATAACAGGAGATCTGCGGAAGTATTGCTTCCGGTGGTTGGAGAACAGACATAGGAGGAGGGTTTTCGTCACCTGGTTGCTCTTCCATAAGGTTTAAGTTGATGCTGGAAAGTTTTATTCGCGCTGGTGTTCCTGTTTTAAGCCTTCCCATCGGTAGTTTTAAATCATAAAGTTTTTCTGACAAGGGTATTGATGTGCTATCTCCAACACGGCCTCCTAAAATCTTTTCATCGCCTTTGTACATTACTCCGTTTAAAAATGTTCCTGTGGTCAAAATAGTCTTGGATGAGTTAATTTTTTCACCAGATCTTAATTCAACTCCAAGAATGGTATTTTGTTCAAGGATAATATCTACCACCTCACCCTCTTTAATGGTTATGTTTGTTTCAAGCAGAAATTCCTGTATAGATTGCTTGTATTTATCTCTATCACACTGAACTCGAAGAGCCTGAACCGCAAAACCTTTTCTGGTATTAAGGGTTCTTGATTGAATGCCTGAACGATCTGTGGCTTGAGCCATAATTCCACCTAAGGCATCAACCTCTCTAACAAGATGAGATTTTCCGAGGCCCCCAATAGCTGGATTGCAAGACATTTGGCCTATGTTTTCAATTTTAAAAGTAACCAGGCAGCAGTTAAGGCCTTGCCTATAAACCGCGTGCGCAGCCTCAACACCAGCATGACCCCCACCAATTACTATTACATCAAACATATATATAAGAATGTTATAACAACAATATATTATTGTTGTTATTATTAAGAAGTTTTTTTTTGTAGATAAGGCGCACAGGCCCCGTCTCCAAAAGAGATTCAAGCCTTAATAAATTATGTAAGCCCAAACCCATAAACTGTAAACACTTATTAAATAACTTGTGGACAAAAAAAACAAAAAAATTAAGCACAGATTCTCCACATTTTATCTACTTACCTATACAAAAATCATTAAAAATATCGCCCAATAACTCATCTGGATATTTAACACCTAGAAACTCATCAAAAGAAGACCGCACCATTCTTAAATCTTCAGCCGCAACATCGACATCACTCTCTTTTGAAATCTTATCTATACAAGCATCAAGGCTTGATAAGGCCGATTTAAACAAAACAAGGTGTCGCTCTCTAATAATAAAAGTCTTTCTAAAACCCCTGTTATTTTTTTGAATAGAATTAAAAATTAATTTTTTTAATTCCTGAACCCCCTCACCAGATTTTGCCGACACAACACAATCATATGCTCGACTTGGAGACATTTCATCTGATTTATTGAAAACAAACAAATGGTTTTTTTTATTCAAAATTAACGAGAAGTCTTTGGCTAGACTTTCGGTCAGGTGATCTAGAACAACCAAAACCAAAGCCGAATCACGAACCTCATCTCCAGAGCGGGCAACACCCTTTGCTTCGATCAAATCATCAGTTTCCCTAACACCCGCAGAATCAACCAACTCCATGTTTATACTGTTATAAAAAATTTCAGAATCTATTAGGTCTCTAGTGGTTCCAGGAACTTTTGAAACAAGAGCCCTTTCAAATCCAAGCATTCTATTAAATAAAGAGGACTTTCCTGTGTTAGGGGGGCCAAAAAACAAAACCCTGTTTTTTGTTAGTTTTTTTGTTGATACCAAAGAGGAGTCAATTAAATTTCTCAAAGAGGACCTAATTTCAACCAATCGCTCATTTACCAAGCCCTCAGAAATAAAATCATAATCCTCATCAGAAAAATCTATACTTCCCTCTATAAAAACCCTTAAAGCGTCAACCTCATTGCCTAGGTTTTCTATCATATTGCTCAGCTTACCGGCAACCGCCTCTGAGGAAAGCGCTCCCCTGTTTTCATCTTCAGAATGGATAAGGTCAACAATCGCCTCAGCCTCATTTAAGGAGATTTTTCCGTTCTCAAATGCAATTCTTGAAAACTCACCAGGACCAGCTTCTCTGAAACCAAGACTCAGAAAAACACCTGTTAAAGACTTAATTACAGAAAGGCCCCCATGACAAAATATCTCAACAGAATCCTCTCCTGTGTAACTACTTGGGGCTGAATAAAAAACAACTGAGCATCTATCAACAATAACCCCATCCCAAAGAACATCCCTCAAGAAAACCTTTCGATAATCAGAAATGGGTTTGTTGAGAACCTCGTTGAATTTTATGCAACAACCAGCCCCCGAAACTCTAAAAACCCCAATGGCAGACTGGGCTACAGGTGTTGCAAGCGCGAATATCAAAACTATGCAGGGGCGCTTGGAGCACCATATTTCTTATACATTGCCTTTTGTTGAATAAGAGAAATGGCGCTGTTTGCAACAGAATAAAGCACAAGGCCGGCCGGCATGATTACAAAAATAGCGGCTATCATAACCGGCATAAATTTCATAATCTGAGCTTGTGTTGGATCCATGCCAGGGGGTTGGGGGTTTAACTGCTGTGTTAGATACATAAGTGCCGCAAAAATAACCGGAAGTATAAAAAAAGGATCAGGAGCAGACAGGTCCTGTACCCAAAAAAAGAATGATTCATGTCTAAGCTCAACACTTTCTCTCAAACAAAAGAAGAATGCTATAAAAACTGGCATTTGGAGTAAAAGTGGAAAACAACCACCAGCTGGATTTATGCCCTCTTTTTTATACAGAGCCATCATTTCCGTTCCAAGCTTTGCTCTGTCGTCTTTATACCTCTCCTGAATTTCTTTTAGTTTTGGACCTACTGTTCGCATCTTTGCCATACTCGAGAAGCCTTTTGCAGAAACCGGCCAAAGCAAAAATTTAATTAAAACCGTTAACAAGATAATCGAAACGCCCCAGTTTCCAACAAAAACATTTATCATGCTTAACATCATCATTAATGGTTGAGCCAAAAACCAAAACCACCCCATATCAATTGTTAACTCTAGATCAGGCGCTCTGCTTATTAAATCAGATCTTATCTTGGGACCAACGAACACCCTATGTTGGATACCTGAAACCAACTGACTCGCTTTAGTTTCCCTTGAAATAGCGCCCATAACATATGTATCTGAACCATTTGAAGGGGGTAAAGCCGTCAAGGTTTGAACCCGGTCTGATGGGGTAAGAATTGCAGCCATAAAATATTTTTGTATAAATGCGACCCAACCACCGCGTTGGAAATATTCAACCCCATCACCGATACTCCTCAGCCTTGTATTTGCATAAGGCTCTGCGGGGGTGTTAAAAGCCACCCCGGTGTAAGAGCTATTTTCAAAAAAATTATCCCTAGCATCAAGAGGTTTTCCATCCGTCCTGTACATTGCGATATATGGAGTAGGAATGTCAGCAGGAATTTCACCAACCCACCTATCTTCAATAAAAAGCTCATAATCGTTTTCTTTAAGGGAAATTGTTTTTGATATCCTCCCATCAATCGAAATAAGCTTTGCTGTATCTGGCCCAACCTCTAAAACTTCAAAATTCTTGACCTCTTCAACAAAACCACTATTAAGGTAAAACTTAAAACCTGAAAGCAAATCAAATCCAAACAACCGCACGCCTTGCGAATTATTATTGTTTAAATATGTATGTTCTTTAAGCCTTGCTTGCCAAATCTTTCCAGAAGAGGGGCTAATTTGAACAACAAGCTTACTGTTTTGTATTTCAATAAAGCCCAGCGTTTCGCCTTGAGGCAGTATTTTTTCATTTTGGTTTTGCTTTATCAAAGACGCTTCAACAAACTCTTGTTTTATCTCCTTTTCTGCATTCCATGACAAAAATAATACGTATGAGAAAGCAACAATAGAACCAATATAAAAATATCTCCAATTCATTTTCTCACCTCATCTATCCCACCAACTGACCACGGACCGCATTTTAAAATTCTTACCAAAGAATAATAACCCCCAATAAATACACCATGAACCTCAATACTCTCTTTTGCATATTGAGAACACGATGGCTCAAACCTACAATTCTTACCGAACAAAAAACTCAAATATTTTTGGTAAAAACTAATCATAAATATTAAAAATTTTTTCATATTAATTATCTTGCTGTTTATTTACAAAATTATCTAATGCAGCCTGAAAACTAGAAGATATATTTTTAAACCCAGCTTCCAAAAATCCGCGCCTTACAATAACAATATACCCTTGGCCCAAGATATTTTTATTAAAAATTTCCCTTATCCAGCGCTTAATTTTATTTCGTTGGACTGCCAAAGAATAGTCTTTCTTTTTTATTACAATTTTTAATTTCTTTTTAGGGGAGCCAGCATCGAAAAATATCGATGAGCAGCCTGAATGATAAATTTTTTTTGAAATAATGAAGCCTAAATAACTAAGCGGTTAATACCTTGCGACCCTTTTTTCTTCTATTAGCAATAATCGCCCTACCAGCCTTGGTTGACATTCTTGCTCTAAAGCCATGAGCCCGCTTTCTTTTTAATGTGCTGGGTTGAAATGTTCTTTTCATAATTACCTAAAAAATTAGCACAAAATTATATAGCATTGTGTGTGAATTGAAAGAAAAATAACCTAAAAATAGACCCATTAGATGCCCACAAGTTATCCACAGAAAATACATATGCTTATGCTGTAGATATCTTGTTAGTTTTTGTTAGACTAACTTTTCTACCGGAGGTCTAATAAATTGAAATTTTGGTCTGAATGCACTGAAAAGCTTGAAGCAAAACTCTCACAAGAAGAGTTTAACACCTGGATTAAACCCCTCAGAGCAGATATTAATAATAATGATTTAGAGATTAGCGCCCCAAATGATTTTGTTCTTACATATGTAAAAGATAACTTAGGCCAAATCATAGAAAATTTAGTAAATAAATCCGACGAGTCTTTAAATGTAAAATTTAAAACACTTGATAAGTCAACATTTGTTGAGAAACTTAATGTAACTGAGGAAAATACTCCTGGTTTAGTCCAAAGCTTCACATTTAATACTTTTGTTGAGGGAAAATCCAACCATATGGCTTTAGCCGCCGCAAAACAGGTTGCGGCCAATCCAAAAGGTGATTATAACCCACTATTCATTTACGGTGGTGTTGGGCTTGGAAAAACCCATCTAATGCACGCTGTAGGCAATGAAATACTTAATTCAGATACCTCCAAAAGAATAGTCTATGTTCACTCTGAAAAATTTGTTGCAGATATGGTAAAAGCCCTTCAATTGGGCGCTATGAGCGAGTTTAAGGAGTTTTATAGGAATGCCGACGCCCTTTTAATTGATGATATTCAGTTTTTTGCGGGCAAAGAACAGTCACAAGAGGAGTTTTTTCACACATTTAATACCCTTCTCGACCGCAATCACCAGATGATACTTACATGTGATAAGTATCCAAAAGAGATCGATGGGCTTGAAGAGCGCCTAAAATCAAGGCTTGGCTGGGGGCTTCCTGTTATTATTGAGCCCCCAGAGCTTGAAACACGAGCTGCGGTATTATTAAGTAAGGCAAATTCTATGGGGGTTACCCTTCCAAATGATTGTGCTATATATATAGCACAAAGGATTAGATCAAACATTAGAGAGTTAGAGGGCGCACTAAAAAGAGTGGTTGCAAATTCTCGGTTTGCTGATCAAGAGATAGATATTCCATTTGTAAAAGAGGCGTTAAAGGATCTCTTTGTTATTTCTGCAAAAATGGTAAGTATAGACAACATTCAAAAAACAGTAGCTGAGTATTACAACATCAAACTGTCTGATCTTTTGTCAAAACGAAGAAGCAGGTCTATTACAAGGCCAAGACAATTAGCTATGGCACTAACAAAAGAATTAACAAACCATAGTCTCCCTGAAATTGGAGAAGCTTTCAATGGTAGAGATCATACAACTGTTCTTCATGCTTGCAGTAAGATCAAAGAATTAAGAAAAGAAATACCCTCACTTGAAGAAGATTACAGAAACCTTAACAGGACACTAACAAATTAAATGGAAATCACTGTTAAAAAAGAGGATATTGTTTCTGCTCTTAATATCACCCTGGGTGTAGTAGAAAAAAGACAGACACTTCCAATTCTCGCTAATGTTCTTTTTGAGGTGGGTGAAAATACTTTTAAGTTAACGGCCACCGATCTTGAATCTGAGGTTACAACAAGCGGCCCCTTATTAAATTTAGAGTCTTCAGGTAAGACCACAACTTCAGCAAAAAAACTAAACGAGCTTTGCCGATTGATTCCTGATGGAGAGGAAATAAACCTATCCTTAAACGGCGATAAATTAAATATAAAAACTACTAATGGTAAGTACTCACTATCAACACTTCCCAGCGCTGACTTTCCTGTATTTGATATACCTTCTGGTGATTTGCCTATTGTGATACCAGCAAAAGATCTAAGAGGGTTAATTAAAAACACATCTTTTGCTATGGGCAACCAGGACTGGCGGCATTATTTAAATGGCTTGTATTTATCAATTAGCGGAGGAGAAATAACAGCCGTCACTACTGATGCTCATAGGTTGGCAGTGGCAAGTGTCTCTACTCAATCTGATAATTCTTTTTCAGGAATTATTCCAAGAAAATCAATTAACGAAATGGCTAAATTTTTATCTGACGAAGGTGGAGATGCCGAATTGAAAATTAATGAAGCTTCATTAGAGCTCTCCGTTGGAAATTTAATTTTCAAAAGTAAATTAATAGATGGAAAATTTCCAGATTATGAACAGGTAATTCCATCGGGTGAAAGCTCAGTTTTAGAAATTAATGTAAAAGATTTCTCAGAAACATTAAGCAGAGTTTCTATTTTATCTAGCGAAAAATATAAAGGGATAAGATTAATAACTTCTAATGATGGTGTTAGAATTTCAGCAAATAATCCAGAACAAGAAGAAGCAGAAGAATTTTTCCCAGCTTCTTATAATGGAGAAGAGTTAGATATTGCCTTTAATGTAACTTATCTTCAAGAAATAATGTCACACATGCAAACAGATATATGTCACATTAACTTCTTTGGGTCTGATAAAAGCTGCCTCCTTACGCCCCCAGGAAGTGATAGCCCTAAATATGTTGTAATGCCACTCCTTATTTAGGTTAGTGGCTTTCTCAAAGATAGATCTGCGAAACTTTAGGTGTTTTGATTCTTTGTCCATAGATTTGTCCTCTAAATCAAGTCTATTTTACGGCAAAAATGGCTGTGGAAAGACCTCAATTCTTGAATCTATCTTCGTTGCGAGTTCTGGAAGGTCATTTAGAACATCTAATCTTGAATCTCTTATTAAAAAAGGCGAAGAAGCCTTTAATATAAGGGCTTTTGATGATAATACAGGCTCAATTTTAGAGGTAAAAAAAACTAAAACAAAGCCAATTAACATAAGGATTAATAACTCCAAAGTGACAATAAGCGAGCTTGTGAGAGCTTTCCCTTCTTTTTCCATTGATAGCAAGACTTTTTTTTATAATGATAATGCTCCTGAATATAGAAGAAAAAACCTAGATAGGGGGCTTTTCATTGCCTCTGCTGAATATGCAAAAGACTGGTTTGGATATTTTCGCTCTTTAAAACAAAGAAATTCTGCACTTAAACTTGGCGATATAGGACAAGCAAAAGCTTATGACCCTCTCTTAGTAGATCATGGAGAAAGATTAAATTTTTTGCGAGACAGTTTAGTTACTGAGGTCAAAGAGATTTATGATGAAATAGTCAAAAAATTAACTCATGAAAATAAAAGAGCTAATATTTTTTCTGACCTAGATATATATCTAAAAAATGGTTTTGATAATAAAGCAGGCTTAACCGAAGCCCTTATCAATACAAATAATATTGATTTAAAAAGAAAAACAACAACAGCTGGACCCCATAAAGCAGATATAATATTTGAAAGTAAGGGCTCACTTATAAAGGATATTTTTTCTCGTGGTGAGCAAAAACTTCTTTCAATTTTATGGTCGCTTTCACAAAATATATATTTAAGCAGATCATTCAACCTCAACCCAATTCTCCTTCTTGATGATCTCTCATCAGAACTAGATGTGGAGATGTTGGAGTGCTTTTTACCCACCTTAAAATATATTGAAAATCGTTTCGTTTTTTCAAACATTGTTGACCTATTTGGTAGTAAAATAATGAATGACAGACAATTATTTAAAAAGTTCCACGTGGAACAATTGAAATAAAAAAATGCCAAAAAAGAAATCAGAAAAGAAAAAATACGACTCATCAAATATTCAAGTTTTAAAAGGCCTCGAGGCTGTTAAAAAAAGGCCTGGTATGTATATAGGAGACACAGATGACGGCTCTGGTCTTCATCATATGATTTTTGAGGTGGTGGATAACTGCATAGATGAGGCAATGGCAGGCCACTGTTCCAAAATCGATATCATAATTAATAAAGATGAATCAATTACCGTTAAGGACAATGGAAGAGGAATTCCAGTAGATACACACAAAGGGGAAGGAGTGCCAGCAGCTGAGCTTATTATGACAACTCTTCATTCTGGTGGAAAATTTGATGATAACTCATACAAAGTATCTGGGGGCCTCCATGGTGTTGGAGTTTCAGTTGTAAACGCTCTTTCAAAGGAGTTAACGTTGACAATTTGCAGAGATGGTGGAATATATCAACAAAAGTATAGTGAAGGGTTAGCTAAAACCAAATTAAAAAAGATAAAAGCATCAAAAGAAACAGGAACTGAGATAACTTTTACCGCATCTGACAAAATATTTACTTCAATTAACTTTGAGGCTGACAGGGTTAATAAAAGGGTTCAGGAACTTTCTTTTCTTAATGCTGGCGTTTGTATTGAAGTAACAGATGCAAGAACAGGTAAATCTAAAAAATTTAAGAACGAAGGCGGCGTTTCAAGTTACGTAGATTACCTCAGAGGTAGAAAATCAGCGATATCTCAAACAATCGAGTGTGATGGTGAGCAAGAAGGGGTGACGGTTGAAATTGCAATGCAATGGAATGACTCTTATAACGAGAGTGTTTTATGTTATACAAATAACATTCCTCAAAAAGATGGTGGAACTCATTTATCTGGCTTCAGATCAAGCTTAACTCGTGTTTTAAAGGCTTTTGTTAAAAAAGAAGAACTAAACAAGAACTCTCCTGTAGAATTATTGGGAGAAGATGTAAGAGAGGGGCTTATAGCCGTTATATCGGTAAAAGTACCAGATCCAAAGTTTTCCTCGCAAACTAAAGAGAAGTTGGTATCTTCTGAGGTTGAGGGAATAGTTAGCGCTGTTCTGAATAAAGGCCTAAATGAATTTTTATTAGAAAATCCTAAAGAAGCACTAGCAATACTGTCTAAAGTTTCAGAAGCTGCGTTGGCAAGAGAAGCCGCTAGAAAAGCTAGGGAAATGACAAGAAGAAAGGGTGTTTTAGAGCTAGCAGGTTTACCAGGAAAGCTAGCAGACTGCCAAGAGAAAGATCCCGCTCTATCAGAAATTTATCTGGTTGAAGGCGATTCAGCGGGCGGCTCTGCAAAACAAGGACGAAACAGGAAATATCAAGCAATACTTCCGCTTAAAGGAAAAATTCTAAATGTTCAGAAAGCTAGGATAGACAAAGTGCTTTCTTCAGCTGAAATAGGAACGCTTGTTAAAGCAATGGGATGTGGTATAGGAACAGAAGATTTTGATATTGAAAAACTTAGATATCATAGAATTATAATCATGACAGATGCTGATGTAGATGGATCCCATATTAGAACCCTGCTTTTGACTTTCTTCTACCAGCAGTACTTTGATATTTTAGAAAGATGTCATGTGTATATTGCTATGCCTCCCTTGTACAAAATTAGCAAAGGTAAATCATTTGTTTATGCATCAGATGAAGATGAAAAAGATCAAGCTATTAAAGATTTCTCCAAGTCAGGCTCAAAAGGTATTGATGTTCAACGTTATAAAGGATTGGGTGAAATGAATCCTGACCAACTCTGGGAAACAACAATGGATCCAGAAAATAGAAGAATGATGAGAGTTGATATTAAAGATGCTCAAGAAGCAACCGATATCTTCGAAACTTTAATGGGAGATGATGTCGAACCAAGAAGAGAGTTTATAGAAACTAACGCCCTTTCTGTATCAAATTTAGATATCTAGGAGATTTCAGAATAAGTTTTTTCAATCCAAGAGCGCGTCTCTTTTGTAAGTTTTTTTGGATCATCGCCAAAAATAGGTTTTCCAATAACCACACAAATATACCCGCTTTTTTTATTAAATGACTTATTGATCCAGAATTTACCTGAATTATGACATATAGGAATTATTGGAACTGATTCATTAGTGGCTAAAAGCCCACAACTATTTCCAAATTTTCCTATTCCATCCTCAGGTTTTTTTCTTGTGCCCTCTGGAAAAACCAATATTGAGTACCCATCTCTGATTCTTTCACCACCAACTTCAATAACTTTTTTTAAACTTGCAAGCTTTAATTTCCGGTTTATTGAAATAGGTTTAAGTCTAGAGATAGCCCAACCAAAAAATGGAATTATAAGAATTTCTTTTTTCATTATACTGCTGGTTGGTATAAATAATGTTTGAAGAAAAAAAGACTCCCAAGGACTTTGATGGTTAGATGCCATTACAAATGGGCTACTAGGGATATTTTCTATTCCTTTAATTGTCCAACCTATCCCACATAGTAATTTAAGGTTTTTTAAAACAAATAAAATCCATGCTTTTCCAATATATTGAAGAGTTCGGGTAGAAAGGAAGGGTGACAAAATTATAATAATTAAAGAGATACAAACAAGGCTTAATAAAAATACAAAATAAAATATAGCAATATTAATTATCTTAGCCAACTAAATATAAACTTTTGTCTACTTTAATATCATATCCTCTAAGTACTTTGAGAGTTTCGTTATGTTTATTCTTTTTTGTTGCATCGTGTCCCTATCTCGAATAGTTACTGACTTATCCTCAAGGGTTTGAAAATCAACAGTTATACATAATGGCGTCCCAATTTCATCATGGCGCCTATAGCTCTTGCCAATATTACCTGAGTTTTCAAGCAAGACCCTGCCCAACCTAAGTTTTTGCAAAACCTTTTTTATATTTGATGCAGTATCTACCAAATCTTCGTGATTTTTTTTAAGCGGTATAACAGCTGCCTTTATTGGCGCAAGGTGTGGTCTAAGATTTAGAACCGTTCTAGTTTTACCATCATCAAGCTCTTCAACTTTATAGGCTTCATTCAATATGGCAAGAACCCCTCTATCTACTCCTGCAGAGGGCTCAATTACATATGGAACAGTCCACTCTTTTGTTTTCAGGTTTTGTGTTGCTAGTCTTGAATTT
Organism: Flavobacteriaceae bacterium; assembly: GCA_002714815.1. Lineage (GTDB taxonomy): Bacteria > Bacteroidota > Bacteroidia > Flavobacteriales > Flavobacteriaceae > MS024-2A. Next base: position 25,583 of record PAYI01000054.1, on the reverse strand, counting down.
GATTCATTGTTTTCCATAACAGCAGCCTGAATATTTAGATCTTCTTGATTTTTACTATGCGAACCCAAATCAAAGTCTGTTCTATTAGCAATACCCTCTAATTCCTCAAGACCATGGGGAAATTTATACATAATATCCACAGTAGCTTTTGAGTAGTGAGCAAGTTCATCTTTTGGCACTTTATATAGTTCTATACTTTCTCTGCTTATCCCCTGTTCTTCCCACCATTTTATTCTTTTATCAACCCAGCATTTATGCCACTCATCATCTGTCCCAGGAATAACAAAGAATTCAAGTTCCATTTGTTCAAATTCTCTTACTCTGAAGATAAAATTTCTAGGTGTTATCTCATTTCTAAACGCTTTACCAATTTGCGCTATTCCAAAGGGGACTCTTCTAGACGTTGAATCTATAACGTTTTTAAAATTTGTAAAAATATTTTGAGCTGTCTCAGGTCTAAGATATGCAAAGGAATCTTTGTCCTCAACAGGCCCAACTGCCGTTTTAAACATCAGGTTAAACTGCCTTGGCTCAGTAAGGTCTTCTTTTTTACAATGATCAGGAACTTGATCAGCTCTGAAACGCTGATTGCAAGATTTACAATCCACCATTGGGTCTGAAAATGTAGTCTCATGACCTGAAAATTTTAAAACATTTGGTTTAGTTAAAATCGAAGCGTCCAACCCCTCAACATCATCTCTATCAAAAACCATTTCCCTCCACCACGATTGCTTTAAGTTATTTTTTAGCTCAACTCCTAGCGGACCATAATCATATAAGCCTTGTAGACCTCCATAAATTTCATTTGATTGGAATATAAACCCTCTTCTTTTACAAAGAGCAACTAGTTCTTCCATTGTTTTTGCTGTCAAAATAAACCTTTATACTTCATGTTTGAAAAGACTATATTATGCAGTTATTTTTATTATATCTATATAGATTTTGCTCAACTCTTCATAGATAAGTATATAAATTACTTAATTAAAGGAAGATAATTAGTAAAAACCTTGTATGAGAATAATTTTTTATATTTTTTCAATCTTTCCACTGAAATTTGCATTTCTCATTTGTGATATCGCACTTAAGCTCGTTCCCCTAAATATTTTAAGTTTGGCGCCTACATTTATAGTTACTAGAAAAAACTTATCTATTGCTTTTTCAGAACTTACTGGAGATGAATTAGATGTGCTCGCCAAAGAAAGTTATAAAGAAACATTAAAAAGTTTTTATGAAACTTTATACACTTGGTCTCGTTCCAGCAAAAAAATTGTTCATGAAACAAAAAAAATTAACAATAGGTTTTTATTTAATAATCCTGATCAGGAGAGCGGATTAATAATTTTTGCCATCCATAATAGAAGCATAGATTTTTTGCTGAGATGGATTAGTACACAAAGATCAAACACAACACTTTATAAAAAAATTAAATTAAGGCCCGTCGATAGATTTGTAAAAAAATTTAGAGAAGAGGGGGATTGTAAAATGGTTGAAACTGGAATAGGGGGAGTAAAAACTATTCTCAATTCTTTAAAAGATAATCAAATGATTTGTATGGCTTCTGATCAGGTTCCAGCTAGAGGTCTCGGAGTTTATGCTAAATTCTTTGATCATGAGTGCTATTCATTTGCACTGGCTCCAAATTTAGCTCGCAAGTCTAAAAAACCAATTCTTCTTTCGTACCTTTCATATGAAAAAAATATCGGACATGTGATAAATTTTAAAAAACCAAGCAATAATATTTATTCTGAATTTGGTGTTCAAGTAATGAATGATGAAATGGAGACAGTAATTAGGCAATCACCTGCTGAATACTCATGGGAATATAAAAAGTTTAGAAGGCTACTTTCAGCGCCAGGAGATGTTTATAGAGATTAGCGACGCCAAAATGCAGGGGTAAATAATACAAGTAGTGTAAATATCTCAAGCCTTCCTAAAATCATAGCAAAACATAAAATATATTTTCCAAGCTCGCTAATACTTGAATAGTTGTTAGCAACATCACCTAACCCAGGACCTAAATTATTTAGGCAAGCACCAACAGCAGAAAATGCAGTCTCAAAACTTACTCCAGTTCCAAGCATTGCCATAAGAAGGAACATAAATATAAAAACATAGATAGAAAAAAAGCCCCAAACTTTTTCAGCAATTTTTGCATCAATAACTTTAGTACCAATCTTTGAAGTAAGGACGGCATTTGGGTGAATTGTTTTTAATATTTCCTTGTATGCTTGGTTAACCATAATTAAAACCCGCCAAGCTTTTATGCCCCCACCAACAGACTGAGAGCATGCTCCCATAAATGCACCAACTAGCAAAAGATATGGTAAAAAACCCGGCCATAGGGAGAAGTTGTCTGTGGTAAAACCCGACGTTGTAACTATGGAAACAGTATGAAAAATAGTTGAGCCAATCATAGAAAAAACATCAGTAAAAGAGTTACTTACAGAGTGAACAATTACTGATATTATAATTATCAATAGCACAACATATAAGAAAAATTTAAACTCTGAATCATCAAAATATTTAAGAGGCTTCCCTCCAAATATTGCTGCGTAATGCACAGCAAATGAGGCGGCAGAAAGTAACATAAAGATAATACAAGTAGTTTCTATAAATGCGTTATTAAAAAAACCTATGCTTTCGTCATGGGTTGAAAACCCCCCTCCTGCGACAGTGCTTAAACTGTGAGCAATGGAATCAAATAAACTCATCCCAGCAAATAGATATAGCGTAGCGCACATAAACGTGAGGCCAGCATATATTTTCCAAAGAGCTTTGGCGCTATCTGTTATTCTAGGAGTAAGTTTTTGACTACTATGACTTCCAGGAAGCTCCATTTTATAAAGTTGGCCTCCACCAATTCCTAGTGCTGGCATTACCGCAACAGCTAAAACTATTAAACCCATTCCACCTATCCACTGAAGCAGCTGACGATATAAAAGAATTGATTTTGGAAGACTGTCTAAACCAACTATAGTTGTAGCACCAGTTGTTGTAATTCCTGAAACTGATTCAAAAATGGCATCGCTGATATTTATTCCAAAAAAATAAAATGGAATTGATCCAACACATGCCAGAACAACCCAAAACAAAGTCGTGATAATAAAGCCATCAGAAATATTTAGTGGTAAATTTTGTTGACGAGTCGCTGCCCATATAGACCCACCCAAAATTGAGAAGAATATGAAAGAGTATAGAAAGATTTCTTTACCAGATTCATCATATAGAAAAGTAAGAACTAAAGGCGGTACAAAAGAAAGACTGAATATTCCAAGCAGTATACCCAACAAGTTAAAAATTGATTTGTAGTTCATCAGTCTTCCAAAAAAAGATTTTCTATTTTTTCTTTATCAGTTTTTCCAAGAATAAAAACTATGATCCTATCATTTGGTTTTAGAAGTAAATCTTCTGAATGCATAAAAATATCCTCCCTTCTTATTACGGCTGCAATGACGCAACCTTCTGGAAGAGGAAGTTCAGAAATAGGCTTATCAAAAAACCCTTTAGTAAATTTATTTTGATGAATTATTCCTTCTATCGCCTCAGCACCGCTATGCATTTTAAAAATAACTTCTTGTGGAACATCACCTTTTGCAAGATGCTGTAAAACCATAGAGACGGTTAGTCTTTGGGGCGACAGAGCAATATCAACAAAATTTTTAGGAAGTATGTTTATGTATGTGTAATTATTTACAATAATAATTGTTTTTTTGGCGCCAAGTTTTTTTGCAAGAAAGGCTGACATAATGTTAGTCTCATCATCGTTCGTTAAAGCACAAAAAATGTCTATATTTTCTATATTCTCACTTTTAAGGAGCTCTTCATCAGATCCGCCACCTTTTAATACAATCGTTTTGTTTAATTCTTTTGAAAGGAGCTCGCACCTATCTTTATCTGGATCTATAATCTTAATTTTATAGTCCTCTTCTAGTGCTTTTGCTAATGCAAAGCCAATTTTTCCGCCGCCTATTATCATTATTCTTGAGCTAGATGTGTCTTGAAGCCTCATTTCCTGCACAACACTATCGATATCGCTTTCTGCTGCTAAGAAGTATATTTCATCATTTTCTTTTATTATTGTTTTGCCCTCTGGTATCAAGGGCTTCCCTTTTCTATATATTGCAGGAACAAATGTATCCGTGTCTGGCATATCACTCTTTATGCTTTTAAGTTCTCTATTAACCAACATTCCGTCTTTTTTAGCTTTTACTGAAACTACTTTAAGGTAGCCATTTGCAAATGATTCAATTTGCTCCGCACCTGGATGCTTAATTAAATCAACAAGATGTTCAGTAACCTCATTCTCAGGGCCAATAGCAATATCAATATTTTTCTCGCCAAATGCCTCTAAAGATTCAAGGTAAGAAGAATCAGAAAGCCTACAAATTGTTTTTTTAACATTAAATTTAGATTTTGCAATTTGGCAGGACGTAATATTGCATTCATCGCTATTAGTCACAGCTAGCAAAATAGTTTCTTGATCTGCTCCAGCTCTTTCAAGGGTATTAGGGTGGGAGGCATGACCAATTTCCGTGGCTAAATCAAAATCTTCCTGAAGTCTTAAAAGTTTATCTTTATTTTGGTCAACTATACTAACTTCATATTGTTGCTTTGAAAGTGTAGATGCAAGGCTGCTTCCTACCCTTCCCGCACCCAGAATTAAAATTTTCATTGTTATAAATTAAACCTCTTTTTAGTCAATTGGAAGAACTGCAGAACTTAAATTATCCTTCAAAAAATTTAGCATATGAATTTGCAGCATCTATAGCGGGGATAATACGCTTTCCTGGAAATTGTAAGTGAGTGATAACTATCGCAGAATCTATTGTTTTTACAAGCAAACCACTAGATATAAATCTAAAACTTTTGACTTTAAGGTCCGTACTGCTTCCATTATACTTCTCCAGTCCATGTATCTTAATCACCGTATTATTTTTTTCAAAATACAGACCTGGCCAGCCAATATAGGCCTTATGTTTTTGAATGATATCGGCAGTATTTTCTTTCTTAAATTCAATTTTGCCTGACAATTTATTTATCTTTTTACAATAGCTTGCCTCAGAGTCATTTTGTTCAGCAGGAAGAAGCTTTTTATGAAAAATATTATCGAGGTCTGCAGCAATATTTTTAATACATAAAGAAGTTAGCCTATCTTCAAGTTCTCTTTTATTTTCATCTCTTAAAATCTTTGTTTCATGAAAACAATAAACCGGCCCTTCATCCATGCCTTGAATCATCTTCATGAGCGAGACACCTGTTTTTTTATCACCATTTAATATTGCTGTCTGTATAGGTGAAGCTCCTCTATGTTTTGGCAAAAGAGAAAAATGGATATTTACCGGAGAAACGTTCGGGCTTTTAAGCAACCAATCTGGCAATATTTTTCCGTAGGCTGAAACCAATAAGAAATCAAAATCTAAGAGCTCAATTTCTTTTTTAAAGGATTTATCCAGAGATGCAGGTTTAAAAGTTGGGATCCCAAGTTTAAAAGCTTCTTTAGAAACAGGAGATGCTTCTTTGCCTTTTCCTCTATTTGATCTTTTATTAGGTTGACTTATTACCCCAATAACCTTAAACCCTTCTTTAACAAGATAGTTTAGTATTTGCGCAGATGATTCGGGGGAGCCAGCAAATAAAACTTTCATATTTTCTTATAAATTCTTTTATTTAGAAGCTTTCTTCCTGATCCTGCCTCTTTTTAAAGGAGATAGATAATCAACCATTAACTTTCCTTCAAGATGATCAATCTCATGCTGGATGCAAACGGTTAATAATCCAGATGGCTCTGCTTCATGGAAATTACCTTTTATATCTTGCCATGATAGATAAATACTATCAGGCCTTGTAATCTCTTCATTAACCCCAGGTACAGATAAGCACCCTTCACTAAAAGAAAGTAGACTTTTGTCGTTTAAAATCTTATATTCAGGATTAATGAATATTTTAGGATCATTTTGCTCTTCAGAAAGATCCATAACTATAATTCTTTCATGAATATCAACCTGTGTTGCTGCAAGACCAATTCCCCCCTCTGCATACATGGTTTCAAGCATGTCAGAAGTTATATTTTCTAAACTTTTGTCGAATTTTTTAACTGGTACAGCAACTTTTCTTAATCTTGGATCAGGAAATGTTAAAACTTTTAGTTTAGCCATATACACATTATATGTTCATTCTTTATAATCAACATCTTTATTTGCACTTTAAAGGAGCTATTTTATGTCCGATAACATCTCAGTTTCAATATTTATGGGTTCTAAGTCTGATTTACCAGTTGTTCAAGCTGCGTCAGACACTTTGAACGAGTTTAATATACCTCATCGTATGTATATACTTTCAGCACACAGAACTCCTGAAGAAGTTGTTAAAAGAGTTAAAGAATCCGAAGCAAAAGGCGCTAAAGTATTTATAGCTGCTGCAGGTATGGCCGCGCATTTAGCTGGCGCTATTGCTGCCCAAACGAAAAAACCAGTATTAGGTATTCCATTGGGAGGCGGTGACCTTGATGGAATGGATTCTTTGCTTGCAACAGTTCAAATGCCTAAAGGAGTTCCTGTAGCAACATTTGCTATAGGAAAGTCTGGAGCTATAAACGCAGCAATTTGTGCAGCACAAATAATAGGCACGAGTGATGAAGCGATGGCAAAAAAATTGGACGAATATAAGTTAAAAATGCATGCGGATGTCTTAGAAGCAAACGATTCTATTCAATAAAAATTTGAATAAAATTTTTAATCCAGAAGATGCCAGCGAATGGTTAAAACAAGGAAAAATATTAATACATCCAACAGAAGGAGTATGGGGAATTGGCTGCGATGCTTTTAATCAATCAGCAGTTGAAAAAGTAAATATTCTTAAGCAAAGAGACTCTTCTAAAAGTTTTATTTTGTTGGCTCACTCCACACAAAAAGCACTTCAATATTTTAAACCGCTTTCTGAGCAACAAAATGAATTTGTTAGGAGTCATTGGCCTGGACACATAACTATAATTTTTACTTCAACTGGTAAAGTTCCTAGTTACTTGACAGCTGAAAATAATAGCATTGCAATGAGAGTAAGTAATCACAAACCAATAATTAAATTACTGTCTCTTTTTAATAATTTAATGGTTTCTACATCTGCCAATATAAGCAATCTACCAACCCCTAAAAAGTTAGAAGAAATAGCTGAAATCTTTTCAGATCCAGATGTTGCTTTTTATTATTTCGAAAATGGAAAATCAAAAAAACCATCCTCTATAATTGATTTAAATACAATGGAATATATTCGTGAATAAACTCACAAATAAAGAATTGAAAAAACTAGAATCTATTTTTACAAAGATTCAAAGGAATATTGAGAGTGGCCTTAATACCCTATTTATAACTAATCCTATAAGAGTTGCAAAAGTATGGAAAAGAGATCAAGGAGGTGGGGGGAAGTCTATCTCAATTACTGGTGACACAATTGAAAAAGCCGCTGTCAATTTTTCATCAATCTCTGGCAAACAACTACCTCAATCGTCTATTGCTGAAGAACTAAAAACTAAGTCTAATAAATTTCATGCCATGGGAGTTTCTGTAATTGCTCACCCCATGAATCCCTTTTGTCCATCAAGCCACATGAATGTAAGGATTTTTTTAGAGTTAAGTAAAAACAATTTAATAGAAAACTGGTGGATTGGAGGAGGCTTTGACTTAACTCCATTTTTCCCAACTATAGATGAGTCATCGACTTGGCACTCGAATGCAAAATTATGCTTGGATAATTTTGACCTCAAATACCACAAAAAATTTGCTAAAAATTGTGATGATTATTTTTATTTGCCACATAGAAAGGAAAAAAGGGGTATCGGAGGTATATTTTTTGACCAGCTTAAGCATAAAACTATAGAAGATAGCTTAGATTTATTAAATGCAGTTGCTAATTGCTACATTGAGAGTTATCTAGATATCGTCAATATGAATAAGGATAAAAAATTTACAGCTAATGACAGAGAGTTTCAACTATACAGAAGAGGAAGATATGTTGAGTTTAATTTGTTATTTGACAGAGGTACAAAATTTGGAATAGAGTCGAATGGAAGAACTGATTCTATACTGGCATCAATGCCGCCAGCTGTAAATTGGCCATTTCGACTTTCCAAAAACATTATTAAAAATGAAAAGAAACTTTTAAGATTTATAAATAAAAATTGGAATCAACACATATAGATTATGCAATATAAATTAGGAGTTATTGGCGACCCAATCGAGCATTCCTTGTCTCCTAAAATACATAATATTTTTTCAAAACAGACAAATATAAATATTGACTATCAGGCTTATCATGTTCGGGAAGATAATCTTGCTAGTTTTATAAAAGATTTCTTTAGCAATGGAGGAGACGGGCTCAATATCACCCTGCCTCATAAGATTAATTGCCTTCGATTTGCTAACAATAAATCATCACTTGTTAATTTAATTGGAGCGGCCAATACTTTGAATTCAGATAGCTCAGGTAGTATTTTTGCAGAATCAACTGACGGCATTGGTTTAGTAAAGGATCTAAAAAATAAACGCTCAATTTCTTCTAAAAATATACTAATTTTAGGCGCAGGAGGCTCTGCCTTGAGCATCATTCCATCTCTTGACGCATGTAAACCAAAAAACATAATTTTGGATAATAGATCCAAAAATAATCTTGAAAGAGCAATTAAAAGGTTTTCTGATTCAAAAGAAATTAACTCAAGGATATTGAATTTAGAAAGTTTTCATGAAGATATAGATTTAGTTATTAATGCAACATCAATTGGATTTTCCGGTCCATTTTCTTGGAACAGAGAATTAAAGATAAATAACGAAACCGTTCTTTATGATCTTAGTTATAGTAAAGATGATACCCTAACTCCTTTTTTAAGTTGGGGAAGCCAGCACGCTGAAAAATTTTTCGATGGTTTTGGAATGTTAATACAACAGGCAGCCGCCTCTTTTGAATTGTGGACTGGTGTAGCACCAGCAACCAAAATAACTAAATCGGACCTGCTTAATGAGTAGGGGATTCATTCGTTTCATTGCTGGGGCAGTTTGCCCATCATGCAAGGCTCAAGACAAAATTGCCATAACTCCCGATGACAAAACTATTTATTGTTTAAACTGCGATTTTAAGGAAAAAAAGCCTAAAGATATTGAAAATAAATCTTCAAACTCTAATGAGCCAAAAGTTTTTAATATCGATGATTTTAGACCTAAAAAACCTAGAATTTAAAGCTATTAAAAGCTATTATAGCGCCACAAAAAATTAGTTGAAAAAATCAAAAAAAAGCTTTAAAAATCTATTAATGAACATAATTTTTAATTATAATGCTTTATATCAATTTTTTATTTTTGAAACATTCTCGACTAGGGACAAAATTTAATGTTTAAAAAAGCTACCATAAGTATTTCCAACAAATTCTTTGCAGTATTAATATTTCTTTTATCAGGCAATCTATTTGCTGCTTGGGATGACCTTAATATGACCGAAGGAGTCACAGCTATTAGCAAAGAAGTCTTTGATCTGCATATGTTAATTTTCTGGATATGTGTGGTTATTGGTTTGGTTGTATTTAGTGTCATGTTTTATTCAATGTTTGCATACACTAAGAAAAGAAATCCTAATCCATCTACATTCCACGAGAATACAAAACTTGAGCTTGCTTGGACTGTTGTACCTTTCTTAATTTTAGTATTTATGGCTATCCCAGCCTCAAATACACTTACCAAGATTTACGATGATACTGAAGGCGATATTAACATTCAGGTGGTTGGATATCAGTGGAAATGGCAATACAAGTACCTAGAAGATGACATAGATTTTTTTCAAAATCTAACTACAGACTGGGACGAAATATATAACAAGACTCCAAAAGGAGAATTCTATCTTGAAGAAGTTGATGAGGCAGTAGTAATACCTGTGGGCAAAAAAATAAGATTTCTAATTACAGCAAATGATGTTATTCACTCTTGGTGGATGCCAGATTTTGCTATTAAGCAAGATGCAATCCCAGGCTTTATAAATACTGCTTGGACCATCGTTGATGAGCCTGGTATATATAGAGGTAAGTGTACAGAGCTATGTGGAAAGAATCATGGATTTATGCCAGTAGTTGTAAAAGTTGTTCCTCAAGATGAATATGATGCATGGGTTAAAGACAAAAAAGATGCTGCGTTCAGGATGGCTGAGCTAACCGAAAAAGATTGGAGCTTAGCTGAGCTTACTGAAAGAGGAGAGGGAGTATATTTGAAAAATTGTGTTGCATGTCATCAAGCTAATGGGCAAGGCATAACAGGAATATTTCCAAACTTGGCTGGCAGCAACATTTCTTTAAATGATAAAGCGAGAAATATTGAGATTTTAATGGAAGGTGTTCAGGGGGCAGCCATGCAATCATTTGCAAATCAACTATCAGAAGTTGATATGGCTTCAGTGATCACATATACAAGACAAGCCTGGGGAAACGCAGAAAACGGCGATGGTGAAATCGTTATTCCTAAAGATATTGTTGATTATAAAAAACCAAAAGTTTAAAAAAAGGAAGTAATATGAGTGCAGTAATAGAATCCCACAATCATGATGATCATCATCATGGCCCTGCAAAAGGATTGACCAGATGGTTGTACACTACCAACCATAAAGATATAGGTAGTCTATATTTATGGTTTAGTTTTGCAATGTTCTTAATTGGCGGGGCTATGGCAATGATTATAAGAGCTGAGCTTTTCCAACCAGGCATGCAAATTGTTGAACCAGAATTTTACAATCAAATGCTCACATTGCATGGGCTGATAATGGTCTTTGGGGCTGTAATGCCGGCGTTTGTTGGTTTAGCGAATTGGTTAGTGCCAATGATGGTAGGCGCTCCAGATATGGCGCTTCCAAGAATGAATAACTTAAGTTTTTGGATACTCCCATTTGCATTCTTCATTCTACTAGCATCTTTGTTTATGGAAGGTGGAGCTCCTAATTTTGGATGGACATTTTATGCTCCATTATCTACAACTTATGCCCCTCCAAGTGTTACCTTTTTTATTTTTTCTGTTCATATTATGGGTGCATCATCGATAATGGGATCTATCAATGTGATCGTAACTATCATGAATATGAGAGCGCCTGGCATGACTTTGATGAAAATGCCACTTTTTGTATGGTCATGGTTAATCACAGCATACCTTTTAATAGCAGTTATGCCTGTTCTTGCAGGAGCTGTAACAATGATGCTTATGGACATCCATTTTGGAACAAGTTTCTTTAATGCTGCTGGGGGTGGGGACCCTGTTTTATTTCAGCACATCTTTTGGTTTTTTGGTCACCCAGAAGTCTATATTATGATCCTCCCAGCTTTTGGTATTGCATCCCATATTATTGAGACATTCTCAAGAAAGCAGTTATTTGGATATGCATCTATGGTTTGGGCGATGGCTTCAATTGCAATTTTATCTTTTGTTGTTTGGGCACATCATATGTTTACGGTTGGCCTTCCTTTAGCTGCAGAATTGTTTTTTATGTGGGCAACAATGTTGATTGCTGTTCCAACTGGCGTGAAGGTTTTTAACTGGGTAACCACAATGTTCAAGGGCTCAATTAGTTATGAAACTCCAATGCTTTTTGCTATAGCCTTTGTTGTGCTTTTTACTATTGGTGGTTTCTCTGGGTTAATGCTTGCAATTACTCCAGCTGATTTCCAATATCATGACACATATTTTGTAGTTGCGCATTTTCATTATGTGCTTGTTCCGGGATCAATCTTTTCAATTATGGCTGCTGTCTATTATTGGATTCCAAAATGGACAGGCAATATGTATGATGAACGGCTTGGAAAATTACATTTTTGGCTCTCATTCATTGGAGTCAATGTAACTTTCTTCCCTCAGCACTGGATTGGTTTAGCCGGAATGCCAAGAAGGGTTCCTGACTACGCACTTCAATTTGCAGATTGGAATATGATTTCTTCTGTTGGAGCATTTTTGTTTGGCGCTTCTCAAATTTTATTTTTATTCATTGTTCTTAAAACTGTTATGGGTGGTAAGAAGGCCTCGCCAGAGGTTTGGGAAGGCTCAAGAGGTCTTGAGTGGACTGTAGAGTCACCAGCTCCTTATCATACATTCACCACACCGCCTAAGGTTAATTAATGAACGAAGGATCAAAAAAAACGATTAAAACTCTTTGTTTTGCAGTGCTTGGAATGTTTACATTTTCGTTTGCTTTGGTCCCTCTCTATAATGTTTTTTGTGAAGTCACTGGTCTTAATGGAAAAATTGAATTGAGAGCCACCAATGATAAAACTATTGAGATTGACAATGGGCGAGATATCTCAATTCAATTTGTTTCTCACAATAATGAAGAGATGCCTTGGGCATTTAAACCTTCTGAAGATAATATACAAATCAAGACAGGCAAATATCACACAGCTACCTTCTACGTAAAAAATACAACTAATAAGAGAATGGTTGCCCAAGCAATACCAAGTGTTGCTCCCTCTAACGCAGCAGCGCATTTAAAAAAGCTAGAATGTTTTTGTTTTGAAGAACAGCAGCTTGATCCTGGGGAGGAAGCTCTTTTGCCAGTAAGGCTTATTTTTGATGATGAACTTCCAAGCTCAATCAACAGCGTCGTGCTGTCATATACAATTTTTGATGTCACAGATTATAATGATGTTAAATTTACTCAACATAATAATGACGATTACCATGCTGGTCATGAAATGGAGCCTTCAATATGAGTTATCAGAAATACTATGTACCAGAGCAAAGTAAATTTCCTATATATGCTGCAACAGCACTTTTTTTATTAGTTATGGGTGCAGCTGGCACAATTAACGATCTTGGAAAACCTGACAGCAACTCTGTATATATTCTTTATTCAGGATTTGCTGTTTTTGCTGCAACTTTATACTTCTGGTTTAGAACAGTTATTAGAGAGCACATTGCAGGTTTAGATAGTGCTCAACTTCAAAAATCTTTTGTATTCGGCATGGGCTGGTTTATTTTTTCTGAGGTAATGTTCTTTGCTGCATTTTTTGGAGCATTATTTTATGTGAGAAATTTCTCTGTCCCATGGCTCGGCGGTGATGGTGAAAAAGGTTTGGCAAATATGCTTTGGGAGGGTTTTGAGGCCGCATGGCCTGTCATGTCTACTCCAGATGCTGGATCAGCATATGTACTTGCAGACAAAAACATGAGTTGGCCTGGTTGGGGCAATGCTTTAAAGTGGTTGCCTTTGTGGAACACAATAGTGCTTCTTAGCTCCAGCGTAACTGTTCATTTTGCTCACCTTGCACTTAAAAATGATAATAAAAAAAGTTTTAATGTCTGGCTTGGCATAACTGTTACCCTTGCATTAATATTTGTCGGACTGCAGGCAGCTGAGTATTACGAAGCATATGCTCATTATGGTTTAACTCTTAATTCAGGTATATATGGTTCAACTTTCTTTATGTTGACAGGGTTCCATGGATTTCACGTTATGATGGGCGGGTTCATGCTTGCTGTAATGTTATCCAGATCAGTTTTTTATAATCACTTTGATCCTCATAGTCATTTTGGATTTGAAGCGGCCTCTTGGTACTGGCACTTCGTAGATGTGGTTTGGGTGATGCTATTTCTTTTTGTTTATATACTTTAAATTAGGAGCCCCAAGGAACTGTATTTCCTAACTCCCCAGTATATAGGCCGTAAGAGACCAAGATAAGCAGCAGTGCTGCAAGGCTAACCCTGAAACCAAGACTGTATACAGAGCGTTTGCCCTGTCCTTGGTCTTTGAAAAGAAAAAAGAGACTACTGAATAAGCTCAAAAAGATTAAGATAATAACAATTGCAATAAGAGGTTTAAGCCACATAGTCGAACTATAACACTTTTATAATGAAAGATTTACCAACAATTGAGCATATAAAACATAATAAAGCACTAACTGCCTTTTCATGTTTTTTCATCGTTGTGTTTATTTTGTTAGGATTCTGGCAGATAGAAAGAGCTGGATTAAAAGCAAGCCTAATTCAAGAATTTGATTTAGAGCAAGCTAAAGGCCCTTTGCCTATTTCTGTATCCTCCTCACAATGGAGTAGAGTACATATTGAAGGATTATATGATCCTGCTCAACAAGTTCTAATAGACAATCAAATCAATAACGGAAAGGTGGGTTACAAAATATATACACCATTTTACTATGAGCAAGACCAAGCAATTTTCGTTGATCGTGGTTGGATCTCTCAAGGCAAAACAAGAAGTGATCTACCTGATATAAATTTTAATGCTACCAAATTGCGCATAGTTGGGAGTTTGATTAAACCTGAGAAAGAGGTTTTAGTGGGCGATAAATTGCTAACCAATGAATGGCCTATGGTTTCCCAAACTAAATCACCAAGCGTAATTCAAGCAGCCTATGAAAAACAATTTTCAAATATGGTACTAATATTAGAGCCTGGCTCTCTATTTTTGAATGAGTATATCGCATTAACCCCTTTTGTCATTACACCAACCAAACATTATGGCTACGCCCTTCAATGGTTTACCATGAGCCTGGTCTTAGCAGGAATGTTTATGTATGCAATTAAGAGAGAATCATGAGAAGTAAGATATTTTTAGCAGTTTTATTATTAACACCCCTTTTAGTTTTAATGATTTCAACATTATCTTTTCAGACAGGCTATTCCCCAAAATATACTAAAAACAATGGGATATTTTTTGCTGAATATTTTGATGTAACCAATCTAAATCTTATGGATGATGAAGAAAATTTAAAATTCGAAGATGGCAAATGGTTATTTGCTACCTATGGTTTGAATGGTGCAGAGCTACCAGAAGCACTTTATTTGATGCGACAGCTTAACGTAGCTCTAAATAGAGATATCAATAAATTAAAAAGAGTAATTTTTTCTCAGGATAAGAAATTGCTAAAAGATCAGCTAACTGGTTACCCGAGAACTCAGGTCATCATTGATTCTGAAGGCAAACTATTTCAAAGGTTGTTAGAAGCAGGCAACGAGGAATTCTTTCTTGAACAAAAGATTTTTATAATTGATCCATATGGAAGGGCGGTAATGTTTTTTCCAGTTTCCATGGAGCCTAAATTAATATTAAAGGACTTAAAGGTTTTAATATGAATTTAATTAAAGGTCTTTCATTTTTTGGATTATGTTTTGCATTTGTCGTGATTGCATTAGGCGCATGGACAAGACTCGTAGATGCTGGTCTTGGTTGCCCAGATTGGCCTGGTTGTTATGGTTTTGTAATTTTTCCTACTACTGAAGCTGAAATTCAATTAGCCGAATCAAGATACCCACAATTTCCTTATGAAATTGATAAAGCAATTCCTGAAGTTGTTCATAGATACTTTGCAGCAGCGCTAGGGTTTCTTGCAATACTGTTGGTCTACTTTGCTTTTAAATATCAATTACCCAAAAGAATCAAAGCAATAACCTCTTTTCTTTTATTTTTTATTTGTGGTCAGGGATTATTCGGTTACTTAACTGTAAGTTTAAAATTATTACCTATTATTGTGACAGGACACTTATTTGGTGGCTTTATCACATTGAGTTTATTTTTTTACTTGTTTTTAGAAACAACTGATGGAGTTAAAAATCATAATATTGGCCATTTGAAAGTTCTTGGGGGGATTGCTTTATTCGCCTTAATAGTTCAAATATTTTTAGGTGTTTGGACCAGTACAAACTATGCTTCTCTTGCATGTGCAGATTTCCCCACTTGCCAAGGAAAATTTATCCCAGAGATGGATTTCTATGAAGGATTTAATTTAGCTCAAGAAGTAGGTCCAAATTATCTATACGGATTATTAGATAATGAGGCGAGAGTAGCAATTCACTATTCACATAGAATAAGCGCACTAGTTTTAACAATAATCTTTCTGATATTAATTTCAAAGTTGTGGTTCTCTAGTGCAGCTCCCTTGGCCTCAACCTTAGGAGTTATATTGGTCACACAAATTTCATTGGGAATAATGAATGTTGTTTATGTTCTTCCTTTATACATCGCGATCGCGCATAATTTGGTCGCAGCATTATTGCTGTTAGTAACCCTAATGGTTAATCTTGTAATTTGGAAAGATGAATAGCACGATTAAAAATTACTACGAATTATGTAAACCTAATGTAGTTTTAATGATGCTAATTTGTGCGTTTGTTGGTTCATTATTGGCAAGTAAAACCATGGCTCCACTTTCTTTAATTGGGCTATCAATGCTTGGTATTGGATTGTGCGCTTCTTCTGCTGCAGCCATAAATCAAATTATTGATAGAAAGGCAGACGCAAATATGAGTAGAACTGAAAATAGGCCCATTCCACAAGGAGAAATTTCTCCTTTAAAAGCATCAATTTTTGCTTTATTTTTGGGCTTTTTGGGCGCAGCCATATTAGTTTTATATGTCAATACGCTGACTGCTCTCCTTACTTTAGGATCTTTAATTGGCTATGCATTTGTCTATACGGTTTATCTCAAAAGAGCCACCCCTCAAAACATTGTTATCGGAGGTCTTGCGGGCGCTGCCCCCCCTTTATTGGGTTGGACCGCGGTAACTAATTCAGTTGACCCAAACTCACTTCTTCTAGTATTAATTATTTTTGCCTGGACGCCGCCCCATTTTTGGGCCTTAGCAATTCATAGAAGAGATGATTATGCAAAAGAAAATATTCCTATGTTGCCTGTTACTCATGGTATTCAGTTTACAAAGCTACAAATTATTCTCTATACAATTATTATGATTCTCGTAAGCATACTGCCATTTGTGGTAATGATGTCCGGCCTTTTCTATCTTATTTCAGCGCTGATATTAGGAAGTATATTTTTATATTACTCTCTTGCATTATATTTTGATGAAAAAAATGAATATGCATTTCCAACGTTTATTTATTCAATTTATTATATTTTTCTTATTTTTGCTGCTTTGCTAATTGATCATTATTTAATTTAGAGATGAGTAGAAATATTAAAATTTCTTTAACTCTAATAGTTCTATTTATGGTTGCAGTTCTGTCTCTGTTTATTAATAAGCTAACCACTCCAAGATACTTGTCTCCAAATGAATTATTAGTAAATGGATACTATCAATTTCCAAATCCTAAGGAATTTTCAAATTTCCAATTTTTTTCATCTAATGATTTGCTTTTGGATAAGGATGTTTTTAAAGAAAAATGGAGCTTAGTTTATTTCGGCTTTACCAGGTGCCCTGCAGAGTGCCCAGTTGCGATGTCATTAATTAAAAACTTATATTCTACCTTAGCATCCAAAGGCTTTGACTTAGGAGATAAACAGGTCTTTCTTATCACTATTGATCCTGAGAATGACTCGGCAAGTGACGTAGATAAATATGCAAAAGCTTTTAACAATTCATTTATTGGCTTGCGAGGAGACAGGCCAACGCTTTTAAGCCTTGCAACTCAATTAAACGTTATGGTAATTGAGCCGCCTAAAAATATTCATCAAAATCACATATCTCACCTAGAGAATCATTCGAATAATATTTTGCTAATAAATCCTGATGGAAAATATACTGGTTTTTTTAGACCACCTTTTGATGAGGAAAAATTTTTACTTACCTACCAATCAGTTGTAACGTCTCACTAGCCCTCAAGAAATTTATTACGAAGTTTTTGAATATCCTCATCAGAAATATTTAAACCATCCCTAATAAAGTCTTCTAAGCTCCCATACTTTTTTTCAGCTGTATGGAAAGCTGTTTCAATATACTCTCTTTCTACACCTAGTAGTGGACGTAAAATTTCTGCATCTGTTTGATAAAGGGTCATTAGCTCTATTTGCCCAATGATTTCTTCAATTCTCTCTTGAGTGAATTGATTGGTCTTCATATAATCTTGAATGACTTCCTCTTTTGAGACTCCCAAAGCAATTAACGTAATCGCAGCAGCAAATCCAGCTCTGTCTTTTCCAGCGGTGCAATGGAACAAGGCTGGGCCCTCATCATCAATAAGATTTCTTAAAAACTCTTCATATACTCCAGTATAGTCTGAGACAAATTCTTTATTTGCATCTATAAGAAAACTTTTTACATCTTTGTCCGTCTCGCCCTTTAAGACAGCTTCAATTTTAGATCGCATAGCCCCATCTACGCTAATTGGCATTTCAATATAATTTATACCTTTAGGAATTATGTCTGGATCTTCTTTTTTTTCTTCCTTTGATCTAAAGTCAATAATTCTTTTGATACCAAGATTTTGCAAATATACTTGATCAGTTTTAGAGATATCACTTAGTTTATCCGAGCGAAATAGCATGCCCCATTTAACCGATTTGCCATCAGTAGTTTCATAACCACCAAGCTCTCTTGTATTATGGGCTCCATCCATTGGAAGCAGCCTATGCTCTTCATTTTGAAAAGAAGAATTATTTTTATGAAGAGGTCTATCCATTAAATCTATTGTTTCAGAACATTGTGTTACCGCGAAGCAAAAAAATAAAATTCCTGCTTTTTTATACATCAATAATCACCTTTCCTTTAGCTTTTCTATCTTTTAAATGAGCAATAGCTGCTGCTGATTCCTTAAGCGAGAATCTATCAGAAATTTCAGGGTTAATTTTACCAGCAGCATGAAGATCAAAAAGCTCTTTAAAATTTTTTTCATTTTCGTCCGCAAACATCATTGTCCATGCACCCCAAAAAACCCCGACTATTTGACAACTTTTTAAAAGAGCTAGGTTAAGAGGCAGCTTTGGTATTTCTCCAGCTGCAAATCCAATTACAAGAAATCTGCCTTCCCATGCTATTGATCTTAAAGCTGGTTCACTAAAAGACCCCCCAACTGGATCATAAATAACATTAGCTCCTTGACCTTCAGTGAGTTCTTTAATTTTATTAGAAAGTTCTTTCTGTTGATCTCGATCAAGATTACCTGAAGGATAGACGAAAGCTTCATCAGCCCCATGTTCTAAACATGTTTTAATTTTTTCTTCAGAAGAGGCTGCTGCAATCACTCTTGCGCCCATTGCTTTTCCAAGCTCTACAGCGCTTAATCCAACCCCCCCAGCAGCTCCTAGAACCAATAAAGTCTCTCCAGGCTGAAGATCTGCTCTTTGTTTTAAAGCATATAAAGAAGTTCCGTAAGTCATTGGAAGGGCGGCAGCAACTGGAAAATCCATTTCTTTTGGTATTAAAGCTACCCTTGCAGCTTCAACAACAATTTTTTCTGCAAAACACCCATTTCCTGCCATTACAAAAACATGATCTCCTATGTTACAAGAATCTACACCTTCACCAATTTCTTTTATTACACCCGAACATTCAGCTCCTGGAATAAATGGCATTGGTGGTTGTACTTGATATAGACCTTGTATCATTAAGACATCTGGAAAATTAACACTAGCTGCTCTAATCTCTATCAAAACCTCACCATTGCCTGGTTTTGGATCATCTACTTCAGAAAAGATCAGTTTTTCAGGACCTGCTAATTCTACACACTGTAAAGCTTTCATTGTATTTCCTAAATTTTTGAATTATATAATTCTACATATTTATTAATGTCTATGCCTGGATTTTCATTCAGATTTTTTAAATCTTTTATTGATTTTTCAGCATTGTGTATGAATTTTAAAAAATCCTCATCAGCAGAAGAGGTTTGCTTCATAGCAATTTTCTTGCTTTGAATTAAACCATATTCTTGAAATGATAAATTTTGTGACTCCATCTCATTCATAATTTTTTCGCTTGGCATCACATTTACACTCATTTCAGCACTTAAAGCGTTCGAGTACCCTGGACAATACTCATCCATTGCAGTTGCAACCTGAGTTAGCTCCTCATGAAAGGACTTTTTCAATTCTGCAAGAGGGACTGAGATCCCATTTTGTTTTAATTTAATATCTTTTGACCTTCCATTTTCAACCATCGTTTTTTGATTAGTTCTTATCTCTTCAATCTCTTCCTCGGAAACTTGAGGACTTTTAGAAATTAGGGAATGCATTATGAAAATATCTAAAAGCTTAATTTTATTTTCATCAATGCCCTCAGGAATAAAAGGGTTAATATCAATTCCCCTTAATTCTAAATATTCTATTCCTTCATTTTTTAAAAGGGTTGCTGGGCGAGAACCGCTTGGACCAGATCTTTTCGGTCTAACTGTGTCATATAGCTCATTTTCAATCTGCAAAATTCCAGTAGATATTTGTTGAGGAACACCATGCTTATCATGCAATCCTATATCTTCAAAATTTTCTACTGGAGTTTTAATTCCCTTGATTACTGCATCTATAAATTCATCCAAATTGTTGTAGTTAATCTTGAGCGCATTTTGAACATTGCTTTGATAACCAACATCACTCATTCTTAAAGACGTTGCATTAGGTAAAAACAAATCATTTTGTCCGTGTTTTGCCAGAGAATGCTTTCTATTCAATAAGTATGATCCATGAGCAATGGGCGATGCGCCAAGGCGTTCTAATACAAACCAGAAATTTCTTTTTATGTTTCTAATTGTTTCAAGATACTTATTATTTATAAATTTTTGATCTGGGTTATCGCATAATGAATTCCAGGAATCTTTTGATAAAGAGAAGTTATAGTGAATTCCTGATACACATTGCATGATGGATCCATACCTTAATCTTAAACCCTTTCTATAAATATGCTTTAACATTCCGCTATTGGATTCACCGTACTCAGCAATCTTGATTTCTTGCTCGCTCTGAAATGCGCATGGCATGGAGAAATTCCAAAGTATCTCCTCTCCCATATGGCTATAAAGAAATTTATGCAGAAGGGCAAGGTGCTCAAAAAGCTCTTTTGGAGACTCAAATGTTGGAGTGACAAGTTCCACAAGAGCTTCTGCAAAGTCAGTAGTAATGTCTTTGCTTGTTAGGGGAGATCCTAAGTTTTTAGGATGATTATTTTGAGAAATCTTTCCCTCTTGAGTGACGCGCAAAGACTCTCTTTCAATCCCACGAAAAATTTTAAGGTTTTTAAAGAACCCCTTTTCTTGATGAGTTTTTAAAGAGAGCTTGAACTCATCTGAAGTCATATGTTTGGGTTAAGTTGAGGGGCCCGCTGCAACTATTGCTTCACTTACTGAGAATTTTTTAAAGTTTTCCTGGAACT
Organism: Flavobacteriaceae bacterium; assembly: GCA_002714815.1. Classification (GTDB taxonomy): domain Bacteria; phylum Bacteroidota; class Bacteroidia; order Flavobacteriales; family Flavobacteriaceae; genus MS024-2A. The sequence goes on along the minus strand of PAYI01000054.1, from coordinate 4,527 downwards.
GCTCTATAAGATTTTTAAGATATTCGTCATATTGACTTTTGTCTGACCATGTTTCTTTTGGAGTTAATACTTTTGAATCAATCCCATCTACTGCAACAGGAACTTCCAAATTAAGACCATCTATATGAACTGTTTTAACATCATTTAATTCGCCATTTTGAATAGCGTTAACTATTCTTCTTGTTGTTGGAATATCAAACCTTGAACCTATGCCATGCGGACCGCCAGTCCAACCAGTATTGACCAAGAAGACTTTGGAGTTAAAAGCCTCAACTCTTTTCATTAAGAGGTCTGCATACACTCTAGCTGGTCTAGGGAAAAATGGTGCTCCAAAGCAGGTAGAAAATGTAGTGCCAATTGATTCAGTAGATCCAACTTCAGTTGACCCAACTTTAGCCGTATATCCGCTTAGAAAATGATAAGCCGCTGCTTCCTTTGAAAGAATAGAAACTGGAGGAATGATGCCTGTTAAATCACAGGTTAAAAATATTACAGTTTTTGGTTCGCCTGCAGAGTTTGATTCAATTGCATCATCAATGTGTGACCGAGGATAACAACATCGTCCATTTTCAGATAATGAGGTATTAGCGTAATCAGGGGCACCATTTTCATCTAAGTAAACATTCTCAATAATACTGCCATGTTTAATCGCCTTCCAAATAACAGGTTCATTTTTTTCAGAGAGATCAATAGTTTTTGCATAACAACCACCCTCAAAGTTAAAGACAGTGCCCTTACCCCAGCCATGCTCATCATCTCCAATTAGTGAACAAGTTGGATCGGCAGAAAGTGTGGTTTTTCCAGTTCCTGAAAGCCCAAAAAATAGAGATACATTTCCATCTTTATTTACATTAGATGAGCAATGCATTGGTAATACATCTTTCTCTGGCATTAAAAAATTTTGAACAGAAAACATAGATTTTTTCATCTCACCAGCATATTTCATTCCAGCAAGCAGAACTTTTCTAGCTGCAAAGTTAATAATTACGCAACCTTCTGAATTTGTTCCATCTTCTTCCGGTGAGCACTCATAATTTACGGCACTCATTATTTGCCATTCTTTCTTAGCTTGAGGGTTGAACTCATCAGGGCTGATAAAAATTAATTTTGAAAACATGCTGTGAGAGGCGCTCTCAGCAGTTACATTTACAGGAATGTAATGATCTTCATGTGCTCCTACATGAACCTTTGAAAGGTAACGATTTTTTTCTGCTAGATATGCATCAACTTTATCCCACAGAAGCGAAAACTTTTCTACCTCAAAAGGCCTATTAATTTCTCCCCAATCTATTAAGTGAGAGGTGCTGTCTTCTTGGACAATGAACCTATCATTTGGACTACGTCCAGTTCGAGCTCCAGTTTCCACAGCAAGCGCTCCGTTGCTTGCAACTTTACCCTCACCATTATCAATTGCAGCCTTAATAAGTTCTTCGGTATTTAGTTCAAATGTTTCAGCCAATGCGTTACTTTCTATAAAATTTTTTTACTCTGTCGATTCTACAATATTCTACGACTCAGGGAGAAGTATAACTTGAGAATTATTTGTAGTGGATTTGAAAATATTTATCATTTTTTGTCAATAAACAAAAAAACAAGGCTTTTAAGGCTTTAAATCGTATTTATATATGTAGCAAGACTACACATTTAGACTTTTGATGACTTTTTGAGAAAAAAGAACAGGTTATAGAGAAACAAGAAAACAAAGAATATTAATGCCCACTCAGCAAAATTAAATATAAATCTCCATTCATATTCAGCGCAATTACCATCTCCAAGCAGTATAGTCTGTATCACCTCAAAAATTGGAAGAGTATCCATTAAAAAATCCATTGGAGGAGCGCAAGTTGGAACCTGATCACTCGGAAGGTTTTGCAAGTAAATTTGTCTCCCAGCAATCACCCCGCCAGTAAAAGAAAATAAAACAGCAATTAGCAAAAGGGCCTTTCTGAATAATAAATACAATCCAGGAATCATTAAAAGAACTCCACACAGAGCAATTAATCCAAAAGACCAACGCTGAAGGATGCATAGCGGACATGGATCGTAATAACCAAAAACTTCAAAAATATATGCCCCCACTACTAACCCTATGCCCAGAATGCAGTTAACCAGAGGGGGTAATAGAAAAATTTTTCTTAGAATATTCATATTTGCTAAAACAGCATTAAATGCATGATGATCTTATATTATTCATAGCTTATATAAAAACCTAATGACATAATAAATTTTAATGAATACTCCTGCAAAAAAAATTTTTTTGATAGATGGCTCCTCTTATTTATACAGAGCCTTTCATGCTATGCCGCCTCTAACAACCTCAACTGGCCTTCCAACAGGCGCAGTTAAAGGCGTTACAAATATGTTGCGCAACTTACGAAAAGAAAACCCTGATTCACATTACCTTTCAATCTTTGATGCTAAGGGCAAAAACTTTCGTCATGATATTTATGCAGACTACAAAGCTAATCGCCCTCCAATGCCCGAGGATTTAAGAGAGCAGCTTTCTCCATTAAAAGAAATATGCAATGCAATGGGAATGCCGGTTATTGAAATCCCAAAAGTCGAGGCAGATGATGTTATCGCCACTTTGGCTGTTATGGGTTCCAAGCAAGGCATGCATATAGTTATATCTTCTTTGGACAAAGACCTCATGCAATTAGTTGAGGATCCACTAGTAAAGATGATGAATACAATGAATAATAAAATTTATGATGTTGCAGGAGTGGAAGAAAAGTTTGGTGTTCATCCAAATCAAATAGTAGATTACTTAGCTATCGTTGGAGACACTTCTGACAATATTCCAGGTGTGCCAAAAGTAGGGCCTAAGACAGCTGTTAAGTGGCTTAGTGAATTCAGTACTCTGCAAGGAATTATTGATAATGCAGATTCGTTAACAGGAGTAGTAGGTCAGAATTTCAGAGACTCTATTCCAGAGTTAGATAGAAATATTGCGCTCGTAACTTTAAAAAAAGACGTTGATTTAAAAGTTTCTTTTGAGGGTCTGCTTAAGTCCGAAGAGAATCAAGAGGAATTAAATAAATTATTCACATCCCTTGAATTTAAAACATGGATAAAGTCCTCTCAAAGCTCAGGCGGTGAAATCCCAGAAGCCCCAAAATCAAAAAAAGAGTATCAATCTGTTTTAACGGAAAAAGATTTAAAAGTATGGGCTAAAAAAATTGATAAGTGCAATGTCTTTGCCATTGATACTGAAACTTCTTCTCTGGATACAATGACTGCAGATCTCATTGGGATATCGTTGGCATGCAATGAAGGAGAGGGTTGTTACATACCTATTAAACATTTGTATGAAGGGATGCCAAAACAGATACCGCTTTCTCAAATTCAAAAAATCTTGGGCAGCGCTATTACAAAAAATCAAAAAAAATTAGTTGGCCAAAATCTTAAATTTGATTTACCTATGCTTAATAGACACGGTATCAAGGTTGAGGAGTTCCTTGGAGACACAATGTTGATGTCATATGTTCTTAACAGCACCGGTACAAGACACGGTTTAGATAGGATGGCTTTATATTATTTAAATTATGAGCCTATGAAGTATGAAGAAGTTGCAGGCTCTGCCTCGAAGCAAATTAACTTTGCTCAGGTTGAGATTCCGGCTGCAACATTCTACGCGGCAGAAGATGCCGATATAACTCTAAGGCTTTTTAATCTCTTCAATGGAATGCTTGAAGATCAACCCAAGCTTATTAATCTTCTTCAATCTATCGAATACCCAATGCTTCGATCTCTAATTAGGGTTGAAACTAATGGAGCAAAGATTGATGCACAAATGCTATCAAAATATTCAGATGAGCTAGCGATTAAGATTGAAGAATTATCTAAAGATGCATTCAAAATGGCTGGAGAAGAATTCAATATGGACTCTCCAAAACAACTTGTTGAGATTCTTTACAATAAATTAGATTTACCTGTTCTTAAGAAAACTCCAAAAGGCCAACCCTCTACCAACGAGGATACTCTTCAGAGATTGGCAGAAGAATATGACCTTCCAAAAACTATTATTGAATATAGACGCTTGGCAAAATTAAAATCTACATATACAGATAGCCTTATTAATATTCAGCATCCAGTTTCTAAGAGGATTCATACATCATATCAACAAGCGGTAACTTCAACTGGAAGACTGTCTTCCACTGAACCCAATCTTCAAAATATTCCAATTAAAACCCCAGAAGGAAGAAAAATAAGAGAGGCTTTTATAGCTGAGAAGGGAAATGTATTGATTTCAGCTGATTACTCGCAGATTGAATTAAGAATCATGGCTCATCTATCTGGAGATAAGAATTTAACTCATGCATTTAATAACAATATAGATGTTCATTCAGCCACTGCTTCAGAAATATTTAATATCTCCCTCGAAGAAGTATCAACAGATCATCGCAGAAGCGCTAAAGCCATTAATTTTGGCTTAATTTATGGCATGTCTGCCTTTGGGCTAACTAGGCAGCTTGGGATTCCACGGCATGAAGCGCAAGCTTATCTTGATACATACTTTGAGAGATA
>PAYI01000053.1 GCA_002714815.1 Flavobacteriaceae bacterium | reverse complement strand
GTTCTCCTAAATTGAGTAATGCTGAAATTTCAGCATCTTTATTTGGCGGTAATCTAGAATTAAGTGCATCAGAAATAGATTATTCAGATGGGGTTTTTACAGCAAAAAGTGGAAGTGCAACCTTGAAATACTTTGATATAGATTCAACTGTTGAAGATCTTACTTTTAGTAAAAAAGATGGTTTTGATTGGTCTAAAATTGAACTAAATGTAAAGAAAGAAATAGGTGTAGGAGGCGTAATTAGTGTTGAAAATGCTGCTGGGATGGTAAAAGGTAAGTCCGAAAATTATGCTTATGATATATCCGGAGACTTAGGAGTCAATGTATCTCCACCTCTTGGATTTAGTCTTGAAGCTTCAGGAAATGTAACTGTTTCAGGTAATCCTATTGAGAACGATTATAATGTTTCTGTAAATGGTGATGGGGAAATCAATATGTCTTTGGGAGATGTAATAAAAGCAAATGCAAAACAAATTAGTTTTGATAAATCCAAAGAAGAACTATCTGCAGGATCTGCTTCATTGAGCCTAAATCTCTTTCAAAATAAAAATTCTGCCGATTTAAAATCTCTTAAAGTTTCAAAAAAAGATGGTGTAGATTGGGATTCGGCAACATTTAAATTTGATAAAATTGGACTTGACGGTTTAGTTAGTGTTAAAGATGTGGTTGCGACCGTGAAAGGAAAGAATGATAATTACGAAAAAAATGCTGTAGGAACACTTGATTTAGATTCAAATTTAATTCCAGGTACAACTATTAATGCGGAAGGCATTCAAGTAAGCATGAATGTGAAAGACGGAAATTGGTCTTTTGGCTTAAATGGTGACAGGTTGAGTGTTATTATGCTAAATGATAGCTTAAAACTCATTTCATCTAAATTAAAATACGAAAATAAAAAGTTTGAAATGGAAACTTTAGAGGCAATTCTTTCTCTTCCAGGGCGTACTATTCAAGCGGAAGGATCTAATGTGATTATTGAAAAAGACAATATAGATTGGGATCAAATTAAATTTCCTATGCCAAAAATACTCCCCAAATTAGGTCCCTTAGAATTCGATAATGGAGATGCAATAATTAAAGGTAAAAAAGAGTCATATGCCCTTGGCCTTGATGTCAAGTCAAGTTTTGAAAGTGAGAATATAAATTGGCTAAGTGCAGAGGGTAAAGCCAGTTTACTNTGGAATTATAGAGAGAAAAAGTTGCCAGAAGTTACCGGATATGATTTAAATGTAAATGCTAAATCTCCNAAGATNCCTGACGCATTCCTTCCTCCTGGAACTTGGCCAATTTCATTTANTCTTGTAATGCCATTTGCTGCAGGGCCAGTTCCGATGGAAGCTGAAGTTGGATTTGAAGCATCTGCTGGAGCTAGTCTAGGTTTATCGGGATCTATTAAAAAGATGGGTGATTCGACTAATATCTCTGCTCAAGGAACTGGTAATGCGGAGGTTGTGATTTCCATTGTTGGATCTGTTGGTGTAGGATCTAAGTATTTAGTTAAATTGGCTGGATTTTTAAAGGGTTCTGCTATAGCAAATGCAGGTCTATCACTTGGCCTTAATGGTGAGATTAATAATGAATTTAATTTTGTCAGCCTTGAAGGTGATTATTCTGTGGATGCAAATTTTATGGCAAAACTCTCTGCTGGTCTTGAAGCAAAAGCCCTATTGATTTTCCAAAAAACCCTCTATGAGGTAACACTGAAGAAGTGGGAATTAGGTTCTTCAAAAAAAGAAGGAAAATATGATTTCCTTGAAAACAAGGAAAAAGAAAGTGAGACAACAGGACTATTTAAAGGAAAAAACATATCAAAAGATGATTTAAATAATCCTCCAGAGGTTGAGCATAACACAAAAGAGTATTTGCAGGCAATGGATAAATTTAATCTAATTCTTAATGAAGACAATCCTAATCAAAAAATTGAAGAATCTGATGATAATGATGCATTGTTTGACTCTAATATAATAAATGAGAAAAAAACCAAATTAGTTAATGTTCTCGAAGCTGTAATAAATGAAAATTTATCTAATAAAGAATTTCTAAAATTCACGAAAAAAATTAATCGGGACGAAGGTAAACTTGATAGGAAAAAAGAACTCCATAAAGAACAAATGGAAAGACAATACGAAAAATTAGAAGCAGCAAAAAAGGGGAAACTTTCACTTTATAAAACATATTTGAAAGGTAGAGATGAAGGTCATTATAAAAGAAAAATAGAAAGGCTGAAAAAAGAATATAAATCAAAAGTTGAGAAAGACTTAATTAAATTATTAGAATACAAGTCGAAAACAGATATTTATCAAAATCAAATAAATGCGGCAAGTACTTACTTAAAAAATATTGANCCAATTCTTGAGAACCCAGAATTGACTATTTCTCTAGTAGACCAACAAATAGCAGAATATAGAGAGATAAATCAAATGGCAAATGAACAACGTTACTCTATAGAAAATTATTTAACAGATTTGGATTTTGCCAATTCAAATATTGACTATGAAGATTAACATATATGATTATATTTTGAAAATATATTAGTTATTCAGCTTGTATACTTTTTTGCCCAGGATCAGTTATTTCAATTTGACCAGCCCACATNCACATATTTTTATCGTCCTCTAGAAGAGCCGCATTACCTCCTAATATTTTTAACTTTTTTGCCCCTGGACTCCATGGTGTTATTGTAACAGGTATACAGGAAGATGGAACAAAAACAGGAGCAGGGCCTGCCATTTTCCAGTTCATTGGATTCGCTGGTGATTTGCATTGCCCAAATGCAGGTATATTTAAATATGGAATGAAATCCATTACACTCAATTGAGCATTCCCCTCATCTTTTGGTGTTAAAGGTAACGGTAAAGCAAGTAGATCAACTTCCTTCTCTCCGAAGGAGCATTTTGCCTTAGCACCGGAACAAACACATAATCCCATTATACAAATTTTGTTAAACTTAGTTTTTTTTTATTTAATTTTATAGGGAGTTATTAAAATTATTTTATGGCTTTACCAANCTCAGGTTCTGGCGGAGAACAAGACCAGTTTTGGCCTATGCCAAAATTCTATTTCTCTGTTGACATAGATGACCTTACAGATCTNGGTTTTTTAGAAGTTTCTGGCCTGGAAGTTGAGGCAGATAATGTTTCTTACAGGCATGGAAATGATCCAAGTTTTGGGACTATCCAAATGCCTGGAATAAAGAAATCTGGAAACCTTATACTTAAAAAAGGAGTTTTTGTCGACGATGATACCTACCAATCATTGATATCAAAAATTTCATTGAACACCTACAAGAGAATGACTTTAGTTATACGTCTAATGGATGAGAATTCAGAGCCAAGAATTACTTGGGAAATAAACAATGCATTCCCTTTAAAATTTACCTCTACAGATATGAATTCTGAGTCTTCAGAAGCAGCAATAGAGAGCATTGAATTTTCTCACCAAGGAATTACTCAAACTTAATTTTTTTCTGGCTTTTTAAAACCTAATTTATTATTTTTAATAAAATTTGTTTACTCCTATGAGCCTATCTACCAGATTGTACAAAAAAAACATTTCAAATAAAAAGATAAATGATTCTTCATCTGAATCTAACTCTGCGAATCATAAAGAAAATAATTCGACAAAACAGCTGCAATCTTATCAAAGCCTTGCGGACCAATATGTAGCTAATGAATCAGACAAAAATAACATTCAGCTTCAATCAAAAGAAAATAAAACAGGATTACCTGACAATATTAAAGATGGGGTTGAAAGTTTATCTGGTCAATCCCTAGAAGATGTTAGAGTTCACTACAATTCATCTAAGCCAGCTCAACTAAAAGCTCATGCTTATGCTGAGGGGAATCAAATTCATATTGCAAGTGGTCAAGAAAAGCATGTCGCTCATGAAGCATGGCATGTTATTCAGCAAAAAGAAAATAGGGTTGCATCTACAAGAGAAATTAACGGGCATCAAATTAATGATGATCCATCTCTTGAGAAAGAAGCAGACGTTATGGGAACAAAAGCCTCTTCTTTTAAAGAGAAACCAAAAACACAATTAAAAAAATCAACCTCTTTTTCAAATTTAACTAAGCAAGGTATAATTCAAAGAGATGAGGATGAGCAGGAGCAAGATGAACAAAATGAAACAGAAAGTCTCAAATCTGATGAAAAGGCAAAAAAAGCAGCCATAGAGCTTAATACTTTAAAAAGTGACGGTGATGGTGTATATAAAAGTGTGCAAACACTTGAAGATCCCGGTGTAGAACCAGAGAGCATTACGCAGACTTTAATGAATAAGGTAAAAGGAGTAACTACAGGCATTTCAACAGGGATTTTCAAAACTGTTAAATCACTTGCAAGTCCAATAGTTCAAATTATTGGCGGTGTTTCAACTGGATATCAAAAATGGTCAGCATGGACAAATTTGAAAGAGTTAGGGACAAAACAAGCTGAATCTGGAGGTGAAACAGATGAAAAAATACCATATACAATAGAAAAATTAGCAAAAGGATTTTTGGTGGCTGTAAACAGTATTGTTCAAGGTATAATCGCTCTAGTTAATAATGTCCTTAAATTAATACCTGAACCACTTTCTCAAGCCGCAAATGCTGGATTAGCAATTTATCAACTTATTTACACAGGTATAGGAAAACTATATAGTGTTCCAAAAAGATGGTATCAATTGTGGAAAGGAAAAGGTAATAAAAAAGATGTCAACTCCGAAAAAGTCTGTAATGATGCATGGAATGGAGATGACAATGCGATTGACTTTATTTGGGCCTTAAAATTACCAGCTATTGAAGGAAGTGGTTTTGAAGCACTTGATAATCTTAAAAATTTATTTGAAATAGCGGCAACTAATGTATCTAATGCTGCAGTTGAAGGTGTAAATTCTGTTGCTGGGACAAGTATCGAGACATCAAGTAAGCCTCAAAATATTGCATCAATGATTAAAAGTGGATCTGAAGAAGGTAAAACAGAATTTAAAAAATTAATCATAAATGATGATTTAACTCAAGCTTCTAAAAACAAAATACAAGGTGAGGTTAGAGATGCAATGACCGGCTTTGGAACTTGAATTATAGTATAACCAACTTTGTTATATTGATAATGATTGATTTATAAGACTTTTATCAACAAAAGATGAAAGATTATGCAATTAATTTGCTGAAAGAGAGGGTATTAGATAACAATTCTCGTTCTATATTCATAAATGCTCATCCAAAAAAAAGTCTTAGTAAAATTGATTTACTTTCTTTAAGTGATTTAAAATCGGAAATTAGTCCAAGCAAAATTATTTTTGCACTATTTTCTAATACATCTTTGAAAATTGATTTTCCTATTAACCTCACTAATTTTAATAGAAGTCAAAAAAGAATACTTCATTTGTTAAGAAGGAATAATGATTTAAAAAACGAATTAAATATTAACCCTTTTGCACTAGGGTATCCTTTAGTTGAAATTTGTGATAAAAAAAATAAACGAATTCTTTCATTACCTCTTTTGATCTGGGACTTCGAAATTTATGGATTTCAAAATCTATCTGGATCAATTAGTATTTCAAGAAAATCCAATCAGGAAATAATTATTAATCCATCACTCTTGAGGCTAATCAAAAAAGAATATAATCCATTATTCAAAAAGGTTAAGATAGGTGAACATTACGATCAAAGTAATTTAAAAAATGTGGTAAAAAGTCTTTTAAACATTTTAGGAATTAATAACTCTTCCCCTGAATTTCCAAATAATTCATTTCATCAATTTGATGAAAATTCGCCCAAATTCAATAATTCACATAAAGCTCGATTAATTAATAATGGAGTATTCGGACTCTATGCAAATTCAAAGGAATCTCTAATTTCAGATTATACAAAATTAGATCAAACAAATCTTACTTGCCACTTTGATTACCCTAAGGATAAAAATTCAACCCTTTTTACGGGAATTGCTTTAGACCATTCCCAACAAAGAGTTATCCGTTCGATTAATCAAAAAAAGAATATAGTAATCAATGGACCACCTGGAACAGGAAAAAGTAAAACCCTAACTGCATCAATTACTTATCTATTAAGTAAAGGGTATAGTTGTCTAGTAGTTTGTGAAAAAAAAACTGCTATTGATGTTCTTTACGAAAATATGAAATCCTTAAATCTAGAAGAGTTTTGCATACGAATTTCAGAGGTTAGGAAAGACAGGCGTAAAGTTGTAAATAAAGCCAGAAATATTATTGATAATATTAATTCGGAATCAAAAATTTTTAAAAATGATTCTGAAAAAAAAATTCGTTTTAGTAAAAGTGAACAAGACTTGGTAGAACTTAAAATGGAAAAAGTTAATGAAATTGTAAACCTAATAAATAAAACAAAAAAGAGATTAAATAAGGATTTACTTGGAACCAAAAAATCCTATTCTGACTTGGTAGTTTATGTTAAAACTAATCGATACAAAGAATTATCAAATAGTCTAAAACTAGATTCCAACTTTTACAACTTCTCTATTGATGAATTTCAATATTTACAAAACCTATTTGATCTTTATACAAAAGAGTTTGAAAAAACTTTTAATCCTTTCAAGTCGTTTTATACAATACTAAATCCGATAATTTTTGAAAAAAATCAAGATGAGTTTTGCAAATTAATTCGTTCCCTACATCATGAATATCATGAAAAACTAAATAATCTTAAAAATAAATTGGATTTATCATTAATTGGAAAAAGTAATTTTGCCTTCAAATACATGAATTATTCAGAAGATAAAGATGAAGAATTATGGGCAATACAGAACGAGTATAGCTCATATTTCAATAAAATTAAGGATTCTAATATTTTTAATAAATCACTTGAAAATAAAATTAATGCTGTTGATTTAAAAGAAAAAATACGTTTACTAAACTCTTCTTTAATTGAAATTTTTCAGTTTGAAGAGGATTTCAATAATCTAAAAACCTTTCATTTTACATACAGGCAAAAAAATAAAAATGACCAGTATTTAATAAAACAATTGGGTTCTGATAAAAACTTTAAAACAGAGTTTTTTGAATGGTATTATTCACATATCCTTAGCGATAACTTTATCGATAATTTTGATTTTAATGGATTTGATAAAGGATATCATGACATAGAATTAGATGTTATTCATATTAATAGCTTCATAGTAAAGAAAACTATTAGAAAGTTAATTGACAATAGAATAAAAGGAATTTCAAAATTTAAAAGAGAAAGTAAATTAACTATTGAACAATTCTTTGCAAAAAAAAGTACTGGGAAGAGAAAGAAATACCCACTTTTCAAAATTTCAAATCATGATTCAGAAATTTTTAAGTCCTTTTTCCCTGTTTGTATGACTAATCCAAGCAGCTGTGCAAGTTTATTCCCAATGGAAAAGGGATATTTTGATTATGTTATTTTCGATGAATCAAGTCAATTAAAAATTGAAGACACCTTTACTGCTCTTTTAAGAGGTAAAAAATCCATTGTTTCTGGTGANATACATCAACTTCCACCGATGGATTATTTCAGTGAAAATTTAAAAAGTATCGATAGGGATAAGAATATTAATAACAATAATTCAAAATCACTTCTAGACTTTGCAATATCTCAAGACTATAGTGCTCAGTATTTAGATATTCATTACAGATCAAAGCATCCCGATTTAATCAACTTTTCTAATGCTGCTTTTTATAATTCAAGGTTAATCCCAAAGCCTCCCCTTAAAAAATATAACCCTATTGAATTTTACTCTGTTAAAGGAAGGTTCATAAATCAAATTAATGCAGATGAGGCGATTGCAATAGTTAATTATATAGAAACAAAAATTAAAAAAACACAATCTGTTGGAATTGCAACTTTTAGTTTAAAGCAAAGAGATAAAGTGCTGAATGAANTAGAATTACGCTCGAAGTCAAGTCATTCTTTTTATAGAAAACTAGAGAATCTCAGGAGTAATGGCTTTTTTGTTAAAAATATTGAAAATATACAAGGAGAAGAAAGAGATATCATAATTATAGGAACTACATACGGTTTAGACAATCATCAAAGATATAAGGAATTACTAGGTCCGATAAATACAAAAAAACGAGGACATAAATTGTTAAATGTAATTATAACACGTGCTATTGAAAAAATGGTGGTTTTTTCATCTATTCCTGAAAATGTATTTTCAAACTTCGAGGCTTTAATACATAAAAATGGGAACAGAGGGAAAAGTATTTTTTATGCTTATCTTTTTTATGCAAAAGCTGTTAGTGAAAAACGACCTCATGAAATTTTTAAAGTTTTAGAAGCTATCAGCAAAAAAAGAATTTACAATAGATATAAAAGAGAACTTAATTCAAAATCTCTTGAATTATTTTCAACTTTTTTTACAAAAATTTTATCAAAAAAAATTAGAGAGATAGTCAAATATGAAAATTACTTTAAGGTAGGAGGTTACGAATATGAAATAGCTTTAAAAAAACAAAATGGAACGAAGCTCCTTATTGATATAAACGGCAAAGTCGCTTACGATAGTTATGAAGATTATATTTTTGATATGGATCGCTGTCAGGTTGCTAAAAAAACTAATTACAACTATTACAGATTATGGCTATCAAATTTTTATAATAATTTCGAATATGAAATAAACAAGATTATTGAACTTTTAAATAAATGAGGCTAGATTGACTTATTTATAAGCGATTTGGGTCTATATTTAGTAACTTTTGTTAAATTTATTTAATAAAGTTTTCAGATGGGTGTCCTTTTAAAAAAATGGATCAAGTATGTTGTTTTCCTTTCACTTTTTNTTACAAAAGTAATTGCCCAAGATAGTCAATGTGATTGCAATTTTAAAAATTTAAAAGATCTTTACTTAGTAGGACAATTTTCGAATGTCGTNTCAAGTATAAATTGCTGCTTAAATATTCCCAAACGTTTTACGCTAAATGAAATGAACCGGATGAAAGAGCTTTTGGCCCTTACGGCAATTGCCCAAGACTCCATAGATGAAGCCAATAAATATTTAAATGAAATCATTACCTCAAATCCAAATTATGAGCCCGAAACACAAAATATTGTTTTCTTAGATCTTTTTTACAAAGCTAGAAAAGAAAATCTAAGAGTAACTGTTTCTTCTGTTTCGAAAAGGCCTGAAGATGTTGAAACAGCACCTGCAGTAGTTGAAATAATTGAGGCTAAAGATATTGTAGCCCGAGGATATGTTGATTTAATTGATTTATTATCTGATATACCAGGGTTTGAAATAAGTAAAACTCATGCTATAAATTATGCCAATGTGTATCAACTTGGATACAGGCAACAAAATACCGAAAGAACTCTATTTATGATTGATGGAGTTGAAGAAAATGATCTGTATTCCAATATTGCTTACATTTCAAGACAATACCCTATTAGCAATATTAAAGCAGTGGAAATTCTTTATGGCCCTTCTGCAACAATGTATGGTCCAAGAGCATTTATGGGAACAATTAATGTAATAACTTATTCCCCAAGAGAAGAAGCTGGAAATTATTTTGAAAATGAAAAACTTGATAAAGGAAGTCCTTTTTATTTCCACAGTAATGTTGCAAGAGGAAGCTATGATACTTATGATATTGATTTTACACTGGGTAATAGCCTGAAAAATAAACAAATTTATTTTCAGTTGACAGGTAGATACTTTCAATCAGACGAACACGACATGTCAGATGAGTCATTTTTTAATTATGATATTTCTGATCTCAATAATTTTGAATATGATCATTTGAATAAAGGTTTCGTAAATGTTGATCGATATCTTTCTGAAAACAATCTTCCTTACGAGAGTCGATTTTACACAATAGATGAATACAGAATAACACTCACTGATTATGGGAGAAATATGGCAGCTGAATATGATAGATTGGCTTATTTAAGTCAAGTAAATGGTGATATTTTAAGATACTCAAATCAAACAGAAAATTTCTACATTGGTGGAAAAATTGCAATTAATAATCTCACCATGGGATTTAGATCATGGACCAGAGCTGAAGGGATGAACCACATGCAAGATCTTGATATAGCATCTTCAAGAAATGGTTCTATGTGGATACCAAAAAATCTAACTACATACTTAAAATTCAACCATAATTTTAATGATCGATTTAGTTTTTCTGCACAAACATCAATCAAACAACACCATTTGGACAGACGAACAAACAGAGTTAATTTTATTTCGTTTGGAAATCCTAAATATGTTATAAATGATTTCGAGTTCTTAAACNNTAATTTAGGCGGAACTAGCAGAGATGATTTATTAGACATAGTTGATTTGGTAAATTATAATTCAGATCCTTTAGATGAAAATCAAACTAAGCATGGATGGAGAAATCAATATTATCATTATCAAGCTCTACAAGGACGTACCGAAGCAAGATTTTTTTATAATTCAGAAAATTTGAATTTGACTTTTGGTGTTGACAGAAGAATTACTACAAGCCAAGGTGATTATATTTACTATAATGATTTCAACACCAAAGTTTCAAAAGAAGAATATCGAGAATTGTCTAATACGGGACTTGCAGAGGAATATGGAGAACGACCAATTATTTTTTCTAATCAGAGTTTGAATAATAATTACAAGATCAATGATTTTGGTACTTTTGTTCAANGTAATTTAGTAATTGGTGAAAATTTACATATAAATGCAGGTTTAAGGTACGACAGACAAGTAATAAGAGACAATCAGGGTTATGAAGTTTTTGAGCCTCGGTTTGGTATTGTATTTACTTCTAATAACCTAACATTTAAATCAAATTACTCCAAAGGATTTCAAAACGTTTCTTTATATAATAGATATTCGACAGGGGGTAACAGAATTCCAAACCCCCTTCTGAAGCCTGAACAAATTCAATACTTGGATGTATCTCTATTGGGAAATCTTCTAAATGAAAAATTAAAATGGAACTTTACAGGTTTTGCTTATGATGCAAAAGATGCTATTATTGAGGAGATTAGAGAATATGAAGGACTCAATATTTTATATAATGAAGGAGATTATATAACCTTTGGAGGGATGGCAAATATAAAATATAGAGTAAAGAAATTTAGATTTGATTTAAATGGAACTTTTATGGATCCTCTTGAAGGAACAATATCTAATGTAATTGATTTACTTCAATCTGAATTGAGTGGAGAAGATCTGCCAGATGGAGAAAAAAGGGTGGGCGATATAGCTAAATTTAGATTTAATATTGGGGTTACTAAATTTTTTGAGAATGAGGTGTTTGAATCAAGTATAAATTTAAGAGCGAATTACGTGGGAGAAAAAAAAGTAGGACCAGATACTACACAAAAATTTAATCTGGGGCTAAATGGATCTGAACTGTTCCCTGAATATTTAGTTTTGAATAGCAACTTGATTTTTGGATTTAAACGATTACCTAATGCAAAGTTTGCAGTAAGTNTAAATAATATATTTAATAATTTATATTATCATCCAGGGATTAGATCTGCTTCTGCAGCTTTTGATTTATACCAAAGAAATCCAGAGGAAGAAACTTATGAAAGTTGGACTAATCGCACTCTTACGGGAAAATTTGTGCCTTATGCTCCTCAAAGAAGACGAAATTTTAATTTTAAATTAATTTTGGATTTATAAAAAAGTGCTATTATTTTTCAAAAGATTTTCCATCTTTATTTAATTCTCTTCTTATTCCCATTAGAATNACATTTTTTGTAATCTTAGAATTATTATGAATTGACTTCAAATAGGCATACTGAATTACATTTTTAATTGAACCCCCTGAAATTTCATAATTTTTAGCGATCTCTTGAATGATTTTTTTATCTAATTCTACTAGNCCTCTTAATGCATTTTCCCAAAGAATTTGACGTTGTTTAATTGAGGGAATTGGAAAGTTAACAACACTCTGTATTCTTCTTGAAAAGGCGAGATCTATATTGGGCTTCAAATTTGTTGCTAGCAGTATCAAGCCATTATAATTTTCAACCCGCTGTAAAAGATATGCTGTTTCTTGGTTTGCAAATTTATCTTTTGAATCACTAACAGAAGTTCTTTTTGAGAATAAGGATTCCGCTTCATCAAAAAATAAAATCCAATTTTTATTTTCAGCAATATCAAATATACTCCCTAAGTTTTTTTCTGTCTCNCCGATATATTTAGACACAACTTGTGAAAGATCAATTCTGTAAACATCTAAATTATTCTTCTTTCCTATTAGAGAAGCAGACAGAGTCTTACCTGTTCCAGGGGGGCCATAAAAAAGTGCTTTATAACCTTTATTAATTTTTTTGCTCATTAGCTTGTTGCTATCAAAATGAGTTTGATTTTGTAACCAAGCGTCAATCATATTAATTTCATCTAAAGCAGAATCTTCAAGTACAAGATCATCCCAATCAAAAGGTGTTTCTAATCTATTTGCAGGGAAAGTAGAACTATAAGAAGGCTGAAATGGCTTTCCACTAGTAATATGCAAAACAAACTCCTCACCTAATTGTAATGTTTTATCTAAAAAACTATTTTTTTGTCCAGCATCTTCTAGGCTTATTATTTTTTTCTGTTTAAATATATGATCAAAACTGAAATACGATTTTAATTTAACCTTATATTCAATTGAAGCTCCATATAAGATAAAAGCAAAAGTTCTTAGTGTTGGTAAGAAATAATTTGTTTCTGATGTCTTAAGTCCTCCAAATTCGGTAAAAGGNTTGTCTAATACTTTATTTTTNATCAAAAAACGATCATACAACTCTGGAAAATAAATAGTAGCAATAGCCCCTATAATTAAAACACGTTCAAAATCATCTTTCAATTCATTTTTTATAAAAGCAGACATATTACTATCATCTGAATCCAAATTTTGGCTTGTAGTCTTAATAAACACTTTATCTTCTTTTGTTGAGAAGAAATAATCTAGCCTGTTATCAATTAGACTAGATAACCAATTCAGTTCATTTTGAATTGTAATACTATTTTCTTTTAAAAATTCAGAATTTTTCATTTAATCTTACTTCCAGTCTACTAATATTCTATTTTTCATAAATGTAGTTTGAATAATCGAAATATTCCAGGGGATAGTCTCAATCAACATATCGAAAGGCCCTTTAATCACATTAAGATTATAATCTAACTCCTCATTTTGGCTTAAAATTCCTTCCCTAATTAAAAAGGTTTTTCTAAGTGTTTCAATAGTTGAACTACTTAATTTTTCCCAATTCTGCAAAACACCAGCTAAAAGTGATTCGCACAATTCAAGCTGCACTTTATCTATTTCTAGTTCTACATCTACGTAACTGTTTTGAGGAACTCCACACAAAATCTTATTTAAAACTAATTCATTTTCCTTGAATTTAGTTGATCCAGTAACAAGATATTGCATCATTAGAATTGACTTTTGAAGAGATTCATCATCTTTAAATTCTTTATTAATCAGAAATCCACATTTATCAAAAAGCCTATAAAAAAAAGGCCAAAGAATAATTAATCCAGCATTCTTAATTAGGATAGTTTCTTGATCATTATCCTCCTCAAGACCACCCTGCTCCTCTTTAAGTATAAACTCTTCTGAAAGTTGATTTTTGAAATTAGCATAACTCTGTTTAAAAGACAGTAAAAAATTATTCATTTCAAGGGTAAGCTCTTCTTCAGAATTTAATTGATTTTCAAAAAAATCTTTACTGGATACTTTCTCATTAGTTATTAATTCTTCAAAAAGTAATACGATGATTTCCATTGGAGAATCAAGAAAAATATTTCTCTTTAACCAATACTTAATGATTTTGCGTTCAAAATCTCTATCATTTTTAAAAGAAAAAAGTTTTGAAATAGGAGTGCCAAAAAATTTGCTGATTGAAATAGAAAAAAACTCTACGTGCCTGACAAGCTCTGGGTGAATATTACTAACAATAAAAAACTTTTTTTGAGTTGGTATTAAATCCAATAATCGATTTAGCTTTAAGTCTTTACTCACCCATTGAAATAACATCCTTTTTGCTTTAAGAATATCATTTTTTATTAATTTTTCAAACTCATTAAAAAGTTGAGATTTAGAAAACTTTTTGGCCTCATAGCTTATTGATCCAATCTCTAAATAATAGTCAAGTATATCAAAAGGTTTATATGATTGTTCTAAATTAGTTGATATTTTGTTTTTAGAAGATATGACTTCTTCAAAAAATCTTTTTTGAGTTTGATCTTTATCCTCACTTAATTCCTCTAACTTTTTTTGAATTAAAATTATAATAGAATCAAATGTGTTGGGACTTTCAATAAAAATCTGCCCTAAATAATTTCTCAATTTTTTTTCCGTTACTTGTTTTTTAAATTGGATGAGGAGATTAGTAGATAAAAGCACCTTTTCTTTTTTTGAAAGTTTATCCTTTTGATTCAATTCTCGAATTGCATCTCCTAAGTATTTAAATATTGGAAGATTTCTAAATATATTTCTTTCGATGGTATCTAAAAGTTCATTAAATGTGATTAAAGAAAAGAGTCTCCCAAAAAGAACTGGCTTATAAGAATATTCATCTGCGATACTGAGGGTAAAAGGATCTTCTTTTAATAGTAAATCCTTTATTTTTTTTTGTGATATATGGTGTTGTTTTAAATTTTTAGGGAAATCATTAGTTTCTATATAGAACTTTAGTATTTCAATTAATTCTTCATTATCAAAGTTTTGTGTTTTAGTTTTTTCAATAAATTTTTTAGATATATTAAATCCCTTTTTAATAAGATAATTTATGATTTCTATTTTTTTAAACTTTACTTTTTTTGATATTAAAGGATAAATTTTTTCTATAAATGAAATTAGACTAGTTATATTCCACAAACTCGTAGATAGGACTACCTCAATTAAAAAGTCCTCATTTGATTTATGTTTAGGTGATAGTTGAGTGTCTTTGAAATAATCTTTCAGTGAAATTATAAGTGACGATAAGCTAAAACTTGAGCTAGAAAAATTAATTATCTCTAAAAATTTCATTTTTTCCATTTCAGGAAGAGATGTTACTATCTTTGGAATCTTTAATTTTATATTCTCTTCATTCATTAATGTCAATAAATAAGATCTATCTTCTTTATTGACAATAACTTTTATAAATAAGACAACATCATTAAAATCAAAATTTTCAATATTAGCCCAAGTTGGAATAGAATCATTGTATAGAAATGAAAAAACTAAATCTTTAAAATACAATTCGTCTTTTACTTTTGTATTTGTAATTATAAACTTACTTCTTAGATTAAAAATTGATAATAGTTCAGCTAATAATTTTTCATTTTCATTTTTGGGTTTTGAATCAATATATTTCGATAATTGTTGAAGATTCAGGTAATTTTCTTTTTTTAAACTTTCAAAAAAATCAATCAAAAATTCACCATCTGAAAATTCATTTATTTTACCTAAGGCCCCTATCTTCTTTAGTATAAATGTCCTTAAAATAACTTTAAATGAATCATTGGAGAGAATGATAATGTTATATTGTTTCTGTAATTGTAAAATACTGTCTTCAAAATCAAAAACCCCTTCTTTTTCACCTATTAAGTTTCGAAGCTTTTTAGTTTGCTCCTTTGATATAGTGATTTCAGAAAAAGCCATCATCAATTCATGATCTAGAAAATGTGTTTTTAAAAAATCTAAAAAGTTTTTGTTCGATTCAAT
Source organism: Flavobacteriaceae bacterium (assembly GCA_002714815.1). Lineage (GTDB taxonomy): Bacteria > Bacteroidota > Bacteroidia > Flavobacteriales > Flavobacteriaceae > MS024-2A. Next base: position 388 of record PAYI01000053.1, on the reverse strand, counting down.
TATATCTTCATAACTTTCAAATGCAGAGACAAGATCAGTAAAAGTGATATCATCCGAATTTAAAAGTATGCCTTGTTTTAAAATTAAAAGTGAGTTAAACCTTTCTAATGATTCGCTTTCTGTATAATTCGATTTTGCAATTTCAGAACGTTTATTTACCTCTTCAATTATTTTTTCCAGTGTAGTACTTCGCACAACTTTATCAATTGGTGAATCTTTCTTTTTTAAGAATAAATCGGTATACGATCGTGCTAGATTACTTAATAAATATTCCAAAAATTGTTCAGAGGAGATTTGAAGTCCTTTTGAAACAATAATTTGAAGTGCAGCTCTAAAAATATCAAAATGAAATTGATTTTCATTCTCAACAGATATAGCTTTTGTAAGC
>PAYI01000052.1 GCA_002714815.1 Flavobacteriaceae bacterium | reverse complement strand
ATATTTGTCCACCTTTCGCGGGTGTGGTGAAATTGGTAGACACGCTAGATTTAGGATCTAGTGCTTCACGGCGTGGGGGTTCGAGTCCCTTCACCCGCACAAAATACCCAATATATTGGGCTTCTATTTTTCATATCCGGGCCCTTTAACAAACCTACCTCCATAAGCTCCTGTATGTTTACCATTTTTAAGAACATGAGTTCCATTAACCCATACTTGTTCAACTCCTGATGAATACTGCATTGGATTTTCAAAGGTCGCATGATCATTTATTGAATCGGCATCAAAGACAACAACATCTGCAAAATATCCCTTTTTAAGTAGACCTCTTTGTTTAATTTTTAAATTGCGAGCAGGTAAACCTGATAATTTATAGATTGCCTCTTCTAATGGAATAATTTTTTCATCACGCACATATTTACCTAATAATCGAGCAAAATTTCCAAATGCTCTCGGGTGAGTACTGCTTTTTAAGAAGACTCCTTCAGTAGCCATTGAACCAGCATCAGATCCAAAACTCATGTATGGTAATTGAATTTGTCTTTTTACATTAAGCTCATCCATTAAAAAGTAGACTGTACCAACTCTACTTCCATCTTGTATTACTAAATCTATAGCTGTTTCTTCAGGACTTTTACCTTTTATTTTTGCAACTTCTGTAAGAGTTTTACCAGTAAAATATTTTAAGCTATCATTTTTAAAACCAACTAAAATTAATTTATCTGATGATTCTGCAGCATGCATTAGGTTTTCCCAATTATTAGTATCGGTTTGCATCTCTTTGACAACTTTATTTCTAATTTTAGGATTTTTAAGTCTTTCGATCCATTTATCCAAACCCCCTTCCTGAACCCATGGAGGCATCGAAGCATCTAATCCTGTTGCTCCAGCTGTATAGGTATACATATCAGCAGTTATTTTTAAGCCTTTGGCACGGGCAGAATCTATTTTCCTAATAACTGCATCCAACTTTCCCCAATTCTTTTTTCCACTTTGTTTAAGATGGTATATTTCTGCTCTTATTCCTGCCTGGTTAGCTATTTCTAAAAGTTCATCAACACTCTCAAGAATTTTATTTCCTTCACTTCTCATATGAGAAATATACATCCCATCATATTTTGCAGCTACTTTACAGATTTGGATAAGTTCTTCTGTAGAAGAATAAAATGCAGGTGCATAAATTAAAGAAGATCCTATTCCCATAGCACCTTCTTTCATTCCCTGATGAACTAACTTTTTCATAAGTTCCATTTCATCAGCATTAGGCTTTCTATCTTCAAAGCCTATGGCATTTACGCGAAGTGTGGTAGCACCAATAAAAGAAGCTATGTTTGTAGAAACTCCCTTGTTTTCAAGAAATTGAAGATACTCTCCTAATGTATTCCAAGCGATTTCGTACTGAATATCTCCTTGGTTTTTTTTCATATAAGTTTTGAGTTCTTCATTTACTGGTCCCCATGACATTCCTTCACCAAAAACTTCTAATGTAACCCCCTGACGGATATCACTTTCAGACTTTCCGTCTTCTATTAAGGTCTCAACACCCCAACTTAACATATTTATAAATCCTGGGGAAATTATCTTATCTGTCGCATCAATAGTTTGATTTGCTATGAAAGACTTTGGAGGGCCAACATAGACTATTTTATCTTTATTTATTGCAACGGATCCCATATAAGGGACAGCACCTGTACCATCATATATGAAACCGTTTTTAATAACAAAGTCAACATTTGGACTCTTTGAACAGGCTGTAATAAATACAAATAGCCAAATAAGAATTAGATTTTGGGGCATTATCTAATTTAGGATTACTTGAGGTAATGATTTATGTGAAGCATTGATTTCATTTAGACTTATTTTAATTGTTTCCATTGTTTTTTGATGTTCGTTTAATTCTCCAGTCAAACTTTGGATCCGTTCTTTTTGTGGAACGGTAGGAGGATTAGTTGTATTATCAATTGCTCTCATTAATGACCTTATCTCTTCTTTTAATCGTGGTCTTTGTCTGTATCCCATTGAAGGTGGAGGTCTCATTAAATGATCATCTTTAAAACTTCTTATTCTATCATAAAGAGCTTCTACTTTTGAAAGATCCTTACTAGATGCAATTTTTAATTTTATTGCGAGACTTTCTAACTGATTTTCAATTAAAACAATGTTTTCAATTAACTCATGAGTTTTATTAAGTAAATCCCGTAAACTAAGTAAGGCGGAAGTTTTTTGTGTGTAACTTTCTAAAGGCATGTTTATCCTATGATCTCCACTTACTAAAATATCAGATGTTTGGATGTCATCCATGTAAGAAATAACTGCTTTATAATTCCCTGGAGCTACTTTGGGTCTTATTTCTACACTTAACCCCTCATAAGTTAAACTTGATGTTGATGTTTTATCATTAATTCCACTTCTCTTTTTTAAATTTAAAGGTTTCGCCGAATCATAACCTAAATCCCATACTAATCTGTTTATTCCTTTTTTTGGATTTTTATCCTCAATAGTTGTAACTATATTTTCTTGCTCATCTTTAATATGCAGTTTAATTGGTGTTTTTGGAGTATGATTTAAATAGTAGTTAATGTAAGTTCCATATTCAGGGTTTTTAGCTGCATAAGTCCTGTCTCCAAGATTTTCTAGTCTCCAAAACATATTCCATAAAATTCCTTCCCTAACCGGGAATAAATGAATTGAATTTTCCTGTGCTTCTAAGAGTTCTTCTAGTGGTCTAATATCATCTAAGATATATGCTCCTCTACCATGAGTCCCCACAATTAAATCTCGGTCACGTTTTTGAACCCTTAAGTCTCTTACTGAAACATTTGGCAGATCAATATTAATTTTTTCCCAGTTTTTACCCATGTTCCAACTTGCATATATTCCATGTTCCATTCCTGCGAAAAGTAAATTAGGATTATGAGGGTCCTGCCGCACAACTTTTACATAATCGTCAATTGGCAAATCAGAGGAAATTTTTTGCCATGTTTTTCCAAAGTTTGAAGTCATAAAAATATATGGCCTAAAATCATCCATTCGGTGCTGGTCTACAACAACAAAAGCAGTTCCAGCATTATGTTCCGAAGCATGAATTTTTGAAACCCATGAAAACTCAGGAAGTCCTTTAATTCTATCTTTTAAATTTGTCCAATTTTCTCCACCATTCATTGTAAGTTGAACATTGCCATCGTCAGTTCCTGCCCAAATAACTCCTTTTTGAATTGGAGATTCTGCAATATAAAGTACCGTACAGTGAAACTCAGCAGCTGTATTGTCTTGATAGATATTACCTCCTGAACTTCTTTGTTTGCTTTTATCATTAGTAGTTAAGTCAGGGCTAATCTCCTCCCAACTGTTTCCACGATCAAGAGATTTAAATATTACATTGCCCCCTACGTAAACAGTTTCAGGATTATGAGGAGAAATGTGAATTGGTGCATCCCAATTAAACCTGTATTTATGATTTTCGATTGCATCACCAGCTGAACCTACAATTTTAGGGTATGGATGTACCGTTTGAACATTTCCATAGCGGCTATCAACTAAAAAAGGAACCCCACCTTGAAGATTTGTATATACTAAATGTTCATTTCCTGGAATAGGCTCAGCAAAGTAGCCGTCACCATAAGCAAGGCCTTTCCAGTGACGTTTTAAAATTCCGGCACTATACAATGAGTTACTTGGTCCTACCCAAGTACCATTATCTTGAAGCCCCCCATAAACATTGTAAGGCTTTAAATTATCTATTTGAATTTGATAAAATTGGGAAAGTTCAATATTGTTAATTGTTTCCCAATTATCTCCACCATCAAAGGATCTTTGAAATCCACCATCACTTCCATTGAGAATATAATTAGAGTTTTCAGGATCAATCCATAAAGCTTGGTGATCTCCATGGACTGTTGTAGCAATTCTATCCCATGTTTGTCCACTATCTTTAGAACGACTCAATCTACCTGATATAGAAAACAAAATATTTGGACGTTTTGGATCTACTCTAACATCACTATAGTAAAATGGTCTAAAATTGATATTTGGATCATCATTAACCATTTCCCAGTTTTCTCCTTTATCCTCAGAACGAAAAGCTGTTCCACCACCTTCAAATTCAGTCATAAGATAAATTATATTTGGATTACTTTGAGCAATATGAATTCCAGGTCGTGCCATATCGGTTTTAGGTAATCCATTCATAATTTTTTTCCATGTTGCACCACCATCCAGAGTTTTATAAATAGCTGTGTTTTTTCCACCATCATCAAAACGCCATGGTTTTCTCCTAAATGTCCACATCCCAGCATACATTATTCTTGGATTTTCATTTTCCATTGCAATATCAGCACATCCAGTATTTTCATCAATATAAAGAATCTTGTCCCATGTTTTTCCTCCATCAGAAGTTTTAAAAACCCCTCTTTCTTTATTTGGTCCCCACTCTTTACCAAGGGCACAAACACATGCGACATCTGGATTATTAGGATCTACTACAATACGTTTTATTCTTTCAGTTTTTTTAAGGCCAAGATGTTTCCATGATTCTCCACCGTTAACGGATCTGTATACTCCCCATCCATATCCTACGCTATTTCTTGGATCTCCTTCACCAGTCCCAACCCATAGGACATTTTTGTCAGAGCTGGCAATAGTTAATGCTCCAATTGAATAAGCTCTTTGCTTCTCAAAAATGGGAGAGAAACTTACTCCACCGTCAACTGTTTTGTGGATTCCTCCATCTGCACCACTAACATAAAAAGTAGATGGATCTCCTGGCACACCATCGATGTCAGTTACTCGACCTCCCATATTTGCAGGGCCAATTGCTCTCCATGAATAGTTGTTCAAAAGTTCAGCTTTTTGAGCATAAACTTCATTTAATCCAATTAAAAGTATAAGTACAGAAATAATGTTTTGTCTGAGTTTATTTAAATTTTTCATAATGTTTAATTTTACTTTTATTATATATCCCAGTTCTTGAGATTGTGATTTTTTGGGGCTGTCTTTTTTAGCCTCTGTTTAATTTTGTTAAGGTACATTGTGTTGTAACGAAGCCTAGAAATATGATTTGGATTTTTTTGATCTCCATTCCAACAGTGTTCTGCAAGATTTCCATAATCAACCTCCCCGTCATAGTAAGGATTAGTGGAATTTTCTAAAAACTCTTCAGTTAGAACAACAGCGTTGTTTAAATAATAATTATCCATATCCCCACAGTAGATATTGACTTTTCCTTTAAGATCTTTTCCTATTTTTTCCCAATCACGCTCCATGATNTATCTAAGGTCATAATTTTCTCTCCAATAGTCAGCAACTTCTGAGTCAATTTCTCCTGTTAGCTTATTCCAAATAGGCTTNGGATATCCATTATCACCAACTGGAGAATAGACAGCTTGCCATATATCCCACTGATCTCCAGAGCGGCTATTATTTCCAAGAATATACTCTCTTCGATTTACATCAATTAATTGTGACTTTATATGTCCTTTACCATCTCTCATTGCTGGACGTAAGGTTTTTCTAAAATCTCCACTTTTATAGTATGCATTTTTATCTTTATAAATATCAACTACAGTGTATGCTCTGAAATCTATGGGATCAGGACAAGCAGCAAAACAGCCATTGTATTCTTTTGGATAGAATACTTGTACTGCCAGAGCTTCCCAACCGCCAGTTGATCCTCCATATAGAAAACGTCCCCATCCTTGACCAACACCATTAAACATTTTTTCAATATGGGGAATTAGTTCATATGTAATAGCATCTCCATAAGGCCCAATATTTGCAGAGTTTACAGCATAAGAATCGTCATAATAAGGATTTTGATGTTGAACTTCAATTACTAGAAAGCGTGGAAATTTTTTCGAAGTCCATTTTTTATAAAAATCATAAGCTTCTTTTTCTTGAATATATTTATATCCTGTAATTCCAAACCTACTATTAAAAATAGTGTCTTCTTTAGGTGCATCAGGAGGGGTAGTTCTAAAGCCTCCAATTGTTTTTGGAAAGTGACCATGAAATACCATAAGAGGATAACGTGTTTTACTTTCTTTATTAAATCCCTCTGGCACTAATACATTTGCTTGTAGATACATTGGGCGTCCCCAAAAATTAGAGAGCAAGTCGCTTTTAATTTTGATATGTTTTATATACTTAGAATCTTCAGCTTCTTTAATTGGTGGAATCTCTTGAGTTATTTCAATTTTTATTGGAGAACTATTTTGTTTGAAATTAACTTTTAAGGATTTGCTATAGATATTTTTTGGAGAAATATTCCAATGCTGTCCCTCACCTTGGTCCATTGGGAGCTGAACAGTATGGCCATTGGATAAATTGAAAGTATCGTATTTATGGAGTAGGGCTTGAACAAAATATTCCCCAGATTCTAATTCATTCAAGTTTTCTATTGGATAAGCTAGTGTGTTTGATTTAAAAGTTTCTACACTCCCACTTTCCCATTGACTGACATCTTTACCAATTATAATTCCTGTTTGATCTGAATCATTAATCTGAAATCTAGGTTCTTTTGAAGAATCCTTTGTGATCATAACTAAAAGCCTCCCATCGAGTAAACTATCCGAAAGTTTTGAATTATAGCTTACTTCAAAAACTATATGATTATTTTTTTCACAAGAGCTAAAAAAAGCAATCATGAGAAGGGTTAAAAATGTAATTGGCTTAAATCTTTTTAATTTTTTCATAAAAACAATTTGATTTCAATTTAACAAAAAAACTAACACAAATTTTGATTTATTAAATCGATGAAAATCTGTTAGGCCAGAAACTTATTCAACAAGAAGTCTTGAAATTGGATTCCCCTCTCTGTACAAAAAAAATAATCAAACATCTGTTCAAATGGGTAAAAGGAAGACAACTTAAGGTCTTAGAAAACTTTTCTGTTATAGAAGCCAATTTAAATGTGCAGTAATAATGCAGTAACAATGGATTATTTTTATTTTTAAAACATTACTATTTTGGCTGTATTAAGTTAGATTAGAATGGATTACAGTTATTTGTATCATACTGAGATACCGAAAGGAGTAAAGTCAATTTACATCAATGGGAAATCAATTTCTCGTGAGCAGTTTTTAAAGCAAAAAGAAACCTTTTTAAAGAAGGACAATAAAATTTGAACCTTAGAACGCTCATAGAAGTTTTTATTGTAATTGTAATTAGTTTGATTATCTTTCTTTTATTTAAAAAATAAACTCCTTAAATGAGAATAACTTCTTACTTATTGGCAGTACTTTTTTCTTTCTTTAGCTATTCTCAAGAACATTTTAAATTTAGGGATTCAATAATTAAGCACAAATACTCTAATCCAAATTTAGCAATTGACTTTGGACTAAAATACCTTGATGCCGTCCAATCAAAAACTCCAGATAGCTTAGTAGTAGGTACTTATGCAATGCTTGGAGAAATACTCTTTGATATGGGGTTATATTCATCAGCACTTGATTATTTTAATAGGGCATTAGATCTATATGAAGCTACTCCTGATAAAAATAAACGTGATCCACTAATTAGTCAACCTCCATGGATTTTATTAAATATTGGTAGCATATATTTTCAAAATGGAGATATTGAAAAGGCAGAAGAGAAATTTTATCAATCTAAAGAAATTTTTGAAAAATTTTCAAATAAAAGTAAAGCCAATTATGGAATCAATACTTCTGATTCAAATCTGGGCCTTATAGATGAGGCTAAAAAAGATTATTTATCTGCTGAAAAAAAATATCTAAAAATCTATTCTAGAAGACTTAAGGAAAACAAACAAGAAGACCTTATGTATTCAATATCTCAATTGATAGCTATTAATCTTTTAAAAGGAGATGTTAAGTCTGCAGATAATAAGTTCAATGAACTTAATCAATATTATANGAAATATAATGATGATTATAGTTCAAAATCACTTTTCACTAGAAATTATGGTTATGGTTATTTTGTCTATGCAGCATATTATCAATCAATAAAAAAATATAAGAAGGCTATTACGTTTTTAACAAAATCAGAAGATATATTGAAAAATTTTCCTACTGAAGCAGCTTCTTTAGGGTCAAGATTTGCAGAGTGTCATTTGGGAGCAGGTGATTTAGAAAAAGCAGAACAAAGAGCGAAAAAGAACTTAGAGATAAAAAACTTAAATGATNCTGAAAAAATATTTAATTATAATGTGCTCGAAAAAATATATTTNCAAAAGGGGTTAAATTCGGAATTGCTTAAAGTTAAAGATTCATTAATTCTTATTTCAGCAGGTGGAAATAATGCGAGAATTTTTAAATCCTTAAATGATTTAGAAACTCAAATTCAACTATCTCGATCAGTCAGAGAACTCAATCAAAATAAAATTAAATACAATACATATCTCTACATTCTTATAATTTGTTCGATTATCTTATTTTTTTCACTTATTACAATTCGAGTAAATTACAATTATCAAAAAGAAAAGGGAAGCAGATTGGAATTAGAAAAGCTTGCGATAAAAAATGAGTTGGATAAAAGAAATAGGGAATTGGTGAGTAAATCAAATTTTATTATACAAAGAAATGATTACTTGAAGAAATTAAAAAAGAAGATAGAGGATCCCAAAAAAATGGATGAATCCATTTCAAGACTATCTAGAGAATTAAATATGGTTATTTCTTCAGAAAAATCTTACCAAGATTTTGATAATATGTTTGTAGAAGTTTATCCAGATTTTTACAAATCAATAAATCAAGTAAGTAAACTTTCCAAAACTGATTTAAGATTGGCTTCATACATAAAAATGAATCACTCTAATGATGAGATAGCTAAAATTTCAGGTGTCTCTATAAGAACAATTGAAAGTCAAAGATATAGGCTTTCTAAAAAGCTAAACCTGCAAAGCGGACAAGATTTAAACTCATTTATATACAATATTTAAATTTAATTAAATACTGTTTAAATACTGATTTAATAATTAAATTGTATTAAAAAATTACTAATTACTTAAAAACTACTGCATTTTTACTGCAAATATCTTTTTTATCTAATTATTATGTTGTTAGACATCGCAAAAATGTTAGGTTCGTAAAAACAAATTTTTTTATTGGAATCAAAAAAGAATTTCGAAATACGTTTTGCAGAAACCTATCCTGATTTTACAAAAGAACTAGTTCAGATATCAGATGATTTGTCATTTCAAGAAATCAAGATATGCATGTGTTTAAAGTTGAGCTATTCGAATGAACAAATTTCAAAACAAATAGGTATTTCAAAAAGCACACTCTCTAATTTACGGTCAAGTATTAGGAAAAAGATGGGGCTCAAAAGAAACCAAAATCTAACTATAACAATACTAAAATTGTGATAAAAAGGAGAGGTTTTTTTGATGCAAAAAATAAAAAAGTAATGTTTACTTTTTTAATGATATTTTTTTGTTTTTTGTTTTCTTTTTCACAAGACACCACTAGTCCAACAGTTGTAATTTCAGACAATGCTTCTGGTAATACTGTTGGAAACCGCCAGACTATAAGAATAACTGGAACCTTTAGTGAGAATATGGCTGCAAGTCCTAGAATTAGCATTGGCAGTTTGATTTCAAATGCTAATATGACCCAAGGGGGGAATGCATCGATTTGGTATTATGACTGGGATGTGTCAACAGGAAACCCAAGTTTAGGACCAGTAGTTGCGACCATCACAGGCACAGACCTTGCAGGTAATTCATTGGGCTCGACAACAGCTTTAAATAAAGCCTTACACCTAAACGGATCATCATATACATCTATCCAAAATAATGGAAATAATGATTCTTATCCACTTAGAAGGCGTCCTGGAGATGGTGTTACAAATGGGAATCAACCTTGGATGGTAAATGTGATTTTTAAAACATCCGAATCAAAAAATCAAACAATTTGGGCTCAGAGAGAAACTGCTGGTGGGAGTAGTGATAAAGTCAAACTAAAATTAAACGGTCAGAGTTTGATGTTCAGATATGGAAGGGTTGGTCATTACAATAAATGGTCTAATCCTGGAAGTATTTCACAAAATACATGGTATTCAATTACTGTTATTTATAATGGGGGGAATGTAACCCTTCCAGCTTCATTTGATATTTATCAAACAAATTTTTCAAGTGGTTTGACATCTAAAATTACTAGTCAGGGAAGCTGGTCATCTAATGGATCACCAAGTAATTCTTTGGAATTACTAGGTAATTTTTATGTGGGAAATGATAATACAGCAGAATGGTTTAATGGTTATATAGCATCAGTTGTTAATACAACATTAAAACAGGGAGAAACACCTTCACTTAATGAAATATCAATGTTCAGTCAAGATCCTTTAGCTTGGCTAGCAAATTACAAGGAAGGCAAAACATTTAGAGCTCCAAATAAAGCAAATGTAGAGTCAGTAAATTTTCAAAGCTTAAATAATAATAAAACAGGTTCACAAAGAAGTGATTTTGCAACTTATTTATGGTTAATGGGAGATGGTAAGGCAGGAAGTGGAAATAATGGTCTTGGAACTGGGAGCAACAAACACATTAAAAATGAAGTTACAAATTCATCTGAGTCTAATAAAACAAGATTGAATTTCAACAACGCTTTACAAGCTACTGGTTACAATAGAATAGAAAACGTTAATATTTTAGTTCCAGCGAGAAAACAATACAATATTGAATCTTCACCAACGGTCACACTTACCGATACAGATGCGGATAATATAATTTACTCAAAACTATTACCGACTAATACAGTAACTATTACTGCAAGCTTTTCGGAATCCATGTCTGCAACTCCGTCAATTTACATCTCGGGTGTAGTAACAAATGTTTCTATGAAAAGAATTAGTGGAACAAATAGCTATACCTATAATTGGAATACTTCTACTCCAACTCTTGCTGCAGGAACATATAGTGCTACAGTAAGTGGAACAGATCTTTCTGGTATAGCATACTCTGGCACGGATAGTATTACATTTACTATTAGTCCAACATTCTATTTAGCTTCCAATGGTATTACGGTTAAATGTCACAATTGTAGTGCTGGTGATAAAGGGGTGGTAAATGGGGTTACTTATACAGCCCATGACAATACTTCTATTCGTTCAAAATCAAAAGGTGATAATGATTGGAATAGAGTAGTAACTACTCTTGTTACTGACATGAATAATTTATTTAAAAATCAAAATAGCTGGAATCAAAATATTAGTTCTTGGGATACTTCTAACGTAACTACTATGCATGAAATGTTTTCTCAAGCAAATGCATTCAATCAAAATATTGGTAGCTGGGATACATCAAGTGTAAATAACATGAACGCTATGTTTTTATCAGCTCAAGCATTTAATAATGGGGGTAGTAATACCATAAATAATTGGGATACATCAAGCGTAACTACCATGTTTCAAATGTTTTATAATGCTAGTGTTTTTAATCAAAATATTGGAGCCTGGAATACATCAAATTTAACTGGAGTCAACCAAATGTTTTATGGAGCTAGTGCATTTAATCAAAACATAGGTTCTTGGAATACTTCTAAGGTGACCGGCATGGCAAGTATGTTNTATAATGCTGATGCATTCAATCAAAATATTAGTAATTGGAACACTTCTAAAGTGACTACGATGAGATCCATGTTCCAGGGCGCAGCTGCATTTAATCAAGACATTGGTAATTGGAACACCTCTAAAGTGAATACGATGAGATCCATGTTCCAGGGCGCAGCTGCTTTTAATCAAGACATTGGTAATTGGAATATTTCTAGTGTTACCGATATGATTTCGATGTTTCAGTCAGCTAGTGCATTTAATCAAGATGTCTCTGGGTGGTGTGTGACTAATATTGGATCTGAACCCAGTAATTTTAAAAATAGTGCCAATGCAACCTGGAGAGGTGATTCTAACAAACAACCCTCCTGGGGTGGCTGCTCTTCACCTGCAAGCCTTATAATTACCTCTAATGATTCGGACAATGTAATTACCACAGGTCAGGTAACCCTTACTGCTACTTTCTCTATAAACATGACTGCTTCTCCAACAATTTCAATTGCAGGGGTGGTCACTAATGTTGCTATGACTATAAGTAGCACCGCAGCAGTATGGACGTATTACTGGCAACTACCCTCAAACGTTGTCTCTGGCACAACCCTAAAGGTTACAGCTACTGCTACAGATACTAACAATTTACCATATTCTGGTAGTGCCTCTCGTACCCTTACTATAAGCCCAACATTTTATTTATCTAATGGTGTAACAATAAAATGCTCTGGATGTAGCCCAGGAGATACGGGTATGGTAAGTGGTACTCTGTATACTGCTGTTGAAAATGGTACTGGAACAAATGGAATAACAACTAAGATTAACGCCGGGAATTACAACTTAATGACTACTTATGTTACAACAATGAGTAGTCTTTTTAACAATAAAAATTCCTTTAACACGGATATTAGTTTTTGGGACACTTCTAATGTAACAACTATGTCTCGAATGTTTTATGATGCCCGTTCATTCAATCAAAACATAGGTAGCTGGGATACTTCAAAAGTTACCACCATGGAATATATGTTTAGTAGGGCCCGATCATTTAATCAAAACATAGGTAGCTGGGATACTTCAAGTGTAACAAATATGGGAGCTATGTTTGCAACTGCTATTAATAACGGAGCTTCAGTATTTAATAATGGAGGTAGTAATACTATAAATAACTGGGATACTTCAAGTGTAACAAACATGGCAGGGATGTTTCAAGGAGCCCGTTATTTTAATCAAAATATTAGTAATTGGAACACTTCGAATGTTACTTCTATGGCACAGATGTTTCGAGGGGCAAACTCATTACCAAATGCATTCAATCAAAACATAGGGTCATGGAATACCTCGAAAGTAACTAGCATGCAAGAAATGTTTTATGAAGCCCGTTCATTTAATCAAAACATAGGTAGCTGGAATACTTCAAGTGTAACAAATATGGCAAGTGTGTTTGAAGGAGCCCGTGCATTTAATCAAAACATAGGATCTTGGAACACTTCGAATGTTACAAACATGCAGCGTATGTTCAAGGATGCCGTTTTATTTAATCAAAATATTGGGGGCTGGGATGTTTCTAAAGTTACACGTATGGGAGGGATGTTCGAAAATGCAACAGCATTCAACAACGGGGGTAGTAATGCCATAAATAACTGGAATACTTCAAGTGTAGAACAAATGCAAACTATGTTTTCTAATGCTAGTTCGTTTAATCAACCCGTTGGGAATTGGAATATGTCAGATATAGATGCGAGCGTCAACAATCCCCTACAAAACATGTTCTATGCAGCATCTGCATTCAACCAAGATCTTTCTGGGTGGTGTGTCTCACAACTTAGTAGTGAGCCTTATGCTTTTAGAACCAATGCTAATGCTACGTGGAGAAATGATGCTTCCAAACAACCCGAATGGGGAGTGTGTAATTCCAATGTATCAGTTACTTTAACTAATACAGATGGTGATAATCTTTTAGCGGCTTCGGATACAGTAACTATAACAGCTTCCTTTTCTGAAGCGATGGCTGCCACACCAACAGTTTATATATCTGGGGTAGTTACAAATGTTGTAATGACTCGAATTGCTGGTACAAATAATTATACATATAACTGGGATGTAGATAATGGTGGGGCCAAACCTGATGGAACTTATTATGCTACAGTTTCAGGCACAACAAGTGCTTCATCAGGAAAATATTCTGGAACAGACAGTATCACATTCATACTTGACTCAACAGCGCCAACGATTACCTTAACCGATACGGAAGCAGATAATATTATAAATACTTCTCAAGTTGTAACTATCACAGCAACATTCTCAGAAAATTTAGGAGTTCCATCACAAAATACTGGTATAGGGAAATTGAATTATACCTCAATAAAAACACATTATGGAAATGGAAGTAATTCTACATTAAACGGATACACATACAATAATTATGCTGACAATGAAACGGAGCTTGATGCTATGTTTAACCTTAACCATCCTGGAACAACTCTTTATCAAGAGGGTGTAGTTACTGCAAATTCCTCGGCGGGTTTAAATGGAGGTGGGGCTAACAAATGGGGAGGTAATTCTTTTGCTATTTCATATAGTGGTTGGTTTTATGCTTCAAAAACAGGGACTTATGGATTTGCAATTACTTCTGATGATGCCTCTGATATGTCAATTGGGGGTAATGTCGTTGCTAGTTATTATGGGGGTCATAGTACGGGAACATATAAATACGGAACCATAAATCTTGTCGCAGGTCAATGGTATACCTTTAGAGCAAGGTATCAAGAATTTAGTGGAAATGAAGATTTAGTTGTAAAAGTTAAAGAACCAGGTGTTGGAACTTTAAATAATCATTCAACTTATACCATAGTAGGAAATCATGTAACAAATCAAAATCCTAATAAAACTCCAAAAATAACATTAACTGGTATTGTCTCAAACGTCTTCATGTCAGCAACAAGTACCAAAACAATTTGGACATATGCTTTCACTGCCTCGGGCACCTCAGTTACCTCAACAACTGCAACAATTTCTGCAAATGATTTAGCTGGAAACCCTTATGTTGCAGGATCACAAAAAATTACATTTATAGTAGATTCATCTACCCCAACGGTAACTATTACAACAAGTGATAGTGATAATACAATCAGACCTGGACGAGTCATTGTAATTACAGCCACCTTTAATGAAGCTATGGCTTTTAGTCCTAGTCCAAAAATAACCATTGGTTCAGCTGTAAATAATGCTACTTTAAGCACCAACGGTACAGAAAACAATAGTAAAATTTGGACTTACTCGTGGAGTACCGGAGGATTCTCTTCAGGTAGTTATACGGTTACGGTTACAGGAACAGATCTAGTTGGAAACTCTTACGCAGGATCAGATAAAATAAACATCATATTAGATTCTACGGCCCCAACTGCAATTCTAACTGATTCTGATGCTGATAATTTTTTAGCTGCTAGTGATACAGTAACTATAACGGCTGCCTTTAATGAGACAATGACTGCAACACCTAAGATTTCAATATCAGGAGTATTTGCAAATGAAAATATGACTGCTTTAACTGGCAATGCCAAAGTAGTTCAAATTGGAGAGACGCTTTATGGATCGGGTGTAAATGATCAATTTGGTAGTGTTGGTAGTGCTACTGGTTATGGAGATACACATTTAAGTAAAAATGGGAAAGTTTTTGCATTTGCAAGTGGGTATAAAAATACCGGTGATTTTTATAGATTAATTGTTTATGAGCTTGTAAATGGTGTTTGGACAAATATTACTGGTAATCTTCCGCAAACCCTAGTAAATGGTGCTAAACAAAATACTATGGCTTTAAGTAGAGATGGACATACTATTGTAATAGGGGCATATAATGTTACTAGTACTAGTAATGGTGCTGGAAGAATATATGCCTACAGATATAATGGTTCTTCTTGGACTCGATTAGGAGACGATAATGATATGCGGGGACATTGGCAAAATTGGGAATTGGGCTATCATGTCGATATATCTGATGATGGAAACAGGATTTTTGCTAATGGACAAGGTAAATCAAGTAATGAGGCAGATGGGGGTTATATAAATGTTTATGATTGGGACGGAACTGATTGGAATATGCATAAAAATAGTTCTGGGAATACTAAATGGTCCTTTAGAGATGCTCTATCTGTTGCAAGTGATGGTAGAAATATGGGAAATCTTGGAATGTCTGTAAGCTCTGATGGGAGCCGAGTTATTGTTCAAACAGCGACTTCAAATATAATATCTACTTGGGATTATACACCATCAGGTTCAGCTTCGTGGACGATGACACCTGGTTATCTAACTCCCCCTTATACAGGCTATTTAGGGACAGGTTTACAACTTTCTGATGATGGGAATACATTTGTTATCGGTGTAAAACAACAGGGTAGTGGAAGTGGACAAACTAATAATAATCAAGGAAATGTATTTGTATACTCATGGAATTCGGGCACATCTACTTGGACACTTAAAGGGTCAAACTTACCAATTGTAGGTTCTAGTTTAACAAATGGGGAATACTTAGGCCATAATGTTTCAATTAGTTCAGATGGGAATAGAATTTCATTTGGAAATTTTGAAAGTGCAGCTGATAGAAGAGGAAAAGTAGCGATTTATGACTATAATGCCTCCTCAAACCAGTGGGTTGAATATGCAACTCTAATTAGTAATAAATCTACTACAATAGCTCGAAGTTCAGAGCTTAGTGGTGATGGAAATAGAATTTTAATAGGTGACAATAGTTTAGATGTTGATGGTAAAAATAATGCAGGATCAATAGAAGTTTATCAGCTCGGAGGCTATCAGTATATCTGGGATGTAGATAGTGGTGGCGCCCCTTCTAATGGTACTTATAGAGCTACTGTTGCAGGAAGTGACCTTGCCGGAAATTCCTACGTAGCAGGAACGCAAAGTATCACCTTTAT
>PAYI01000051.1 GCA_002714815.1 Flavobacteriaceae bacterium | reverse complement strand
TATGGGTGGTTCTGCTGGAGGACATTATACAGCATTTGTAAAAAATGCGAATAGTAAATGGTACCTGTTTAATGATACAAATTGGACAGAAGTAAATTTAGGAGCTTTAAAAAGTCCTCATGCATATTGTTTCTTTTACCGAAAACAAAAAAAGTAATACAATATATATATAATGAATTCAGTTGATGTATCTCCAAGTAGTGGATTTTCCCATATATATGATTCTATGAATAATTCCCTAAGTAGCGCAAATCCTTTAGTCTTAGTAGCTTTAACTATGATAATAATATTTTATTTTATAGTTTTTAGTTATTTAGGATATAATATTAATTATCCAAAACAACAAGAATCAGGTGGTATAAGATTTATAGAAATAGTAATGTGGGGATTAATTGTATTTTTAGTTTTGATTAATGGGATTCAGTATTTCTTTAAAATTGATATCAAAACAGCAGTAAAAAATCTATTTCAAGGAAGACCAGAAGTAGATATTAAGATAGAACCAGAAAAAAAGTTAATTGAAAAAGGCGCAAAAAAAGGAAAAGGTTTAGTTAATGAATTAGAAAAAGATTTAGGTTTAGGTAATTTAGCAGTTGGTGGAGAAGTATTTAATGTTCCAGGAAATGAATATACATATGAAGAAGCTCGCGCTTTATGTAAAGCATATGGTGCCAAGATCGCATCATATAGTCAAATAGAAAATGCTTATAAGAGTGGTGCTGAATGGTGTAATTATGGTTGGTCTGATAATCAATTAGCTTTATTCCCTACTCAAAAATCAACTTGGCATAAACTTCAAAAAATAAAGGGACATAAACACGATTGTGGTCGTCCCGGAATCAATGGAGGATTTATTAAAAATAAAAATGTTAGATTTGGTGTAAATTGTTATGGTAATAAACCAAATATTTCAAAAGAAGAACAAGAATTAATGAAAAAAGCGACTCCATATCCATTAACCCAAGAAGACCGACGACTTAATCATTTAACTAAAAAATACAAGAAAAATCTTGAAAGTATTTTAGTATCACCATTTAACTACAATAGTTGGAATCGTTTATAATAATAATAACATATAACAGCAATAACAACAAAAATAATGACTAATGTTTTTAATTCATTTTCATTATCAAAAGGTATTCTATTTAAATAATCATGAATATATCTAGTATGAGGTGGATATATTCTACGAGGTGCTCTTCTTCTATTTATTGTTCTGATCAATTTACCTCTTCTTTTAGGCGTTCTTTGATTATATTTAAGAGGTTTTCCACAAGTTTCGTGACAAATAATACAATTATTATTATTTATCCACCAAGTGTTAATACATTTATAATGAACATAATATCTACATTCACAGGATTTTATTAGCTTTGCAGGTCTAGACACATTCTCTAAACATATACTACAAGTTTTTTTGGGCATTGTTAGTAATTTGTATATAATTATTAACAATTCTATTTAAGCTTTCTTGTTTTCTTTTTTCTTTTTTTTCTTTTTTTGCGTGTTTTACCATTTGTTTTTTTTCGGTTTTCTCCCAAATATAATAATTTTCTATATAAGTCTTCTTTTACAACACCTCCTTCAAATTTTCTATTGTAAATACTAAAATCTTTATTTTCAAGTTGTCTATTTAATAATGCAAGACCAACAGGGATTCCATACTGACTTTTATGAAATTTACCTTTTCCTCCGCCTACCATTGCTGGAAGACCGGCACCCTTTAATAAGTTTTCAAATTTAAAACCCATACTTAAAATGTCTCCATTCTTTTTATATATCGCAAAATCACTTTTTTCCATTATATATATTCTTTATAATTTATTTGTTTTTTTTACTCAATAATTCTATTGCTAATGGTGGACAATCATAGAATAAAGTAAGATCATAATTAACAGATATAAAATTATAAATCAGTTCAGCAAATGATTCACCCAGTTCATTATCCCAATCTTTACCAAAAAAATCTTCATTTCTAAAACTACAATTATATTTTTCATATAAATAAGCTAATTTATATTTTAATTTTTTTTCAAAATTATCATAGTGTTCATAAATTAATATTTCTCTAGTATCTTCACAATTTAAAAAATCTTCTAAATTTAATTTTTTTAACTCTTTTACAGGGTCCCATTCTTCTTCAAATAATTCTTCTTCTTTATATTTTAATTTTTTCTTAGGCATACTTGCTTGATTCTTTATAAATAAATGTAGCCACTTCATCTCTAAGTCTTTTTTCATTTGAAATTGCAAATCCTGATTCATTAACGGTCTTCTCTATATCTTTGCATAAATTACATAATACCTCATTTATTCTTATATTTTGGTCTGTATATTCATTTAACCATTTTTTAAATTTTTCTTGTCTGACTTGTCTAGCATATTCNCGTTNTNCNTCNTATATCCTTTTNATACGTTCNTCNGGTTTATATTCATCTTTNTNTTCTTTTTCTTTGACAACTTTATTTATACCCCACGCATTTGGTTGATTACTCATTTAAATAATTATTATCTTTAATTATTTAAATCTTTTATGAATATGTTCTTCTTATATCATATACATATTTACTCTCTCTTTTATCTTTAATAGCTTTCATAATAGCTGCTACGTGTTCCTCATTATTTATACAATCTTCTAATGCCTCTTTAACCAATTTGAATGTTAATGGTGATGTTTGTTTTACATTTTGAAATTTTAATTTTCCATCACTTATTTGTATTACAGCATTTTCAAGATTATTAGATTCCGCATATGTAAAAATATTATTAGTTAATGTAGATCTATTATTTCTTAATTCCTTAACCTGTTGATTTAAATTTTTAATTTGGTTGTCAAGTGCAACCCAGTCTTGTATATTTTTTTGAAAATGAGAACTCATTATATATCATATAAATTTTAATTTCTAAATATTTATACGATATTATTTAACGACGGCGTTTNCGNCGGGTNTTTCTNCGTTTTCTTCTTCCACCCTTTTTNGTTCTTTTTGCGCGAGCAATGCGTTTCTGCTGTGCTTTTTGTCCTTTGTAAAGTAAAAATGGTAATAATGCGGTTCTTAATGCTCCAACAAGACCAGAACCACCTTTGCGAGATTTACGTGATTTACGTGCTTTACGACTACGATGTCTACGTGCCATTATATACTATGAAAAGAAATTAACTTTTCTTTGGTATAATTATCTTACTTCTTAATAATAAAATAAATATTCCTAAAATTAGTAAAAAACTAATAAAAACGAATATAATCGATAAAAAAATATATGGATAAATTTCCTTTATTAACATATCAATNAGCGGACGCATCAATTCTTTAAATTCGTCCTTCACTTCTTTTCTATGTAAAACATTTAGACATTCGTTGATTATTGTTTCTTTAACATCCATATTAATCAATGTAAATATTTTTATATTCATTGCGTAACTAGTTAAAGGTAATTATCTAACTTTTTACAAATGGATACTATGTTAAGTCCTGATNAAGAATACCCGTTTGATAAAATCAAAATTAAAACACCAAAGGCTTTACAAGGTGGAACATATTGTGCTAATTTAGAAATAGAGAATGGTCCTATAATTATTCAAACTCCAAAATGTAAAACTAAAAATGGAATTCATAAAACAGCAAAGCAGATTTACTGTGATTTAGTAATGAATAGNGATCATCAAACATTTTTAGATTGGTTNGATAAATTTCAAGAACGANTTAGAAATCTTATTTTAGAAAATAGTTCAAAATGGTTTCACGAAAGTCCTAGTATGGATGAAATAGAATATAATTGGAATGATTCTATCAGAACTAGAAAAGACTATTATCTTATAAGATCCTTTGTACACAAACCTAAAGGTATTAGTAAAATTTCATTACAAATTTTTGATTCAGATGAAAATCAATTAAATATAGAACAAGTAGAAAGTAATAAAAATGTTATATGTATTTTAGAAATAATAGGATTAAAATTTTCAAGTAATAGTTTTCATTTAGAAATCTGTTTAAGACAAATGATGGTTATTAATGAAAAACCATTGTTCAATAAATGTCTTATAAAATTAAATTCAAAAAAAGAAAATGGAGAGAATTTGAATGAAAAAAAATCTCTTGTAACACAAAATTTAGTAGATAATGATGATGTTACAAATAAGGAAGATAACAAAGANGAAGAACCTGTTACTGATAATTTAGTAGATAATGATGATATTACAGATAATAATGAAGAAGAAGATAAAGATGAAAAAAAAGAGATAGAAAATGTCGAAGAAACAGAAAATGTTGAAGAAGTAGAAAATACAAATATAAAAGAAGAAACATTAGAAGAATTACCAGAAGAAGAAAATGTTGAAGAAGTAGAAAATACAAATATAAAAGAAGAAACATTAGAAGAATTACCAGAAGAAAAACCTTTAGAAAAGAATAATGATTTAGAAGAAATAGAATTAATCGTCCCTGAAGAAGAACCTATGAAATTAAAAGAACCCAATGAAGTTTATTTAGATATTTATAAAGCAGCTAGAGAAAAGGCTAGAAAAGCAAAAAATGACGCAATTAAGGCATATTTGGAAGCCAAGAGAATTAAAGAATTATATATGTTGGATGTTGTGGATAGTAGTTCGGATGAAGAAGAAGAGGAGGAAGAAGAATTATTTAGCGAAAACTAATGGATATCTGAAAAATTTTATGTTTAGATTAATATATAATGAACATTGCAAAGTCTCTCAAGAAATTAGCAAGCAACCAAACATTTGTGGTTTTAGCAGCAATTGTAGCCGTTGCTGCTGTTTATTATTATTCTCAGGGGTTTAACACTTCTGTTAGTTCAATGGCAGGAGGTAACCAAGCAGCACAAGCTGTTGATCAAGTAAGAGACCCAAATGCGGGAGGACCTAGCGACAGCCAAATTCAGTGCGCAGCAGGCGGAAACAACTTTACTCCTTCTCAACCTTTAGGACAGAATAGTGGTCACGGTAAAGCCGGCGGTGCTGTAACAGATACATATGGATTGCCACCATCTTGCGCTAAACAGCAAGTTGTTGATCCAGCAGAGCTTTTACCAAAAGATAGCAACAGTGAATTCAGTAAATTAAACCCTATGGGCTCAGGTGACCTTAAAAATGTCAGTCTTTTAAAGGCTGGATGGCACATCGGTATTAACACCGTTGGTCAAAGTTTAAGGAACGCAAATCTTCAGCTTAGAAGTGAACCAGCTAATCCTCAGCTTAATGTTGGTCCTTGGAATCAAAGCACTATTACTTCTGATATGCAGCGTCGTCCTCTTGAAATTGGTTGCGGTGCACAATAAATAACTAATTCATATATTATTTAATATGATTTAGTTTTATTCCTACTATATTATAAATGAAATTAGATATAAATGTGTTTGGTTATCTTGTTATATTATTTATTATTGGGTTTTCACTTAAAATCTATTTTGAATCCGAAATGTTTCACTTAAAATGTATTATAAGTGACGAAGATGGTCATACTTATTGTGTTAGAGAGACCCCAAAATTAGAACTCGTAGCAGATCTATTAGCTAGAGTAACTCATAAGTTAGAAAGTCTTGTCAAATATATGAAAGAAAAATACCCCACTAGAGAAAATGTTCAAAGAATGGCAAAAAGATTTAATCCTAGAAAAATAAGTGAAACATTGCCTACTAGTCAATATACAGCATATTCTGAAAATAAAGGAGAAAAATTAGCATTCTGTACTACAACAAAAAAAGATGGTCATAAATTAATTGATGAAAACACGTTAACGTTTGTTGCTATTCACGAATTAGCACATGTAATGACTGAAAGTGTAGGTCATACTAAAGAATTTTGGCAAAATTTTAAATTTTTATTAAAAGACGCTGCTAAAATGGGAATATATAAACCAGTTGATTACAAGAAAAAACCTAAATCTTATTGTGGTATGAATATTACTGATAATCCTTATTATGATTTTTAATTATCCTAATCTTGTGCTCACATAATGTAAAGCAGTAGTTGCTTTGTTAATATAAGTATTAGGTTCCAGTCCTTCTTTGACATAAACTTTCATATTATAATTTATGTCATTTTCTTCAAATTTTTCTGATTCAAATACACCCTTAAATTTACTAGGTATTTCTGGAAAATATGTATCGCATTTAAAATCAGCATCTATATCTGTGTAATAAATACTATTTACTATATCATTATCTATTAAGCTTTTATACACTTGGTCACCACCAATTAACCATATATTATCATATTTTTCTTTACTAATATGAGTTACATTTTTCACTATTCTAAAATCACCATATCCTCCATTTAACAAAAATTTTTCTCTATCTGTTTTTGGATTTTGTAAAGTATTACTTAATACATAATTAACTCTTTTAGGAAGAGCTCTAGGTAAACTGAAACACGTATTTTTACCCATAACTATAGCATTATTGCCGTGATTTTGGGTTAAAAATTTGAAATATTTCAAATCGTTTCTTAATAACCAGGGTAGTTTATTATTAATACCAATTCCTTTGTTTTTACACGCAGCAACAACAATATTCATAATTATATAATAAAAATATAGGATATATTTATATAGATGTCAGAAATATATAAAATTAATCGTGTTATTAATAATGAAACATCACATATATATGTTTTTGCTGGTGATAAAGATATAACAGAAGCGGATTATTCCGTTATATTTTCAGCAAAAGAATTGAGAAATATTCAAGCTAAAAATATTCCTATTCAAATAATTAATGCTTTTATTCACGGAGATGATACAATACAAAGAATAAAAGAAAAAATTTTTAAGGAATGTAGAAATATTAATAATTCAACACCTAATTCTATGTATTTATTTTCAGTTACAGAAAAAAAACTAAATAGTTATAATACATTTTATAATTTAACTCAACAAGATAGTATAGATTTAACAGATATACGATTGAAACAATTCTTATCTAATATTGTTTCAAATAAGGATTCGATACAGTACAAACGATTTTCTAGTTTTTTTGATGATATGGTCAAAAAAGATAAATATGAATTTAATGATTTTGATCAACTTGTTATAGACTGGGAATCTAATATTATTTTAACAGAGTCTATTGGTCAAAAATTAGTTATCAAAAATAACTATCCNTTTATTGCTAATCCATTTAATAATGCTACTATTGATGATTTNTTACAAAGAANTAGNAGAAAATATTATATCTACNCAAAATGCTTATTTATTATTNAAATATTTTCCNNTAAAAAATAATACAATATATTTATGTTTGNCAGANGATGTATTNGATTANGCTNTTAGTCAAGAATT
Organism: Flavobacteriaceae bacterium; assembly: GCA_002714815.1. Classification (GTDB taxonomy): domain Bacteria; phylum Bacteroidota; class Bacteroidia; order Flavobacteriales; family Flavobacteriaceae; genus MS024-2A. Next base: position 9,671 of record PAYI01000051.1, on the reverse strand, counting down.
AAGTCAANAATANTTTTTAAAACTTTATTATCCAATATTATNTAAATCNATAAAANCAAANNCNCAATTAAATNATGAAAAAATGANTCTTTATAATACGGANAAAACAAAAGTAAATAAATATTATAAACAATTGAATGATCGCGTAGATATATTTTATAAAGTTTTTGAACAAAATCCAGAACCNTTNAATTTTACGAATCANGGNATATCATACATTCATATCACAATNCANCCAGAAAATTCCATTAAATTACCATTAGAAGTTTTGTTTAAAATNATTCATTCTAATACACATATACCTCTTATTAAATATAATCCTGGATCTAATTATGAAAATATATATAGATTATTTACCGATAATAATATATCTGTTTCTGGTATTAAAGTCCCATCACTTTTTGTTTTAAATGGAAATAGAAAATCCAAGATAGTAAATGTTTCAGATATATTAAGTAGAAGACAATCTGTTGGATTTTATATTGAACATAATTTTAAAAGAACAAAAATTGAAATTTATTGTGAATTTTATGAAAATGGTAGTATTGAAATTAAATTTNATAGTGAAATATTATTAGATGTNGGTGATATAGAAAAAATAATNAAAGATTCTATTAATAAAACTATATTAAAAAGTATAAGAAATTATTTGAAACAAAGTGGATATGAATATATTACTTTTAATCATTTAATTGATAAAGATATCCAAATTAATAATTTAACTTATAAAGCAACATTAAAAAATAATAAAAAAATAAATCTAAAAAAATATATTGGTTGTATTTCTGCTCTTTTTAATGTTATTGAAGGAACAGCTACAAAAACAACAGATGTTATTGATTTGATGTATAAAAGAGTAAATGTATTTCAAGTTATGGATAGTATAAAAGCATTTATTACAATTAGAAGACAAAATGATGATACTCTTGTTGAAATTATTAATTCATTATTAGAGAATTTTCCAAAAGAAATAAATAATGAACAAAAAGCAAGAGAAATTTTTGCGGAATGGTTACAGGAAATTCAATTGAAAATAGATACTTATGGTGATAAAAAACGAATAATTGATAGTAATCCTGGATTTAAAACTAATATAACATCAAAAGTATTCAGTGAAGGGACATTTTCAGTTTTTACAATAGAAAATATTAATGATATTAGATATTTGAAATATATTCTTATCTATATCAATTCATTTTTTAGAATTATTCTTAAAAAAGGCATCAATGAAGAAACTAAAACAGAAATAAATAGGATATGTAAAAAACCTGTTAAACAACAGGCTGAATTAGATCAAGTAAAAGATATACAAGCAGATACAGAAAAAAGAGGTGCTGTTAAATTTGGAGAAAAGGAAGCCCAAATATTAGATATAGAAGAAGATACTGATGAAGATGACCTGGAGATAGAAGAAGATAGTGATGAGGAAGAGGAAGAGGAAGAGGAAGAGGAAGAGGAAGGAGAAGATGATGATGATGGTATAGAATTTGGAGATGATAGTGATGAAGAATTAAGTTTGGGAGATGAACAAAGTAAAACTAAAAAGACAACTACAAGGAATGAAACTTCTCTTGTAGAAGGCGAACCTGTATCTGTAGATAGCGATTTATCATTAATTGATGAAGATGATGATGATATTTCTGTCGGTGATTCACCACTAGGCGGTGGTGGTAAAAATGATAGTGATAGTGAAGACGATGAAATGGAAGAAGATCTTTCAAATCTAGCAATAACAGGAGCAAAAAGTATATTTACAAAAAAATTAAAAGAAAATGATCCATCTTTATTTTTAAAAAAAGATACTCCAGGATATGCTTCTTATACACGTTCTTGTCCAAATCAATATAGAAGACAACCTATTTTAATTAGTGATGAAGAAAAAAAATATATTGATCAAAGAGACGCTGAATTAGGTATTTCATCTTATGGTGAATCTATTCGTTATGGTTCAGGTGATAAAAAAAATAATTATATTTGTCCCAGATTTTGGTGTATTAGAGATAAAAATGGAAAAGGAAGAAGTTTAACATTAGAGCAAGTAAATAGAGGAGAATGTGGAGGATGGGATGCAGTTATCCCAGAAAAAGCAAAAAAAGTTCCAAAAGGTAAAAAGATAGTTGAATTTACAGATGAAAGATTTCATCGTGAAAATTCAAAAATACCGAAAGAGGATCCTGCTAGAAAAATAGTTTATAGACCAATGTATCCTGGATTTCAAGATCCAGCAAAACATCCAGACGGATTGTGCATACCTTGTTGTTTTCAAACACCATTTAAAGAAGATAGTAATATNGGATGGGAAACAGATAAACCAATTCCAAATATGTTTAAAAAGGTAGGAAGTGAAATACCTGATGTTCCTATGAATGACGATGGAACTATTAATTTGGATGAACTAAAACAAAAGAAATATGACAAGTTTAGACAAATAAAACCTAAAAAGGCAAAATTATTATGTAATGAAGATGTTGAGGGTCGAAAAGAACAAAAAGAAAGTAGAAAAGGAAGAGAATTTGAAGATATTCCTATTATGAGTTTTCCATTACGAAAAAATCAATTTGGATATATGAATCTTTCACTACAAAAATTCTTAGGATTTGATAATAGTATTTGTTATTCTAAAAAAACTTCTTCTAACAGCGATAAACGATTAAAACAACAAAAGTATTGTATTGTTAGATTAGGCGTTGAAAAAAATAAATATCAATCATTTTTAGAATTATTAGCAAGTGTTGTAAATTATTATTCNGGTATGAAAACTTTACCTGGACCAGAACAAAATGATCTAAANCTTGAAGAATTTAAACAANTTTTCTTAGATAATTTGACAATAGATAAATTTGTAATGGCTCAAAACGGTATATTACCTAGATTATTTCATAAAGATGAAATAGATATTGATTTAAGAACATATAGAGAGAGTAAATATTTTCAAGAAATATCAAATGATGAATACAAAAGAGATATAGCTAGAAGTTTTGAGAATTTTAAAAATTATATAATGAGTAGTGATGAATATATAGATTATAGATATATTTGGGATTTTGTAACAAAACCAATAAGTAAAGGNGGATTACTTTTTGATAAAGGAATAAATTTATTGATTTTAAAAAACCCNAATAATGATATAACCGAAAAAATAGAATTAATTTGTCCAACGAATCATTATTCAAATGATTTTTTTAATATTGAAAGAAAAACATTGATGGTTTATGCNAAGGGAGTTTATTTTGAACCATTATGTAAAATATATAAAAAAAATAAAAAATTTCAAACTATCAAATTCTTCTCTTTTCCAAGAGATTATAGTGTTTTTAAGGATGAATCAAATATATTAGATATTATTAGTAATATAAAAGATATTTTGGAGAGAAATTGTATAGCCAAAAAATCTTTAAAAAAATATGATTATGAAAGAAATATATNATCANTNAATTTAATAAAAATTTTGAAAGAATTGGATTATAACATACTAGCTCAAATTATAAATTATNATAATAAGGTTATAGGTATATTAACTTATAAAGAANGGAATCANCTATATGTTCCTTGTAGACCTAGTTCNATAACATTNGATTTAGANTTTAGATTTTTTCAAGAAATAGATTTACAAACTTATGANGATACAAAAAGAGGATTGANGNCTTTATATAATGAATCAAATAAACGTATTCCTTGTGATATAAAACANAAATTAATAGATGATAATATGATAGTTGGNATAAAAACNATTACAAATCAAATAATTCCAGTAATACCAANANNCAAAATAGATGATGATATAGAAGAAGAAATAACNTATTCTGGNGAAAATGCNTTACAANTNGATGANNNATTACTTATTGAAAAATCNATAGATAATGAAAGAGAAAAAATAGTAAAAGCATTAGAATTAGAAAATAACTTTTATAGCCTGTTTAGAAATACATTAAAAATTTTATTAAATTATAAAACACATAATGATACTCGTCAAGAATTATTAGATATAGTAGAATCAAGAACAATAACATATATTGAAAAATTATATAGAGTAGTACAAATATTACATAGTTTATTAGATAATGTGGTAAATTTTATAGAATTTAGATTAGATGATCTAAATGATTATGAAGAAATGATAAGTTGTTTGGGATTAAATAATAATGATTGTACAGAACAAAAACACTGTACCTTTATGCGAAAAAATACATGTGTATTAACTTTACCATCTAGAAATTTGTATAGTAATAGTGATAATAATGGTATATATTTTAACAAATTAGCAGATGAAATTATCAGATATTCAAAAATTCGAAATTATTTATTTACACCAAGAGAATTTTTGTCATTTGAACACGTCAATTATAAAATAAACGATAATGAAATTATTTTATTAGAAGAAATATTATTTGATACCTATTTAGATGATATTAAGTTAAGACAAGATAATAGATATATAGAATCTACAAATATATATGATATAATTAATCCAGTTAATAGAATCAATTATTCTAGTAAATTGAATGAAGATGTATTTAAAAGTGAAAGTGAAAGTAAAGACTTTGAATCATCGATAGATTGTATGCGAAAAAAAAATCAATGGAAATTAACACCTAAAATGAGAAAAAATTTATCAAACAATAATACACCGTTTCAAATAGAACAATATGAATATGAAAATATATGTGGTTTTCAGTTGATACAATTTGTTTTATTTAATTATACTGGAAAAAATATAGGAATAAGTGAAATAAAAACAAAATTAATTGAAGAATATTTAAAATTAGATATGCCTGAAAATAGTTTGGAACTAAATAAAATGACTGTTTCCACTTGGAAAGTTTTTTCTTATGTAAATTGGTTAAATCATAATAAGTTAGCAGCAGAAGAAGTGATTTCCAAACCAGAAACAAAAAAAAACGATGAGATTACTTTACAAATACAAAACGAATTATATGCTCCAACAGAAGTAGATTTATTTTTAATATTGAAAGCATATAATATTCCATCTATAATTAAAATGAAAGGAATTGAAAAGACTATGTTAGATGTAAATGTTTCAATATTCAATACATTTGATGAAGATAATGAACAAATATATATTATTTTAGTAGGTAAAAAATTAAAGTCAGCGACTAGATCTTTTGGTATTCTTAAAATGAATGATATTTATAGAATTCCAAAAAGTATAATAAATAAAAAATTATTATCAGGAGTAAGAAATATGAATAAATTTATTCAGGATTCATTAATATTTCAGGAAACTAAGAAGGCTAAAAAGAAAAAACAAGATAGATTGGCCCAAGCAAATGTTCGTAAAAAAAGAGGAAAAATAACGTTATCTTCTAAAAATTGACATAGATGAACCGATTACACGGCTTCTATTTTGTATATTATTTGGTGTTCTAGGTAATTGATTAGTAGCTTGAAAAGGATTTATTATTTGGGAAAGAGGAGATTGAGTTGCTTGTGGTGGTGGTGGGATTTCTACTGTAGGAGGTTCCGGTGGTGTTATTGTTGGAGGAGCCATTAATGGAGCAGGTTCTATAATAATAGGTTGTGGAGGAGGAGGAGGGTTAGTTCTTCTCCTTCTTCTTCTTTCGTCATATGGAACGTATCTCATTATTTCATTATGTCTAGTATATCCAAAATCAGGATTTTGTTCAATATATTTTAATAACATATCTTTTGCGCTTTCTTTTGAATCTCTTGATAATAAAGGATTACAAGAATATTTATATTTCAAATATAGGTGAACTATTTTTTTTAATTTCTTCCAAACTGCTGTTTTAGTTCTATATGTTACATTGTTTGCAAATGTAATATAATCTATATCTTTTCTAAAATCATGTAACATATTCAATAATTGTTCCCATTGTTCATAAATAAAATTCGAATTAATAAAATTATTAATTGTATTTTCTTTTAATAAATGATAATAATCATATGAAAATTTTTGAACATCCATTTCTGAATGAAAATAATTTATAATAATAGTTGGAATAGTAAATCCAGTATCTAATAATTTGAAATAAATATTATAAAGATTATGAATAGAAAATTCTAAGTTAGTATGTGGATTTGTAAGAATAAGGGGTTTAGAAAATAATCCTTGACTATTATTTAATGATTCTATCCAATAATTTACTAGATCACTTAATCTAAAGTGATATCTAGTGTTATTTTCTAATAATATGATTTTATATTTATCTTTAAAAGTATCTAATTTATTAAGATATAAGTCTGTTTCATTATTATAATTTACAGATTTTTTCCATTTCCAATATCTTACAAGGTTAACAAATTTGTTTTTTATTTTTTTAGCTTCAAAATATAATTCTTCTATAATTGTATTTTCTTCTTCAAAAACATATTCATTATCTAATACACATTCTTTATATATTTTAATATCACTTGTATAACCTAAGCATTGTAGAAAAAAAATACTAAGATTATTACAAGATAAATCTTTTGATTTTGTTATTTTATCTATAATAGTATTAAGTGTTTGCATTTCTTATAATATAAATTATTATAAGAAAATTTTATTTTTTTTTATTTAGAAGTCAAGGTCATAATCGTCATCAATATCTCCTGTATTATTAGCATTAATATAATCAGTGCTACTATTAATAACAATATTTTGTTTTGAACAGACGTCGTTAGGATTTTCAACTTGTAACATTTCATCAATATTAATTTTTTGTTCTAATGTAGCAGAACCTAATTTATTCATTTCATCAATATTAAGAAGAACTTGAAAACTACCTGTTCCATAATATCCTTGTTGTCCACACATAATATTTGATGAAACACCTGTCATAAGATCTAATTCGGCGTGTCTAGCTGCTTTTAAGAACATTTCTGGTGTTTCTTCAAAACTAGCTTTGGCAATAGGGCCAATATCATCATTATTAATACCGTGTCTAAATATACTCACCATTTTTTGTGTGGCACACATTCTATCGCATAACATAGACATATGATGATAATTAATGTAAGTTGTATCTGAAAATGCTTCTGCCAATTCATTATAAATACATTGTCTTGCTGCCTCAATACCTAATGTTTTATATACTTCCTGAATATCATTACTATATGTTCTTTCTGTATCAATATAATCAATTGCTAAAATTTCTTTTAAATTACTTCCTACAGTATCTAAGACCCAAATATCTTCTGGAGTATAATTTCCATCCTTTTCAACCATATAACTTTTAATAGTTCTAATAATAATTTTTGGAATTCCTTTGATTCCCTTAAGAATAATATTACTAAGTATATTTTCTTGTAAATTTTTTAACATATATATTTCATCTGTTTGGTCTAAACTTTTCTTTTTACTTGCTAACATCGCTTTAGAATTGACTAAACGAATTCTAAATACAAGATTGTCGGCATTAAGATCACTAAATACACATTCAACTTGATTTTTAAGTGAATTTGTAATAGCAAAATGAATATCATCCATANTAACATTTCNNTCCATCATTTCNTCTTTNGANANTTCNATTCTAATAATCCATTTNGAATATTCATCNCCACTAGATAANTCTTNTGTNNNAGCNCCACANTCTTCCATAATTTTATTAAACTGCATATATTCNTNTATNANTGTTTTATCAGCNTCTATNAANGTTGTAGNTGGTTTNGGGTCAAAGCATATACTGATAGATTTTGTAACATCTTTAATACTAGTATATTCNAANGAATATTTAATTTCTTGTGCTCTGTCTAATTTAGTTTGTTCATTTTGTTTTAAATAAATAGTAGTAGATGGTTGTTTTGGATTTTCACTAAGTGAAAGAATTTCCTCAATTCTAGGAACACCTCGAGTAACATTACTTTTACTTGCTACACCTGCAAAATGGAATGTATTTAAAGTCATTTGTGTAGTAGGCTCACCAATACTTTGAGCACTAATCATTCCTACCATTTCTCCTGGATGAATAAGTGCTTTATTATAATTTAATATAAGTGTTTCCATAAGTAATACAAGGGCTTTTCTGTTGAATCTTCTAACCATTAATAATTCTTTAGGTGTTAAATAATAATACCAAGCTAATTTGAATAATTCAGTAGGTTTTGTTAATTTATGTTGTGTTAGTGTATCAAACGCATCATCAACTAATTCATACATTTCTAAAGGTGTAATATTAACAACAAAATCTGGTTGAATATGTAATTGATGTTGAATATTATTCATTATTCTATGAAAATGTACAGGAATATGTACAGTAACAGCTTTTTCAAAATCAAATACATTTTCAATTAATTTTTTCCTATATTCAATCATATCCATTATAAGATTACTTGTTTTCTTTTGTAAATTTTTTTTCTGTTTTTTGAACCTTTTTAATGTAGAAGAATCATATGTTGTAGTAAATATTGTTTTAGATGTATCATCTTCAGGAACAGCCATATGTGAATAAATTTCTTCCAAACTCATTTGAGTAAGTGGAATTTGTTGATTTTCAGTTTTTGTAGGGTTAATATTATCATCACCATATTGGAATTGAATAATTTTATTTTTATTATTTCTAACTGTCATATCATAAGCAACCTTAAGATCCTCTTGACCCTTAATTAATCGTCTTTGGATATAACCTGTTTGACTCGTCTTTACAGCTGTATCAATAAGACCAACACGACCACCCATTGCGTGGAAATAAACTTCTTCAGGGGTTAATCCTTGAATAAATGAACTCTCTACAAAACCTCTAGCTGCTGGGGAATCGTTAAATTTAGTATAATGTGGAAGTGTTCTATCTTCAAAACCATAAGGAATACGTTTTCCATCTACATTTTGTTGTCCTAAGCAAGAAATCATTTGTGCGATATTTAAAGCTTTACCTTTACTTCCAGCATTTACCATAATAACAAATCTATTATCGTGTGACAAACTAGTTCTACCAATTTTACCAGCATCCTTAGCTGCCGCATTTAAAAGAGCGTTAACTCTTGTTTCAAACTCTACTTCATTACTTTTACCAGTTGAATTTTCAAATACTCCTAAATGAAGTTGGTCTATTAGATTTTCAACATCTTTTTTCTTAGCACTAACAGCAGTAGTAATTTTTTTATTTGTTTCACTATCGGCAATCAAATCACTAATACCCACACTGTAAGCACTTAATTTCATATATTCAGTTACAATAGATTGTAAATTATCAATAAAATCAGCAGATTCTTTATGGTTAAAATCATTAAATATAGTTTGAATTAATCCTTTAGAACCCTTTCCTAATGCTCCCTTATCTAATTGACCTCTAAGATAATTACCATTCACAATTTCAATAATATTATTAGAGGTTTTATTGTCTTCATCATTTTCACCATATACACCATTTTTCATTTTAGTCGAAAGAGGTGGTAGAATTTGACTTAAAATTTCAAAACTACTAATCCTCTTATTAGGATTTTTAAATAATAGTGGATTTACGTTATCAAAATACATAAGCAAATTCATAGCATGTCTAATATCAAAGTTAATATCTTTTCTAGTAAATCTAGCAGCTCCTAACATAGAATCTTGGAAAATACCAACAATAGATTGATTATTTTGAGGAGATATAATTTGTGTAGGAACAGCAGCAAGATTCATAAGTTCTGCTTGAGATTCTTCATCTTGTGGTTGATGAAGATTCATTTCGTCACCATCAAAGTCAGCATTATACGGCTTGGTATCGGCA
>PAYI01000050.1 GCA_002714815.1 Flavobacteriaceae bacterium | reverse complement strand
CTTGGCTTTGATATTACAGCCACCTCAAGTAGCACAGGTGCATTCTCTTTTCAAGTTGCCAATAGCAGTGTAGCTAGTGTAACAGCAACAGGATCAGTAACTATTAATGGTGTTGGAACTACATCGATTACCATTACCCAAGCTGCTGATGCAAATTTCTTAACAGCTAGTAAAACCATTACACTTAACGTTGTAAATGCACTCCCTGTTATAACTACCTCACCCACTATNATTAATAAAATTTTTGGTGATCTTGGCTTTGATATTACAGCCACCTCAAGTAGCACAGGTGCATTCTCTTTTCAAGTNGCCAATAGCAGTGTAGCTAGTNTAACAGCAACAGGGTCAGTAACGATTAATGGAGCTGGAACTACACAAATAACTATTACTCAAGCTGCCGATTCAAATTTCTTAACAGCTAGTAAAACCATTACACTGATTGTTGATAAAGCTAATCCTAATATCAATTTCCCAGATTTAACAATAACATATGGTGATCCAGATTTTACTGTAACAGCTACTTCAAGTAGTACAGGAAGCTTTACATATTTAATTGATNATNCAAGAGTTGNAAAATTAAGTCAATCAAACACTTTAAATGTAANTCCTTCANCAAATAAAGGAAAAATAAAAAATTCATTGGGTTTAACCTCACCTTTATTATCTACAAGTGGTTCAGGNTCAACCACAATTAGTGCCCTTCAAGCTGAAGACGCCAATTACAAATCAGGAACAGCTACTATGACACTAACTGTTCTTAAAAATAACTTACTNAATGTTGATTGGTATTCCACCTCTACAATAACTAGGACTTTTGGTATACCTCCTTTTGAAATTATTGATCCTAATGTGCCGTCAGATTATAGTGGNGTATTTAATTTTAGGTCCTCAGATTCCTCAATTGCAAGTATTTCGTCAAGAGATGTTCAAATTAATGGAGTCGGGACTGTTACATTATTTGCTGACATACCAGCGGATGCAAATTATGAAGCAAAAACGGTAACAGTAATATTAGAAGTTCTCAAAGCTAACCAGTCGATAATTATTGATCCACTACCCCAAACAGTATTAAAGGATTTTGCATCNCTAACTGTTTCTGCAATATCTACCTCAGGAGCCCCAGTAATAATTTCTATAGCAAGTGGTTCAGCTGCAGATTTATCAGGTACAGTAGGAAATTATATTTTATCAAATATTGATACTTCTGGAATAGTAACACTTACTTTCACAACTGATGCCTCAGCACATCCAAATTATAATTCAGAAACAGTAATATTAGTAATTGATGTTTCAAAATTCAATCAAAATATTACGATTAACCCTTCTGGTTCTGAATTCATCTATTTCGAAGAAAATTTAGTATATCAAATTGATGCCTTCAGTGATCAATCATTTAATTTAAACTACGAAATAATTTCTGGAATTAATGCTATTATAAATGGTAGTGATTTAAATGTTTTTGACATTGGAGAGTTGAAAATTAGAGTTAGTCATCCGGGAAATAACGACTACAATCCTGCAAGTCAAACAAAAATAATTACTGTATTGCAAGGGTTTACAACACTATCAGATTTCATTATACCAGATAAGTTAATTTCGGACAATGAATTTATCATTCCACCACCAAATTCAAATAGATCAGGTGTTATAAGATACTTCAGNAGTGATACAGATATCGCTGAAATAAGAGGCAATAAAATAATTATAAAAGGCATCGGTTCATGCAGTATAACAGCTGTTATGCGTGGGACTCCTCAATTTAAGTCAGCTTCAATAAGCGCTAATTTTACAGTAAATGATACTGACTTTGATTCTGATGGAATTGGAGATTCCGAGGATGANGATGATGATAATGATGGAGTGAATGATCAGCAAGAATTACAGAATGGCACTGATCCTTATAATATTGATACAGATAATGACTTACTTGAAGATGGAGATGAAAATAAAATCGGCACTGATCCAAATGATAGAGACACTGATAATGATGGAATTATAGATGGACTTGATGCATTCCCATTAGATCCAAATGAGTCTGTTGATACTGATGGTGANGGTATTGGAGACAACTCAGATAATGATGCAAATGATGATGGCTTTATAGATGGTGAAATCTTTGTTTCTGGGCTTGTAACACCTGGNGTAATTGGAAATGAAGCAACATGGAAAATAATGAATATAGAGAACTATCCAAATGCTAAAGTTTCAATCTATAATAGAAATGGATTTCAGGTCTACACAAAAATTAATTACCAAAATGATTGGGCAGGAACCTATAATGAAACTGGANATCTTCTACCAGCAGGATCATATTATTACAGAATAGAGGTGCCTAGAATGAATGAAATTATTGAAGGATGGCTCTATTTGACATATTAATTGAAAATTCCTTAATCGAAATTGTTTTTTCAATCAATTAGTTCTAAAAGAATATACCCCTGAACTAGAACTATTACCAGCAGAATCAATAGCTAAAACTTTCCAATAATAAATAGTATTGTTTTCTACCTCAACCTCAACTGATGTTTCATCGGCTTGATAGTTTACAGTTTCAATTAGTTTTGAAGCATTGTTATCATCTAGATAAACTTCAAATCTTTTAAGATCTCCATCTACATCAGATGCGGTCCAGTTAAGTGTAATCAAATTATTGACTCCAGGGGTGACATTAGAGCCTGATCTNGGAGACAATAGTTCAGCTGGAAAAGGNGCATAATTTACTACTGCATCACCAGCTAAATAGAACTTCCACTGTTCACTTTCTGAAGGTGTAGATCCAATCTCACCAATACTTTTAACTTTCCATGAATATGGTTCTGCTTTTGATAAAGTAATAGTNGATTGGTTCAGATTACTAGAGAATTTTTGATTAGTCTGAGTAGATAAGTTAGTTACTATTACTTCATAAGAAATTACATTTTGTGCTGTTGTCCATGAGAATCTTACTTCACTCTGAGAATCATTAATTGAAATTCCATCCAAGCATGTTTCATTATTGGCTGGNGATAGTAAATTTACAGCCTGGGGATTTAAAATTTCTGGCTCCACNACTTCTTTTGCACAAGTCACAAAAATTAGTACCCAATAAAAAATTAAACTTTTTCTCATATCTATTTTTTAATTACTTGTATAGATTGATTTAAAGTCGCTCCATTTATTTTTATTATATAAACTCCCTGTTTATAATTTTCCGTTTGTAGTCTATNAGACCTTGTATATAATGGAAGATTAATTTGTCTATAATCAATTAATTTTCCATTTACAGAATANACTCCAATTTCAATAAAACTATCATTACCTCCAAAATATAGGTCCAAATAGTTATCAAATGGGTTAGGGGTATATTTTACATCAAATGAGTTAAGGTAGGTATCTTCAAATAAACCTTGACATTCAATTCCAGTTGATATGGATATATAATTAATACCTTTTTCTAATGTCACGGTATATTTNCTGCTATTTGTTTGTGTTGTCTTACCGTTGTGAAGAATAGTATAGGAATTTCCTCCACTCAAATCATAAGTTACTGATTGTTTTGATTTNCTGTATAGCCCNTTTACTTCAAGTGATCTTGGCTCTGATATAGTTATTTCAAAACATCTTTGAAATTCTAAATAGCTAACCCCATCAATGGTTATACAAATAGAGTAGACCCCAGCAGAAAGTTTNTCTAAACTCCAANTATTACTTGAAAAACTATCTGTCTTATTGAGTGCGCCGCTAACTGAAATATTATAAGTTANTGAAGTATCCTCAACATCCAAGCGTATTGAATTCTCTCCAGCACACTTCTCAGTCTTAGAAAGTCTAAAGTTATTTGGTGGTAAATAATAAATTAAACATCCATTTAAATCTACTAATTCACCAAGTGGTGTATCCGGACAAGTATCAAATGGATTCCAAACCCCATCATGATCAAAATCATCAGATACATCGCCAACTCCATCTCCATCTTCATCAGTTTGATCAGGGTTTGAAACTAAAGGACTATTGTCAAAAATATCAACAATTCCGTCACCATCAGTATCATCTGTTGGTAATGTAGGAAGTGATTGGAGCTCTAAAGCTTTTTTACCGCCCTCGGGAACTTGAATATTAGTTTGGGTGACTGAAATTGGAACTTCGGGTTGACCATCTGCAGTATTAACATATTCAATATCCACTTCATAAATNTTGTCCCCATTTGCATCTCCAGGNGGNTCAAAAACTGGNGGATTTATAAATTCNAGATAATCCTCNTTTTCNTCCTCAATATCATCGTTACTTTTCTGTTCACCTTTTGAGGCTGATGTAATTTTAAATTTNCCTGCATCAGCTCCNCCTTTTATTCTTTTTTTAACTTTCCATTTTCCAACATTCTTATTATGAGGATTGAAATATCTACGGTGGTCCACCTTTCCTCCAAATTCGTCATCAGGCTGATCAAAAATTGATATGAAAAATGAGGTAGAATATTTGGCATTAGGTATATCTATTACACTGAATATGCCATTTTCNAAAGCTGAAGATTCNTTTGTGACANCTGTTATTTTAAAAGGGTGGTTTTGAATTTCTTCAAAATCTAATTCTCTAATTGTGCGAATTTCATTTCCTAGCAATTCCAAATAACCGTCTCCTAATAAACTTATTTGGACTGACCCCCCAAGTGGATCAGTTGCAGTAACTTTAGCAACAATAGTTCCTATTTCAGCATCCTCATCTACTTCAAAATATTCGATTAAAATTTTAGGTTCAGGATTTTCTTCAATTTTAATTGTGACTGATAAATCTACTTCGTTTTCAGCATCTTTTATTGTAAATTTAAGTTGAGCACCATTATATTGAGAATCAAACAACAGAGCGTTACTATTTAAAACTGTTATTTTTCCTGCTTCATCAATTTTCAAAACATTATCAAAAATATCCTTCCGATTAATAAATGTTAATTTTTCACCCTCATAATCAATTGCTTCAATCTCAGCTATAATTGCTCCACTTATGGGTTTTTCGGCAAAAACTATTTCATTTGTTAAAAGAACTGGAATTTCGTTTTCAGTATCACACTCATCTCCAATACCATCGCCATCTTTATCTGACTGGTCTGGATTTGGAGTCTTTGGGCAGTTATCAAACAAGTCTACAACTCCGTCTTCATCAGTATCCCTTTGATCAGGTCCACATCCTTTTTCATCAATTTCTAGATTAATCAAAGTACTATTTGGACGATCTAAAATTGTACTGCTTNAATTAGCAGAGACCGATACGGAAGTCAAAAGATTAATTGTATCATTAGAAATAATAGAGCTGTCAGAANTTAATTTAGGCGGAATGTATGGTTTAGTATCTGGACACTTATCTAAATCATCATAAACCCCATCTCCATCAGTATCCTTTTGATTTAAAGCACAGCCTTTTTCATCAACTTTTAATCCANCTGCTGTACTNGGGCAATCATCAATAATATCCTNTATTCCATCTNCNTCTTGATCAGAAAATAATANCAAAACNGCTTTGCTTTTTCCTTTACTATCAGCTACTTCATANACAAAAATAATATNTTGATTGCTAGAAACTTTTTTTGGAATAAATTCAGCAGNATAGCTACCATCATTGTTATCTACTGTATTTAACTCTCCCATAGGGCCAAATATTTTTACTTGATATCCTCCTTCAAAAAAGTTTTGCCCTAAGCTGTCTTTTGCTTGTAAACGAATTTTTGCTATTTTTTTTGAATCAGGTATCATATCTGTTGGAATAACACTGAGGATTGACCTTTCAGTTGATATATTACCTGAAACNGGTGGTTTCAACTGAAATGAGTTTTTANCATTTATTAATTTATTTCCATTGATGTCTAGAACTGAAGAAGAATTTGTTGCAGAAATTTCATATACTTCTTTGCCTGTTGGTTTTATTGCTAAAGCACTAAAATTTAATCTGACAGTTTTTTCACCTCCAGAAAGAGATCCTTCNGATGGGGTGGNNATATTNNCAAACTTCANNTCATATTTTGGNCCAGAAATTTGGGATAAAATAAAACTAGAGCTAGTTACAGATGNTGTTGGAGATACTGATCCATANATTCCTTCATTAAAAGTTACATCNATGTATTTATTTTGATCCTTTANTTTAATTTCNATTATTTGNGGTCCTTGTTTNTCATTNAATGATACTGTATTACTTTGTGATGCAGATATATCAACCTGATCTCCNTTACTATCAAAAATTGNATTCACNNCTGGTTTAACAGTTAAAATCTCNTNACCTGATGCTAGGCCATTCAAAGAAAAATTTAAAAGAAAAGTCAAAGTCCCACTATTTGTAACCGAACTTGGTGATGAACTTGATAAGTTAGCACTTCCTCCAGAAATGCTTAATTCAAAATCATCTGGCTCCAATGATACTCCTGAACCAGAATTAGTTTTATAAACCTGCTCACTAAATGTAATTGCAGCCTGAGAATTATTATTATTGACGGTTAAATTAGTTATTGTTGGTTTGGTATTATTTAAGTTGACGGTATTAGAATTTTGAGAAGTTATAGAAAAATTATTAACTACATCTACAAGTTTTTTATTCTTTGGTGTAACTGTAATTAATTCATTTCCATCTGGAGATCTATTAACTGAGATTCCAAATAAATATTTAGTATTATCTGAGTTTGAATTGAAAGTAACCTGGTTAATAGTTATACTAGCTGTTCCTCCACTTGAACTAACATTGAAATAATCAGATACATTAGAAATTGAATAACTATCACTTGATACACCAAATAAGTAAGTTGCTTCTGTAAACTTTAGTGTGAGTTCACTGTTAGAATTGTTTATTGATAATGATTCTATCTCGGAGGGAGTATTATCAATATTGAAGTTTAAACTATTACTACCAGAATATCTGTTTCCAGCCAAATCTGTTCCTGATACAGTAGCTGTAACCAATCCATTAAATGTTGAAGATACTACCCAAGGATATATCCAGATATTTGAGGTAGAAGATGCCGTCATGGCAACATTTGAAAGTAATCCTGAAATACTGATTGTTGGTGTTACTGCCATAGATTCATTAAAATTAGCTGTTATAGTTACCGTTTTATTTTCAGCATATTTTAATTTTACATAAAGTCGCTTTACAATACCAACACATGGATCTCCAAAAATTCCATTCGAAGCTGTCATTGTAAAAGAACTTTTTCCCACAGCTAATTGTTGTATTTTTGCCACACTTGTACTTGCATGACAATTTCCTAATTGGTAATTACCAGATGATCCAGTTGGTAAACCATATGATGCAAAATCAACCCCTGTAAATAATTCTCCATTTGGTGTGCTAACAGTAATTGACCCTCTGTGTTCAATTACTTCTGCATATACAAAATCTGATGATCCAGCCACTATATTATCAGAGTCGGTGTCAGTTAGAGTAACAGTGGGTACTGTAGAATCTATTGTAAATNNAATGGCTTGATTTCCTGCTANATAAGTATTCCCTGCTAGATCTGTTCCTGAAACTGTCACCGAATAAGTTCCATCAGAAGGAGCCCCACCACTATCTATATCCCAGGTATACGTATAACTATTTGTACCACTAATCTGAGTTAGTTGTGCATTGTTTATAGGAGTTCCAGAGATAGAAATAGCAGGTATTGCTGTCATGGCTTCATTAAAGACTGCTGTTATAGTAACTGTGTCAGATGAAGATAGGAAGTTATCAGTATCTGTATCAATAAGGGTTACTGTCGGAGCAGTATTATCTAATTTTATAGTGATACTTTCTGTTCCAACATAATTATTCCCAGCCAGATCAGAGCCTGTAATGGTCACAGTATAGCTTCCTGCAGAGACTCCAGAGGTATTCCAAGCATAGGTCCATGTTGTGCTATTTGTAGCAGTAAGAACTACATTATTTACTGCTGATCCTATTGTCATTCTTGGGCTTGAGGCCATAGCCTCATTAAAATTGGCTGTTACAGTTATATTGTCTCCAGGCTTTATTGCGTTGTCACTATCATTAGTTGAAATAGTNACTGTTGGAGTTGATGAATCTACAGTAAAATTGATTTTTTGAGAACCTGCTACATAGACATTTCTACTTGAATCTAAGCCACTTACTGTTGCAGCATAAACTCCCGTNGAAAGTGTTCCTGAAGANGTGTCCCAACTGTAGGTATAAGAATTAGTACTAGAAATTTGAGTCATAACANCATTGNTTANTATTCCTGTTACAGAGATTGTTGGGGTAGCAGTCATTGATTCAGAAAAGCCAGCTGTGATTGTTACCGTCTGAGAAATAGATAACAAGTTGTCANNATCAGTATCAGAAAGTATAACNGTTGGTGATATATTATCTATAAAATAAGTTACGCTATTAGTCCCACTATAAGAATTCCCTGCCAAATCTGTACCAGTGACAGTGGCAGTTACTTGACCATTGAATGTATTGGGGACATTCCAATTGTAATACCATATAGAAGTTGTAGAGGCAGTCATTGTTGAGTTAGTTACCTGACCACTAATAGTGATTTTTGGACTTGAAGACATCGCCTCATTAAAAGTTGATATTATTCTTACAGTATCAGATCCATTTAGATTATTTGTTGAGATGTTATCAGTTAAAGTAACCGTCGGCGGGCTTGTATCGAGTCCATTTAATTGAGATACCAAAAGAGCTTTATTATAATATTTTATTGACTGAATATATCCATAGAATAAATCATCAGGCCCAGTACTGCCTTTATATGAATTAGCTTCAACACCATTGCCAACATATCCATATCGAGGAGTTTCACCATCAACATGATTTGAAATAGGTTTATAACTACTAGTGTCGGTGTAAATAAGAGTGCCGTCAATATAGTATTTTAACCCTCCTGTTTGATTAGCTTTGAAAGTTACAGCTACATTATGCCATTGATTATCTCTTAAATCTAAGCTTTGATTAACTGCATAAGTGTCATGAGTCCCATCAGTATTAGTAAAATGAAAAGCTAATTTCCCTTTTTTTGATGAACTGCTATAATCTGACCCAACTGAAAAGCGGAAGACTGATGATCTATCAAAAGAAAAAATAATTCTCTGATCATCATTCCCTCCTCTAGAAATTGAGGTTGTAGGAATTTTTATCCTTGCAAAGATTGTGAGCTCTTCTAACTTATCTGTATCTCCACTTACATATTTCAGTCCAGAAATAGCAATCCCTTTTCCACTTCTTTCAACATTTCCATTAAAAAATAATGCTTTTTCGTTAGCATTATAGTAAATATAATCAGTGCCTCTAATTTCACCATGATAGCCATTTCCACTTAAATCATTTACACTCTTATTACTCTCTGAAGTAGTTTGTCCATTGTATGAGTTGGTATTTGAAATATCATAGTGGATTAGTAAATTATTATCTAGGCTTATTTTCTTGTTAATATTAACGGAATTTCCTGCTTTATCATAAATGTTGTTTTCAGCTATTGAAATTGTTAAAGTTTCTGCTCCAGTAGCAAATCCAACAATTGGTATTGATAAATTATAAGTGTTTCCTGACTTTGAAATACTTGATGGATTTGACCCGGATAAACTATTATCTGAGCCTCCTGAAAGAGAAAGTGAAAAATCTGAAGTTTTTAATGTGTTGGTTCCAGAACCATTTAAATAATCTGTATAGACCTCTTCACTAAATGTAAGACTTACACCAAGATTATCTTGACTTATTGAAGATCCAGAAATTTGAAATGGAGTATTATCCACAGAAAAGGTTATACTTTGTGTGCCTGCTGTATAGGCATTTCCAGCAAGGTCAGTTCCGCTTACGGTAGCAGCATAGGTTCCTGAAGAGATTGTGCCTGAAGAAGTATCCCACCTGTAGGTATAAGAATTTGTCCCCGATATTTGGTTCATAATAACATTAGTAACTATCCCTGTAATTGAAATAGTTGGAGTAGCAGTCATCGGTTCAGAAAAGCCAGCTGTNATAGTTACAACTTGGGAAAGATTAACAATATTATCAGCTTCTGTATCATTAAGGATTACCGTAGGTGAAACTGAGTCTGAATTTTTCCATTGATAAGAACCATTTAGAGTTCCATTTATTGAATTTCCACTAGAGTCATTTGCTGTGGATCCTTGGCCTTCATTTAACTTATAATAAAGCTTCAAATTAGAATTTGTGTTGAGAACTGCATTTTTATTGTAATTTATTTCACTTTGAGTCCTTTCTGAATCCCAAAAGCGAATATCACTCATTTCACCATCAAAAAAATTAGTTGGATTGTTACTTCCATTCCAAATACTTGCTCCAACTCCAATTGGATTAGTTGTAGAAGTTAGCCCTCGACCACTAGAAGTCCAGTTTACTGAATTATTTAGATTACCGTTTATATAAATTCGTATTCTTCCATTAGATCTTGAATTTGTAAATGCCACATGGTACCAAGTACCAGTTGAAATTGTTGACGATGATCTAACTTGTGGCCAATTTCCATACCAATCTCTTCTGAATCTACCTTCTAGGTAAAGTGATCCGTTTATATTTAAAACGTATAAACTCCAATCATTTTTTTTTGAAAAAATATAATCTCTATTTGCTGCAGTATTATTTCCAGAGGATGAACCATTAGGAGGNGCATTTTCAACTTTTATCCAAGCTTCAAGAGTAAATTTATCTGAATCAAATTTGAGATCGTTTGAAGAGGGTANTACAATATAAGATGATGATCCATTAAATTTTAGNTTTTTTGAATAATTTGTATTTTGAGATAAAGCATAAAAAGAGTTTAGCATGATAAATAAAACTGACCACGCCAAATAAATAAATCGATATTTTTTTATTAATCTCAAAAACTCTTAAATTAATTTAGATAAAAAAGTCAAAAAAAGATTGTCANTTATTTTACATTGACAATGCTTATTTTGACCAATAGATTTTAAATTAATCTCTACCCTCAAAATTACAATTTTTATAATTAATCAATTGATTTATAGTATNTAATAAAAAATAAGGAATTTTAATCCAAACAAAAAAAGCCCTCCATTTACTGGAAAGCTTCTCATTAGTCGCTAGAAAGAGTCAATNCTCTTAATAACAACACACAACTTCTTTGTATATCTAAATATTAAGGCTTTAAGAATANTCTCATACAAGCCTTAACTGGTTAATCGGCTGTAAATTTACTAAAAATTAAAACTAATCGTTACAATAAGAATGTTTATTATTTNATAATCTGTACATACAACTCTAATTCAAAATAAGCTAAACAGATATTTTTATCTTTAGTGTATGAATAAANAATTACTTATACTTTTTCCATTTTTAATTATATTTTTTGGTGGATTCTGTCTTTTTATTTCATGTTCACCCCATTCTGACAAATTGATTTTGAATAGAAAAGAATATAAGGATAAATTGATGGGATTCTGGTTAGGTGGATGCATTGCTAACTGGACAGGTCTTCCCACTGAGAATCAANGAACAGGTTTTCCTTTTTTTACAGACTCTGATTTTGGAAAAGGGAAGTTTAACTATGTTCTTGATCAGAATCCTTGGGGGGCAGATGATGATACTGACATAGAATATATTTATCAGTATGCAATTGAAAAATTTGATAATCCTATGCTTAGCGGTTCTCAAATTAGTTCAGTCTGGCAAGATCATATTGGATTACCAAATCTTTGGGTTTCAAATTTAGCTGCCNTAGGTCAAATGCAAAATGGTGCTATACCGCCTGAAACTTCTTTGCCCAAAAATAATCCTATGTGGGATATGATTGATGCACAACTTACAACTGAAATTTTTGGCACACTTGCNCCGGGTCGTCCAAACATAGCTTTGGACATGGCTTATCTGCCAATTAGAACAACAGCATATCTTCATTCAAAATGGGCGTCTGAATTTTATATAATAATGCATTCACTGGCTGTTTTAATTGACAAATCTAAATCAAGAAAAGAGAATATATTATGGCTAGCTGAAAAAGCTCGAAAACGAATACCAGATTGGTCTTACATAGCAGACATGTATGATTTTGTGAAATCTGAATATGATTCAAATCCTGATAAGGATAATTGGGAACTGACACGTGACAAAGTAGCNAGAAGGTATCAATATGAAGAAAATGCAGGATATAAATACAAATACCCTTGGGACTCAGGAATAAACTTTGCCGCTTCAATGATCAGCNTATTTTATGGGGAAGGAGATTATAAAAAGACAATTCGAATTGGTTGTATGAGCGGTTGGGACTCTGACAATCCAACATCGACATGGGGAGGTCTTTTAGGTTTACTTTACGGTCATAAANAACTTCAAAAACATTTTAATAAAACAGATTTTTCAGGTTTTTATAATATCAGTCGAACAAGATATAATTTACCTCTTTTAGTTGATAATTTTGATGATNTAGCAGAGCGNGGACTCAAAATAATTGATAAAGTAGTTNTTGAATATATGGNTGGGTCAANGGAAAAAAATAATTGGGTTATTCCNTTGTTNAATNTTGAAATTNNAAAAGATNATNTTCAGAAAACTTTTATTAGTTGGGAAACAATAGAGGATAATGACAGAAGATGGGATTTCCAAGGATTTTACACAAAAGAAAAACAGTGGAATGCATCAGGAGCTACTCTAACTTTTGGTTATGAAAATTGTAAAGCTGAAATTTCTTTTGAAGGAACAGCTGTTCAATATTATGCATATAAGAGTCATAAAGGAGGTAATGTCCAAATAATTCTTGATGGGAAAGATTATGGAGAATTTAGTTTAAAAAATGAATCATCTGTACATGGTCAGTATTATGTTAAAATATTTGAAAAATTAAACCTATTACCCAATAAACATAAACTCCAGATTATTGGTGATTCCTATAAAAGCGAAAAAACTATAGATATGTTGTCATTCATTCCATTAGCCTCACCTCTCAAAATTAAATAGAATAAATCGCTTTAAATTTGAGTTTTGTCTATCTTAAAATTAATTGCAGAGATATTGCTTTCCATTCTCCTGTTTATTCGCTCAAAAAATATTTATTCTTATTTTTTTCACCTCAGTAAAAACAAACCCCCACTAGTAGCAGGGGTTTACAAAATATGGTGCGGTCTGGACGGGACTCGAACCCGCGACCCCATGCGTGACAGGCATGTATTCTAACCAACTGAACTACCAGACCTCATT
>PAYI01000049.1 GCA_002714815.1 Flavobacteriaceae bacterium | reverse complement strand
CAAACATTGCAAGTATTGAATAATTGTAAGTTCCCGATGCAGCTGCTGATGGTGTTCCACTTAATGAAATAGTGCTAGGTCTGACAGCTTTATCCCAAGCCATTGTTACCCCAGGAGGTAAGCCTGTGGCGGAGATAGTAGTTGTATCGGTACAATTAGTTGATAATTGATAAANTACATTTGTAATAGCAGTTGATGCTGATACTGTTTGAGTAGCTGGTCCACTAGATAGAGTTAAAGTTCCAGAACAAGGCACCAGAGTAGAACTTACNATAGTCGTCGAATCAGTAGCAGCTACTTGACTTACAATATTNGATAATGCTTGAACAGGAGTTATTTGGTTATTAGATGTTACACTTGATACTGCTGTTGGAGGAGGGACAAAGGGAGCAGAGTTATTTGATGTTTTATTACCTCCTGTCAGACTTATTGCATTAGATGAGGTAGGTGTAGGAATATTTNCAACAGTNGTTGGAGGTGTGCTGTCAGGAGGAAGAGTAACGACATTGAAGTTTAAAGAAGTTGGACTTTTAAAATTTATATTTGTCAGTACTCCAAAATTACCCATTGCAAAATTACTNCTGTCTAGAGGATNTAATCTAGAGTAGATTTNAGTAGTTATATTATTTAAAATCATTGTAAATAANATATCTAATTCAATTGATATTCTCATTATAATTTTACCGTGAGATTTCCCACTATCACTATCATCTAAATCAAATTGCCATGTACCCACTATATCTTTAGCAGTTTTGTAGTTAAAATTTACATCAACTGTTTTATTTTCATCAATAGTAATTTGTATTGGGTTTAGAGTATCAAGNACTCCATCATTTTTCCATCTCATAAACGCAAAGTCACTACTTGGTTGAGCAGTTAGTTTAACAACACTTCCACTTTCAAAATCAGTNGATTTTCCAGTATCAACGATCTCTTCTTTTACAATCCCTTCACCTTCAATATTAATTGAAAGAGAATATTTTCTTTTTTCAAAATTTGCAGTTATTGTTTGATCTGAGTTTATAGTAATTGTTAATGGATTTTCATTTGACTCAATGCCAGACCAACCTGTAAAAACATATTCATTGTCTGGTGTTGCAGTTATAGTGACACTTGAGCCAGATTCGTAATTTCCACCCTGGACATTAACATTTCCACCATCNTCAGCTAAAACTTCAAGATCATAGAAAACAGATGGTGCNTCATCGTTATTTCCTAAATCATTTTTTGAACAAAAAACAATCAGCAGTAAAGCAAAAAAAGATAATAAATGACTGGATTTCAGAAACTTCATCCTTAAATTTAATGTTTTTTAATTAAAAAAAAATNTTTATATAATTTTTAATCATTTTATTACAAACTTTAATCGTATATAATGGTCAACAGTTATTTAATACTTAAATTGAAATAGTAAAAATTATTTTATAAAATAAAAAAACAGAATAAATGAAAAAAGTATTAATAATATCGTTTTTAATATTTGGAGTAGGATTTTCTCAAGATAAATCAATTATTTCTGATCTGGAAAATCTAACACTAGAAGTTGGAGAGATATTTAAACCTAATTCTGAGGTAATCAATTCCGATGGAAGTAAAGCAGACTGCGCCAAACTAATTTATTATAATAAAAAAGGAGTATTTAGTTCAGCTAAATCAATAACATTTGATAGAAATAATGGTACTTTAAAAGCCAACGATCCTGGTAATCACGATGTTGTGGTAGTTTGTATTAATTCTAATGGGAAAAGATTAACTAAAACATTCAATATAAATGTAAATTATCCAAAAATTAAAAAAGTTAAACTCTCAATTAGTGATAAGAGTATATATGTTGGAAATTATATACCATTGACATATGAAATAATAGATGAACTTGACAATAAAAGGATCATTGATTATTGGAATTATGATAAAGCATACAAATACTTTTCAAAAGTTGATGTCAAAATAACATCCAGCAACGAAAAAGTAAAAATTGACTCATCCAATAACATTTTAGCTCTTCAAGAAGGTAATTCTACAATTACCGCTTCCTTTGATGGGGTTTCTGATAAGATTGATTTAAAAATTCAAAAAAACCCAGTTTCGATATTGGATTTATCCTCCAAAGTTTCAAATGTTAAAACTGGAGANGTTGTTAATTTTAAAGTAAAATCTTTTGATAAAAGAGGGAATGAACTTAAAAATTTACCAATTCAATTTTCATTTACCGGTAAATCTTTTGATAAGAGTGATTCGGCTTCAGGATTAATTTTAGAAGATGGTAGATTTGTTGGAGATGTTCCTGGAAAATACATTATTTCAGCAAGAGTAGGAAATGTAACCACTTCAAAAGTTATAAACGTTTTCCCAAGAAATGTAACTCGTGAAATAAGTAACGTTGGAAAAGGAGTTGTTAATGATAAGCATACCTCTGATTTTTGGATTTTTGAAGGAGTTGACGGGGGTGATTATGCAGTTACTGGAACATGGGGAGCCGATGGAACAGCCTATTTTTGGGATGTCAGTAATCCCTCAAATTTAAAAAAAATAGATAGCGTTCAAGTTGATGCCAGGACTGTAAATGATGTAAAGGTTTCTCAAGATGGAAAAATATGTGTAATTAGTCGTGAAGGTGCCTCTAATAGAAAAAATGGCATGATACTCATTGATGTTAGCAATCCACGAGAAGTAAAAATTATTTCGGAGTATACAAAAAATTTAACTGGTGGTGTACATAATGTTTTTATAGATAACAACCATATATATGCATTGAGCAACGGTGAAAGATATTATATAATTAATATTGATGATCCTTTAAATCCTAAAGAGGTTGGTATGTTTGAGGTAGGCAAAGAAGGGCAGTCTATCCATGACGTTTGGATTGAAAATGGAATAGCTTACTCATCAAATTGGAGAGATGGTGTTTATTTAGTTGATGTTGGTAATGGAATAGCAGGTGGATCACCATCTAATCCAGTATCATTTGGAAATTACTCATATGATAGTGGTGCACATCATGCTACATTTCCATATAAAAGTAAATCAACAGGAAAATTTTATACTGTTCTCGGGGACGAAATTTTTCCAAAAGGAGTAAATCCTAATGGCACAAATGAAACAGCCGGATTTCTTCACTTTGTAGATTTTTCAGATACAAAAAATCCAATTGAAGTTGCAAAATATGAACTTCCAACTCATGGGACGCATAATTTATGGATTGAAGATGACATACTCTATGTCGCTATGTATACTGGAGGTCTAAGAATCGTTGATTTAAGCGGAGATCTTATAGGTGACCTATATAAACAAGGTAGAGAAATAGGATATTTATTTACAGGTAGTCCTAATGGCTATATTCCAAATGACACAATGGTTTGGGGCGCTCAGCTATACAAAGGATATGTTTTTTATTCAGATTTTAATTCTGGTTTAGGAGCAGCAAAAGTTTCAAGTAATAAACCAGATAATAGTAAAGCTAATCAATACATCGAATGATTTAAATTAGAAATCGAATATGGCTTATTTTTTCAAAAATCTAATTTCAATATTTAAAAAAGATTTAAAATCATTAAATATTCTTTTGGTCTTTTTTGTTTCTAATATTTTAATTTCTCAAAATTACTATTTATATGTAGCTTCCGAATCTGATGACACTGTTTCACTTCTAAAATTTGATGGGATTAAAATTAAAGAAGAAGAAAGGGTAAATGTTGGGTTTTATCCAACTGAAATAGAAGGTCCACATGGGATTACTGTTGATCCAAATGGAAAGTTTTGGTATGTTACTTTGGCCCATGGTAACCCATATGGTAGTTTAATTAAATATTCAACAGGAAACAATAAAATTATTGACAAAACAACTCTTGGTATTTTTCCAGCATCAATGCAAATTTCTACTGTTACTGGTTTCATTTACTGTGTAAACTTCAATTTACATGGAAAAATGGAACCATCCTCTGTTTCTGTTGTTGATGCTGAAACCATGACTGAAATAACTCAAATTACAACTGGAAGTATGCCACATGGCTCAAGGATATCAAAAGATGGTTTAAAACAATATTCTGTTGCTATGATGTCAGGAGAATTATTTGAAATAGATGTAATATCCCTTAATATTTCCAGAAAACTTGATCTTGAAGATCATTCAAAAATGGATCATAGTAAAATGAAAATGGGTAATCATAAAATGGAACATTCAGCTGTAAAACCTACTTGGGTAATACCTCACCCAAATAAAAATTTAGCATATGTTGCTGGAAACGGATCAAATGAAATTATTGAGGTAAATCTGGATGGTTGGGAAATATCAAAAAGAATAAAAGTGGAAAAAGGCCCATATAATGTTGAAATTTCTCCAAATGGTAAACATATGGTTGCAACTTTAAAAGGAAATGGTAAAACAGCAATTTGGGATCTTGAAAGTGGATCATTAATCAAGACAATAAAAAATAGTACATCAGTCCCACATGGAATTGCTATTTCCAGTGACAGTAAGTTTGCTTTTATTTCAGTTGAAGGTATTGGTGGTGAACCTGGCATTGTTGACGTAATTGATTTAACAAATCTAAGTTTTGTTGATAAAGTTGAAATTGGTAAGCAAGCTGGTGGTATTGCTTTTTGGAAAAAAGAAATTTGATTATCAATATAGCCTATAATTATCAAAGGAATTTTCCATGAATTCACTAAAAATAAAACTCGCATATTCGGAGCTGGAATTAATTGAAATAAAGAATCTCCAAAATAAAAATTTAAAAGAAAACATTTCTATTGAAGAAAAACAATCGGAAGGCTTTTTAACAGCAAATTACACTTTNGANTTTTTAAAAAAATTAAATAATAAAACACCNGCAATTATTATTAAAANTGAAAAAGTTNNTGGTTATGCAATAGCTGNAANTAAAGAAGTTGCAAAAGAACATAAATTATTAAATAATTTAGTTTATAATTTTGACAAACAACTAATAGATGGNAATTTACTTTCAAATCAATCCTATATTGTTGTTGGTCAATTATGTATTGANAAAAAATACCGTGGTTTTGATTANGTTAAAAAANTTTATTCTTTTTTCAAGGATACATANTCAACATACCGATATTGTGTNACAGCAGTNGATATCAAAAATGTAAGGTCTTTAAAAGCNCACAAAAAATGTGGATTTATTAAAATTGGAGAACTAAAACTCAATAATAANCCAGGTGATATAATTCTATGGGATTGGAAAAATAAACCTATGACTTAGTTAGGGCCNNANTAGAATTTAAANNACCATAAAAATTAGTATACTAATAATCATAGATTATCTAANCGCANCCTTTATCAAATTAATTTGAAAAAGATCCAAATTAAATGAGGAAAATAATAAAACACTTAACCATATATTCTCTTGGAATCCTTTATTTTGTTGTAGGNATTAAACACTTTACANATCTTGATTTTTTCTTAGTAATAGTTCCTCCTTATATTCCCTTCCCTAAATTNGCTGTTTATATTTCTGGCCTTTTTGAAATTATTTTTGGATTTTTTTTAATTCCAAAAACTANTCGTAAATATGCAAGCTTAGGTTTAATTGTATTGTTAATTTTAGTTTTTCCAGCAAATATTTATCTCTATTTATCAGAAATACCACAGAAAATTTATGGTATTACAAGAACAGATGCATTAATTAGATTACCATTTCAAATACCATTAATAATTTTAGCTTATTGGCATTCAAAAGAAAACACATCAAAATATTTTGATTTTCTATCAATATNAATATTTATTCCAACAATAATTTATTTCATAACGCTTTAAAAAAAGGATGTTTATTTTTTTAAAATATTTTTTGAGAAATATTCGTCTGGAATTTTTGCATTAAATGAAATATCTAAAATTACAAAATCAGTTCCCCTTCCATCTTTCATAATGTCTTTATAATTCATTTTCATTGGGAACCATCTTGAATCAATTTTTTTAATGTTTGAAAAAGTTGTTGTTTTAAGCAGGGTACCACTTTTAGCGTATAAGTTTTCCTTTAACGGTACAAATTTATTTTTATCTATCCATAGTGTCCTTTTATAGTATGCTAGACCCTCAACTTTAGATATAAGTTCCATTATCCAAACAGAAGAATTTTCATAATTTTCTTCACTTACTATTTTAGCTGAGTACACTTCTGATAATTTTCTTTCTTCCATCATATCCTCATAGGATAGGTCTGAGCCCATAACNGATTGCCTTAAAAGATGACCTGATAGCTGAATAGTTCTATCGGTTGAAGGTGAATAAATCCACAAACGATTGTCAAGTTTTAGCATTTTTGTNCCTTTTTCTCTTTCAGGATATAAATACTCTGTGAAGTTATTTTCCATTCCTCTTGAGTAGCCTTTTGACTTAATTACCCTTTTTTTTCTTTTACCATAAACAATCATCTCAGAAGTGACAATTTGAGTTTTTGCAAACATATTTTTGTCAATTTTTCTTATTATTTCTAATGCTTTTTCATTGCTGTTTTGTGCAATTAAAAAAAAGGGCAAGTTGATTATTTGTAATATTATAATTATAAATTTTTTCATAGTAGTAAGTTAAACTTCTAATTCTTTAAACAGACGAGCTGTTTCTCTTTTAAAAATTCCTCTACCAGCTAAAGCAGTTCCAAAAAGCATAGAAAATAGACCTGGTATGAATCCAATATAGAAAAGATTTGGAGTAATATAAGCTCGCATTACAGAGGGCATTATTATTGTTGAATTGGCAGTATCTTCTGAGATGTCAACACCAACTTCTTGAAGGTAATAACAAAAAATAAGACCCAAGCTTGTTCCTATTATGGAGCCAATTGACCCGATAACAGAAGCTTCAATTAACAATAGTTTAAACACATTATTCTTTGATTCACCTAAAGCCAGACGAATACCAAATTCGTTGTAGCGTCTAAGCCCCCCTATAAGTCCTGTATTCCACAAAACGAGTGACATTGCAAGAATAAAGATAAATATAAAGACACCTGAAAAAGCATCTCCCATGTCTAAGCTTTCTCTTAGACCATTCTGATCTTTAAGGGTAACCATAATAGGAGCATATTCATCATCACTTTGGGTAAATTTTAAGTTAAAATTTTTTGAAATACTCAAAGCTTTCTGATCATTATATATTTCATCTTTAAAATATCCTAAAAGTTCCCCAGTTCCATTTTCCATATCTAACATCTTTTGAGCATCAAGAATATCAATAATAAAAGTTCCCTTATCCATAAGTGGAGAACCAAACTTTACGGTACCTGTCATTTTATAATTCTGAAATACCATACTACCTTCCATTGTAGACCCAAAAAATGTTACTTCATCACCAGGGTTTATTTTTAATTTACTTGCATAATCATCACTAAATAAAATTTCCCCATTACTCTTGGGCAAACTTCCTCTTTTGAGTGACTTACTAAGTTCAAGTCTTTCTAATTCTCTTGATTCTTTATTTTGAAGGGCAAGTGCTATACCAATTCCAGGACCTTGTGATTTGGTATTACCTGAGGCATCAGGAACATCAATAATACCACCAAACTTTATTCTTGGTGTCCAAATTAAATCCGGATAATTAATGTTTAAAGAATCAATTAATTTTTGTATTTCTAATAGTGCTAGATCATTGGGAAGTTGTTCTTTATTTTCTGCATAAGGTTTGGTCATAATTTTTAGATGTCCTGTATCAAGTTTAGCATTCTGATTGATTACATCTGAAAACACTCCATTAAGAAACCCAGACATCATTACTGATACCATAACTCCAACTGATATAACAGCAATTGGGATTAGACTTTTACTTTTGTCTCTTAAAATCCCTTTAATTATAAATTTTATCATTGTTTTTTTCCTTTGAGGGCAAGAACTGGATTTAATTTAGCAATTTTCCTTGCTGGAAGGTAACTTACAATTGTAGCAGTTATAAAGACTGCTAAAATTGTCGTTAAAATCAATTTAACACCATAAACAGGATAGATTACATCAGCTAAGGCAATTCCCATTTTTCGATCTGCTGGAGGTATTGGAAATCCAGTTTTAGACATAAAAACAAAAAATGGGACTCCATAGATACATCCAACTATCAATGCCAAAATACTGTATACACTTCCCTCTATTGTAAATAAGCGCACTACTCGAAGACGTGTCATTCCAAGTGCAATATAAGTTCCAATTTCTTTTTGTCTTCTAAAAATTGACAAAATTTGTGTATCAAAAATAGCTAAAAGTGCGATCGCTAACAAAAGTCCATAAACAACGGATTGAGCTGTTTTTTTTTGATTTATTAAATCTTTGAGACTTTTTAGCAAAGCAAATTGTGATTTAAAATTCCAAGAGGGTAATTCTGGATTTATAAACTTATCATCGACAATAAAATATGAAGCCTCATTTTCTAGGTTTGTCATTTCCCAAAGTTTTTCGATATCAATCCAAATTTTACCATTGTCAATATTGGGAACATTAGAATCGAAGACCTCAACAATTGTTAGTATATTAGCATCATAAGTTCCTTTACTGTCACGCCATCTAATTTGAACACGATCACCTTTATTTAATTTTGAAGATTCAGCAAGTCTTTTTCCAATTATGACAGGAAATTCCTCTTCACTTTCTTTAAATATTTTAGTGGGTAACTTTAAAATAGTTTGTTCAGAACTAATCCCTTTTAAAACTATANTAATCATTCTTCCTTGAGGGTAAATGGTAGCTTGTCGGTCAAGAACAGGTGTTGTTCCAATAGTTCCTTTAGGTATTCTACCATGACCATCTAAAATNGTATAAGGATCTAAAGGATCAAATTTTTTATTAATAAGATGCCCATTTCCGAACTCCCATTCTATACTATCTTTTTGAGCTTGTTGGTCCCAGCCATCCATAATGGAATTGAGGAAAATAATTATTACAAATGAAAACGATAGAACTAAAACGTTTAGCAAAGTTCTTAACCTAGCTCCAAACAAATTTTTAAATGCAAGTTTTAATTCTAATTTCATGANTTGATTTTTTCATCTTTCTCAACTTTNCCATCTTTTAGATGAATAGTCCTATCTAAATATTCCATTACCTTTTCATCATGTGTTGAAAAAAGAAAGGTAGTGCCCAATTCTTCATTTAATTTTTTCATAGTCTTAAGGATAGCATGTGCATTTTCAGAGTCTAAATTAGCAGTAGGCTCATCAGCAAGAACAATTTTAGGAGTTTTAACCATTGCTCTAGCTATAGCCACTCTTTGACTTTCACCNCCAGAAAGTTTATCTGGTCTTTTATTTGCATGATCAGTAAGACCGACCCATTCTAAAGATTTCATAACAGCATTTTTTCTATCATTTGCAGAGTTTTTTTGTAATAAAAGAGCAAATTCTACATTTTCAAAAACTGTGTAAACGGGAAGNAAATTAAATACNTGGAAAATAAAACCAATATTAAAATTTCTAAGTGATGCTGCTTCCTTATGACTTAAAGATTTAATCTCTTTATTTANAACAAAAGCTTCTCCTTGCGTTGGCTTATCCAATGAACCTATTATGTTTAATAAAGTGGTTTTACCTGAACCACTTGGTCCAACAATTCCAGCAAATTCACCCTCATCAAATGTCAAATTTATATTTTTTAAAGCCATAAATTCTTTTCCTGCTATTGGATAACTTTTAGAAGTATTTTTAAGCTCTATAATTTTATTTTTTTGCATGTCTAATGATTGAATACTAATAGTAATTGAACTCCTGGTCCAGAAAAGCTCTGAAAAATTTCATTTTGTTGAATACCTTGTACTGTTTCAGGATTATAATACAATATAAGATAACCAGTTAAATTATTGAATTGTTGTTGATAATTTATCATTAACGTTTGGCTATTATTATTCCATTGATGATAAATAAGCGCACTTAATGTACTAGAAAAATTTAAGGGATAATTTAGGCTTATGGCACTAAAGCCTCTTCTAATATAATCTTTATTCAGACTATCTGACGAATCAGAAAATAAGTATTCTTTGGATAATGTTAAACCATTTCCAATACCAAAAGTATAGTCCAATCCAATATTTACTAACAGTTGATTAGTTAACAAGCCAATATTTTTTACCCTATGCACAAAGGATACTTCTGTCCAAATACCAAATCCTAAATCNAATTTTGAATCAAATCCGATTCTATNTTCAGGNCTTATATAATTTTCAAATAATTGATTATNANCANCNCCAGCTTCTCTGNAATGNTANGANATTGCCGCTTCACCTTTAGGAATNAATGTTTGANACCTTCCACCAAATTCAGGTGATTTTTTTATTGTTGGGAAGGCATCTAATCCTCTTTGCTTATCATTTCCATAAAGNCCCCATAACCANAGATTAGAATTATTTTTAAAATAGCGTCTAACTAATAAACCGTTTACTCCATTAGTTAAACCTAGCGGATCCCTAGGATCGATCTGGTTAAACCACTGAATTGGACGAAGTAATTGAGCTGAACCAAAATCAATTTTCTGTAAACCTAATCTAAATTCCCAGTTTTTTATTTGATATCTTACCCAAATTCTNTAAGGTGAAAGATTTGTTTCTGAATCTATTAAATTTTTTAGNAGATGTGATCTAGATAAACTTAAATTAACTGATGTTTCTATTGTAAATGAAGATAGGCTATCAATTTTTTTTTTAAAAACAATCTCTGGTAAATAGCGAGTTCCAATAAATCCAGAACTTTCTTTTCCAATTCCAATATTCGTTTGACCTAATAATTGGCCATCAAAGTCTATATTAGATTGAGCAGTTGCAATTCTGATAAATGAAATAACAATAATAAAAATATTTAANTTGCTCAAAGGGAACTAATACATATATTTAGATTCCTAATATAAACCTTTGTTTGTCAAATGAAAAAGATTATAAAAATTCTTTTAATTAGTATNGTTTCCTTGNTAACTATAAGTTTATTATTTGGNTTNGCCGGATACTTTTACTTTAAATCCAACTTATTAGATTTTGAAGAAAAAATTGATTCAGATTTTTATTTTAATGAAATTGATAACGAAGACGGTNTAACTTTTTTTGATTTTAATAAAAATGGTTTAATTGACATTTATGAAGATGAAACTAAACCAATGAAGANNAGGGTAGATGATTTACTAAAAAGAATGTCAAAAGATGAAAAAATCCGTCTTTTAAAAGGCACAGGAATAAGATCAATGTTAGGTATCGAAAAAAATGGTATTCCAGGCGCAGCAGGAAAAATTGTCAGTATTCCAAGACTGGGATTAAATAATTTATATCTAGCAGATGGTCCTGCAGGTTTGAGAATTTCTTCAGAAAGAAATAATTCAAAAAATAAATTCTATTCTACTGCATTTCCAGTGGGATCCTTAATTTCATCATCATGGGATAAACATTTAGCATTTCAAATAGGTCAAGCCATGGGAAGTGAAGCAAAAAGTTATGGTATTGATATAATTCTAGGACCTGGCATGAATTTACATAGGAATCCATTATGTGGAAGAAACTTTGAATATTTTTCAGAAGACCCTGTTTTATCTGGTAATATTGCTGCTGGTGTTGTTAATGGAATTCAATCAAATAATGTTGGTGCTTGTCCAAAACATTTTGTCGTCAATAATCAAGAAACTGATAGAATGATAAATAATGCTATTGTTGACGAAAGAACATTAAGAGAATTGTATCTAAAAGGATTTGAAATAATGGTAAAAAAATCCCAACCCTGGGCTATTATGTCATCTTACAATAGAGTTAATGGAAAATATGTATCTGTCGATAAAAGATTACTTACAGATATTTTAAGAGAAGAATGGAATTATAATGGAATTGTAATGACTGATTGGTTTGGTGGAGGTGATACTGTCAATACAATTAAAGCAGGAAATGATCTAATTGAACCAGGTACATTAAAGGAATGGGAAGATCTTAAAAATGCATCAAAAAATGGTAAACTCAGTGAAGGTGAAATTAATACCTCAGCAGGTAGAATATTAAAATTAATACTTAATTCCAATAAGTTTAAAAATATTAATTATGATAATTCCCCTGACCTTAAAAATCATGCCAAAATTGCAAGAAAAAGTGCATCCGAAGGAATGGTATTATTAAAAAATCAAGGTACTCTTCCTTTGAAAGAAAATATAAATATTTCACTTATTGGAGTTACCTCTTTCAACTTAATTTCTGGAGGAACTGGATCAGGAGATGTTGATGAAGCTTATACAATTAATATTGATCAAGCATTTCTAGAGTCAGGTTTTCAGTTGAATAAAAAATCATTGGATTTATTTAAAAAGTACAATGAGGTTAACCCTATAAAAAAAGCAGAGGGTATGCTTGAAAATTTAATGTTAATGATTGATCCTAACTTGCCTCCAGAAATAGAATATACAGATGGAGATCTTAATTTAATGTCAGAAAATTCTGATATAGCTGTTTTAACAATTGGTCGTAATAGTGGAGAAGGAAAGGATAGAGTAGAAAAAAATGATTTTTCACTAAGTGATGATGAAAAAAGTTTAATTGAAAGAACCTGCAAAGCATTTCATGCTAAAAATAAAAAAGTTGTAATTATTTTAAATATTGGTGGAGTAATTGAAACAGAGAGTTGGAAATATAATCCTGATGCAATTCTTCTTGTGTGGCAAGCAGGACAAGAATCGGGAAATTCAATTGTTGATATTATAAGTGGGAAAGTTAATCCAAGCGGAAAACTTCCAATGACATTTCCTATTAACATTAAAGACCATAGATCTACTTTCAATTTTCCACTTAATGGTGATGGGTCAGATATATTATTAATGCTAAATAGAGAAGAAAAACCAAATTCAAAACAAGTTAAAAATAAAGATTATACAATCTACGAAGAAGGCCTTTATGTTGGTTACAAACATTTTGAAAACAAAAAAATTGATGTTTCATATCCATTTGGTTACGGATTATCTTACACAGAATTTGAATATTCAGACCTTGACGTTAAAAAGTTTAAGGACACTATTACAATTTCATTTAATATTAAAAATTCAGGAAATATATCAGGAAAAGAAATCGCTCAAATATATTATTCTAAGTCAAATAGCTTATTGGACAGACCTAAAAA
Organism: Flavobacteriaceae bacterium; assembly: GCA_002714815.1. Lineage (GTDB taxonomy): Bacteria > Bacteroidota > Bacteroidia > Flavobacteriales > Flavobacteriaceae > MS024-2A. The sequence continues at coordinate 16,422 of PAYI01000049.1, read as the reverse complement.
ACAATTAATTGATTTTAGTAAAACAAAGCTTCTTGAAAGTAAGGAAAAGGTNAAATTTGAATTTAAATTACCAACTTCTGATTTTGCTTATTGGAATGAAAAAGAACGGAAATGGGATATTGAAAATGGAATTTATAATATTTTAGTAGGTTCCTCTTCATCAGATATAAGACTTATTTATCCTAACCTTGAATTTTAATTTTTTTGAGGAAGGACTTGCTGTAATTATCAAAACAGATAAGTTGTTTTTCTAAATTATTATAAGTTATAAAACATATATTACTAAAAATCCCAAATAACTTCCGATAGCATTTCCTAAAGCACCTAATAAAATAGAAGGTAAAATTAAATCTTTTCTTTTAAATGTTTCAGCAAGAGCTATTGCGGAGGCTCCACCCCCTATGTTTGCCTGACTTGCAATTGCAATCATTTGCCAATCACGATATAATAAACCTCCAATGAATATAATAAGAATACCATGAATTAATACTGCAATACAAGTAAAAAGTAGTATTGAAACACCCACATCTTTCAGCTCATAAACTGCATTAAATTCACAATAAGCTCCAATTACTCCCAAAAAAAGATAAACAAGGTATAATCCGAAATTTTGAGCACCCTTTAATTTTGAAATAAATTNAGTTTGAGCTAATCCAATACCAATAGATGAAAGAATTAAAATTGAAGGTATTTTAGGAAAAAGTAATGCTAATAATTCCGTTAAATAAAAAGCGAAAAAACCCAAAAAGATTAACCACGCAAANGATGCTAAATCCATTTCCTTTCCAATAATTACATTTTCTTTATGGTCAATTTCANTTAACCNTAATTTACTTTTCCANAACCNTGACAAAATCATTGGTAAAGTCAATGATACTAAAATCCACAATGCAGTAACTACATTATCAACAGCAATAGTTCCTGCATAAAGCANCCCTTTTTTTTGAAATCCATATTCTAAAGCTACAGCATTAAAATTAATACTACCCCCAGTGTATGTTCCAGTCAACATTCCAGCGATTACCTTGGCATCTTCACCCAAAGATGATTCAGGAGAAATTATTATCCAGGAAATTAAAATTCCTAAAGTAGTTGAAAAGGAACCAATTAAAAAAAGACTTACCATTGGCACTCCGGCTTTCTTTATAGAATTTAGGTTGGCACTTAAAAGCAAATAAAAAATGGAAATGGGAGCTACATAATTAAAAATTATTGAATATAACTCAATGCTATTAGATGCTGATGGAATTAGTTTAAAGTTTGATAGTAATGCACAAAATAAAATAACAAGTAAAGCAGCACCAAACCTTCGACCCAATTGAGTTTTTTCAGTATATATTGCCAAAATTACCGTAAGGCTTAATACAGTGAGAACATAAATCGTATTTGATATAATGAACATAAAAATCAAAAAATTAATATACAAAAATTAAGATCAAATGAATTTTATTTTCCTATTTCATAAAAATTATCAAAATAGGTTCTAAATTGAACGAAATATATTTGTGTATTGCATTTAATTAATTATTTAAACATGATAAAATTCTTTAGAAAACTTATATTATTTTTTACTTTATTCATTTCCACAATATATACAGCAAAGGGTCAGGAAAAACTATCTTTTGAATTTGATGATATCAAATACAGAAATGTAGGCCCTACAAGGGGTGGAAGATCTACAACTGTTTGTGGAGTTAATAATGATCCATTTATTTTTTATATGGGAACTACTGGTGGAGGTTTATGGAAAACCACAGACGGAGGATTGAATTGGAAAAATATTAGTGATGGTTACTTTGAATCTCCATCAATAGGCTCTATAGATGTTTTTCAAAATGATCCATCAATTATTTTTGTTGGTACAGGTTCGGATGGTATAAGGTCTAATGTAATAGTAGGTAAAGGAATTTACAAATCAACAGATAGTGGTACGAGTTGGGAATTTATGGGTCTTAAAGATGCTGGTCAAATAGGTTCTATAAAAATACATCCACAAAATTCAGAAATTGTATATACTGGTGCAATTGGACAGCCATTTAGTCCAAATAAAGAGAGAGGACTTTTCAAGACAATAGATGGAGGTAAAACTTGGAAAAAAATTCTTTATATATCAGATAAAATTGGAATTGTTGATATCGAATTTTCACCAGAAAACCCAGATATTATATATGCAGCTTCTTGGGAAGTAAATAGAAAACCCTGGTCCATTATAAGTGGTTCTAAAGATGGAGGAATATATAAATCAATGGATGCAGGTAAAAATTGGATAAAATTATCAAAGGGACTTCCTAAAGGTAACATAGGTAAAATTGATTTAGCCGTTTCATCTGCAGACCCAAAAAGACTATATGCTCTTATTGAAGCAGATCAAGGACAGGGTGGTGTTTATGTTTCTTATGATATGGGATTGAGTTTCAAAATAATGAGTAATAGAAAAGAACTAGTAAATCGACCCTTTTATTATTGTAATATTTATGCTCATCCAAAAAATGCAGATGTTATTTATTCAAGTGCAAACAAGTTCATGGTTTCAAAGAATGCCGGAAAAACTTGGGAGATAAGAGATACACCTCATGGAGACAATCATGATATATGGATTAATCCTAATCAAAATAACATATGGATTCAATCAAACGATGGGGGAGGAAATGTTACTTTTAATTCTGGCAAATCTTGGACCACACAATTTAATCAACCAACTGCTGAAATCTACCAAGTAGAAGTTGATCAACAATATCCTTATTGGCTTTATGGAGGTCAACAGGATAACTATTCAACAGTTTCGGTTCCAAGTCAGCCTCCTTATCCAATTCAAGCTGGGCCAAATGCTTGGATTCTATCAACAGGAGGATGNGAGACAGGACCTGCTGTTCCAAAACCTGGAAATTCGGATATAGTNTATTCTAATTGTAAGGGAAGGTTTAGTATATATAATAAAAAAACAGGACAAGAAAAACAATATTATGTTGGTGCTCAAAACATGTATGGACATAATCCAAAAGATTTAAAGTANAGATTTCAAAGAGTATCTCCAATTCATATTTCCCCTCATGATGAAGATGTAATATATCATGGTTCTCAATTTCTTCATAAGACTACTGATGGTGGGATTAATTGGAAAACTATTTCACCAGATTTAACAGAATTTGATAAATCAAAGCAAGTAATTTCAGGNTCACCTATAACAAGAGATATTACTGGAGAAGAATTTTACAGCACAATATATTCTGTTAGAGAATCTGTAGTGAAGAAAGATTTAATTTGGGTTGGTTCAAATGACGGTCTTGTTCATTTAACAAAAGATGGTGGGTTGAATTGGTTTAATGTAACACCAAAAGATGTTATGAAAGGAGGGAGGGTTGATTCTGTTGAGCCCTCGAGTCATGATCCAGCAACGGCTTATATTTCTGTCTTAAGATATCAACTAGGGGATTGGAAACCATATATATATAAGACGAAAAATTATGGTGAATCATGGGAGTTAAAGGTTAATGGTATTCCTAATGACTATCCAGTTAGAGTTGTAAGGGAAGATCCTATAAAAAAAGGATTGCTTTTTGCAGGAACTGAATTTGGAATTTTTGTTTCCCAAAATGGAGGGAAAAGTTGGTCTAAATTCCAGAAGAATTTACCTATTACTCCCGTAACTGATTTAAAAATACACAGAGGTGATCTTGTTTTATCTACAATGGGAAGATCATTCTGGATTATGGATGATATAAATTTTTTACGNACTGAATTAAATGAATCTGAGCCATTACTTATAAAACCGTCAGATGCAATTCGTTATCAATATAATGTTCCTGATATTAAAATCAATGACTATTTAGAGTCAGGAATTTTTATTGATTATTATCTCAATAATAATCAATATAAAAATGTTGTAATTTCTTTTTTTGATGAAAAAGGGAAAATAATTAATTCTTTCAGCAGTAATTTAACTGAAAATAAAGTTTCAGATAGTTATAATATGGAACTTAGTGAATTTACATTTAATAAAACTTATAAGGTAACTAATAAAATAGGATACAATCGTTTTAGATGGAATTTAAGACACTATGGGATTGAAGATAAAGATGAAGAAAAAGCTTTAAATGGACCTTTTGTAAAACCAGGAAAATATAAAGTCCAAGTTTCAGTTGACAACAATTACNTAATGGAAAAAGAGTTTCTAGTTATCAAAGACCCAAANACGGAAATTTCTCAAGATATTTTCACAGAGGTTGAAGAATTTCAATTAAAGTTAATTGATAAGATAAAGCAAGCTACCAAACTTGCTAATGAAATAAAATCTAAAAAATCAAATAAAAAAATTAAGAAAAACAAACTTGAAAATCTTAATAAAACATTGGAAATACTTGAAACTAAAGATGGTAATTATATGCAACCAATGCTAATTGATCAGCTTAAGTATCTCTATAATATGATTAGTAGAGCTGATCAGGTTTTGGGTAAAGATGCTTATNACAGGTACAAGGAATTAAGCTTACAATTAGAAAAAATAACAATGAAACAATTGAGCCACAATTGATTTCATAATTATTTGTAAATTAGCAAATTATAAATTTTAACCATAAATAAATAACTATGAAAAAATTATTTTTTACTTTTTTAACCCTTACATCTATATCAATAAATGCTCAATATTGTTTGTTTTTTGATATAAAAGCAGAGGAACCTGAAATGGTTGTATCCGCACTTACTGCNGCTATGAATACTGAATGGGGCAAAAACTTGCCAGCAACAAAGTCATTGTTTGCTTATCTTCCTAACGGAACGACAGAATCAACCCATTCCATCCAATTCTGTTTTCCTAACGAAGAAGCTTTTGAGCAAGCATTTATGTCCTATGGACAATCTATGGATGCACAATTACTTTTTGAGGGTAAGCTAGCAGANTATTCAGAAGATATATCTCAATCTTTAAATATGCCAATTTGGTATAATGGAGAAGATTGGGCTGAAGACAATGTTTTCATGATTTATCAAATGGATGTATCTAATCCAGGTCTATATCTTAAAGAATTTAAAACTTTTTCGCAAAAAATTGCAAAAAAGCTGGGATATGAAGAAAATTCATACGGTTTAGCTATGCCAGTAATTGGAAAAAACGGAGATTTTTCACATTTTGCATGGATCGGGTCTCCTGATATAAAAACAGCTCTTTCAAACACGAAGAAAATGTTTTCAGATCCAGCATTTGCTGAATTTGCAAAGAAAGTATCCGGAATAAGAAAGGTAGTAAATACTTTGATGTTAGTTCGTCTTGCAGATTTTTAATACAANCTTTNTTATATTTAAACCCTCCCAAGTGGAGGGTTTTTTTAATCCAAATTTTAAATTAAGTTAATTAGATTAATAAAAAACTTAACTATTTGAATTTTAATAAAAACAAGCTCAGGTATATCTATAAGTATCTTTTTGTTTGGTTTTTTAGTTTTGATAATTTGATTAAATAGTTATTTAACTCATCCTTTAAAAGTTTAAAAACTTTTTCTGATCCTTCNGTTGGTATTCCATCACCACTTTCAACACTTTTTCTGAGGTAAGCCAATCTATTATTTACTTTTATAGGAAAGTTTAAAGGATCTTGACCACTTTGATTTTTAACTTGATAAATACTAGATTCAATTTTTTCTAATTCAGAAATCAATGAATTAATTCTTTTAAATTTATCACCTTTTCTTTTTTTTGCAATTGAGCTTAATTTGTCTTTAATTTTTCTTATTTCAATCACACTTTTGTTTGCAAGATCAGTTTGCTTCATAATTTCCATTGCAAATTCAAATTGTTGCTCAATGATCTCATTAGAAACTTCTATTCTTGGGTCTTTTCTTACCTCCACAGAAGTCTCATAGAGATTATTGTCAACAGTTAGTTGTATTTTATAATTTCCTGGAGTAGCTATAGGTCCTAAGGAGGGTTTCGCAGACCAGATAATCATTCCCTCAAATTCTGCTGCACCGGGATATCTTAGGTTCCATGTATATGTATTTAAACCTTTTTTCATGGTAAGTTTTTTATTTTTAGGACCAAACCATGAATTATCCTCTTCTTCAGTATTATCTTCAAGAACACCATCTTTTTCTAATACTACTCTCCCCTTAACATCAATTATTTTGAGAGATAACTTATTTGGTATTGATGGAAGNAAGAATTTTATTTCAGCATTTTGAACTCTTCTAGTAGCATAATAAGTTTCGAATAGATAAGGCCTTTTAGGATCTATTTTAATCATTTCTCTAATTGGAGAGATATCATCTAGAACATAAACTGATCTTCCATGGGTTCCTATAACTAAGTCTTTTTCAGTCACTATTAAATCCGAAATTTGCGTATCAGGAAGGTTAAGACTTAAAGATTCCCAATTTTTGCCATCATCATATGAGACCCAAACATGATGTTCCCCTCCAGCGAAAAGAAGACCTGGTGTTTTGATGTCCTCTCTTATAACATGAAGGAAATCATCTGATCTAATACCATTAACAATTTTTTCCCAAGACTTACCATAGTCATTGGTTTTCCATAAATAAGGTTTTCTATCGTCCATTTGATATCTTTTACCAGCTACATATATAGTTCCTGGTTTGTGAAGTGATTCTTCAATAATACTTATGCGTGTATCTTTTGGCATATCAGAAGGTGTAATGTTTTCCCATGTCTTACCATGATTCCTTGTNATATGGATTAAGCCATCATCCGAACCTGCCCAAATTGTATTTTCATCATGATTGGATGGAACCAATGCAAAAACTGTAGCGTAAATTTCAGGACCATTCATATCATTTGTGATTACTCCTCCTGTCTTTCCTAGTGTCTTTGGATCTGCGTATGTTAAATCAGGACTAATCTTAGTCCAACTATATCCATCATCTTCAGAAACCCAAACATGTTGTGATGATGTATAAAGCTTAACAGGATTAAGCGGTGAAAAGACGATAGGAAAAGTCCATTGCCATCTTTCTGGAAGAGCACTTGCTGGTTCACCAGAGAAAAATCTGGGATAAACTTGAATATCTCTATTAAACCCAGTTTTNCTGTCAAATTTGGTTAGTAAAGCACCTTGACTACCAGCATAAAACCAATCCAAATTTATTGGATGCTGAGCAATATAGCCTGATTCTCCTCCGCCTACAGGATAATAATATTGCTTATGGGGCCCTCTTGCTTGTTTAAAATCCCAACCTTCAGAGGGAACGCACATTGTTGAATTATCTTGCTGAGCACCACAAACAAAATATGGAAAATCTTTAGTTACCATTATATGGTAAAGTTGTGAAGTAGGAAAATCTAGATCAGTCCAGGTTTCACCACCATTAACNGATACGCAACCTCCTCCATCATTTGCATTTATCATACGANAGGGATTTTCAGGATCAATCCATAAATCATGATTATCTCCNTGTGGCACTTTAATTTTTTTGTCAAAAGTTTTACCTCCATCAGTTGATTTATAAAAACCTGTGTTNAGGGCATAAACTGTATTTTCATCTTTTGGATCAGCATAAATTCTACTATAATAAAAGGCTCTTTGTCTTAATTTACGCTCATCATTTATTTTCTTCCAGGTTTTACCTGCATTTTCTGATGTATAAACACCTCCATTATCTGATTCGACAATGGCCCAAAGCTTATTNGAATTTGCTCCAGAAACTGTAATNCCAATTTTTCCTACTGGTCTTTTTGCAAAGCCTGGATTTTCAGAAATATCCATCCAAGTTGCTCCACCATCAGTAGACTTATATAGGCTACATTCTTGACCACCACCTAACATTTTATATGGAGTTCGGTATACCTGCCAAAATGAAGTATATATGGTATCAGGATTGTTTGGATCAAGAATTAAATCAATAGCCCCTGTTTTAGAACTTTTATATAATATTTTTTTCCAGTTTTTACCACCATCAATAGATTTAAATAACCCTCTTTCTTTATTGTTGCCATACGGGTGACCCAAAGCAGCTACATAAACAATATTTGGATTTTTTGGATGTATTCTAATTTTAGAGATGGCTTGGGTATCTTCGAGTCCCATATGTGTCCATGTTTTACCTGCGTCTATAGATTTATAAACACCATCTCCTTGCATTATATTTCCCCTTAGTTCTGTTTCTCCCATTCCAATAAACAAAATATCTGGATTCGAATTAGCAACAGCAATTGCACCAACAGAAGAACTATTTATTTGACCATCAGTTATTGGATTCCATGTAACACCTCCATCAGTAGTTTTCCAGAGCCCACCACCTACAGCTCCAAAAAAGTATTCGTTTATTCTAGAAGAGGAGCCTGAAACAGCTAAAGATCTTCCTCCTCTATCTGGACCAATATTTCTCCATTCCAAATTTTCAATTATATAATTATTTTGACAGTGGACATTAATGTTGAAAAATAGAATTGAGGATAAAGTAAATANTAGTAAATNTTTCATAATGAATTTCTTAAGTTAAGTTTTGTAATAGTAAATTAAATAAATTNAATTNTAAGCCAATTAAATCTTAAACAAAAAGTGTTAATAATTNAACTAGATTCCAATTAGATATTGAAATTTTAAAAATAATTGTGTCTGGTCAACCCTAAATATTGANTATAAATCGTCATTAAACTCACTTAATGAATTTTGATTACCACCAATATAAAAGACTGTTGATGGATTTGGATTCCATTGAATTAGAGGCTGAATAAAAAATCTATCAGAAAATGTATTGTACTCAGAAACTATTCTTATGTTAAAGAAATTATTGAATTGATATCTAACAGAAAACCTAGATATTGATCCATTATAATAAAANTCATTACTTTCCAGATGCTTTAGTCTCGCATATCTAATTGAAGGGGAAATTCTTAATTTATTACTTAGTTGAATTAATGGGATTAAGTTAAAAGTTAGTTCCTTTCCTTTCTCAGGAATAGCTTCATTAAAAGCCAACTCTCTTCCAATTGTCAAATTAAAATTAATTACAAAAGATTCACTAGGACTACTCTGAATTTTAAATCGATTACTTTCTAAATTCCTATAATCACGTCCAAGAAAGTTTTTAAAAGCATCAAAATCAAACGTGTATTCAATTTCAGTATTAAAAAGTGTTTTTATACTAAAGATGCCATCAATACTGATTGTTTTAAGATAGTCTTCATAGGTATAAATNATATCAGCTTTTGTCCCAAAACTTAAAAATTGAAGCNCAGGTTTATTTGGAAATATTTGATATGTATGATACAAAGTAGCCCATCTCCTGTTATTTTTAACGACAAATCCTACGTCAGCTTGAAAATTTGGCGAAAAATCTCTGTAAGTNAAGTATGATCTCCATTTTTCAGTATTTCTGTATAGTTGAAAATAAAGAGATTTTCCATTAAAATTCTGATTATCTAATTTTACGGATCTTCCGAAAATAATATCATTTGAATCTATCCAGTCAGCATTTGGCTCCTTATTAAGATTTAAAAATAATTCATAGGTTAATCTTAAATTTTTTGTCAATAAAAACCACCCATCTGTTCCAAAAAGATTACCGTAGCCTCCGTCTTTATAATATCTGTTTGTGGATAATAAACCAAGTCTAGAATTTTTGCTCAGGAGCTTTTGATATCTTAATACATTTACAAACGATTCCTCTCCCTTTCCTAAGTAAGATTTATCTTCTCCAGCAATTTGATAAATTGAATTTTGATCTAATGCTGTCAGAAAAAATAAACGTTCTTTTTTACCTTGACTAATAAGCTTTGTGGATATCAAGGGATTATTTATTGATCTAGAATAAAATGCACCACTTATGTATTGAACTATATCAGTACCTCTNTTAAAATATGGTCTTCTTTCAGGATATTCTAAAGCAACTGCAGAGTTTACATCGATTTGTGTAACATCAGCTTCAACTTGAGAAAAATCTGGATTTAAGGTGACTTCAAGGGTGCTATTTTTGTTTAAATCAATATTCAATCCTAATCCTAAATTGGGCTTTAATTTTTCATATTTTAATTCATCTAAAATATCAGCTTTACTTCCTGTAACATTACCTGCCAGATATGGTAATAATTCAACTCTTTTTTCAATTTTTATATCACTTAATATGAGCCGATCAGTTGTTTGACATATTTGACATGGCGCTGTTCTGTCGTAAGGTTGNCTTCTTANTTCTATCGGTATACCNTCTCTGAATGTATTTCTTCTAAAATTAAAATTCCACTCTTGATTGTTACCGTTTGGGAAGGGTAAAGAAGAAAAAGGTATTTTAAATTCAACTTGGTACCCATTAGACACTATGCTTCCACTAGTTTCATGATCTACATTAAAATTTATATCATATCTGTCTTCATCAGTAAGGGCATTTACAGCTCTAGCGTCTAGCTGACTTCCAAATGCATTTGATAGTAGAAGATAATTATTCCTACTATCTCCATAGGTATCAAAAGCNATAATAACAAAATCATCACTAATCATTCCTAAGTCATCTCTAGACCTTATTGAAGCTCTAATTTCTTTTGGATTTGCAATTGCATAAAAACCAACGTAAAGATGAGTATCAGAATAAACAATATATACTTTAGTTTTTTCTTTTGGAATAATATTGTTTCCAGGATTTACTTCGTAATCAAGATCAACTTGTATTGCATTTTTCCATTCCTTTTCAGAAATTANACCATCAATAATAAATTCAGTTTCATTGTCTTTATTTGGCACATATCTATCTTGACAATAGGAGATTGAACCTAGCGCAAAAAAAAGTAAAGTATAAAAAGTACTTTTCAATTTGAATATAAAAATCCGCAAGTTAATGTAAAAACTTGGTAAGTAATTGTTTCAAATCTTTAAACCTCCATTTTAGATGATTGTATTTCGAAAATCCATTATCTTTACCTAACAAGTTGATTAAACTTCTCTATGCCTTTAGTTGTAGTATCCATTGGAATTTTACTTTTATTTTTATTAATTGTTTTATTTCGACTTAATGCTTTTGTTGCTTTTATAATTGTTACTATAGGAATAGGTTTTGGTCAAGGGATGCCTCTAGATACATTAATTAGCTCAATTGAAAACGGAATTGGTAATACTCTGGGCTTTCTTGTAATGATATTAGGCCTTGGAGCAATGCTAGGAAAACTTGTAGCTGAAAGTGGAGCCGCTCAGCAAATAACTAATGGTTTGATACAAATTTTTGGTGTTNAAAACACCAAAATTGCAGTAATGTTAACAGGTTTTATTGTTGGAATTACAATGTTTTACTCAGTTGGATTTGTAATTTTAGTCCCCTTAGTTTTTACAGTAGCCTCTTCAACTGGACTCTCTTTAATAGGAGTTGGCTTACCTATGCTTGCCGCTCTTTCTGTCACTCATGGGTTTTTACCTCCACATCCAGCGCCGTCTGCGTTATCAGTAATGTTTGGTGCCGATCTTGGAAAAACACTTATTTTTGGAATCTTGCTTGCAATACCAGCAATTTTAATTTCAGGCCCATTACTCACACGCTTTCTTCCTAAGGTAGAAGCTAAGCCTCTTAAAGAATTTATGGCCTCAAAAACTTTTGAAGCTTCTGAACTCCCAAGCTTAACTAACAGTTTATTTACAGCGTTATTACCTGTATTATTAATTGGTTTTGCAACTCTGATTTCAGGATTTTTCAAAGAAGGNGGTATCCTATTAAAATGGATTAATTTTATTGGAAATCCNGTGATCGCTTTACTATTGACACTTTTATTAGGTACTTATACATTGGGTATTGCACGTAAGAAATCTATGGATGATGTAATGAAAATTTATGCTGAAGCAGTATCAGGAATTACAATGGTNTTACTTATAATTTCAGGNGCAGGAGCTCTTAAACAAATCTTAATTGATAGTGGAGTAAGTAATTACATTGGAGGATTACTTGAAATTACTTCATTATCNCCTTTANTATTAGGATGGATTATTGCAACATTAATTCGCTTTGCAGTTGGATCTGCTACCGTTGCAGGGCTAACAACTGCAGGAATTGTAGCACCTTTAATACAAACAACATCTGTAAGTCCAGAACTTATGGTATTAGCCATAGGCTCTGGAAGCTTAATGCTTTCACATGTTAACGATAGTGGTTTTTGGCTCTTTAAAGAATACTTTAATTTAAATGTAAAAGAAACTCTATCAACTTGGACCGTTATGGAAACTAGTATAGGAATTTCAGGACTTTTGGGTGTTTTAATTTTAAATCAATTTATCTAATATGAGTAAACAATTGAAAACAAGAATAGAGAAAATGGGACTTGTACTGCCACCTGCACCTCAACCAGCAGGAGTATATCGTCCCATTCTAGTTATTGGAAACCAAATATTAGTTTCTGGACAAGGTCCAGTTTTATTCGATGGCAGCTTGATGCAAGGGAAAGTAGGTTCTGTGCTTGATAAAGAACAAGGAAAAACTGCTGCTCGGCAGGTGGGACTTACAATGCTTTCCACACTTGTGACGCACGCTAGTGAAGATTTAAAAATAAAAAGAGTTATAAAAGTTCTGGGTATGGTTAATGCCACACCAGAATTTCAAGAACATCCCTACGTAATTAATGGCTTTAGTGAACTTTTTGCTGAGGTTTTTGGTAAAGAAAATGGAGTAGGTGTTCGAAGTGCAGTTGGCATGCATCTCCCAAAAAATATTCCTGTGGAGATAGAGGCTGCATTTTTATTAGAAGAATAATTTATGTCTAAAGAGCCATGGTATCGCATAAATATTGAGAGCCAAATAATTACTCCAGGCTTATTGGTTTTTCCTGATCGAGTTAAACACAACATTGAATCAATGATTCAGATTTCAGGAGATCCAAATCGTTTGATTCCCCATGTAAAAACATACAAGATGCAAAACATAGTAAAACTCCTTATGAGCTACGGTATTAAAGAATTTAAATGTGCAACCCTTGGAGAAATGCAAATGTTAATCTCTTGTAACGTTAAGCATATTTTACTTGCCATTCAACCTACAAAAGAAAAAGCTCTCAAAGTTTTAAAAGTACAAGAAATTTATCCTGAGATTACTTTTTCAACTTTAGTAGACAATTCAGATTCATTAAAACTTTTCTCTAATCTAGCTAAGTCTAAAAATCAAAAAATGAATCTTTGGTTAGATATCAATAATGGAATGAATCGAACAGGTGTTGTTCCTAAAATAGCAACAGGACTTTACATGAAATTATTTAATGACTCAAATCTTAAAGCTGAAGGCTTGCATGTCTATGATGGGCACATTCGTTCACAAAAAATGAAAGAACGTGTAGATCAATGTAATATTGATTTTGAATCAGTAGAAAGATTAATTTTTGAAATTGAAAATCATGGTGGAATTGTTCCAAAAAAAATCACGGGAGGTTCTCCTAGTTTTTATCCACATTCATTGAAAAATAATAATCTATTGAGTCCAGGAACAACTCTTTTGTGGGACTTGGGATATCAAAGAATATGGAAAGATTCACCCTTCTTACAGGCAGCAATATTGGTAACACGTTTAATAAGCAAACCGAATAAGAATATTTTTTGCTTTGATTTAGGTCATAAGTCAGTGGCTTCAGAAATGCCTCTTCCAAGAGTTGAAATTTTAGGTTTAGAAGGAGCAAATCACAAGATGCAAAGTGAAGAACATTTAGTTTTGGAATATGAGAAAGAAAATAATTTTAAAATAGGAGATTTATTTTATGCTATTCCATATCATATTTGCCCAACTGTTGCTAAATATAGTAAAGCATATGCCGTGATTGGTGGTGAAATAGATTCTTTTTGGAAAATTGAAGCGCAAAACTATTAAGATATGTTTTAGGTAATGAAATTTATATTTGATGCACATCTTGATTTATCAATGAATGCTTTAGAATGGAACAGAGATTTAAGACTACCTGTCCAGAAGATAAGAGAGCTTGAAAAAGGAATGGAAGACCTTCCTGATAGGGGAAGAGGAACAGTTTCTTTTCAAGCTCTTCGTGAGGGGAATATTGGACTCATTGTAGCAACACTTATAGCGCGTTATGTAAAACCTAAAAATCCACTTCCAGGATGGAATTCTCCTGAACAAGCATGGGCACAAACTCAGGGTCAGCTTGCTTGGTATAAAGAAATGGAATTACAAAATGAGTTAATTCAAATCAAAACAGTATCCGAATTAAAAAAGCACCTCAAATGTTGGGAATCAAATAAAACCTATAAACAATTGGGTTATGTATTAAGTATTGAAGGAGCAGATTCTATTATTTCTATGGAACATTTAGAAATTATGTATGAAAAAGGACTAAGGGCTATAGGCCCTGCTCATTATGGTCCTGGAACATATGCTTTTGGAACAGATTCTATTGGAGGTATAGGAAAAAGAGGAAAAAAATTATTAAAAAAAATCAAAGAACTTAACTTGATTTTAGATGTTACACACTTATGTGATAAAAGTTTTTGGGAAACTATTGATTTGCATAATGGTCCCATTTGGGCTAGTCATAGTAATTGTAGGAAATTAGTGCCAAACAATAGACAATTTGAAGATAGTCAAATTATTGCCTTAATTGAACGTGAAGGAGTTATAGGGATGGCTTTTGACGCATGGATGATGTTTCCCAATTGGAGACGTGGAATTACTAGGCCAAAAGAAAGCGGACTTATTATTGAAATAATATCAGATCATATCGATCATATTTGTCAGTTGGCAGGAAACGTAAATCATGTAATGATAGGTTCAGACTTAGATGGTGGATTTGGAAATGAACAATGTCCTTATGATTTAAATACAATTGCAGACTTGCAAAAGTTGGATAAAATTTTAAATAAACGAGGATATACAGAAAATGATATTCTTAAAATTCTCTTTAAAAATGGAATAAATTTTTTAGAAAAAAATCTCCCCATTTAAATTTATTTTCCTAATAGATCAAATTGGTGAGTGTATTTAATAGTTATACTTTTATTATTTAAAGGGTCTATAAGATCATCATCTTTAATAATATTTAGCACAATAAATAAACCAGTATTTGCATTATTTAACCATCCAAAGCGTGCATTGACTGACCCTATTCTACTTACATTATTATATTGAATAAGACTTTGCAAAAACATTCTAGGTGTAAATGAATAGGCAAGGCGTGTCCCATAAATAATTACATCAGTATTTCCATTAGGCAAGTTCAAACGATTAAAATTAAAATTAGCTTCTCCAATAAGCTTATCACCAAATCGCAAAGCTATTTTATTACTACTTGAAATACGATTACCACCAAAATATCCACCAATAAATGACCTGTTGCGAAAGGAAATTTTATTATTGGGATTTGTAAATAAAATAAATTGTAATTCTTTGTGATCATAAACTCCTTGATCCACGATTAATTTTGAAATTTGAAAAGAATTAATTACTGTTTCCTTTGTAAAATTAATCCCTGTATGAATTTCAAAACCACTCTTCCATACCCAATGATTATCAACATGTAAAAATCCAGTTTCTTGAATTCCATTAAAATTCCAATAACCTCTATAAGAAATATGAGGACGCACCTCTAAGAATTTGACTGTGTTTTTTGGACGCCACTGTTTCCAGATAAGAAAATCTGTTTTTTTAAACGCACTTCTAAGCAAAAACCCAACTTCAGGGTTAAATTTGTCTCCAACTTCTGTATAACTAGCTCTTAAAATCCATCCATCCCAGTTATATACTCCCGTTAGATTCATTGCATGATCTCTTCCCTCCAAACCTGGTGTTGAACTTTTAGATAAATATCCAGATAGTTGAGCTTTTTTTCCAAAACCCAATCTTCCATCAAATGCAATAACTCGATTATAATCATTTGATAATCCAATACTATTTCGATTAACAAATATACCACCAATTGAAGAGCGGCTTTTTGCAAAATCATGATTTACACGTGCCACAGTAAAATTATTGCTGTTTATATTATTTGATGATTCATTATCTATTTTATCAGTAAACATATTTAATAGTCCAATATTTGTTTGTCCTATTTTTCCTGATACTCTTGAACCACCAATTATTGGAACTAATGAACCACCTTCACCTATTCCAATTCTTCTGCTGAAGAATAGATCTACTTCTCCCGGACTTCCAACACTAAATTGACCGGCATTTTCTAAAAAAAAAGGTCTTTTTTCTGGAAAAAATAAGTTAAAACGATCAAGATTTACTTGTTGATCATCGACTTCAACTTGAGCAAAATCTGTGTTATATGTTAGATCCAATGTTAGCCCAGGCGTTAAACTATACTTAATATCACCGCCAATAGCAACTTTTGAAGAAGTATTATCTGTAGTCGAGTTATCTCCAACTACTTGAGCTAGGGTATAAGGAATAACTTTCAAGTTTTTTGGTGACTTGAGGTTTATACCAGTCATGTTTCCAGCCAGTGATAAACGTTTTATATCTAAACCTAATGGAAGATTTGCCCAATAAGCTGTTTCACTTCTTT
>PAYI01000048.1 GCA_002714815.1 Flavobacteriaceae bacterium | reverse complement strand
TACTCCAGGAAGTCATTTTGAATACAATGATGTTAGAGTAAATCTTCTTGCATACTGCCTCTTAAATGTATGGCGAAAACCCTTACCCCAAGTAATAAAAGAAAGTATTATGGACCCGATAGGAGCAAGTTCAACTTGGAGATGGTATGGTTATAAAAACTCATGGATTGAACTCGACGGAACCCGAATGCAATCAGTTTCCGGAGGAGGACATTCTGGAGGCGGATTATTCATTAATACAGAGGATCATGCTCGTTTTGGATTACTTTTCTTGAACAAGGGATCTTGGAAAGGAAAACAGCTTATTAGCGAAGAGTGGATTCAAAAAGCATTAAAATCCTCACCAGCTAAAAAGAACTATGGCTATATGTGGTGGTTAAATAAAAAAGGAACCGATCGATATTGGGAAGGAGTGCCAGAGAATGTATTCTATGCTTCTGGTTTTGGGGGTAACTTTATAATTATAGTCCCTGATAAGGAACTTGTTGTTGTAACTCGCTGGTTGGAACCTAGTCAAGTAGGACAATTTATGAAGAAAGTAATCGATGCATTTTATTGAAAAAAATCACCTTTCGTATTAATAAAATTAATAATTCATGAGTATAAAATATTTTATCGGACCTATGTCCAAAAATGTTGTTGATTCAATTATTAAGTTTCAAAAGGAAACAGAAAATAAAGTTGCATTGATTCCAAGTAGAAGACAGGTCGATTATGAAGGAGGCTATTCTAATAATTGGACTACTAAAGCTCTTTCAAAATATGCAAATGAAATAGTTATTATGAGAGATCACGGAGGTCCTAGTCAAGGACAGTTTGAAGATGATGGGTATGAGTCTCTAAAGTGTGATTGTCGACACTTTGACTACATACATATTGATCCTTGGAAAAAATACCCATCCTTCTCTGAAGGATCAAAGTGGACCCTAGAAATGATAAGATTTTGTTTATCGAGAAATCCTAAAATTAAATTTGAAGTAGGTACTGAAGAGTCAATAAGAAAGTTTGAACCAGAAGAACTTGGAAAGCTTTTAAAGTTTTTGAAGTCAAATCTTTCAAAAGAGGAGTTTTTGCAAATTAAATATTTGGTGATTCAATCCGGAACTTCTCTTTTGTCAAATAAAAATACAGGTAATTTTGATCTTATAAGATTACTTAAGATGTTAGAAATTGCTAAAATAAATAATTTAAAAGCAAAAGAACATAATGGGGATTATATCCCAGAAGAATTGATTAAAATTAAGATGTCGCAAGGCTTAGACTCTATTAACATAGCTCCTGAATTTGGATTAATTGAAACACAAACCTATTTAACTCAAATTAAAAACAGAAATGATCTTTTTAATCGTTATTGGGAACTTTGTTATGATTCTAAAAAATGGATTAAGTGGGTTGAAAAAGACTTTGATCCAATAAAACAAAAAGAAAGCTTGATAAAAATTTGTGGTCATTACATACTTTCAGATAATGACTTTATCGAGGAAATTAAAAAAAAAATTGAGGATATTGATGGGCTTATAAAAACTAATATTACCAATAAACTTATTTCACTTCATAGAAATTAAAGTTTTTAAATTTTACTCTCTTATTAATATTAAATAAAATAAAAAAAGGTTTTAACCCTTAATGCTAGCAAATAGATATTCTCGATTCATACGAGCTATATTTTCTAAAGAAATTCCTTTAGGACATTCTACTTCACAAGCACCAGTATTGGTACAGTTCCCAAATCCCTCTTCATCCATTTGTTTTACCATGTTTAAAACACGATCAGTTGCTTCTACTTTTCCTTGAGGAAGTAGAGCGTATTGAGAAACTTTAGCAGATACAAAAAGCATAGCTGAAGCATTTTTGCAAGTTGCTACGCAGGCACCACATCCTATGCAGGTAGCTGCGTCAAAGGCTTTATCCGCATCATATTTATCAATTGGAATTGTATTGGCATCTTGGGTATTACCTGAGGTATTTACTGAAACGAATCCACCAGCTTGTTGAATACGATCGAAGGCAGATCGATCAACTGTCAAGTCTTTAATTATAGGAAATGCCTTTGCACGAAAAGGTTCAATAATGATTGTGTCTCCGTCCTTAAATTTACGCATATGAAGTTGACAAGTCGTTACTAAACGATCTGGGCCGTGAGCCTCACCGTTTATAAACATTGAACACATACCACATATTCCCTCTCGACAGTCATGGTCAAACGCAATGGGATCAATCCCTTCAACCATAAGTTGTTCATTCAGCACATCCATCATTTCTAAGAAAGACATATCCGGAGAAACTTCACTCATTAGGTAAGTTTCTAGTTTCCCTTTTACTTCAGAATTAGCTTGACGCCAAACTTTTAATGTCAAATTCATATTCATATCTATTACCTCAATTTTTATTTGTAAGATCTTGTTTTTACCTCAATCTCTTCATATTTTAAATCTTCTTTATGAAGTTTTGCCTTTGATGGGGCTCCTTTATATTCCCAAGCCGAAACAAAGGTGAAGTTTTTGTCATCCCGAAGTGCTTCTCCCTCAGTAGTTTGTGACTCTTCACGAAAATGTCCTCCACAAGATTCGCTTCTTTCTAAAGCATCTTTAGCAAATAATTCTCCGAGTTCTAAAAAGTCTGCAACACGACTTGCCTTTGCAAGCTCTTCGTTGAATTCGTTAGCTTTCCCAGGAACATTAATATTTTTATAAAAATCTTTACGCAAATCTTGTATTTCCATAATTGCTTCTTTAAGTCCTTTTTCATTTCTAGACATTCCACATTTATTCCACATAATTTTTCCCAACTTACGATGATAATGATCTACCGGATTTTTTCCCTTATTGCTGATAAATCTCTCTATTTGAGCTTTTATAATGGCTTCTACTTTTTCAAATTCAGGATGTTGTGTGTCAATTGGACCCGTTCGAATATCATCGGATAGATAATCACCAATTGTGTAGGGTAAAACAAAGTAACCATCTGCTAATCCTTGCATAAGGGCAGAAGCCCCGAGCCGGTTTGCACCATGATCTGAAAAATTGGCTTCTCCAATTGCGTAGCAACCAGGAATAGATGTCATAAGATTATAATCTACCCATACTCCACCCATTGTATAATGAACAGCAGGATATATCATCATCGGTGTTTCGTAGGGATTTTCATCTACAATTTTTTCATACATCTGGAATAAATTGCCGTATTTAGAACGTACAATTTCTTGCCCCAATTTTTTAACTAATTCTAAATTGCTCTCATCTAAACCCTTTACATGAGCTTGTTCTTTTCCATAACGTGTAATGGCTGAAGCAAAATCTAAATAGACTGCCTCTCCTGTTTTATTGACTCCAAAGCCAGCGTCACAACGTTCTTTAGCTGCACGAGAAGCAACATCNCGAGGTACCAAATTTCCAAAAGCAGGATAACGACGCTCCAAATAGTAATCACGGTTCTCTTCACTNATCCCTGTGGGTTTTANCTTNCCTTCGCGAATGTCTTTAACATCTTCTAGCTTTTTAGGCACCCAAATACGACCATCATTACGAAGAGATTCTGACATCAATGTAAGTTTNGATTGGTGATCTCCAGACACAGGGATACANGTAGGATGAATTTGNGTNTAGCAAGGATTTGCAAAATATGCTCCTTTTTTATGAATTTTCCATGAAGCAGAAACATTACTCCCCATAGCATTTGTAGACAAAAAAAANACATTGCCGTATCCTCCAGAAGCTATNACCACNGCATGTGCCCCATGACGTTCAATTTTACCATTTACTAAGTTTCTAGCAATGATACCTCTTGCTTTTTGATCTATAACTACAATATCCATCATCTCATGTCTATTATACATTTTAATTTTTCCACGACCGATTTGTCTATTCATTGCAGAATATGCTCCTAAAAGTAATTGTTGTCCCGTTTGACCTTTTGCATAAAAAGTTCTAGATACCAATACCCCGCCAAATGAACGNTTNTCTAACANGCCTCCNTANTCACGNGCAAAAGGAACTCCTTGAGCAACACATTGATCAATGATATTAGTAGAAACTTCAGCTAAACGATGAACATTTGCTTCACGAGAACGATAGTCTCCACCTTTAATCGTATCATAAAATAATCTATAAGTTGAATCTCCATCACCTTGATAATTTTTTGCTGCGTTTATCCCTCCCTGAGCAGCAATAGAATGAGCACGTCTAGGTGAATCTTGAAAACAAAATGTTTTTACATTATAGCCTAATTCTGCAAGGGTTGCAGAGGCTGAAGCACCTGCAAGGCCTGTACCCACAACAATTATATCAATCAAACGCTTATTCGCGGGACTTACCAAATTGATTTTACCTTTATGATTTGTCCACTTCTGTGAAACTGGGCCTTTTGGAATTTTTGAATCAAGTTTTGCCATGTTAAACTGCTTTTAAATGATGGAACAATGCTATAAAAACAAACCCAATAGGAACTATTATAGAAAAAGCTGTAGCGAAAGATTTTATTGCTTTAGAATATCTATTATTAACTCCAACTGACTGAAAAGAAGATGCAAAACCATGAAGAAGGTGTAAGCTTAAAAAAATAAATGAAAACACATATAGAGTTACGCGAATTGGGTTTTCAAATTTATGAACTAATTCTTCAAAATAACGGTTTGGATCTAAAGGTAATACCTCAACGTATTTATAATTCATTTCAGGGAGCCAAAAGTCGTAAAAATGTAACCCCAAAAATGACAAAATCACAATACCAGAATAAATCATATTTCTTGACATCCAAGATGCATTAGAATTTCCTTTATAACTTGAATATTTTACTAATCGCGATTTTGAATTTTGAAATTCTAAAATAAAACCCATAACAAAATGAAAAAGTACGCCAAAAATAAGGATAGGTTGAAGAATAAATTGGACAATTGGATTATTACCCATAAAATGAGAAACCTGATTAAATAATGATTCACTAAAAACAGAAAGCATATTAATGCTAAAGTGCTGAGTTAAAAAAAGCACTAAAAAAATTCCTGAGAGTGCCATCGCTACTTTTCTTCCAATAGAGGAGGAAGTTAAAGACATAAATTTTCAATTTGTATTACAAAATTAAGGTATAAAGCTATAGCAGCAAACCGCTTTTTGTAATTTTTATCCTTTATAAATAATATAATTATTTATAAGGTTTTGTTAAATATTATATAATAATATTGATTTTAAGAGGAACAAAGGATTAAAAACTAGGATTTAAAAAACTATTATCTTCGTAAAAAACTTAAAATGAAGTATGAACCTCTTTCTAATTCTTTTTACAGAAAAACTCGTAAGGCTTTCGTCAATAATATGAAATCTAATAGCTTGGCTATATTAAATTCAAATGATATATATCCCATTAGTGCAGACAGTGTGCTTCCTTTTGAACAACATAGAGACATATTTTACCTGTCAGGTATCGACCAAGAAGAAAGTATTTTAGTTTTGTTCCCAGATGCTTTTAATCCAAAACACAAAGAGATATTGTTCTTAAAAAAAACCGACTCCATAATTGCCGTATGGGAAGGAGCAAAATTAAGTAAAGATAGAGCCAAAGAACTTAGTGGAATTGAAACCGTTTATTGGCTGGACAACTTTAAAACCATTTTTCAAGAACTAAGCACCCAATGTGACACATTTTATTTTAATACTAATGAGCATTATCGTCAAGCTGTTGAGACAGAAACAAGAGAAGATCGTTTTATCAAATGGTGCAAAAAAGAGTATCCTGCTCATAATGTAGCGAAAAGTAACCCAATTCTCCAACAATTAAGAGCAGTTAAAGATGAAGAAGAAATAAAACAGCTTCAGAAAGCCTGCGATATTACTGAAAAGGGAATACGAAGAATTTTATCGTTTTTGAAGCCTGGGGTTTGGGAATATGAAATAGAAGCAGAATTAGTTCATGAGTGCCTGACTAATAGATCCAAGGGGTTTGCTTATAAACCAATAATCGCATCTGGAGCTAATGCTAATATTTTACATTACACTTTAAATAATCAGCAATGTAAAGCAGGAGATTTAGTTTTAATTGATGTAGCTGCAGAATATGGAAATTACTCAGCCGACCTTACAAGAACATTACCAATCTCAGGCACTTACAATAAGAGACAAAAAGAAGTTTATAATGCTGTTTTACGAGTAAAAAATGAAGCTACAAAACTTTTGGTGCCTGGAACTCTTTGGAATGATTTCCATATTGAAGTTGGTAAACTTATGACATCTGAGTTACTAGATCTTGGTCTTTTGGACAAAGCAGATATTCAAAATGAAACACTAGAAAAACCAGCTTACAAAAAATATTTTATGCATGGAACTGCTCACCATTTAGGGCTAAATACTCATGATTATGGTCTTCTTCACTTACCTATGGAAGCAAATATGGTATTTACTGTAGAACCAGGTATTTATATCCCAGAAGAAGGTTTTGGTATTCGTTTAGAAGACGATGTTGTAATTCAAAAATCAGGTGACCCAATAAATTTAATGTCTAACATACCAATTAATTTGGAGGAAATTGAAGATTTAATGAATAAGGAAAAAACCACCTGAAAGGTGGCTTTTTTTAATATCTATTACAATGTTATACAGTTGAGGTTTGAGTATTCCCCTTTTGCCAAAAATAAAGTATTGTAAATAAAATTATAAGAATTCCAGGGAACGAAATCATGTAGGTTAAAGTTTGTTGACCTGCTGCTAACTTGAGTTGCTCTCCTGTGAAACCAAGCAAGCTTTGGGCTTCCATTGAATTATCAATCCAAGACCCAATAATAGGTTGGAAAATAGAAGAAGAAAACATTCCAATGCCGCCAACAATTGACATCCCTAAAGCACCGCTGGCAGGAATTTTTTCAGCTACAAAACCAATCATATTTGGCCAGAAATAACAAATTCCCATTGCAAAAAATACAGCAGCTACATAGACCATGCCCCCAGTTTGAGTACTGAAAAGAAAAATTCCAATTGTTGCTAAAACAGCTGAACCTAAAAGTACACCTGTTTGGTCTAATTTATGTACAATATCACCACCGAAATAGCGGCCTACTGCCATTAAACCTGTGATTAAAGCAAGTATCAGTAATGGTTGTGCGCCACTATTTTTCATTATTATCTCTATCCATTGTTGAGGCCCAAACTCTGAAATAGCAGTTAAGGCCATGCATGCTAAAATGAAAATATAAATNGGAGAAGCCATTGCCTTAAAGTTNTCTCCTATTGAAGTAGCAGCTTGCACTTTAGGCCTTGGAAATTCTTGTCCAAAAAATAAGTATGCATAAATAATAGTAGGTATCATTATAATCCAAATTTGAGCCTGCCATCCTAAAGCCGCATCTGTCATAAACAATGAAATTAAACTTCCTAAAACAATTCCTCCAGGGAACCACATATGAAAGCGATTAAGTAAGGTGTTCATTCTCTTCCCNTCATATGCGTCTGCTATCATTGGATTACAGGCAGCTTCTGTACAACCATTCCCAATTCCAATTAAAAGGGTTGAAAGCAACAATCCCGAATAACCACCCGAGTAAATAGTCAGAATGATTCCTATAGTATGGGTGAAAAAAGCAAATTGCATTATTCTCTTCGGTCCAATGGTATGGTAAAAAAGCCCACCTAAAATCATAGAGATAGGAAAACCTAAAAACCACATCGAATTTATAAATCCTAATTGCTGGGCATCTAAAAGAAATTCTTCTCCAAGTTGAGGTAAAATCCCAGCTCTAATACTAAAAGAAAAGGCTGTCGTTATTAAAGCAAAACAACTACCATAAAATAGTCTATTTGAATTTGTCATTGTTAAGTTTATTTCAATTTGTTCTTTAAAGATAGAAGATTTTATAAAACATTGACAAACGATATTAATTTAAAGATGGTTTANCTCAATGACAATCACAATCACTATCACAATGTTTGTTATTAGTTGCTTTTTTCTTAAACAATACTTTTCTAAATAAGAAGANTAAAGCGCTGNCNCCTGAAAAAATAACTAAAATAGTTTGTAATAACTCCACTAGGACAATATTTGATAGGTTGAAAATGCCACTAAATAAGCAAAAATAGTCATTCCAAAAAGCTGGACCATGGGCCACTTCCAANTATTTGTTTCTTTTTTAACAACNGCAAGGGTNCTCATACATTGCATTGCAAAAGCATAAAANAGCATTAAAGAAATCCCACTGGCTAAATTAAATAGTAAAGTTCCATCGGCTCTTATTTCTGAAGCCATTCTATTTCTTATAGTNTCTTCAGCATCACTTTCAACATTATAAATAGTGGCCAAAGTCCCTACAAAAATTTCTCTTGCGGCAAAAGAACTAATCAAAGCAATTCCAATTTTCCAATCATAGCCTAAAGGAGCAATTACCGGTTCAATTGTTTTTCCCAATATTCCAATATACGAATGTTCAAGTTTATATGCATTTGTTTTAATTTGTAGCTCTATTTGACTTAGTTTAGGNTGGTTTTCTTGAATGATGATTTCTGCCTGATCGAACTTTTCTCCAGGACCATAAGAAGCTAATATCCAAAGTAATACAGACATCGCTAAAATTATTTTACCTGCTTCACTTATAAAGCTTCGGGTTTTTTCGAAAACTGTTATTCCAATATTTTTAAGTAATGGTAATTTATAGCTAGGCATTTCAACAACAAAGTAACTTTTAGATTTTATTGCCAAGGTTTTACTTAAAATCCAAGCTGCTAATAGTGCCATAGCAAAACCGAGTAAGTACAAAAACATCAACATTAATCCTTTATAACTCAATCCAAAAATGGATCCATCTGGAATCACTAAAGCTATCAAAATAGCATATACAGGTAAACGTGCAGAACAGGTTGTAAAGGGTGTAACCAAGATNGTAATTAAGCGTTCTTTCCAATTTTCAATGTTGCGAGTGGACATAATTGCAGGAATCGCACAAGCAGTTCCTGATATTAGTGGAATAACACTTTTTCCATTTAATCCAAAACGGCGTAATCCCCTATCCACCAAAAANACCACACGACTCATGTATCCAGTTTCCTCTAATATTGATAAAAATAAAAACAAGAATGCAATCTGGGGGATAAAAATCAATATTCCTCCCAAACCAGGAANAATTCCCTGTGNGACAAGNTCTGTAAANACACCNGGNGGTAGTTTNTCNCCTANGATTTGACTTAAAGCAGNAAAGCTAGTATCGATAATATCTTGGGGAATACTGCTCCAACTAAAAATCGATTGAAAAATCGTCATCAGTATAACAAAGAAAATAATATATCCCCAAAAATTATGAATCAAAACACGGTCCAGATAACTTCTGAGATCAGAAGCACTAGCTCTATCAATGTGCAATCCGTCTTTTAAAACAGTATTAATAAATTGGTAGCGTTTAACAGTTTCCTTTTGTTGCAAACGCTTTAGGTTAAATGATGATTCTGTCTTA
The DNA here is from genome assembly GCA_002714815.1 of Flavobacteriaceae bacterium. Classification (GTDB taxonomy): domain Bacteria; phylum Bacteroidota; class Bacteroidia; order Flavobacteriales; family Flavobacteriaceae; genus MS024-2A. The sequence goes on along the minus strand of PAYI01000048.1, from coordinate 3,995 downwards.
AAGTCAGTAGCATCGGGAACCTGTTTACGTACAATTTTTATAAAATTGACATCTTGAGTAATAATCAGCCACAATTTATACAATGATTGATTAGGGAATGCCTTTTCTAGATTTTTAAAATAGCCTTCGTCTATCGAATTAAGCGAAATTGTCGGTTTGGTTGAAAGTTGCCGGTAATTTAGAAGTAGATTTTTTAATTCATTTATACCTTCATTATTACGAATACTGACCAANGCAATTTTAGTNTCNAANGTTTTTTCAAGCAGTGGAAGATTTAAAGAAATTCCTTTTCGTTTCATTANGTCTGACATATTAATAACTAAAAAAGTGGGGATGCCTAAATCNTTAACCTGAGTAAATAAAAATAGGTTTCGTTTTAAGTTTTCAATATCNGCTACTACTACTGCTACATCTGGAAAGTCTTTGCTGTTTCTGTTCAATAANAGTTCAATTNCCAAACTTTCATCCATAGAAGAAGCATTNAAGNTGTANGTTCCNGGAAGGTCAATTATATGCCCATTAGTTCTTCGGTCAAGCTTACATAGACCCTCTTTCTTTTCCACAGTAATCCCAGGGTAATTACCTACTTTTTGTGACAAACCTGTAAGTGCGTTGAAGACAGATGTTTTCCCTGTATTTGGATTACCCAACAAGGCAATATTAAGAGATTTAATCATGGTCTATTTGATTCGCCTAACTAAAATTTCTTTGGCCGTTTCCTTGCGAATCGCTAAATACGATTCATCTATTTTAAAATATAAGGGATCATTAAAAGGAGCTTTTTGAATAAGGGATATGGGATTTCCAGGTAAACATCCCATTTCAATAAGTTTGAGTGGAAGCTTATCTGTTGTTATTTTATCAATTACTGCACTCTCTCCTTGTTTGAGCTCATCTAGTGGAATCATTATTTAGAATGATTTTAAAGATCAAAAGTAGGGAAATTACCCACTAAATTAATGAAAGAAGAAAAAAAATTAAAGTTGAGGATATTCCACCTGAAGTGTCTTTATGTCTGAAAGTAAGGTTTGCATAGCTACTGCATCTGTTCCATCATAGAAGCCACGTATACGCTTATCTGGGTCTACAAGAATAAAATTTTCAGTATGAATCATATCATAAAAACCACCATCTCCATTACTTTTAACAGCGAGATAAGATTTTCGTGCTAGTTCATATATCTGTTTTTTTTCTCCAGTCAAGAGGTTCCATTTTGAATCTATAACTCCTTTTTTAGTTGCATAGCGCTTGAGCTGAGCTACAGTGTCNATTTTGGGTGTTACACTAAAAGAGAGTAGTCTGACTTGNTCATCCCTTTTGACTGCTTCTTGAATAAGTAACATATTNGCAGTCATTTTAGGACAAATACTNGGNCAAGTAGTGAAAAAAAAATCAGCAATGTAGATTTTATCCTTGTAATCTTTTTCNGTAATCGTTNCNCCATTCTGATTNATCAATCTAAAGGGAGCTATTTTNTGNTATTTTTTGACATGTTGTANGCCGCTTTCTACCAATTCATAATTGACCATAGCAGGTTGATATATNGGGAGCCTCTCTTCTGNTTTAAGAGCATGGTAAAAAAGANNCAAAATAAATAAGGAAACTNNAGCAAGTATTCCTAAAAAAAANTTNTACCNCTCAAAAAATGTCTTCATAAATACTTTTTCATCCGCAAATTTATAGGTTTTAAATTCNAAACGAGAACTCAAAGNCNAAAAAGTATCTTAAATCTAAAGCTTAGATTTTTATTATGATTTCTATTATCCTATTTTTGCAGCTATCAAAAATAATATATGAGTCCATTTGTCGTNAAAGCCATTCAATTACTTATGAGTCTGTCGCTTCTAATTATACTTCATGAATTAGGACACTTTATCCCTGCACGTCTTTTCAAAACTAGAGTGGAAAAATTCTTTCTCTTTTTTGATGTTAGATTTNCTCTATTTAAAAAGAAAATTGGCGAAACAACTTATGGNATAGGTTGGCTTCCTTTAGGTGGNTATGTCAAAATCTCTGGCATGATAGATGAGAGCATGGATAAAGAACAGATGCTTCANCNNCCCAAACCTTGGGAATTTCGATCCAAACCAGCATGGCAACGCTTAATCATTATGTTAGGAGGAGTCACAGTAAACCTTATTCTGGGTTTTCTTATCTATATGATGATTCTTTTTGTTTGGGGTAAATACACCNTAGCCTCAGAAGATTTACCTNTAGGGTTAGAACCTTCTTCTGTAGTTGCTCAAGTGGGNTTNGAGACTGGAGATCAAATNTTAACNNTTGATGGAANAGAATTAGAAAATGTTTTAGACATTAATAAACTTTTCTTGCTCCGTGATATAAGTGAAGTTAAATTAAGAAGAAAAAATGGTGCGACTACTATCCTTAAAATTCCTAAAGACATAGGGGATCAAATATTCGAGTCAGGAGAAATGATACCTTTTAAACCTGTTTTCCCAGCTATTTTAGATAGTATAATTCCTAAATCACCAGCAGCCTTAAATGGACTTCGTTCAGGTGACAAAATACTCAGTATCAACAACAGCTCTGTTGGTACTTGGAATGATTTTAAAAATAATATGGCCAAGGAATCTCGAGAAATCAATTTGGTTATAGAACGAAGTAGAAGCATAGACACNTTGCAAATTACCACAGAATCTGATGGTACTTTAGGTGTTTATCCCAAGACAGATTTCTTCTCATTCGAATTACAAACTTTAAGTTTAGAAGAAAGCATTTTAGAAGGGTTTGATTACGGTTACTGGACNCTTCGAGACTATGTGTCTCAATTCAAATACATTTTTACGGCCAAAGGCGCATCCCAGTTAGGTGGGTTTGGAGCCATTGGAAACATGTTTCCTAGCCAGTGGAATTGGAAAGGTTTTTGGTCTAGCACTGCTTTAATTTCAATAATTCTTGCATTTATGAATATCCTNCCAATACCTGCCTTGGANGGAGGTCACGTAATGTTTCTTTNTTATGAAATGATTTCAGGTCGTAAACCAAACGACAAGTTTATGGAATATGCGCAAATNTTTGGCTTTTTCTTATTGTTGGCCTTNGTAATTTATGCAAATGGAAACGATTTGTTTCGCGCACTTTTTACTTAACNTTNTTGGATGAAAAAGGTTTATAGGCAATTTTAAATAAAATTTCATTTTTCCTGTTGAATAGTTTATAAGGCGAATTATAAACCAATATAATCGGCTCCCCAATTATTTTAAGATTGTTGGAATTTACGATATCTTTTAATTCATTTATAGCTTTATTAGTTACCCAATCAAAAGCATAGCCTTTAAATGGAAACGCAACATAATAACCTGACTGAGATTCATATACCTCTACTTTTTGAGATAAAGGCATTGGAGTATCTTTTTTATTAAAGAATCTGGGTAGCACAAATTCCATTACTTCTTTTTCTCCATTTTTTTTTATATAAACAGGAGTAGTCATGGCAATTCTTTGATTTGCAACATTCTTCCCTGAAATATACCCAAATAAAGCGCTAAAACCATTTTCCCTATTAGATTTTATTTTCATTACGGGCGGATAAAATCTTATCTCCGCTTTATCAATCATTTTTATTAAATTAAAATTTTGGGTTTCGTATTGCTGTGCCATTGAGGTTGAAAAATAAGAAATGCTTATTAAAGTGAATAAAGTCCTTTTCATTTAGAATATATAATTCATTTAATGAGTCTAAATTAGTGAATGCTACCCTACCTTACAACCATATAATTTGTAGAAGGTAATCATCATAAATAACTGATATTAGTTCAGAAAAATTATTGGGAATTTATTTTCGAAATACTGAAATGAGTTTATATTTGCATCTCGTTTATTAATCTTATAAAGTTTAATCGCGCATTCCTCCTTAGCTCAGTTGGTTAGAGCATCTGACTGTTAATCAGAGGGTCCTTGGTTCGAGTCCAAGAGGGGGAGCNANCGTAATCGCTACACTACACTAACTAACATAAGCCCTCACGAAAAATGAG
>PAYI01000047.1 GCA_002714815.1 Flavobacteriaceae bacterium | reverse complement strand
AAGGAATACAGTATAAAAAACTTTTTTGGAGATACTAATTGCCCTACAAATTATGAGCCATCGGGGACAGATTTTATTTCTCCATGTTTGGCTGAGGCAGGACTAATGGCAATGGTTCTTGATAATACTCAATTTAACAAGTGGCTTTACAATTTTTTTCCCACATTTGAAAAGACAAAATTTAATAATATAATTAACCCCCCTGAGGTTATAGATCCTACTGATCCCGGGATTGGTCACTTAATTGGATTAATGTTTCATAGAGCTTGGACTTTAAAAGAAATTGCAGCTAAACTAAATAGTAGAGAGGATAAAAATGTATTACAATCAATTGCTAAAAAACATTCTGAGAAAGGATATAGTATTATGTTTGATAGTGGTTATGGTGGTGAACATTGGCTTGCAACATTCGCTATATACAACTTCTCGAAATAGTGTATTATATTAATTACAAATTTATCCTCCCTTCTAATCGAGGGTTTTTTTTGTAGTTTTAGGTATAATATTAAATGAATTAAAATGAATACTTTAAAAAAACCTAAAATATGGCTCATAATACTTGCTTTACTTCATACAGGTCCAGGTGTAATAATCCCATATATTACAATGGGTGGAGGCACTGAAAATCTTGCAATAATTCTTCTCTTTTTATGTTTAACTGTTTATATACTATATGCTGCATTTATTACAAAGGGGCAAAATCAAGCTAGGCTATCAGTAGTAATTTGTTCACCTGTAATATTGTTTTTTGTTATTGGAGCGTTAATGAAATTGAAGATTATGGGAGTTCCTGTAGCTGTATTCCCCGAGGCTATATTCCCTTTGGTAGCATGGTCACTCCCAATTTTAACTGGGTTATTAAATTGGAATGAAACCTAAAACTTAAGCTGTTTTTTATTACTAATCTCCCCCCTTTTAATCAAGGGGTTTTTTTTGTAGATTAGCGAACACATCTAACCATAATTGAATTAAAATGAAAAAATATATTATTACATTTTTTATTGGATTTATTGCTACTGGACTAATTAGTGCCATACCGGGCATTCTTTTTTATGGTCCAGAACAAGCTGAATTAAGTAAACTTTTTCCTGGTGTTGTAAATGAAATTCCCGATCCTGTTTTTATTTTAATTAGTGGGATAGCTCTATTCATTCTATGGATAATCAGTTTTGATAAGATGGGAATAAATAATTTGAAAAATGGAGCAATGACTGGAGTTTGGTATGGAGCTTTAACTTTTACATTCTTTGGTTTTCAATTTATGGCATTAACTAACATAGTTTCAATTCAATTTGTTCTAACTGACATCTTTATATCTTCACTTATTGGAGCTTTTCAAGGCTCAATAATAGGTTGGTCTCTTGGAAAATTTGGGTAAAGAATAAATTACGAATTTTATCACAATTTTATCTATGATTTTTTTATCTGTTAGGTAAATAATAATTATTTATGTCAAATAAAATTATTATTCTTTTATGTGTATTCATAAATTTAAATTTAATTATTGCCCAAGATAAAGTTGATTCTACTTATGTAAAATTCACAAATCAAAAAATAAAAATTGATGGCATTGATAATGAGGCTGATTGGGCTGATGCTGAAATTAAATCAGGCTTTTGGCAGTGGTTTCCAACTGATTCAATTAAAGCTCTGAAACAAACCGAGATAAAATTTTTGTATGACTCAAATAATATTTATGCGTTTATAAAATGTTACGAGAAAAAAAATGAAAGTATTATTTCTAGTCTTAGAAGAGACATGGGACGTTTCTCAGATTTTTTTCTTTTTACCTTAGACACATTTAATGATTTAACAAATGGATATGCTTTTGGAGGAAATTCTGTTGGAGTAAAAAAAGATGAAATTTTATTTAATGGTGGAAGAACATTAGGACAAGATTCGAATTGGGATTGGGATGCAAAATTTGATTTAGAAACTCAGATATATGAAAATTTTTATACTGCTGAGATGAGAATACCATTCAGCTCTATTAGATTTGCTAATAATAGTAAGTTTTGGAGTTATAATGTATCAAGAAGAAGAATTATTGAAAATGAATTCTCTACATTATTTAAAGTCCCTCAAGAACAATCTTTTATTAACCTTTCATATACAAAACCCCTTGTATTTGAAAAACCCTTAGGTAAATCAAAAACCCCAATTATAGTAATTCCATACATCAATTTATTGAAATCAAAAAAATTTGATATTGATGAACGAGTAAATAATTTAGAATATGGAGGTGATGGAAGAATTATTATTGGGACTGGTTTAAATCTAGATTTTACAGCCAACCCAGATTTTTCACAAATTGAAGTTGATGATCAAATCATCAACCTTACAAGATTTGCAGTTGCTCTACCAGAGAAAAGGCAATTTTTTATTCAAAACAATGACCTTTTTAGTGGTTTTGGTGATTTCTATGAAAATCAACCTTTTTTTACAAGGAGAATTGGGGTAGCAAAAGATTTAAATGGTAATACTATTCAAAATAAGATTCGTGCCGGAGTAAGATTAAGTGGAAAACTCACAAATCGGCTAAGGGTAGGTTTATTAAACATGCAAACCGCTAGAGACGAGGTTAATTTAATTCCGTCCAATAACAATACTGTACTTTCATTTCAACAAAACATATTTAGTAAATCAAATTTGAAATTTTTGCTTGTAAATAGACAAAAAACAGGTGAAAATAATTTTGAATCTGAACAAGAAAGATATAATCGTTTATTAGGTTTAGATTACAACTTTATATCAAAAAATGATAAAATTAGAGGCAAGGTTTTCTTTTACAATACATTTTCTCCATCTGAAAATAAAGAGGGTCTTTCAACAGGTTTAAGACTAAATTACAATGATAGAAAAAATAGATTAAGAACTGTTTTTACAAGAACAACTCCAAATTTCATAAGTGACTTAGGTTTTTCTAGAAGGACAGGTTTTAAAAAAAATTACACAAAATACGATAGGGTATTTTTTCCAAAATCAGAATCAATTCAAAGTATTCAAATCGGACCTGAAGTCTATTACGTCGATAAACCTCATATTAATAATCTTGTTACAGACTTAAGGTTAAGTGGAAACCTTTCTTTTAATTTCAAAAACATGTCTGGAATTGATCTGGTTTTTACAAACAACTATATTTATTTAGAAAATGATTTTGATCCAACTGGAGCCAATGAAAATACTCCAATAATAAGTGGAGAATATGATACTCGTCAGTTTGAAATTGAGTATGGCTCAACTAACAGAAGAAAGTTTAGATTTAATTCAAAAATTAATATTGGTGGATATTTTAATGGTGAAAAATATTCATTAAGTAATAATTTTAATTTTCGTGTTGATAAGCTGATGCAAGCAAGCCTAAAATTCAGTTATGATAAAATTGATTTGCCCAGCCCTCAATACTCTGTAAATCTTTTTTTAATTAGTCCTAGAGTAGATTTTACCTTTAGTAAAAACATTTTCTGGGCTACATTTATTCAATACAGTAACTTTTCAGATTCATTAGGTATTAATTCTAGATTTCAATGGCGCTTTGCTCCTTTGTCAGATTTATTCTTGGTTTACACTGATAATTCAAATTATTTTGATAGCGATTTTATACCTAATTTCAGAACCATAAATTTAAAAATAACGTACTGGATTAATATTTAGATATTCTAAAGTTTTGATTCTTTAAATGTTAAAGCATTAATTCCTCAATACAATAAGTATCGCCTACTTCATACTGATTGTAAATTTCTTCACTAACAGCTCCTGAGGGGATTGGACTAGCATCCAGACCTGTATTTTGTTGACTTGTGTCATCCCAGAAAAATAAAAATGTATTATTAATACTCTCTTTTCTAGTTATAACTATGCAATCACTTGTTTTTGTGCAACTCAATACTAAAAAAGATAAAAGCAGGAAGTAGATATTCTTCATTTATTGTCTTTGTTTATTCCACAGAAAATGCAATGTAAGAATCTCCTGACTTAGTTCCCATCTTTCCGCCTCCACAAGCAATTACTATATATTGTTTTCCCTCTATTTCATAAGTTATTGGAGTAGCATAACCTCCGGCAGGTAATTTTTTTCTCCATAATTCTTCTCCAGAAATTTTATCAAAAGCTCTAAAATATTCATCGTTTGTAGCAGCTATAAAAATCAATCCTCCAGCAGTCACAATTGGACCTCCGTAATTCTCAGTTCCGGTCTTAGGGAACCCCGTTTTAGTAAGCTCATCATACTCCCCAAGGGGGACCTGCCAAACTATCTTACCTTGGTTAAGATCAATAGCATTTAAGGTTCCCCATGGAGGTTTAATTGCTGGATAACCGTTTTCATCCATAAACCTCCCAAAATAATTAATAGAATAGGGAGAAAAATTAGGATCAACTTTTTGAAAAGATGAAATATCAACTTCTATTGAATTAATATTTAAAAGATAAGCAGTCAGCAACTGTATTTGGGTTTCAGAAATCTGAGGCATAGGCATCATGCTTCCTTTGCCTTTTGAAATTATCAAAGCCAGTTTCGAGGCATTGTAACGATTTTCAAGATTTTTTAAATCTGGAATATTTGACATTCCACTTAAATCAGAGCCATGACATCTAGAGCATTGCTGGTTATAAATTACCTTTCCATAATTTTTAATTTTGTTTTCTTTTTCTAGGTTTGAAAAATCTACTTTTTTTGCAATTGAAACCCACGGCATCTCATTTGAGTTTACATAAAGCCAATTATTTTTTGGATCATATGCGGCTCCTCCCCATTCAGCTCCCCCATCTAAGCCTGGGAAAGTTATGGAGCCAGTTTTATCACTATGTGGTATAAATTGACCTTCAGAATTTAAAGTTTCCCAAACCTCTTCAATTGTTTTATCGAGTATTTTGTCTTTTTGAGTAGGAGTCCAAGCTAGCATCGCTTTGGCATTAGGAAACATATCATTAATCAAATCTTTAGAAAACTCTTGCCTAGCAAATGGTGGAATATATGTAGGTAAAGGTTGTGATGACCAAGCCTTCTCACCTTCAAGTTCAGAGGGTCGAACAGGCAACTCTTCTATTGGATAAATAGGATCGCCAGTTAAACGATCAAATACAAATACATGACCTGATTTCGTGACTTGAGCTATAGCTTTAATTTTTTTTCCTTGTCTATTTATCTCAACCAAATTTGGTGGAGCTGGTAAATCTCTATCCCAAAGGTCATGGTGAATAAATTGAAAATGCCATATGCGTTGTCCGGTTTTTGCATTTAATGCAATGAGAGAATTTGCAAATAAGTTTTTTCCCGATCTATTTCCTCCCCAAAAATCATATGATGCAGATCCAGTAGGAATATATACAATCCCCGTTTCTTCATCAAGTGTCATTCCAGCCCAAGAATTAGCACCACCCATGTGTTTCCATGCTTTTTTTGGCCAGCTTTCGTAGCCATATTCTCCAGGATGAGGTATTGTGTTAAATCTCCATACCATTTCTCCTGTTTCAAGATTATAAGCACGAATATGCCCAGGGGAGGCACCTGGCCCCTCATGAACTCTAGTGCCCTGAATCAAAATATTATCATAAACAACTCCTGGTGTATTAGCTATTACCGTCATTTCCTCAAAAGGGCGATCCAAATTTTTTCTTAAATCAACCCTCCCATTTTTTCCAAAAGTTTTTTCAGATTTGCCAGTTAAAGCATCGACAGCATATATGTAACTACCAGATGTATAAATTATTCTTCCATCAAAATTATCTTTCCAATAAATTAAACCTCTATTTACTCCCCACCACCCTGGACCAGTATCTTCACCGTGATCAAACCTCCAAATCTCATTACCTGTCTTAGCATTTATAGCAAAAAGCTTAGTTAAAGGATTAGTTCCATACAAAATTGTATCTATAACTATTGGATTACATTGAATTTGTGTTGTATTGTTTGAATTTAATAATCCGCCAGATTTATATTCCCAAATTTTCTTTAAGCTTAGAACATTTCCTTTATTTATAGCATCTAGACTCGAATAATGAGTCCTTGATTTATCTCCTAAATATTCGTTCCATTTTTTGAAATCATTTTCAACTTCTAATGAATCACAATTAATTAACAGTAACAATAGAAAATATAATGAAGTAGCTCTTTTCATAGTTGTAAATTAATTAATGTTAACCTAAAATCACATAACCAGATAGGTTTTTTCAACGATTTAGGTTTTAATTTTTAGATTAGGATATAAATTTAGATTAAAATTTAAAATTTAAAATTATTCTATTTCCACATAGTCTTAATAGATGAATATTCAAAAGACATATCAAAATTGAGAATATATAAAGATATAATGAAAAAAAATGGATTGGTTTATGGATAAAATTTATTCAAATCATAATTACTACTCAAATAAATTTCTCCAAACATAAAGTATAAATCTGATTAACTATAAGATAATATTATTTAAATATAAACTATTCCTATATCCTTAGAATAAACTCAAATAAATATTATATCCCAAATTTATATCTAAAAAAATGAAGAAAATTTAAAATAATTATATTTTAATATTATTATCTTGAATTTATAAATGATTACATCTTTCCCTCTTGTAATTGAGGGTTATTTTAGCTGTTGATATGCTTATGCTTGAATTATTGAACCTATCCTATGATCTTACACAAGATCAAATCGAACTCTTTAAAAAAAATAGATATATAAAATTAAAAAATGTTTTTTCTTCAGTACTGATTAACCATTTTAATAAAACTATTTCTAAAGTTGTAAATGAACTTAACACCCAAAAAACTCCTCTTGAAAAAAGAGATACATATGGGAAAGCTTTTTTACAGATTTTCAATTTGTGGAGAGAATCTGAAGTTGTTAAGTCTTTTTGCTTTAGCAAACGATTAGCTAAAATCGCTTCAGATTTAATGGAAGTGAACGGAGTGCGAATGTATCATGACCAAGCTTTATTTAAAGAAGCAAATGGAGGAATAACTCCATGGCATGCTGATCAATACTATTGGCCATTAGATTCTGATAAAACAATCACTGCATGGATTCCACTTCAAGCTACGCCTTTAGAAATGGGACCTGTAGAATTTAGTGCTGGGAGTCATCAAATTGCTGAAGGTCGTGATATGGCAATTAGTGATGAAAGTGAAGCCTTTATGAATAAAAAACTCCGTATTTCAAATTTTAAAACGTTTGTAGAACCATTTGATATTGGAGAGGTAAGTTTTCACTCTGGTTGGGTTTTTCATCGAGCAGGAGCAAATCAAACAAATACAACTAGGAAAGTGATGACAATTATTTATATGGATAGAAACATGCACTTAAAAAAACCCGAAAACGAAGGTCAACAAAATGATTGGGATACATGGTGTCCAGGAGCAACTGTAGGATCTGTTATTAACACCCCTCTTAACCCTATTCTATATCCATAGCATCATTGCTTGTATTTTTTCTGCCATGGAGTTTCTCCCCCTTCTTGAATATGAATCATTAATTTATTATTTAATTCTGAAACCTTTTCAGGAAACTCATCAACTAAATTATTTTTTTCAAATGGATCATTTTTAAGATTATATAACTCAAGTGGTTTATAGGGGGAATTTTGGAGAAGTTTCCAATCACCAACTCTTATAGCATGATATGCTTTCCCTCCATAATTAATATTACCTTCTCTTCTTACAAAATAAATTTCTCTTTCAATTTTTAATTCGTTTCCAATAAGGGTAGATAGAAAACTTTGTCCATCAAAGGAATCATTAGGTTTTAAACCCACTACAGACGTAAGTGTGGGATAAATATCTACAGTCGAATTTATTTGATCAGAGGAACTTCCTTTTTTAATTACATTTGGCCAAACTATTACAGTTGGAACCCTTAGTCCACCTTCATACATACTTTGTTTTCCATCTCTTAATTTCCCATTATTTGCAAGACTTTGTAAATCACCTCCATTATCACTTGTGAAAATAATCAAAGTGTTTTCATACTCTCCAATCTTCTTTAAACTTCTTACAACCTTGCCAATTCCACAATCTAAATGTTCTATAAATGCAATTAGTTTAGCTCTTTTTTTAGGTAATGTGGGATCCCTTTTTATTACTTTTTGATAATATTCTTTTGGAGGTTGAACCGGAGAATGAGGAGCATTATATGCTAAATAGAGAAAAAAAGGATTGTCTTTGTTTTTTCTCGACTTAATATAATCGACCGCCCAATCTGAAAAGATATCTGTAGCATGACCCGGTGGATCAATTTCTTTATCATTTAAGCGCATGAAATTTTTACCAACTCTTCTCTTTACAACATAGTCTTCCATCATGTCCTCTAGCCATCCATGGAATAAATCAAATCCTTTTTCATTTGGAAGGTTGGGACTTGACAGACCTAAGTTCCATTTACCTATGTGAGCTGTATGATATCCTGCTTCCTTTAATTTCTTTGGAAGAAGTATAGCATTCGGATCTAAAAACCCCCAATTGTCTTTTGGGTTAGAACGAATTAGTCCTGGAACCCCAACTTTATCTGGGTATTTTCCAGTCATAATTGAAGCTCTTGTAGGAGAACATACTGGAGAATTAGTATAAAAATAATTAAAACGCATACCGTCTTCTCTTAGCATATCGATATTAGGTGTCATTAAATCCTTTAAGCCTGAATATGATACATCAGCATAACCCTGATCATCAGTAAGTATTATTATAATATTCGGCTTTTTAACTGAATTATATGGTTTTTGAGAAAAAAGTTCAGTCGTTGTTATGAGGCTAAAAAGAAAATTGAAAATGAAAAAAAATAATTTACTCATATAAATAATATTGATATTCAATGAATTATTGTATTTCAGTAGATCTAAATTTAGTTATCGAAAATAGCAAAATGATTTTATAATAGTTTTAATTAAGGTCAGTTTTTAAAACTTTCATATAAACATATAAAGAGGATTTTTTTCAATTATACTTATTATTTAATCGTGTTTTTTCTTATAATATTTTTTTACATATAATTTAGTTTAAAAATTAAACAATATCATCTTTGATAATATTTAATTTTTTGTATATTTATTTGATGGTCAGCAGGTTACTACATTTGGAATTTCCTGAAGGTGTAAAAACCATTTATGTAGATGGTAAGTTGTATACACGACAGGAATTTAATAAGGCTCAACTTTTAGAAAAAAGACGTGGCAGTAAAGGACGTTTTGTAAGTGGAGTTAGTTCTTCAAAAATCAAATTTCCTAAAAAGCATATTAAGCAAGAAAATTTATAATTTATAGAATCCATATTATAAATTATGCTTTAAAAGTTTAAAAATGCACTTATTTTAAAAATTAAAATTTACCAATACAAAGTCGAAAAAATATGAAGAAGCAGCTATTTTTAATCATGACCATTATTTATATTAATGGATTTTTTTCACATGCTCAAAAATCAAATTTTGAATCAGGAATTGATTTATATGATACAAGTGAAGAACTTGTTCCTTTGAGAAAGAAATCTGAAACAATTGGAAAATGTTGTCAATTAGGAAAGGCCATGTCAAAATTAACTGGAGGCAATACTGATGTTTATCTAACTCAAAGTGAATTAAATGAAGATGGGTCTTATACAATTTTTTTCGTGAGTATTTTTACGGTTGGATTTGATACTGAATTGACTCAATTTGGATTAGAAAATCCAACCTCAAAAATTTCTAGTTTTCATTTAAAGAATGAGGAAATGTTTAATCGTCTGAACGAACTTATGATTTATGGATATAAAGAGTTCAAAGCTCATCCCGTATTGCAAAAAAGAAAGTTTGCTGACATTTCAGAAGTGTTAATTGGAGGGAAAAATGAAGGCGATAAATTGCTTTTAAGATTTCACAACAAAAAAATCATAAAGTATGTTTCTTTTCAGTTGTTCGATAAAGATACCGGGTTTAAAACATCAGGTAAACCTATTTTTTCTAAATTCATAGGACAGCTCTTTGGTTCAGATGAAATAATTAGCACTAATTAATAAAAAAATTAAAAAAATAATAAATCAAAAAATCAGGTTGGGACCTTCATTGTTATGATCCAAGTATTTTCATCGTATTCGAATTCATCTCCTTCGTTATAAGTGTCCCATGTTCCCTNAGTAACTTGGACAGATTCTATGTGCCTTTTATTGGAGCTATCAAATCTTTCTAAAGCAAAAGTGCCTACTATTATTTCGTTAACTAACTGACTTTCATTATTTTGACTATCAGAACTTAATTCACAACTATAAGTATAAATTATAGAAAGAAATAAAATAAGTAAAGTTCTTTTTTTCATTATACTAAATTACAATTTGTTCTAATTCTTTTCTTTAATTTGTTTTTGAAATAAACATCCCACATCTTTTTTATAATGTTCGGGAAGATTTTTTGTGTTTTTAAGTTTTTTTGTTCCCAGAAAATCAAATCCAAATCTACTATAATGATTAATTAGCCCTTTATTTAAACCAACAGTATCCATTTTTATGTAATTTAATTTGTTTTCAATACAATACTTATGACACCAATTAAAAACGTGACCAGCTAATCTATTACCACGAAATTTAGGATTTGTAGCTAATCTATGTACATATAATGAGGGATTGGAATCTATTCCCCAAATTGATTCATCATTAAGAGTTATAGCCCATATACAGGCAATCTGTTTATCAATTTCAAGTTTCCATTGCAGTTTATTTTCAATTTCATTAATAATCATATCTCTCTTAAATTTAGGCCAAGCAACTCCTTTTTTTGAATTCATATAATCAGTAGCTGAATTGTATAATTCAAAAATTCTATCAATATCAGATAAATTACTATTTGAAATAGTCATTAAACTAAAGATAATTAAATTAAAATTTAGCTCAAATCTAATTTTTAATTAAATATATTTTGATCATATTTTTAATTACAAAAACACTAGAATTTCAGCACTTTAGCTATAATTTCATAAATTTACTTGCGCCAAGAATTAATTATGTTTCATAATTATAACAAGTTTTTTTGGATATTATTCTTTGTAATGTTACCCATTGCTGTATTATCACAAGCAAGTAAGTATCATTATATACCTCCTTTAACAGCATCGAGTGGTGGAAATGCAGACGATTTTAAAGCTTTTAGGATATATATTTCGACACCTAGCACTGATCCTGTCAATTATACAATCTGGCCTCTTCCCATAAGCAATGCAACAAAAATTACAGGTACGATTGATAAATTGACTCCTACAGAAGCAATAGTCAATAATACTGATTACTATCAAATTACTCCTGGGAATGATTGGAACCAACTTTTTGTTAGGGATATTTTAACTGGAACTGTAACCTCAACTAAAGGATATTATATAGAAGCAGATGCTCCTGTTTTTGTTAATATTAGATATCGAGCAGATGCCCAAGCTAGCGGGCTTGTAAGTAAAGGTGAGGCCGCATTGGGTAAATCCTTTCGCGCTGGTGGTTTCACCAATGGTTCACCTGCTGATGGCCATTATATAAATTTTGCTTCAGTAATGGCAGTAGAAACAGGAATAACAACTGTAACTTTTAGTGACATAAATGATAATGATGGTAATGGATATGCTGATATGCAAAATATCGTAGAGGTCTATGATGGCTCTGGAAATATTGCTGATATTAAGGTAGGTCTTAATCAATATGAAACCTATATTATAGCTACAAAAGTATCTACAAATGCTAGTAGGGAAAATCCTCCATCAGGAACCCAAGGTGCACCATATCCAATAACTAACCGAGATGCCCTTATTGGTATGTTAATAGAGTCAAATAAAAATATTGCAGTTATTACAGGAGGAGCTAATGGAAGTATGACTGAGGCAGATACTGGTAGAGATCACGGTATAGATCAAATTGTAGGTCTTGATAAAATTGGTAATGAATTTATTTTTATAGAAGGAAATCCAACTCATGGTGATAATTATGATAATTCAATTATTGTTGCCCATGAGGATAATACAGAGGTTTTTTTAAATGGAAGTGATACAGCTTCTACAACACTTGCTGCTGGAGAATATTTTTCTATAGAGGGAAATGAATATAATAATGCTGCGCCTGGAGAAACAGGAGGAGGAAATATTTATGTTAGAACTTCCAAAAATGTTTATGCTTATCAAGCTGTTACAAATGGATCAACTGCAAATACAGATATGTATTTTGTGCCTCCTCTATCATGTACTAGTCTTGAAAGTGTAGAAACAATTCCTGATATTAGAAATGCGGCTGGACAAACTTGGAGCACTTTTGTTACAGTTGTTGCTCCAGCTACTGCTTCTGTAACTATTGTCGATGAAAATAACACAACTCCAACATGGACTGGTGATATAACAACAGGCGGGGTAACAATAAATAATATTACTGGTGCTTCAACAGGCGCTGAGAAACTGTATGGCAGGGCTGTAACTGGAAATGTAACCTATACTACTTATAAAATTAGTGGTTTAACTGGTAATGTATCTATATTTTCAAATTATTCTGATGGAAGTAGAGCTGAATTGTATGCAGCTTATTACAATTCAAGTGGCAGTGCAACTGCAGGAGCATTTTATTCTGGATTTCCATCACCTCCNGATAATAATTATAATGCTGGAGCAGCTTCATCTTTAGGGAATTGTATACCGAACATAAATTTAAGTGTTTCCAATAATTCAGAGTTCGATAGTTTTGAATGGGAATATTGGAATGGNGAGGGGACNATCAATTANACAACAGTTGGCGGTGCAATAACATCTACTATAACCCCAACAGATACTGGATTTTACAGAGCTGTTGGGATAATAAACTGTGGAGCTAAAAGTTTTCGCCTAGAGTCTAATCCTAAAAAAGTGAGTAATTGTCCTGTAGATACNGATGGAGATGGTGTTATAAATAATATTGATGTAGATATTGATCAAGATGGAATATATAATACTGTAGAATCAAGAGCTATTGATCGTCTTGATATATCCACCCTTAGTGATCCAACAATTGTTTTTACTGATGCCACTACTGATACTTCAATCCCATCAGCAGCTTTTACTAACAGTGGAGCTGGAATTACGTTAACTGGGCAATCCTCTGGAGCATTTGTATCAACCTTAAGTGCAGCTGCTGGAGTCAAAAATGGAACTTACACTGTTTCATTTACTCAGCCTTCAAATATAGTATTAGATGAAGACACAAACTTCTCTCATTCCCTTCAAGCAGGTGAAACATATTCGGTAAGTGTATTACCTGCTTCACTTACAATAACTCTTTTAGATCCAGGTGACGAACTTAANGTTGATACAAATCAAAATGGAGTTTATGACTCTAGTACTGTTACCGTTACCTCAAACGAAATTCTTTTCACTTTTAATTCAAGTGTATCTGCAGCAAATAANTTTTCTTTTCAAGCAGATGGAATAAATGAATTTATTTTCAAACATAACACTGAAAACACAAGTGGTAATTCAGTTTTTAACGGTGTATTATCAATGAAATTTCTGCCAATAGATACCGATTCAGACTTGGTTTATAATCACCTTGATAGAGATAGTGATGCAGACGGATGTTATGATACAGTAGAAGCTGGTTTTTCTGATGGAGATTCAAACGGTCGTCTTGGAACAAATCCAATTACTGTAGANGGGATGTTAGCTGCAGAACCTGGTAGAGTAAACAACCAAGGTGAGGGATATACAACACCAAATGATTTAAACACCAATGGTGTAAGAGATTTTTTGGAAAACACTGCTGCTCCTTCCTTTTCACAAATGCCAAATGATGCAGAGATTTGCATTGGTGATAATGTTACATTCTCTTCACTAGGAAATCAAGGAGGTTTGAACTATCAATGGCAAAAATATAATACTGTAAGCGGTAATTGGGAGNATTTAAGTAATGATGCAGTGTACTCAGGTGTTACCCTTACAAATCTTGTTTTAACATCACCTCCTTTATCTTTAGATAATAGTTCATTTAGAACAGCTATAAGTCTAGATCAATATGTATGTGCTACATACTCTGCATCAGCTACCCTTAATATTATNAACCCTGGACTTTCAACAAGCGGAACACCACTTAGTTTAAATGAGGGGGTCTCAGGTGATACCTTTACAGTTGTTCTAACAGATGTTCCAAGTGGTACAGTTAAAATTAACTTTACAACTACTCCNGATGGTAACTTTGANNTAAATCNAAGTTCAATAAGTTTTGATAGTTCAAATTGGAATACACCACAATCAATAAACTTAGANGCNATTGATGAACCACTAGTTGATGGAACAGTTACAGCTACTTTAAGATTAGAAATGGATCCAACATCAGATGGATGCTTTAATGGATTAGGATCATCNGATTATGATGTAATAATTTTNAATAATGATGNNCCTGGATGGGATGTATCAGAGATTATTGTATCAGAACGAGATTCACTCTCAATGCCAGCGGACTCAATATCAGTTTCAGCTTCTAAAAGATTTTTAGTTGATCCTGCTTATGTTACAGAAAATAATCCTGAAACAGCAGAATTTTCAATTGTTTTAACTTCTCAGCCTCTTAATGATGTTTATGTTGATATTATAAATAATGATTCAACTGAAAAAACATTAAGCCCTGTAAGTTTAACATTTACAAATTCAAATTGGAATGTCTCCCAAACCATAACNATTAATAGTGTNGATGATNNTTTAATTGATGGAGATCAAAATACATCTATTACTGCCCAAATCAATGCTGCATCTGATCCAGCTTTTCTTGCATTAGCTCCGGAAAACAGGTCAGTTATTACTATTGATGATGATGTTGGGGATTTTATTTTGAGTGAGGTTAACGGAAATTTAAAAGAAGAACCACCTATTAACTCTGTCAGTTTTACGGTCACTCTTACAGCTGAGCCATCTTCTGATGTAATTATAGATTTTGTGAGTGCTGATCTTACGGAAGCTACTTTAATAAATTCTTCTGTTACTTTTAATTCTTTAAACTGGAATATTCCTCAAACTGTCAATCTTCAAAGTGTAGATGATATGATCTTTGATGATGACCAAACAACAANAATCACNGGATCAGTAAGTTCAAGTTCTGATGCTTCCTTTACAGGAGCTGAGGACAAAACAGTTGAAGTTATAACCGAAGATAATGAGGAAGTAGGTGTAATTGTAGGCTTACTTGATAATTTAACAAGTGAGTCTGGAGATACGGGTTCATTTGAAATTTATTTAGATACACAACCCACAGCTGATGTTTTCATTAACTTAAGTTCATCTAATGAACAGGAAGGAATATTAGCAACTCCAGTAGTTACATTTAATTCTTCCAATTGGAACATACCGCAAATTGTAATTGTAACAGGTGTTAACGATGACCCCCCGGTTAGTGACGGTGCAATAAATTATGTTATTGTAACTGGCAATGTATCTTCTACAGATAGTAATTATAATAAACTTGATGGCTCTACAATAGATGATATTTTTATGTCTAATCAAGATAATGACTCCCCAGGAATTATTNTGACCGTCCTAGATAATGATTTTTCAACAAGTGAATCTGGAGACTATGTAGTTGTTCAATTTAGCTTATTATCCAAACCTACTGGTGGAGAAAGTGTAAATATTCCACTAAGTCTTGATGGACCATTAAATGAAATGACTTTATCAACAAACTCAGTTACTATAATAGCTGATAATTGGAACCTTCCCGATTCAAATGTCGTTACAATAACTGGTATTGATGATTTCATTGCAGATGGCAATAAAGAAATTACTCTTATAACAGGAGATCCAACTTCTGGGGACAGTTTTTATGAAAATATTGAAGCTGAAGATGTTTCAGATCCAATACTAACAAATGAAGATGACGATATTGCCCAGCTTTTAATNAATCTCACTGATAATGTTTCTGAAGATGGAACAAATTCAANATTAAGTGTTCGTTTAACATCAGAAATTAATAACGATGTATTTTTAAATTTAGATGTTTTAGATCAATCAGAATTAATTGTAGGATTGTCGNAATTAATTTTCACAAAAGATAATTGGAATATTGATCAACAGATAATTATTACNGGTAAAGATGATTTGATAATTGATGGTGATATAAGCTCAGAAATTCTTATTTCAGTAGATGATATTAATTCAGATATAACATATATTCTTTTATCTCCAACATCAGTATTTGTTATAAATGAAGATAACGATGACTTAGATGGTGATGGTGTAATAAATGCTGAAGATAATTGCCCTGAAACAAGTAACTCTGATCAGGGAGACCTAGATGGCGATACAATTGGTGATGCATGTGATAATGATATTGATGGTGATGGTGTTTTGAATGAAAAAGAACAAGAGGATAATACTGATCCTAGAAATAATTGTATTTACAGAGTCGAAAGCATTACAGAAATTATAACTAGTGCGCCTGATTGCGATTCTGATGGAATTGAAAATAGTATTGACCAAGATGATGATAATGATGGAATTTCAGATGTAATTGAAACAAATCTAGATTTTGATCTAGATGGAATACCCAATAGTATTGATTTGGATAGTGATAATGATGGTTGCTTTGATGCTGTAGAATCAGGCTTTAATGATCCAGATAACGATGGGTTAATTGGAGAATCTCCATTAATTGTTGANAGCAATGGACTCGTAATAAATCAAAATAGTTATAATGATTTACCAAGAGATTTAAATAATAATGGAATCTATGACTTTTTAGAGATCTTGGAAATACCTGAAATTTTACCTCCTGATCAGAATTTTGTTGAAATAATACCAGGAAATTCTCTAACATTAAGATATCCATATTCTGACTCATCTTATTCTTTTCAATGGCAGATAAAAAGAGATTTTGAAGATTGGGCTGATTTAAATGAAAATATNGATTTTAGTGGAGTTTACACCTCAGAATTGGAACTTACAAATCCTACGGAACAATATATAGGATTTAAATTTAGGTTAAAAATAGATCGCTTGTTTAATTCGTGTCCATTAATTGGTATTACAGATCCAATTGAGCTAGTTTTTCAAGACCTTTTTATCCCTAATTCATTCAGTCCTAATGGTGATGGGGTAAATGATCTATTTGTAATCTCTGGTATTGAAGCATTTCCTGATCATAGACTTACTATTTATAATAGATGGGAGCAAAAGGTTTTTGAAACAAAGAATTATGAAAACAATTGGGACGGATCACCAAACATGAGTTACGGCAATAACTCAAAACTACTTCCAGAGGGAGTGTATTTCTATTTCTTTGAGGAAAGAGAAGGAGGTAAATTACACAAAGGTTTTATCTATATAAAGAGATGATAAAAAAAGATAAAATAAAATTATTTTTATTCTCAATTTTTTTGGGATACTCATTAATTGCTAATGCTCAACAGGAATCTAGCTTTAATATGTATATGTTCAATCATCAAAGTTTCAATGCAGGATATGTAGGTTCAAAAAACTATTCTTCGTTTACATTTTTATCTAGGTCTCAATGGATTGGTTTTGATGGAGCACCAGTTACTCATAGTTTTTCATATAATGGCTCGAGGGGNAAGAAAAATTTAGCGTTCTCATTAACNGGTATAGTAGACAGGATAGGCCCTATAGAGAGTTCGCANTTTAGTGCTGATATNGCTTATCAATTAAAGTTAAATGATAAAGAACATTATTTAGGATTAGGATTAAAACTATCAGCATCGCTTCTTGATTTTAATAGTGACATTCTTGCTCCCCAACAAAAACAAGACTTTACCNTATATTCAAATGAAATGCCTGAAAATTTAGAACCTAATATTGGTTTTGGATTTTATTATCATACGCCCAGATTTTATCTTGGATTTTCAATTCCTAGGATGATACAAGATGAAAAATACTTTTTAATTCGACATAACTATTTCATTACAGGGGGCTTAGTATCTCTCTCTAATTCAATAGAATTAAAACCTAGTCTTTTATTAAAATTTACAAGTGGAAGTCCTGTTTCATATGATTTTAGNACCCTACTCTATTTAAATAAGTCCTTATGGATTGGCCCTCAAATAAAAAATTTAGTAAGTATTTCAAATGACATAATACAATCAGGTGCAGGTCTTGGTGTATTAGCNGGAATACATATAAGTAATAATTTTTCTTTAGGCTATGTTTTTTCTAATTCAATTGGAATTAAAAACTTTACAAATACTAATTCTCACGAATTTTTACTTAGATATGAATTTAATCCAAGAATGGGTATTTTAAGATCTCCTAGAATTTTCTAACCATGAAATATAAATTTTTTACAATATCAATCTTAATTATTTTTTTTGGATACGGTCAAAAAAAATCTAACATTTTAGAAATCAATTCTGATAATAATCTTAAGTGGGCAGAATATTATTCTGTTAATGAAAATTATCAAAAAGCGATTAACTATTTTTCAAAAATAGAAGATTCGNTATCACCTAATCATAGAAGACTTTATTCTGCTTCTTTAAAAAATATGAATAGAATAAAAGAAGCTTCGATCATAATGGACCCACTAGTACAATCAGATTTTGCTAATGTTTCAGATTACTANGAGTACATATATTTAATTCCAGAAAACAAAAAATTGGTTGAAGAATACATTCAAAAAGCAAAAAAACTCCCCCTTGAAAGTAACTCTTCTTCAATTTCAAAAAACAATGATTCTCCATACAAAATTTTCAACTTAAAATTTAATACTGAAAAGTCTGAGTTTGGCCCTTCTCTGATTGACCCATCATCGGGGCTACTTTTCTTTTTAGGAGATCAGAGAAGTGTAAGAAAAAATATTAATTCAAATAATCAAGTTTATAATCTATATAAAACAAGTNTAAATTTAAATTCTCTTGATACTAANACAGTNAAAGAATTTGANNNNAANTTTAATTCAATTTATCAAGATGGTCCAATATCTTTAAATTCAGCATCAAAAATGTTATATCTAACAAGGACAACAAATAAGATAAAGAACAACAAGAATATTCAGCTAGATATTTTCCAAGTTCCATTTAAAAATATTGGAAAAGAATTACCATATCCAATGGAATTAAATGTTGATGGTTTTACATCTTTTCATCCATCTGTCTCACCNGANGGGAAAACTCTTTTCTTTTCGAGTGACAGACCAGGAGGATATGGTGGAATGGATATATATTATATTAATATTGAAAATGACAAACCAATTGGTGAAGTAAAAAATTTAGGCCCTGATATAAATACTGAAAATGATGAAGTTTTTCCTTTCAGCTTTTCTCAAAAAATTCTTTTTTATTCTTCAAATCAGAACGCAGAAAAAAAATTCAATATTTATATAGCCTCAAATAAAGTTTATAACCGATGGGAAAAAACTATTCTTGGCGANCCTTTTAATTCAAGTGGAGACGACACNTCCTTTTCCATAGNAAAAAAGGNAAGAACAGGATTTTTAAGTTCAAATAGGAATGGTGGTAAAGGTGATGATGATATTTATGGATTTAAATTTACCCCAAAGATAATGGGAGAGAAAGATGTTTATGATTTTTATGGAACTGATACTTTAATCGTAGGACAGAAAAATCTTTTAGATAATGATGTTAAAAAAATGATTTCATATGANCCATTAATTCAAATCATACCCTATAAAATTAAATTAATTAACGATGTGAAAANTGGTAATCTAAAACTAAATTCAAACGGAAGTTTTTGGTATAGATCTAAATCGTTTAGAACCAAAAGAGATTCTTTTTCATATAAAATTATAACTGATTATGGGAATTCAGAAAAAATTAANGTTCTTTTAGAAAATAATTATAATTATAACAAAGTCTTTAGACCAATCTATTTCAATTTTAATAGATCAGATCTAAAACTACAATTTAAACCTAGACTTGATTCTATAGTTGAAGCTTTAAATATTAATCCAAATCTAAAAATTGAAATATCTTCTTTCGCTGATTGCAGAGGTTCAAAAGAATACAATCTTAAGCTAACCCAAGAAAGAAATAAAACAATTATGGATTATATTCAATCCAGAATAGAAAATCCGAAGCGAATAGATGGAAATGCTTATGGAGAAAGTCAAGTAGAGGGAAACTCCAGTCTTAGATACACAATATTGATAGGTGTTTTTAATAATGAAACCGAAGCTGATAATTTTGTTAGTAAAAGCATAACTGAAGATGAATTTGAAATAACAAACTTAAAAGGTAAATTTCAGGTTAATGTTGGGAATTTCAGNAGTTATAAAATTGCTNAAAGTAGACTNAATGNAATTAGGAAATTATNTAAAAATGCCAAAGTCAGGGAAATTAAATGTACTAACAGATCTGAATTATTTCATAGCCTGAACAGAAAAACTACTTTCAAACTATTTGAAATAAATTAANCGTANTTTTTTTAACTATTAAATTTTCTTTCAATGAGTTTTTATTTTAATTGTTTTACTCGTTGATAGAGATTTCTTTACTCTTTCAAAATAATATGCACTACTATCCCCTAATGAATCTAATGGATATGCTTGAGAAAAATGGTTGGGACCATATTCTAATTTAAGTTTAAACTCCATATAATCTTTATTATTTGTTAAATTATTTTTAATCATATCATCAGCCCAACTTGTACCATATTTAACTTGTTCTGTAATATATCCATTTGATATAAAATAATTTTCACCACCTAATGCAAAACCTTTATCTACATCCTCACCTGTAATAGAATCTAATTTAATTGGATTAATTAGAATTAAAAATGAATTTTTATCATAAATTTTAAAGTGGATACCTTTATACGGAATAGTATCAAAAGGTTTGCCTTTTTTATAAATTATAGTCCCTTTTCTAATCCAAGTACCTTGTAAAGGTCCTGTTATATTAGAATATTCATCATTACAATTGATGTTTAATAAAGTAAATATTAAGATTACTATTAGTTTTTTCATAATATTTAGTACTATTCCTTAAAAAATTTAAGAATTTACCTATTTGATCTATAATATTAATACTTTATTTAAAGCATTAAAAGAATTAATAATTTATCTTTTTGAATTTGAATTTAATTTTATATAATAATATTATTTAAAATTAATCTAATTACGTATTAAGCTGTTTTTTAGGATTTTAAAGATATCCACGTTATTTTTGATTTTATAAAAAAACAATCATGGAAAAATTAAAATTCAGTAATAGTTGTATTAATTGTGAAAATTTGAACGATACCCTTAAAACTTGTGGTATACACGAAGTTATAGTAAGTGAAAGGTACACTTGTGATGACTTTGAAAAACAAGTTCTGTCTTAAAAATTTTATAACTTATTTAATCAAAAGATAAGCTCGCAAGAGGAATAACCTGTTTAACCATTGATATTTATTGGATATTAATTTTCGAAAAAATTAAATGAAGAAAAAAAGTGGGGACTCAATAACGAAGTATTTCAAACTACAATAATCCGACTACATTACTTTACCCCACTGACTGTAGAATCTAGAGCAAAATTCGTAAAATAAAGGATCTCAAAGCAAGCTGATTATATATTTTATACTTATAAAGTAATAATCAAAACTTATAATGTTCACTTTTAAGTCTTCGAAAACTAAAGTTTTCTTTATTTTTTAATGCCTTTTTAGTTAAAATAAGAATAAAATATTTGGAGAATTGTTAATATAATTATTTCTAATAATTTGATTTATTTTAAAATTTTAATTGTTAAAATCAAATAAATTTGATGTATATTTTTTTGTATTTTGCATTAATGAGAAACAAAGGCCTACTTAAACTAATTGCTATTCTAATGATTTTTAGTGGTTTTGGTATAATTTGGATTGGTTTAAATTTGATGAAAAGTTAATTAAGGGAGAATCTTCTTAAATGTTACAAAAAGGAAAAACAAAATTTTACCAATACTATATTTTCTTAATTTAATTATATGAAAAAAAGGACTTTTATCAAGAACTTAGGTGCTATTGGACTTATTCCCTTTAGAAATAATTTTACCCTAAATTTTAGTGAAAATGAAACAATTTTAACTAATACCGAAAATTATTCAGAAAATGAATTTTGGGAATTGGTTAGAAATCAATACGATTTACATCCAGACTTTATAAACCTAGAAAGTGGATATTATAATATAATTCCAAAACCTACAATTGCAAAACAAATAGATCATCTCAAAAGAGTAAATCTTGAAGGGTCTTATTATATGAGAACTCACCGTTTTAAAGACAAGGATCACATAACCGGATCATTAGCTAAATTTGTAGGTTGTTCTTCAAAAAATTTAGTAGTTACAAGAAATGCAACAGAATCTTTAGATCTTATAATTAGTGGGTTTCCATGGGAATCTGGTGATGAAGCTATTTATGCAATTCAAGACTATGGATCAATGCAAGACATGTTTGAGCAAATTAGCAAAAGACATAGAGTTATACTTCGAAAGGTATCTGTCCCTAATCATCCCAAAAATGACAAGGAAATAGTTTCATTATATGAAAACCAAATAACAAAAAGAACAAAATTAATCATGATTAGCCACATGATTAATATTACAGGTCATATTTTACCAGTTAAAAAAATATGTGAAATGGCTCACAAATATGGTGTACAGGTATTAGTTGACGGGGCGCATTGCGTTGGACATATTGACTTTAAAATTGAAAATTTAGATTGTGATTATTATGGCTCAAGTCTTCATAAATGGTTAGCTACCCCCTTAGGAGCAGGTTTACTATATGTAAATTCTAAACATATTCCACAAATATGGCCATTAATTGCTGATCATGAAAAAGATCCTTCAAAAATCCAAAGACTAAGTCATACTGGGACGCATCCAGTTTCTACTGATTTAACTATTCTCAATTCGATCGAATATATAAATTGGATTGGAGTTAAACGAAAAGAAGACCGTTTACGATATCTTAAATCCTATTGGCAAAAAGCTTTGAAGGATGAGCCAAATATTATTATCAACACTCCATTTGAACCTATGAGAAGTTGTGGTATAGGAAACGTGGGGGTCAAGAATATGAAACCTGAAATCCTTGCAGAGCGACTATATAAAGAATTTAANATTTTTACTGTGGCAATTGATTACGCTAATGTAAAAGGATGTAGAATTACTCCAAATGTGTTTACCAATACTGAAGAATTAGACATTTTTATAAGAGCAATGAAAGCTTTAGCTAGTAACTAAATTAAATAAAAATTAAATAACTCATGAAAGCTCTAGAGGGTAAAGAAATCAAAAATAAATTAGCTAGTACCCCTGGATGGAACTATCAAAATGATTTTATAGAACGAGAGATACAATTTCCAAGTTTTAAAGAAGCTATTAGCTTTTTAAATAAAATAGCTGATATTGCCGAACATATAAATCATCACCCAAATCTGACAAATAGCTATAATAAACTTCTTATTNNNTTGCGNACACANGATGTTCANGGNATTTCACAAAAAGANTTNAAACTAGCTAAATTGATAAATCAATTATATCTAGAGACGACTAACTAATAGATTTCTCCAACGGACCTTAATACCTCCNCCATCATGAATTTGTAGTGCGATAGAACCTTTCCCTTTTCCTATCTTTTCATCTTTTANAGAAATCATNGAAGTTCCATTNAGCCANCTTTCAATTNGATCNCCTACAACACGGATTCGCATNGTATTCCACTCACCCATTTTGAGAACCTTGTCCTTNNCNTTGTCAGGTTTAATTAACCATCCTCGNCCGTAAGATTCNTAAACACCNCCAGTATCGCTACCGGGAGGTGCTACCTCNACTTGCCANCCACTAACTTTTGTGCCTTCNACTGTAGATCGGATAAAGACACCACTGTTTCCGTTAGNTTCTTGTTTGAACTCAAGGGTCAATTCAAAATCATCATAATATTNTTTNGTAGATAAGTAACCATANGCTTTATCAGGNCCACTTTCNCAAATTANAAGACCATNCTNTACATACCAAAGCTCAGTGCCGTGAATATTCCATCCTTCAAGATTTTTGCCNTTAAATAGNGATTCTTGAGCAAATAAAGTAAATGTNCTCAGNATACAGACTAAATTTATAATTCCNTTNTTCATTTATTATANATTTTAATCAATATAAAGATTTTTATTTAAGCTCAAATTTATATTTTAATTAAAAATAATATATTGAAACAAAAAAATTGATGCGAANTTTATTTTTTNTNTTGNTCCTNAGCAGCCTATCTTTTATNANTNGTTTTTCTCAAATAAATCCCGATCAAATTGANATTGTACGTGATGCNTATGGAGTACCNCATATATTTGCTAAAACAGACTCTGAAGTAGCTTANGGCCTTGCTTGGGCTCATGCAGAAGATGATTTTAAGACCATCCAAATAGGTTATTTAGCAGGTAATGGTTTATTAACTAAATANATTGGAAATNTAGGTTTGGGGGCTGATTTTTTATCTCAATTTATAGGCTCTGAAGCNCTATTTGAAAAAAAATATGAATCNGATATAANTCCNGAATACAAAAATATTGTAAAGGCTTATGCTGAAGGTATAAATCGTTATGCTAAAGAAAATCNAAATGAAGTTTTAGTTCCCGAACTTTTTCCAATTACTGAAAAAAAAATGATTCGTTATGCACAACTTCAACTTTTTATATCTTCCAAAGGAGATAAGTGGGTATCAAGGATAATNAATAATAAACTTTCTTTTAATTTTTCAAAANAGGANCANTATAAGGGCTCAAATACTTTTGCTTTTAATAGCGCAAAAACAAAAGACGGGAACACTTATTTAGCAATTAACACCCATCAGCCTCTTGAAGGTCCTGTTTCNTGGTATGAAGCTCATTTATGNAGTGAAGAAGGAACCAACATTATAGGNGCNCTATTTGCAGGAAGTCCAAATATTCTTATAGGTGCNAATGAAAATTTAGCTTGGGCNCATACTGTAAACCAACCTGATAANACAGATGTTTTTGCTTTAGAAATGAATCCAAANNNAAAACTTCAGTACCGAGTNGANNATGCTTATTTTACCCTAGAAGAAAAAAAAGCAAGTCTACAGTACAAATTACTAGGAATTCCTATTACAATAAAAAAGAAATATTATAGAAGTATTTTTGGNCCAACACTNAAAAACAAGACNGGTTTCTACTCAGTCCGTACTCCTGCACTTTTTGAAATTCGCGCTCTNAACCAATGGTGGNATATGAANAAAGCAAAGAATTTTAGTGAATTTTACAAAGTTTTNAAAATGAAAGCCTTACCTGGTTACAACATAGGTTATGCTGACAAAAANGATACTATTTTTTACATTTCAAANGGTCTGATACCTATNAGAGCCAAAGGATATGATTGGNAAAATGTGGTTCCAGGTAATACAAAAAAAACCTTATGGAATCAAANTTATGANATAGAAGATCTACCNCAAGTTTTACAACCAAAATCTGGATTTGTTTATAATGCCAATCACACGCCTTTTCGATCNTCTGCTGANGAGGACAATCCCATAGAATCAAAATTTAATCCAGATATGGGTTTTGAAAACTACGACAACAATCGTTCTANACGTATAAAAGAACTTATCGATAAATACGATAAAATTGATTANGAGGATTTTAAGAAAATAAAATACGACAANCAATATCCAAAGCCTTACCACTTTAATTGGATGAATATCGAANACCTNGAAAAGTTNGATTCNAAAAGNTATCCTGAAATTTCAATTTTAATTNAGAGATTACAGAATTGGAATCGNAAAGCTGAAGCAAANTCTATTGGTGCAGGAACTTTTGCTGTATTNTATGACCAACTNCGCCCCTATTATAATAAACTCCCTGAACCTAAGATTTTCCCCCCATCGTTNATTGTAAATGCNCTNCGAAATACAAAAAANCATCTTTTAAAATATTTCAATACAACAGAAGTTACCCTTGGAGATTATCAAAAATTAGTAAGAGGCTCCAAAGAACTTNCTATATTTGGTTTACCAGACGTTATNACNGCAATGTCNGCAAGACCNTACAAAGATGGNAAAGTAAAAGTTGTTAGTGGTGAATCTTACATNGAATTGGTTAAGTTTACTCCAGAAGGNNCTGANATAGAATCTGTNATCTCATNCGGGAGTTCNGATCATCCNGATTCACCACATTTCGCTGATCAAATGGAAATGTATGCAAACTTTAAAACCAAGAAAATGACNTTTGATAAAGAAGAAATTTATGCTAAAGCNAAAAAAATTTACCACCCTAAATAAAACTTTATAGACTAGTAATTTATTGAAGAAACGGCATCTATGTAAGCACTTTCATATTGACTTAACACAGTTTCCAAATTAAAATTTTCTGCCTGAAGCTTAGCTTCTTTTTTGAATTGTTGGTGAAGATCTTTATTCTCTAATAAANTTAAAGCATTAGAAATCATGGATTTCGTATCACCTATATCGGAAATAAAACCTGTTTTATTNTTNTGATTTACTTCNGTTATTCCCCCTGCATTNGATGAAATNANGGGAACTCCATGTGCCATAGCCTCTAATGCTGAAAGACCNAAGCTTTCTTTTTCTGATGGTAACAAAAAAAGGTCTGAATAGCACAAGATTTTATCAATTTCATTACTGTTNCCTAANAACAANACTTTATCNTCCAATCCTTTNTCNTTGACATATTTTATAGCTTTTATTTTTTCTGGCCCCTCACCNACCATCATTAACTTTGCCTCTAATCTAGAATTCACACCCTCAAATATGCTAATCACATCTAAAATTCTTTTTAAGGGTCTAAAATTACTTATGTGAGTCAAGATTTTTTCTTCTTTTTCTGCTAAGAGACTACGTTCACAAGGTTTACTTTTTGTTTTTATTTTTTCAGTATCAATAAAATTTGGAATGACATCAATTTTCTTTTTAATGTCAAATAAATGAAGAGTATCTTGTTTTAAGCTTTCAGAAACAGCAGTAACTCGATCCGAATGATTGATGCTAAAAGTTACTGCAGGACGATAAAAAGGATGACTTCCAACCAAAGTAATATCTGTTCCATGTAAAGTAGTTACTATAGGGATTTGAATTCCTATATCAATCAACATTTTTTTAGCCATATAAGCAGCATAGGCATGTGGAATTGCATAATGAACATGAAGAATATCAATGGCGTTTGATTTCACCACATCAACTAACCTACTAGAAAGAGCTAATTCATAAGGTTGATATTTAAATAAAGGATAATTAGGAACTGTTACCTCATGAAAATGTACTTTTGGATCATTTAAAGCTTCTAATCGGACAGGTAAATTGTAGGTAATAAAATGAATGTGATGACCTCTCTTAGCCAATGCAAGTCCNAGTTCAGTAGCTACAACCCCACTTCCCCCAAATGTTGGATAACATACAATTGCTATATTCAAATTCTATTAAATTTAATTTATTAAGGCCTCATAAACATATCCTTGAATACGAGTACGAATATTNCTCTTACTGTAAGTAAAATCATCATTAGGATATGTCCTGTTNGCTAAAATAATGATTATTATNTCTTTATTNGGATCTGCCCANGNATANGTTCCNGTATATCCAGAATGACCAAAACTGNCTTCAGATACACAACCACAAGTAGATAGNTGATTACCTTNAAGTTGCGGTTTATCAAAACCCACACCTCTACGATTCCCTTTTTCTTTAAAATAAGANTGATTAAAAGCTTCAATTACATCNCTATTCANTAACTGTATNCCATTGNAGGTTCCGCCTTGTAGATACATTTGCATTATGGCAGCCACCGAATAAGCATCNCCAAANAGCCCAGCATGACCTCCNACTCCNTCTTGCATAGCTGCTCCCATATCATGAACNTANCCATGTATTTNTGTNTGCCTAAAATAATTATCAATCTCTGATGGAACAATTTCNTTTTTNGANAACTTNTCNAAAGGACGATANGCTATACGCTTTANNCCCAAGGGTTTAAANATTTTATTTTGAATTATTTCTTCATATTCCTTGCCATAAAGACTTTCAAAATATTTTTTGAGGATATAATATGGTAAATCAGAATACTTAGATTCGGGTGTGTTTAAAATGATACTTTCTTTAATCTGTTGGTACATTTGCTTCTCAAAATTAGATTTTAAATAAAGATTTGAAACTACAGGCAGTGAAAAACGTTTTGAAGGTTGGTATTGGTACATTGATTTTTTTGGATACCCTTTTGAATTTAAAGTTTGCTTGTAAAATGGGATCCAAGGAAACAGATAAGCCTGATGGGAAAGCATTTTTTTTAAATTAATGTGTGCCTTGTTAGAATTCTTCCAATCGGGAAGTAAATCACTTATAGTAGTATCAAAATTCATCTTTCCCTCTGCCACTGACTGCATAACTAAGGGCAGGGTTCCCAAAACTTTTGTCAGTGAAGCCAGGTCATAAATGTCATTTTCCATGACAAAACGTTCTTTTTTATAGGTATGATACCCAAAGCACTTATCATAAATCATTTTGCCTTTACGTATCAATAAAACTCGCATTCCCGGTGTCATCATAGAATCAATTGCAATTTGAGCGAGTTTATCTACTTTTTGCAATTTATAAGGATCAAAACCCAAAAAGGAAGGAGTAGCGAAACCCAACCTGTGTATAGCATCTAAATTAATTCCATCTCCCTCTTGAAAAGAGTTAGAAACATTTACAGGAAGTCTTCCTGTCAGTGTTTGTGCTCCAAAAAGTGCATCAGCACTTATTTTCTGAGCAACATCACTGTTTTGATAACTCATTAGTAATGCATTTATACCCTCTATCTGTTTTAATTCTTCTAGAGCATAAGGCTTAACAAAAACATCTAGAATCAAGATCTTATTTTTAGCCAATTTAGAGATAATTTTCACCTGCTCCTTAGAAAAATTAGAGGCTTTCCAAGGAGTTGCATTTGATCGGTGAAAACTAACAATTATTGTGTCTACTGAAGCTGTGTTTTGTAATACATTTGATGGAGTTACACCTATTATCTCTTTTATCTTCCCATACTTTTTGAGCTGATTTTTAAATACTTCCGCTGAAGCATCTCCTAAGGTAATATGACCAATTGTATTCTTATTTTTTAATGGAAGTAAATTTTTATCATTTCTTAATAAGGTCAAAGCTTTACTCATCGCTTCATAGTTCAAAGCTTCATCTTCAACTGTATTCAAATCTTTGATAAGGTATTTAGTGTTCACAGGCTTGTAGTGATTTAATCCTGCTTTATATTTTGCCTTTAATATCTTTTTAACTGAGTATGACAATCTCTTTTCCGTAACAATCCCTTTTTTGTATGCATTTTTAATGGCAGTGATACCATTAGGAATATTATTAGAGATTACCAAAATATCATGGCCTGCTAAAAAGGCTGTCAAATCTATATTTTGTACTTTTGAGTATCCTGTAACCCCTTTCATATTTAATGCATCTGTAACTACTAAACCTTTAAAGCCCAATTCCTTTTTTAAAATCCCTTGAATAACATCTTTTGATAAAGAAGTAGGCAATCCTTCTTCAGTAATACTCGGTACGTTTAGATGAGCAACCATTACAGAGGAAAGTCCATTACTAATTAGTTGTCGATAAGGTTCCAATTCAATTTTTTTAATACGTGATGAGCTTAAAGCTAATTTAGGTAATGTCTTATGGGAGTCTTGTTCCGTATCTCCATGACCTGGAAAATGTTTCCCTGTGGTTAATATTCCAGATTGATGATGACCTCTCATTACAGCTAAAGCTTGCCTTGTTACACGTTCTGAAGAAGATCCAAAGGATCGGTTTCCAATTATAGGGTTTTTGGGATTCGTATTGATATCTAAAGTAGGGCTAAAACTATAGTGAATCCCCAAACGTTTTTCCTGCATCCCCATGCGTTTCCCTATTTTTCTTAAAAGAGTCGTGTCTTTTACAGCACCAAGTGTCATGGGCCAGGGAAATGCTTGAACTGAGTCTAAGCGCATTGCTACGCCCCATTCAGCATCCATTGCAATCAATAAGGGGATTGAAGAGGCCTGCTGAAAGCTATTGAGCCATTGGGATTGACTAACTGGCCCACCGAGGGAAAAAACCAACCCTCCTAGTTTGTAATCTTTAATTAAATCGAGAGTATACTTGTAATGTGAACTGTCGCGTTCAGTAAAAACCATTGGCATAAATAATTGCCCTACTTTTTCCTTTAAACTAAATCCAGCATAAATACTATCAACCCATTTTTCTTGACCAATAGGATCAATTCGATCCAANAAAGGATCTGGAGTCTGACCTAATAATAGGAATGAGAATAGTAAAAAAAAGTAATTCCAATGTTTTTTCATAAAAAAACAACTTAAAANTTTNAATCAAAAAGACTATTTNATAAATCTGTTATGCCAACTCTCTTTTGCTGGTATTTCCCAAAATTTTTTATANTCTCCAACAGTATCGACCAAATTATTAAAAACAATAGTATCGCCAGAAACTANTTTGGCTTTTGACATNTTTATAAATTCATCTAGAGGTTTGTAAACTAAAGATTCACCTTGTTTAAAAGTAACATTCATCTTGTCAAGAAGTAATACGTTAATTTTTTTTTCAACTTCCTGAATNAAACGAACTGAAGCATCAATGGAACATCCACTAGCTTGAACGGTTTGTTGATTTACAGCAAGTAAGATAAATTGATTATAAGGAATGTCATAAGATGCTTCTAAAGATTGTTTATGTGCTGTCCACTTAGAAATAAAGTCATTTAATTCACCTCTTAAAACAAATAATTCGCTTTTAGTAAACTGACGATTGGATGGGTAGATCCAAATTCTGGATTGATTAGGCAACTTATCAAAGGGAACTAACATAAGTTATAAATCATTAGCATTAGCAATTAATTCGGCAACATCCATAAGAACTGTTTTGCCTTCTTTTTCCCTGTTTTTTAGACCATCAGACAACATTGTATTGCAAAAAGGACAAGCAGCTGCAATTATTTCAGGATTAGTTTCTAAAGCTTGTTCTGTTCTTTCAATATTGACTTCCTTGTCTCCTTTTTCAGCATCTTTGAACATTTGTGCTCCTCCAGCACCACAACAAAGACTATTNGATTTACAAGATTTCATCTCTATNAGTTCTGCNTCNAATTTTTTTATCAACTCTCTTGGTGCCTCATATACTTGATTTGCACGACCCAAGTAGCANGGATCATGAAAGGTAATTCGCTTGCCTTTATACAATTNNCCTTTCACACTCAACAAACCNTCATTTATCATNTCCCTTAAAAACTGNGTATGATGAACAACNTTATAATTTCCACCAAGTTCGGGATATTCATTTTTAAGAGTGTTAAAACAATGTGGGCAAGTAGTTACAATTTTACTAACACCATATTGNTTCAAAACAGTTATATTTTGGAATGCCTGCATCTGAAAAAGAAACTCATTCCCTGATCGTTTNGCAGGGTCTCCTGTACAAGTTTCTTCAATGCCTAATACAGCAAAATTAATCCTTGTTTTATTGAGTATTTTTACGAAAGCCTTCGTTATCTTCTTCGCACGATCATCGAAACTTCCAGCACAACCTACCCAAAAAACAACTTCTGCTTTTTTACCTTCTGCTGCTAATTGGGCTAATGTTGGTACTTTTAATTTCATTTTTATGATTCTGATTTACCGTCATCAAAAACTTCAATAGTTACTTCTTTCTCTATCAAATCTGTAAACTTTCCATTATAGCGTGTAGCTTTTACCAAATGATTATCTATCCAATGGTAATTCCCTCCCCTAGGCTTTCCCATTAATAAACTATGGTATTTAAACCCATTATCTTTTAGCCACTTCTCCGTTACTATCCTATGATCTTCTACACGAGCAGTAAAAAAACAAATTAAATGTCCTTCATCATACCACTTATTTAATGTTTCTAAAGCATCGGGATATAACTTAGCAGTTGCCATTCGTTCGGGTTCTTCATTTGGTATGTCATCACAAATAGTCCCGTCAATATCAACGAGATAATTTTTTATACCTTCTGGGAGAACAGGACTAATTAATTTTCCCTCTTCTACTTTTTTGTGTAAATAATTTTCTGCTTCTTCTAGGTGCATATTATTTTTTTTTAATTATTCGTCATTTACCCATTGTAAACGATCTTGATGATTAAAGGGCCAAGGCGCCCCATTATTTTCTATGTTTGACATCATTGAATTAAGCTGTGATGGTGCTGATGATTGTTCCAATGTCAAATATTGTCTCATATCCATAATAATGGAAAGTGGGTCTATTTCTATAGGACAAGCCTCTATGCAGGCACTACATGAAGTACAGGCCCATATTTCTTCTGGACTAATATAATCATTTAAGAGTTGTTTGCCATCTTCTAAAAAACTGCCTTTGTTTTGAGATAAATTTTTTCCGACTTCCTCCAAACGGTCTCGAGTTTTCATCATAATTGCTCGAGGAGATAATTTTTTTCCAGTTAGATTTGCAGGGCATACAATGCTACAGCGTCCACATTCAGTGCAGCTGTATGCATTCATTAATTGCACCCAGTTTAAATCAAAAACATCTGTGGCTCCAAATTTATCCGGCACAGTTGATGTGTCATCTGATGTAGTGTTTTCTGGATAGAGCATCATTTTAACTTCCCTTTTGATGTCNGTANTNACCTCAAATTTTCCTTTATTATTTAGATTTGCAAAATANGTATTNGGAAAAGCNAAAAGGATATGTAANTGTTTAGAATANTANAAGTAATTCAAAAATATGAGAATNCCNATAATATGAAGCCACCAAAAGCTCCTTTCAAATAAGATTAAAGTATCAACAGAGAAATTATCAAACAGAGGAATTAGAAATTGTGATACAGGAAATCCTCCCGCTTTGATATAGTAATTTAAATTGGCTTCTTGCAACAAGCTATCTGTAGCATTCATCGCCAAAAATAAAANCATCAATATGACTTCAAAATAAAGTATATTATCTGCATCTTTTTTGGGCCAGCCTTTCATCTCAGGCATCCAAAAACGCTTAATTTTCATAAAATTTCTTCTAGTCCAAAAGAAAAAAACTCCAACTAAGACAAATAGTGCAAAAATTTCAAAGGAAATAATTAAAAAGGTGTAAAATGATCCAAGATAATTTGCAAATATTCGATGTTTTCCAGTAAGACCATCTAAAATTATTTCTAGCAATTCAATATTTATAATAATAAAGCCTAAATAAACTATAAAATGAAGGATTCCCGCAATTGGACGGTTCACCATTTTGGACTGTCCAAAAGCTACTCGTAACATATTTTTCAATCGAAGATTAGGTTGATCACTTCTATTAATATCTTTGCCGAGTTTAATATTTGTCCGTATTCTTCTTATATTCCTAACAAAAAAACTCACGCCAACTAAAAAAATCACTAGGAAAATGATATTTGGGAGATAGGTCATGAATTATATTTTCACCAAAAGTAAAGATAAAAAATGACACTGTGTCATTTTTTTATTTCTTGTTATCGGTCTTTTCTTTTCTTCCAAAGATTGAAAAATGTACGTAGCGTTTCGGGTGTTCTTTCAGGTCTGATAAAAGTGCGTCAAGTGATTCAGATGAATTTACAAGATTATTATATAATACTTTATCATTTAAAAGCATCCCTGCAGAACCCTGACCTGACTTTAATCCTTCTATTATTTGTTTTAGCTGGAGAGAGGTTGCTTCAAAATTTTTTACAGTAGCGGAAAGTGGCATCTGATTAAGAGAGTCGGTCAGTTGATTTAAATTACTTGAAACTCTACTTAAACTGCTGAAAGTACTATTAAGTCCTTTTTCGTTAGATTCAAGAATTCGATTTACATTAAACGATAAAGTGTTTATATTTTCGGCAGTAGCTGCTAGACCCTTTAAAGTTGACTTTAAATTATTTTGAGTCTCATAATTCATAACGTTACTGACACCTGCAAATAGAGAATCAGCAGAAGTTAATAAACCCTCTATTTTGTCTTGTAGAGGAGCAATTTGTTGATTTACTAACTCTGTTAGTCCTGGCTTAATTGCAGATGGAAGTACATCACCAGATTGAATTAAATTATTCTCTTTGTATTTAGGTATTATTGCAATTGCTTTCCCACCTATTAGACCTGCTTCGTAAAGTTGAGCTACACTATTGTTTGAAAATGATAAGTCATTTCGTATNCTAAGGGTAACTTTAATTTTTTCATAATTTTCATCAAAATCAATTATTTTCACCTTACCAACATTTAGACCNTTTATAGTAACATTAGCACCTATAACNAGACCTTCAACATCATCGTATAGTGAATGAATTGTTTTGTTTTGATTTAAAAGGGAGGTTCCTTTAAGGTAATTAAAACCAAAAATAAAAATGAGAATGCATCCCAATACAAGAAATGCTGTTTTTACTTCGCGAGAGAGTTTCAAAATTTTTTTTTTTCAAAACAAATTTAGAAATAATTTCTAGAACAACATTATTTTAACTTTTCTAGTGCTTCACTGACTGATATTTTTTTATCTCCATCAAAAGCAACAACAAAGGCATTAGAAAAGCCTCTTTTTATTGCCTCTTTTAATTTCTTTTGTGCTTGATCATATTTATTTGTTTCACCATAATAATAACGATATAGTTTTCCGTTTTTTTCTATTGACAAAGGTTTTAGTCCTCTAAAGTTATATGGTTTCAAATCTACCTTTTTTTTACTTGCAGCAATTTGAATTTTAAACTTAAGATTTAATTTTTGATCTTTATTTATTTCATTTTTATTAATAACAATTCTTTCTGATTTAAAATTAGCATTACGATTATTTCTATAATTAACAATAGCTCTAGACAGAGCATCAGCCATGTTATCTTGTCCCTTAGAGGAATTTAAATAAGCGCCCTCAGACACATTGGTCAAAAAACCAGTCTCTACAAGTACGCTTGGCATATAAGTATATTTTAATACTACAAAACCAGCCTGTTTGACATTTCTATCTTTTCTCTTAAGATTGTTAACAAAACTCTTTTGNAATGTACTTGCAGCAATNATACTTTGATCTAAATATGTTTCTTGCATCAAAAGCAAGCTTATTACTGATTCNGGATCATTNGGATCAAATCCATCATAATTTTTTTCATAGTCTTTTTCCAAAAAAATAACAGANTTTTCNTTTTGAGCTACTTTAAAGTTTCTTTCATTCTCATGAAGCCCTAAAACAAAAGTTCCTGCACCATATGCTTTTGGAGAAGAAAATGCGTCACAATGAATTGAAACAAAAAGGTCAGCGTCAGCTTTGTTNGCAATTTTAGCTCGTTCAATCAATTCAATAAATACATCTGTTTTTCTAGTATAGATGACTTTTATGCCTTTTATTTTTTCCAAATTTTTNCCTGTTTTGAGAGCTATATTTAANGCTATTTTCTTTTCGTAATAACCATTGCCTCTATTGCCAGAATCGTGACCGCCATGTCCTGCATCTAAAACAACAACAAAAGTCTTTTCTTGAGCAATTAAATCATAAGAGCCAAAAAGAGTAAAAAAGAGAAAAATTAACTGTAAAAAAGTCTGTCTATTGTGAATTGATAAAGGAAAAATATAAGATAGGAATTCTTGATGCATCCTTAAAATTATCATTAATTTTAATGTCTTTAAACGATTACAACAAATTTAGGGTTTATCACTTTGCAAACAAATTTTTATCATATTGCTTCTTTGTTTATTTTCNTTGGAATTTTTTTTTCCAATAGTCAAGAAGTNAAAAAACCTTCCTCTCAAGAAGAATTGTTAGANAGTCTNANTCTNGCTCCTAAAAAACCNATTCTTCTAGCAAAAGTAAAATATACTGCAAAGGACTGTGTCAGAATTAATCGCAAAGAAAACAAACTTATTTTATATAATGAAGCTGAACTTTATTATCAAGATATCGAACTTCGTGCTGGCATAATAATTTTAGATTATCAAACAAACGAAGTAAATGCAGGAAGGATAGAAATTGATTCTACTCTAGTGCAATATCCCTATTTTAAACAAGCAAATAATGAAGTAAATCCAGACTCTATCAGATTTAACTTTGACACCCAAAAAGCATTAATATGGAATTCTAAATCAGGTCAAAATGGAATGGATATTTTTGCATCACTAACTAAAAAACAAAATGACTCTATTTATTANATTAAAGATGCTAGAGTTAGTACGGCAGGAAAATTGNTTGGTGGCGAGGAAGGAGAGGGTATTGATTATTATTTTAAAGTTAGAAAAGGAAAAATTATTCCTGGCGGAAAAATAATAACTGGCTTTACAAATATGTTTATTGCTGACGTTCCAACACCAGTTGGCCTTCCCTTTGCATTTTTCCCATCTTCGCAAGACAAAGAATCGGGTTTTATTATTCCTTCTGTAAATGAAAGTAATTTAAGAGGCTATGCAGTTCAGAATGGAGGATACTATTTTGCTTTGTCAGATTATTTTGATCTATCTA
The DNA here is from genome assembly GCA_002714815.1 of Flavobacteriaceae bacterium. Lineage (GTDB taxonomy): Bacteria > Bacteroidota > Bacteroidia > Flavobacteriales > Flavobacteriaceae > MS024-2A. The sequence goes on along the minus strand of PAYI01000047.1, from coordinate 28,060 downwards.
TAATAGGTGACTATTACACAAATGGAAGTTATGGTTTTCGTGGAGATACACAATATAGGAAGCGCTATAAATACAATGGTAAATTTAGTTTTAGATACGAAAATCTTATCGATGAAGCCCGGGGTTTGCCAGAATATTCAAAATCTACAGTTTTCAATGTTAGATGGAATCATTCAAAGGATCCTAAATCAAGTCCAAACTCTACTTTTTCTGCGTCTGTGAATTTTGGAAGTAGTGATTATTATAGACAATCAGTGAATCAGTTAAACACTCCAAATTTTCTNAACAACAACCTGAGTTCTTCAATTAGTTATTCTAAATCATTTCCTGAATATCCCCGAGTAAATATTTCACTAACNACTGCTATGTCTCAAAACTCACAATCTAAATTAGTTAATCTTACATTACCTACTTTTCAAGCAACAATGGAACGAATTTTCCCTTTTGCTCCAAAAGTTGGACCTAAAAAAGGTTTTTTTCAAAACATTAATTTTCAATATTCAGGTCGAGCTGAAAACCGNATAATTACTTCGGAAGAAGCATTGTTTGGTCCTACTATGTTTGAAAATGCTAAGACAGGAATGAAACACATAATTCCTTTGAGCACTAACTTTAAACTATTTAAATATTTAAGTCTTTCTACAAGTGCAAATTTTGAAGAGGTTTGGACACAAAATACTGTAAATTATAATGATTTTAACATAGAGACCAATTCATCAGTAATCGATACAATAAATAAAATTGGTGCTTTTAGACAATATAGTCTTAATGCTTCTCTTGGAACTACAATTTATGGTACAGTAAATTTTGGTGAGGATAAAAAAATTCAATCTATTCGCCATACATTAAGGCCAAGCATAAGTTACTCAAATCGCCCAAGCTTTGAACAATACTATGATACCTACATTGTAGATGCAGATGGAAATACAGCTGAGTATACGAGGTATAAAAACAGTCTATTTGGCATACCCAGTAGAAATTTAGCAAATAACATGTCAATTAGCCTTGGTAATAATTTTGAAGCTAAAGTTCGNGATGACAAAGACACAACTACTATAGAACCTAAAAAAATTATTTTATTAAATAACTTAAANATTTCGACTTCTCACAATTTTGCAGCAGATTCNCTAAGATGGACTCCTATTAGGATGGGAACAGGAATTTCTTTATTAAATAATAAAATGAGTATCAACGTTGGTGCNACACTAGATCCTTATACGCTTAATGAAAACAACATAAGAATAAATACNTATCATATTGCGAATGGTGGAGGTTTGTTTAGATTAACAAGTGCTAACGTAAATATGGATTATTCTTTTTCTAGCACAGAATTTGAGGGAGATGAAAGAGAAGATAATGAATCTAATCAAAATGAAGCAGCTTCTAGTGGTGGAAGAAATGATGATCTATTTGGAAGAGCTGAAGATTTTTCTGACAGAAGAATGAACTCAGAAAATGATGATCCTCCTCCAAAATATCCNAGTTATAGAAGNAAAATTCCATGGGACTTAAAATTNGCTTACTCTTTGACTTATAANAANAATCGTGGGCAAAGGGATCTTACTAACAACTCATTAATGTTTTCGGGAAACGTTGATCTGACTCCAAAATGGAAAGTGGGTGTCTCATCTGGTTATGATTTTAAAGGTGAAGGGTTTACATACACTCAATTGCGATTTGATCGTGATTTGAATAGTTGGAGACTGAATTTTAGTTGGGTACCATTTAGTGATAGAGCATCATGGAATTTTTTTATAGGAATCAAATCTGGATTATTGAGTGATATTAAATATGAAAAACAAAGCTTACCCAATCGAAGTTATTAGCTCGATTTTTATTACTATTTTTAAATAAATCTAAGAATAGTGAAAAAAGAAATAATAACAACCCTCAACGCTCCAGCTCCTATAGGTCCTTACAATCAAGCGGTTAAAGCTGGTGACACACTTTATATTTCAGGTCAAATCCCATTAGTCCCTTCTACAATGGAACTTTATAATGGTACAATAAAAGAAGAAACAGAATTGGTAATGGAGCACCTAAAATCTATTTTAGATGCTGCAGAGATGGATTTTGAACACGTGGTGAAAAGCACTATTTTCATCGATGATATTGCTAATTTTGGTGAAGTCAATCAAGTTTATGGAGCTTACTTTGATAATGATACTGCACCTGCAAGAGAAACAGTTGCAGTCAAATCTCTTCCAAAGTCTGTTCGGGTTGAAATTTCTATGATTGCAGTCAAATAAAATTTCTAAATATTCTCTAAAAGTAGTTTGTGATACTTTACCAATTCATCTATAGGCCGCTGAACGATTTTACCCATTTTNAGNCCCTTAGCCCTTAAAGCCCTATCAATTTCATCTTTTAAGAAAAAAGATATAGANCCTATAAAATGNATAGGAACCTCAGTCGCATTATTAAATTGAAGAATTTGATGTTTAACAAACCGTTCCAATCCATCATTAATGATCTTTTGGAATACATTATTATCCTTATGTTTNATCAAAAACCTTGAAAAAGAGGCTAAGTATGCGTTAGGGTTTTCTCTTCTGTATATATTTTCNTTTATAACATCCGAACTTAAATCATATTCTTTCTCAAATTCCNTTGCAAGNTCTGATGGCATNGAATTAAAAAAATAACTTCTAATCATCTGTTTACCATAATAATTTCCACTAGCCTCATCCATAAGGACATATCCCAACGAATCAACACGTTGATCAATTTTATTACCATCAAAATAGGTGCAATTTGAACCTGTCCCTAAAATACAAACAATACATTTTTCATTAGGACTTGAAGCTGCATAAACTGCTGCATAAGTATCTTCTTTGATGATAATTTTACTTTGATTAAATATTTCATCAAAAATCTTTCTTATTCTCAATTGCGGTGATTCTACACCACAACCTGCGCCATAGAAATATAAATTAGTAACCTTTCTTCTATTTTGATAAAGATCAAAGTTATTAATAATCCTTTCCTTTATGATTGCACTTGAAAGTACCTGAGGATTCAGTCCTAAAGTTTGGGTAGAAAACAATACTTCACCATTATTATCTACAGCAATCCAATCAGTTTTTGTTGATCCGCTGTCTACAACTAAAATCATCTAAATTGAAGTTTAAAGTTGATTTATATGTTTCGCTAAATCAATTAATTTATTTGAGTATCCACACTCATTGTCATACCATGAAATAATTTTAAAAAACTTGGAATTTAATTCCATTCCAGCATTTGCATCAAAAATTGAAGTTCGAGTGTCACCAATAAAATCTTGTGAAACTACTGGCTCTTCAGTATAACCAAGTATATTTTTTAAATCTGTTTCAGAATGTTTTCTCATTGTGTTTTTTATTTCTTCATAAGAAGTTTCTTTTGTTAAACGAACTGTTAAATCAACAACCGAAACATTAGCCGTTGGTACTCGAAAAGCCATTCCTGTCAATTTTCCAACAAGATCAGGAATTACTTTTGTTACTGCTTTAGCAGCACCAGTAGATGCAGGGATAATATTAATCAAAGAACTTCGACCGCCTCTAAAATCTTTTTTTGAAGGGCCATCAACTGTGAATTGAGTAGCTGTTGTTGCATGAACTGTAGTCATCAAGCCTTCTTCAATTCTAAAATTGTCATTTAGCACCTTAGCAATTGGAGCTAAACAATTTGTAGTGCATGAAGCGTTGGAAACAATTGTTTGATCAANAGTAGTCTCCATGTGATTTACTCCCATCACAAACATAGGAGCATCACTCGAAGGTGCTGAAATAACTACTTTCTTNGCTCCNCCATTAATATGTAGTTGGGCTTTTTCCAAAGTAGTAAAAATACCNGTACATTCTGCAACAACATCAGTGTNNAGTNNANCCCATCCAATTGCTTCTGGGTTCNNTTCTGCTGAGATTNGAATTGTTTTNCCATCTACAACTAAATTTTTTCCNTCAACTTTAATTGTTCCATCATATTTNCCNTGAACTGAATCATATTCTAAAAGATAAGCTAAATGNTTANCATCTAATAAGTCATTTATTCCAACAACAGTGACATCACTTTGACTCATAGCAGAACGAAAAACTAATCTACCTATCCTTCCAAATCCATTAATTCCTATTCTAATTTCCATTTTATTACATTTTAATTAATTCATAATGAAAGTATATCTGATACCCTTACTAAATTTTTNTTAATTTCAGATTTACCCTTTATTGCTTTATCTAGAGGAGTTAATATCATTTCATCTTCTTTAAGTCCTACCATCACGTTTGATTTTCCTTCTTTTAAAGATTCAATAGCTTGAACACCCATTCTCGAAGCTAATACTCGGTCAAAACAACTTGGCCTTCCACCACGTTGCATATGACCTAAAACAGAAACACGCACCTCATAATTAGGCATATTTTTCTCTACATATTCTGCAATTTCAAAAACATTTTTACCTGTTTTATCTCCTTCTGCGATAACTACAATACTTGAAGATTTTCCTGACTTTTCACTCCNACTAAGTGATTCTAATAANCGCTCTAGTCCCATATTTTCTTCAGGAATCAAGATTTCTTCTGCTCCNGCACCAATACCAGTNTTTAATGCAATGTGACCNGCATCTCTNCCCATAACTTCAACAAANAATANACGNTTGTGAGATATAGCNGTNTCTCTAATTTTATCTATNGCGTCAATAACNGTATTTAATGCNGTGTCATATCCTATCGTATGNGATGTTCCNAAAATATCGTTATCAATTGTNCCTGGTATGCCTATTACAGGAATATTAAATTCAGATTGAAAAATCATTGCTCCAGTGAAAGTACCGTCTCCTCCAATAACAACTAGTGCATCAATACCATGTCGTTGAATCGTCTGGTATGCTTTTTTCCTTCCTTCTGAAGAGTGAAATTCAAGACAACGTGCAGATTTTAATATTGTTCCACCTTTATTAATGATATTATTGACACTCCTGGGGTTCATCCTTTGGGTGTTGTCATCTATCAAACCTTGATAACCTTTGTAAATTGCAATAGACTCTAATTTGTAAAATGCTGCAGTACGAACAACTGCACGAACAGCAGTATTCATGCCTGGGGCATCACCTCCAGATGTCAAGACTCCAATTCGATTGATTGATTTATTCATTTTATTGGTTTCCGAACAAATTTAAGTATTAAATTAACAGTACAATAACAAGCTCTTAAATTTTACAAAAATCTGGTAAAAAGAAAAATATTAATTCTTTTTTATAAATTCAATAAGATTATTGTTTTCAAAATTTTGAATCAGATCTTTATCTTGTTCTGAAAATTCTTTTTGAGAAGTAATTTTATTAATTAGCTGCTTAAATGTATTGAAATCAACATTATAGGAAAGCCCAACTCCTTGTGTATATCCCAATTCATCACCAATATAACGAAACTCATTTTCTTTATTAAATACTTTGGCTCGTAATGAACCTTCCTCGTTTAATATAAAATCAATTTGTACATTTCCTACAATCAATGTTTGCTCTAATCCTCCTACAGGTACTCCTATTTTTCCGTTTAATAGAATTTTATCACTTATTTGGGTTGATAGTGTAAACCCTAATCGATCCTCAGTTGCAATGTCCAAAAGTGCACTTTTATCTCCCTGTAAATAATCAATTCCAACTTTTAATTTATCATCCTTTTCACCAATCAAATTACTCACAATATCAGATGCTTTTTGATATAGATTGTTTGTTATTCCTTGCATAGAAACACTTACTTCATTAATAAAGATTCCTTGTGATAACAAAGAGATTGCTTGAAGTTGGCTTCTTTGTGGATCAGCCAATCGATAATTTATTTCAGAAGCTACATTACCACTAGTATTAGGAAATCCTATCTCAAAAATCGGATCATCTGGCTTTAACAAATTTCCTTGTAAACGAATCAAAACTTCAGTAGGAATATTTTTGTTAAAATTAGGATTGTCAAGTAATAATGCAGGATTTGCTCCCCCTGGAACCTCATAAACTGCTTCAAGGTCCATTTGTGCCTCTAATGGGTTTCCTTCCCATATTATTGTTCCTCCAGGTTTTAAATCAAACTTTTTATTTATAACTCCTAAATTTTTAAAATTATATATTCCATCGTTGGTTATAAAATCACCCCACATATTAAATTTACCTTTAGTATTAATTTCCATTAAAAGATTTCCTTCTCCTCTTCCACTNAGATAACTNCCTGTTTCTTGATCTATNACAATTTCAATTGAAGCATTATTATTTACATCTAATTCAAAACCCAANTCTAAACCTTTTACATCATNTATTCTTNTANTGTCAATNNTNTTTTCAAAACGTTCTTTNCCTTTTTTATTTATNAANTTAACAAATGANGTNTCAGAAAGTCCATAGCTTTCTGACCANGGAATTTTAATTGAAGTTCCTTTTTCTGTTTTNCCCTGNAACANAATTTTTAAGTTTTTNGTNGGACCCTCTAATTGAACATCACCATCNAGATAACCTTGTCCAAAAAATAAAGATTCAGGCTNTTGTTTAGTNTTTAGNANTAACATTCGATCCGAACTGATNGTCAAGTCAGCCATCCAATTNTTAAAATTTGAATGNAAAAANCTTCCNCTCATAATTGCTGAAGTTCCTTCNTTAGNNTCATTTATTTTGACTGATTTGAANAAAAGATTTTGATTTTTTANANNAATTTTAGTGGNCTCAACTTTNTAATCTAAATTTAAAAANGGGACGGAAAATCCTCCTTTNCTCCANGCTAAANAACCATTATGATTNAAAGCATCTAAGCTACCCCANAAATTGACTTCACCCCCNANTTTACCNTGAATNNTNTTTAAAGCNTTNTTTCCAAGNGNNGAAAGAAAGCTGATATCTAAATCNTTAATATCAATTTTAAANTTTAACCGAGGGGNNTTCANTCCTTGCCAAAGCCCTTTAATTTGNACNNTTTTTTCGTCTTGTTTTTTTAAATANAAATCTGTGAAATAAGAATTAGTTTTAGTATTTCCANTNGACGANAGTGAAAAATCACCTAGTTTTTGNTNGTTGATTTTNATTTTTNCAATTTTTGCTTTNACATTAAANTCATTNTNTGANGATGAACGANCAATATNNGCTTTTATTTGGGTTTCNCCTGCTATTTTAAATGANGGAATTGGAGGNAGNATATTTTCNAGCAAAATATTTTTTAAATCTAATTTTAAAGCATAAAAATCTTTATTAATATANTTGCCAGAAANAGAAATGGATTGATTCCCAGAAANTGCTTCAAGAATNCTCAAGTTTGTTTTTTGTTTNCCNGGGAAGTAANTAATTTTTTGATTTTTTTNNTTTTTNGGGTTGACTGTCCAAGAATCAGTTCCNATNGGAATTATAGATTTNTTAAATCCAAAATGNGAAGCCCCTTGCTTATCTCTTGTATAGTAAAAATTGATTTCAAATGGAGTCTTTGATTTTGTGATTAAGTCGAATTCTGATCTAAAATATAGTGTATCACGTAATTGCATACTAATTAAATTAAAATTATTTCCCTCATAATATTGATGAGAAACATTTTCTACATTTAAATAAGTATTAAAAAGGGAATTATTAGCGTCTACTTGAAAGTGCATTTTTTGAAATTGAATATCCTTGTATTTGAGTAAAGGGGCATCTAGATTAATTTGGCCTCCAAACTTATCAGAATAAATTTTTCCATTCAGTTTAATATTTTCTGATATTGAAAAATTAGGGTATAAAGCATCCAAAAGTTTTTTGTTTATTTTTAATTTAAATGAAACCTCTTGAGAGTTGGACACTTTTTTCTGAGGCAAAAAAGGATATACTTGATGAAATGTATTTTGAAATAATGCTCCAAGTTCTGAAGTTTTAAATGGTCCTTTTGCTTTTCCTGAAATGCAATCGTTATTAATTATTTCTAAAAGGGTTTCATTTCCAATAAATTCCTTCTTTATCAATATTGGATTTAAATCAACAATTTGACTTTCATTTTCAATTGTAGCAGATGAAATTTTAATTTCCCCTTCTAAATCATTTAAGTTTAACCCTTTAAAGTTTGATAAAATTACTCCTTTAAAAATACTTTTACCACTTCCTAGTCCAAATCCTGCTGCAGTTAGGTCCCACTTATTTATATTGGCCAATATTGTAGTCTCTGGGAGTTTATAATTATAATTGTATAAAAAATCACTTTTAAGTTCAATTAAATTTGAATTAATACTAAGAGTGTTTCGCAATTGACTTTCTTCAATTCTTCCTTCAAATTTAATACCGTCAAGATTTAATTTTTTTGATGATAAGGATACATTATTAAACGTCCAGAATAACTTCGGTCGATTTATATCTGAAATATCACCAAAAGCAAAAACCTTTGCTTCCATTCTTAAATTTTTATTTTTAGCCATCCATCTTGATAATTCAAAATTTGTAATGATTGATTCAAAATAAAAGCTTTTATTATACTCACTTTTATCTAAAATTCCTTTCCCTAAGTTTCCCTTTAGAGAAAAACTACCCCAAATATTGTTTGAATTGAAATCAAAATCTATAATGTCTTTATCAATATTAGCAATTCCTTGAAGCCGTAGTTGGGTTAATTGAGTTAGTTGTGCCTTAAATTCAATTGGAATAATATTTAGCTGCTCAAGTTTTTGAGTATTAATTACAAGATCATTTGTAGTTACTTTTAAACTTGGGGCATTGTTTTCAAACAAATTTTTTGCCGTTATCTTTCCTTTAAAATCCAAAAGTGAATTTGATATTTTGAGTTTATTTATATTTAATTCTGATAATAAACCATTAATATTAAAGGAGGCTTCTAAAAGAGGAATATTATTTATATTATGATTACTAGCTAAAAAAGAAGATATATCCCAATGACTTGATATGACCTGCATTTCAATTTGTCCATCAGCCTTAAAATTTCTAAGTCTTTTATTTGCTCCTACTAATTTTAAACTTCCTTTCAAATCATTTTTTTCTGATACTAGCTGCCAATCTTCTAAATGAAGAAATCCAGGTTCATAATGAATGAAGGCTTTTGTTTTAATTGGTTTTGCTGAATTCNATTGTACAATTCCNTCAAGGTTTTGTAGCTCTAATTCTAAAAAATTATCTTTAAAATTTAATGATTTAGCTTCAATACTTAGAGAATTTATTAGAAGTGGTTTTGATTTTACATTATTCTTATCTTCATATCGAAAAGAAACTTCTTCTAAATTTATATCTTCAATTTTGAATAAAGCTTTTCGCTTTGAGCTAGTCTCCTTTTTTAATTTTTCTAAAAGAACNTTCAATGTATGGGTTTCGTCTCCTTNATATTTTTTCAAGTTNAAATAAACACCTGTAGCGTTCAAGTTGGTTAATTCAAATTTTTTTTTCTGTATTCTCCTAAAATTTATNAGAGAAGTTTTCAAAGTATGGATATATAAAAGAGTATCCTGATGATGATCCTCTAAATAGAAGTTTTTAAATTCTAAAGTTCCATCCCATTNAAATTTGATATNGTTAAATTGGATTTTTTGATTAGTGAATTCAGTAAAACTTTCTGATAGTTCCTGAAAGATTNGGTTTTGNACATATGATCTAGATATAAGCCAAAAAATCATCACCCAGATAAGAAAAAAACCTCCAGCAAGGATCAACGNTATTTTGTACTTTTTTTTGATGTTAATCTTTTATTTTTGTANTGTTAAAAAATGTTGTAAAACATCGATATTATACTTGCCATAGAAACCTCTTGTGATGACACAGCNGCAGCAGTACTTAAAGGGCGAAAAGTACTTTCAAGCTGTATTGCAAATCAGGACTTAATTCATAAGTCTTATGGTGGAATTGTTCCTGAATTGGCGTCCCGNGCTCATCAATCGAAAATAATTCCTGTAGTTGATCAAGCATTATATGAAGCAAATATCGATAAAAAAGCTCTAACTGCCATCGCTTATACAAAAGGTCCTGGNTTGATGGGTTCACTTCTCGTNGGAAGTTNTTTNGCNAAGTCCCTGTCCATGGCACTNAAAATNCCCCTTCTCCCCATTCACCATATGCATGGNCACTTACTAGTTCACTTTATAGAGGATGAAANGCATATNCCTCCTAAATTTCCTTTTTTAGGAGTAACCCTTTCAGGTGGACATACCCAATTATTATTGGTAAATAATCACTTTAAAATGAAAATTATAGGAAGTACTTTGGACGACGCTATTGGAGAAGCATTTGATAAATGTGGCAAACGTATGGGANTATCTTATCCNGCGGGNCCTCAAATTGANAAACTTGCTCAAANNGGTAATTCGAATNGTTTTGTTTTTCCAATTTCNAAACTNAAAGGTTATGATATTAGTTACAGNGGNGTNAAAACCGCTTTTATCAATTTTATNAACAAAGAAGAACAAAAGAATCTTAATTTCGTAAAAAATCATATTAATGATCTTTGTGCAAGTTTACAGTATACATTAGTTCAAATTATTTTGAATAAAATTGAAAATACTGCTAAAGATTTTAATCTCAATCAAATTGTAATTGGGGGAGGAGTTTCTGCCAATTCTGAAATTCGAAAGCAACTATTAAATCGNAAAAAATCNAAAAGATGGAAGGTATTCCTTCCTCTAAAAGAGTACACTACAGATAACGCTGCNATGATAGGTATTGCTGGATATTACAAATTAAAACATAGACAATANGGTAGTATTACTGAAAATTCGCAAGCCCGATTAAAAATTTAAGTATGCTTTTATTTTTCGATGATCATATAACTGCAGAAGATCAAAATTTCACTTTCGATCGATCTGAAAGTAAACATATCGCAAGAGTTTTAAGAAAAGAAACAGGTGCTATAGTAACTGTTACAAATGGTAAAGGCCTAGAATGGTCAGGAAAAATAATTTTAGTAAGTCCACAAAAAGTAGAGGCAGAAAAATTGACAATCATACAGCATCCTATTTCGGAAAATCATATAAATCTTGCAATTGCGCCAACAAAAAGTAATAACCGAATGGAATGGTTGGTTGAAAAAATTACTGAATTGGGCGTTTCTTCAATTACTCCTATTTTATGTGAGCGCTCAGAACGAAAAGTAATTAATANGATACGTTTAAATAAAATTGCAGTAACAGCATTAAAACAATCCCAACAGTTTTACCTTCCAGAAATAAATCCGCTAATTTCATTTAAAAAGTATGTAAATAATCTTCAATCACCTGGTCTAATTGCACATTGCCAATCTAGTCCTAAAACATTATTGAATGATTATATTCTGAAAAGCAAAAAAATCAATCTTTTTGTAGGTCCTGAAGGAGATTTTACTCCAAAAGAAATAGAAATTGCAGCTTCAGCAGGTTTATTGCCAGTGAGTTTGGGTAAAAATCGATTAAGAACAGAGACTGCTGGTCTATTAGGTTGTCACACCCTTTTTATGAAACTATNAAAAGTANANACATTATATTTAAATTATCATTCTAGCTATTGTGATNAAATTAATCATNGATGTTTCCTATATTTAACCTATGAACGCCAAAGAAATTACTAAAGGAATCCTTTGGGCAGTAATCCAACTANCAGGAATATGTATACTTGTGTGGTTGATGTTCCTCCTAAAAACACTTTTGATTTATATGCTTATTGCGGGGGTTGTCAGTTTGATTGGTCGACCCATTAATCAATTTTTAATAGGACAACTTAAAATGAGTACAGTATTAGCATCTAGNATCAGTATTTTAATTTTATTAGGACTTTTAATAACCCTTTTTTCACTTTTTGTTCCTCTTTTAATTCAACAAGGAGAAAATTTATCNCTTTTAGACGTTAATCTTTTAAAAGATAATATTGGAACTTTAGTAAATGAAATAAGNATTTATTTTAAATTAGATAATAGCTTTTGGCAACAACAGCTTTCTGTNGACAATCTTTTTCAAAATGTAAATTTTGGTCTACTCCCTGAGCTNCTTAATCAAACCTTAGAATTACTAGGNGGCTTTACAATTGGACTTTTTTCTGTGGTATTTATACTTTTCTTTTTCTTNAAAGACAATCACCTTCAACAAAGNATAATACTNGCACTTGTTAATGACAATGTCACTGANCGTGTTGAAAAATCAATTTATAAAACCAAAAATCTTCTATCGCGATACTTTCTTGGTCTAATGTTGCAAATTATCATTTTATTAATTATCTANAGCATTGTTTTAGCTGTTTTCAGTGTAGAAAATGCATTAATAATTGCATTCCTTTGTGCTTTATTAAATTTGATCCCATATCTTGGACCTATCATTGGTGGAATTTTGATGATTTTATTGACTATGAGTAGTTTTATAGGTGCTGACTTTAGCNCTNTNATTCTACCAAAGACTATTTTTGTGATGATTGGCTTTTTTNTAGGCCAGTTAATNGATAACTTCTTTAGCCAACCTTTTATCTTTTCAAACAGTGTAAAATCTCATCCTTTAGAAATATTTATTGTAATACTTGCTTCTGGATCTCTTTTAGGGCCTGTTGGTATGATCATTGCCATCCCTTTCTATACAACACTAAAAGTAATCGGTCAGGAATTTTTCTCTCAAAATAAAGTTGTGAAATCCCTCACAAAAAACTTTTAAATATAAATGAGCTAGTATTAAGATTTATTTTTCTGGCGATCTACAGGTTTGATCGCTAAAGCCAGAAATTATTTATTAGTTGAAATATTTTTCAAGTTGTTTCTGTTGAGTTTCAAGTGCAATTTTAAATTCATTTTTAAGTCGATATATAAGTTCTGTGACTGATTTGACATCACTTATAGAAGTAACACCCTGTCCNGCTGACCAAATAGTTTTCCAGGCTTTTGCTTCTGCTTGAGCTGCATCAAGTTCACTACCAAAATCAACTTTTTTACTTTGCTTCCACAATTCTTCTGTAATTCCCATAGCCTCAAGACTTGGTCTTAAAAAGCTAGCATGAACTCCTGATACCGCTGCAGTATAGACTATATCCTCTGCCTTACTATTCATAATCATCTCTTGGTATTTTCGATCCGCCATACTTTCACTAACGTTTATAAAACGTGTGCCCATATAGGCTAAATCCACACCCATTTGAATTGCTGAAGCAATNTCATTACCNGTACTTATACAACCTGAAAGTAAGAGAGTTTTGTCATAAAAAGTTTTAATCTCATTTATTAAAGCCATAGGATTAATTGTTCCTCCATGTCCTCCTGCTCCNGCAGCTACTAAAATAAGTCCATCTACACCTGCNTCAGCTGCTTTTTCAGCATGNCGTCTTTTAATAATATCGTGAAAAACAAGCCCTCCATAATTATGTACTGCATCTACTAAATCCGAAACAGCACCTAATGAAGTGATTATTAAAGGGACTTGATGTTTTATACAGACCTCNAGGTCTGGCATTACCCTTGGGTTTGTTGGATGTACAATTAGGTTTANTCCAAAAGGAGCTGCTTTATTACCTGTTTCTTTTTCAAATTTAANAAGTGCTTCTTTAATTTCAATAACCCATTCCTCAAAACCTTCTGTNGTTCTTTGATTTAAAGCTGGAAAAGTNCCAACAATTCCNTTTTTACAACACTCAATAACCAGATTGGGGCCTGAAATTAAAAACATAGGAGCTGCAACAGCAGGAATACTAAGGTTATTTATAAAATCAGGTTTCATAATAGTTTATTTTAATAATAAGCTCCATTCAAAATCAAAAGTAGACACTAAATCTCCTTTNNNATCTATTCCTCTAGCTTGAAGAGATAAANNTTGAGGTTCTTTTGAATTTAATAANGAATTAAATGTTTTTTCAATCTTATCTTCAGGATNACAAGTAAAAATCAGCTTTCCTTTAGCTTTTTTGTTAAAATTAGCTTTATTTTTTATTACCAACATTGAAACCTCACTTTNAAAAGCTTTGGCNGCTTGCATAATTAAANCCCCGGTGGNAAGNTCAGCTGCCATACCCTGTACNGCCCAATACATTGAATTAAATGGNTTTTGATTGATCCANCTTAAGCTTACCTTGATCTCGCATATTTTAGGNCTAANTNTTANNACACGTACNCCGCACCACCANGCTGCNGGTAATTTTAGAAAAGTAAACAAATTAATTCCAAAAGGGNTNAATTTCATTGNCTTAAATTAATGATTTAAANTTGATAAACTCAAAATTGAATGCCTCAGCAACTTCTTTGTAAACTACTTTACCGTTAATTATATTTAGTCCTCTTGCTAATGTCAAATTTTCTCGACAAGCTTTTTTCCAACCTTTGTTCGCTAATTGCATGGCGTAATTCAAAGTTGCATTTGTCAATGCTGTAGTGGAAGTATTTGGGACCGCTCCTGGCATATTAGTTACTGCATAATGAATGATACCCTCTTTAATTAATATTGGTTTTTCATGAGTAGTTGGTTCACTTGTTTCAAAACAGCCCCCTTGATCTATTGCCACATCNACTAATACAGTCCCTGGCATCATTTTACTAAGCATTTCTTTACGAATTAGTTTGGGNGTTTTAGANCCCGGTATTAAAACAGTGCCNATAATNAAGTGTGAGCGTCGAATTTGNTCTTCTAAAGTAAACGGATTAGAAAAAATAGGAGTAACATTAGCAGGCATTGTACTTTCCAAATAACGTAATCGATCTAGGTTAGTATCAAAAATTGTTACATTGGCTCCTAGCCCAGCTGCCATAAGTGCTGCCTCAGTACCTGCTATGCCACCTCCAATTACCATTACATTGGCAGGATTTACACCAGTTACTCCTCCCAANAGAATTCCAAAACCTCCTTGNGGTTTTCCTAAATATTTAGCTCCTTCTTGTGTNGCCATTCTTCCTGCAACTTCTGACATTGGAATTAATAAGGGTAGTTTTCCTTNCTCATCTTCTACAGTTTCATAGGCCAAACAGATTGAATTTGATTCAATCATTGCTTCGGTTAANTTTTTACTAGATGCAAAATGNAAATAAGTGAATAATAATTGGTTANGTTGGATTAGTTTATATTCTTTTTCAATCGGCTCTTTTACCTTAATAATCATTTCCGAAGATTTGTAAACTTCAAGAATATTATTTTCCATAGTACAGCCTACTTGCTTATATGCTTCATCAGTAAAGCCGCTCAATAAACCAGCTCCTTTTTGAACACTTACTTCATGACCAGCCTGTATAAGTGATAATGCACCAGCAGGTGTAACACCAACTCTTGCTTCATAAGGTTTAATTTCCTTCGGNACACCTATTTTCATCTGATTTTTTTTCGAATATATAAATTTGAAAAGATTATTTGTTTAAAAGTAGACTCAAATCATTTAAGTTTAATTAAAATAAGAATCATCACAATCAAAAAGAACTAAATCTTTTCCATTAAATAGTTCGGCTTCNTCTAGTTTAAAAATATCTATATCATATTCATCTGGTAGTGGTGTGTTCATTATTGCNCTTTCACCTACAATATGTGCNGCGTTTAAAACATCATGCCCAAATTCATGCCACATAAGTATTAATTTTCTGTTGAATGAATATTCTGCCCAATAATCAGCATTAATTGCTATTTTNATNANGCCNTCCTTACATGATCCATNTGCTATNCCNGCTGCATCATCTCTATCGCTATCTGAATTGGCAATTGTTAANTCAGTGAAAATTTCTACATCCTGATCTCCAAAATCATANCCATATTTAGTTTCTCCAATAGTTTTAAAAGCTATCCAATAATCTTCTAAAGTTCTTATTTTTCCATAGATAGTATCGGATTTATANATTTCATCTCTTAGCTGTGATTCTGTTTTAATTATATTAGGAACAACAATNTCTGAATTAGAAACTGTCACCTCATCATCAGAACATCTTGTTATAAGAAGNATCNTAANCATTAAAAAAAAAANCCAAGTTCTATTAAATACTTTTTCATTNAGTTTGATTNNAGATAATCTNCGAGCTACAAAAAACCCCCAATAAAATTAAGGGTTTACANATNAATAAGTGATCGCGATAGGATTCGAACCTATGACCGTCTGCTTAGAAGGCAGATGCTCTATCCAGCTGAGCTACGCGACCATTGTACTATTTATAGGGATTCACAGAGGTTTTTAAAATCTGACTACTTTTTTCTGGTAATCATTTGCATATAAAATTGCATAAATCTTAAAAGTAAAGCACTCTATCCACCTATTAAATAGGCAAGCAAATATAATTAAAAGGACATAATCGATAACCCTCTCCTATACCATAAATTATGTACTAGGGTTTTTCTCTAATTAAGAATATATAATCTGACTAAAAATAGGTCGTTTGGAAGTTTTTTAGTGTACCAACCTTGTAATACTATCCAGATGGTGGTGTAACACACTCGCTGTGGTCATCTTCATATCTATAAAGGGGTATAATACTGTCAATTTCTTTATTTGTCAATGTAACAAAATCGAATATCTCCGACTCACCATTTTTTTCAAAAGACGCGTCATTTTCGACCCCATCAATAATATAAGTTTGAATTTGTTCATTGATATTACCATCTTTATTTCTCCAAGTTCCTACATATGTATAGTCAACCTCATATATTCCGTCAACCTTAAATACATTATAACTGTTTTATATCCACCCACTGCCATCATAAGACATATTAACCCACTCTCCTATTAATGGGTCATCTGGATTTATTTCGAGAATTTCTTGCTCCGATTCTTCTATTTCATTAGAGGAACAACCAAGTACAAGAAATAAAATAGGTAGTTAAAAAAGTTTTTTAATAATTTAAATATAAAGAATATTCAGATTACACCTATGATTGGACAATTTAGGCAGTGGTATTTGAAGGTGTTGGAATTTAAAATATCTGTAAAATTTTTATCTTGTAAAAATCAAACAAATGAAAAAAATTACACACTTTTAGCAGTTGTGTTTTTTATAGGCACTCCCTACACTCAAATAAAAATAGATGAAGCTCCAGAAAAAAATTAATTTTTTCATATTTACAATCAGTTATACATTTATTTTAATTGGGCAAGATCCCAATCTAAATCAAAATTTAAATTTTCCTATAACTTTTTTAGAGAGTGAACCAGTTTTAGATGGAAATATTTTAAATGAAACCTTGTGGAAAGAGGTTTCACCAATTACGAACTTAAAACAAATTAGACCAGATTATAACTCTCCAGTTTCTGAAAAAACTGAAATTAGAGTCGCATATACTAATAAACTACTATATGTTGCTGTAGTCTGTTATGACTCTGATCCTGATCAAATTGTTATTTCAGATTCAAGGCGTGATGCTGATTTAAATGATGAAGATAGCTTCCTTTTTATAATAGATACATATAAAGACTTACAAAATGGATTTTTGTTTGGCACTAATGCTAGTGGAATGGAATATGATGCGCAAATTGATAATGAAGGAAAAGGGAATTTTAGCGGAAATAGGCAACAAGGTGGAGTTGTAGGAGGAACAAATATCAACTGGGATGCATCATGGGAAGTAAAAACTGAAATAGGGGATTATGGTTGGAGTGCAGAATTTGCAATTCCATTACGTTCAATTCGT
The DNA here is from genome assembly GCA_002714815.1 of Flavobacteriaceae bacterium. Taxonomy (GTDB): domain Bacteria; phylum Bacteroidota; class Bacteroidia; order Flavobacteriales; family Flavobacteriaceae; genus MS024-2A. Next base: position 10,558 of record PAYI01000047.1, on the reverse strand, counting down.
TTTAATAGTGGTAACAATAAAACATGGGGTATAAACTTTCAACGGAATATTAGTAAAAGAAGTGAAACAGCTTATTGGGCAAATCTTCCATTAGGGTTAGATATAAAACGTTTATCACTAGCTGGAAACATGACTGGTATAAACCTTAAGTCACCAAAAAACTTGAAAGTTATTCCTTATACCCTAGCTCAAGTAGTTGGAGATAACTCGACTACAGATAATACTTCTTCAAAAGTTGCTATTGGNGGTGATATTAAGTATAGTTTAACNCCTGGGCTAACATTGGATCTAACATATAANACNGATTTTGCTCAAGTTGAAGTCGACGATCAACAAGTAAACCTTGATCGTTTTAACTTATTTTTTCCAGANAAAAGACCTTTTTTTTTAGAAAATGCNGGTCAATTTAGTGTTGGAAGTCCNGGAGAAGTAGATCTATTNTTCAGCAGAAGAATTGGAATAGGTGAAGGTGGTTCATTAGTNCCAATAATTGGNGGTTCAAGAGTNTCAGGAAAAATAGGACAAACAAATATTGGACTNTTAAANATGTTTACTGATAAAATAGATAATGAATCATCAAATAATATAAACAGCAATAATTTTACTGTNGCACGTGTAAATCATGATTTTGCAAAAAGCCGCTCTTCAATTGGTGGNATATTTNTTAATCGAAATAGTATTGGATTATCAAATGATTATAATCGAGTTNTTGCATTTGANGGAAGNTTGGGTTTTGGAAAAAAAGCNCAACTANCTGGATATNTATCTAAAAGTNCAACACCAGGTTTGGAGGGAAGAGATCATGCAATGAATCTAACGGGAGTATATAACTGGGATGGATGGATTTTAAGAGCTAGTTATACAGAAGTTGGAGATAAATTTAACCCTGAAGTTGGNTTTTTGCTTAGAAGTGCGTTTAAAAAAACAGATTTTCTTATCTGGAAACAATGGCGTCCAAAAAACACAGTCAAATTCTTAGAGGTGCGTCCNCATATTTCTTATAGAGGTTATTGGAATTTTAATGGAATTCAAGAAACTGGATTTTTACATGTTGATAATCATTGGGTATGGAAGAGTGGTTTTGAAATTCATACAGGGATAAATTTTACAAAGGAAACNGTAATTAATTCTTTTCAAATTTCAAAATTAATCGTGGATCAAGGAGTTTATGATCACAAAGAATTACAATTTATTTTATTTACAAANCCNAATAATAAAATTTCCTTTCGCAANAGGTCATTTATTGGTGGNTATTTTGGTGGTAATCGTATTTCAAGTAGTAATAAAATAGCTTTGCGATTTGGTGATAAGCTTATTGGAGAAGCTAATTTTAATTTTAATCGTTTGAACTTGCCTAATGGAAATACTGATGTAATTATTTNTGGGACACGCCTTGCCTATTCATTTACACCNAGAATGTTTTTGCAAAGTCTTATTCAATATAATAATGTAAGTAGAATAGNNTCAGTCAATGCACGCTTTGGATGGTTAAATAATGCAAATACTGGTTTATTTATTGTGCTAAATATTATTAAAGATGATGATCTTATAGACCCTTTAAATAATNAAAGTATAACTATTAAATACACTCACCAATTTGATCTATTAGGAAAATAAATTTAAATGGGGAGATTTTTTTCTAAAAAATTTATTCCATTTTNAAAGAGAATTTTAAGAATATCATTTTCTGTATATCCTCGTTTATTTAANATTTTATCCAACTTTTGCAAGTCTGCAATTGTATTTAAATCATAAGGACATTGTTCATTTCCAAATCCACCATCTAAGTCTGAACCTATCATTACATGATTTACGTTTCCTGCCAACTGACAAATATGATCGATATGATCTGATATTATTTCAATAATAAGTCCGCTTTCTTTTGGCCTNGTAATTCCACGTCTCCAATTGGGAAACATCATCCATGCNTCAAAAGCCATCCCTATAACTCCTTCACGTTCAATTAAGGCAATAATTTGACTATCTTCAAATTGTCTATTGTTTGGCACTAATTTCCTACAATTACTATGACTAGCCCAAATTGGACCGCTNTANAAATCAATAGTTTCCCAAAAACTTTTATCACATAAGTGTGTAACATCTAAAATCANGTTAAGTTCTTTGATTTTTTTTAATAATTTTTTTCCTCTTTTTCCTATACCTCCAATAGAATCTGTTCCAAAAGCATATGTTCCNGGACCATAATGAGCAGGGCCTATAGCCCTTAGTCCTTTTTCATACATAATTTCTAAATGTTCCATAGAAATAATAGAATCTGCTCCTTCAATACTTAATACATAACCCAATTGTTTATAGGTTTTATTTGATTCCCAACATTTGAGGTGCTTTTTTAATTCGGATACTGATTTGATTTGAATTAACTCATTTTGTAATTCCATTTCTTTATACCAAGCAAGCTGACCCTGAGTTTGTGCCCATGCTTGTTCAGGAGAATTCCATCCTGGAAGTGGATTTTTAGGTTTTACATAACGNGCTATAAGTGTTGCTACAATGAGTCCAATATTCCCCTCACGAAGAGCTTGAAAAGAAACTGTTCCTCTTCCCCTATCAGGAAGGTCTTGCATTCCTTTTTCAAGCTCTCTTATCTTCTGGACAGGTAGTCTTAAATCTCTGTTCCATTCTAAAGCATTCATTGATAAATCAAGATGTGCATCAAATATAAATTTCATTACCTAAAACATATCTTAATAGTTTTGCGCTTCAATTTTCCAAAAAGAATCTATTTCACCACCAATCACGGCATATGCTTTACTATATTTAGCAACAGTTGGGCAAATATGATATGGAATAGCATAAAATAAATCTCCTATTTTAAAATTATTTTCTTTCTCATATTCCAAAACTAAATGTTCTTCACTTTGCATCTTGTGATNTGCTCCTTCTAAACCTAAAATTTCAACTCTTGGAAGAGGCATTTCTGAAGCCACTGACTTATGACCTAAATCAAAGCAAAAAATATTCTTATTCGGTTTACTTATTAAACGTGTTACCAATATTGCTGCCTGTAAGAAGGGTGACTCTTTCCATATTCTTTGATATCCCAAGTCCCACAAAAGAGTTGTTCCTGGACTCAATAGATTATTATTTTTTAATGAATGTGGATAAAAACTAGGAGAACCTCCCGTGATTTTTTTTGGAACAATTCCACCATGATTTTCAATTTCAAAAATTAATCTTTCTACTGCTTCAAAATCAATATTACATTGATCTACACGTTCTTTCATTTGTTGTGAACGAATGTGACCATCATAGACATGCAAGCCTTCAGCTTTAAGATTTGAGTCATTAAATAATTTCATGTAAAGTCCTGTTGCTANTTTAGGAACAACACCTGTTCGATTCATTCCATTATTGATATCTAACCAAAGATTCATTTTTTGATTTTTAGACTTAGCTAGATTAGAGAAAAGTTTTAATGAATCTGGGTTNTCTACTAAAGTTGAAAAAGTAATCTCAGGATAAATTTCTTGTACTTTTAAAACTTTGAGAGCTTTTTCTTTTGTAGGTTGAATGGCAAGTAAAATGTGCTTAACGTTACAAGAGATTAACATTTGCATTTCTCCAAGGGTTGCACATTTAAATTCTTTAATACCGTAGCTCATAAGGAGTTTTACTATGTTTTGCATCTTGTATGTTTTTACATGGGGAATCAAACGATTTGGATCTCNNGAAATCTGAATCATTGATTCAATGTTGTGTTTAACACGATCAGGAAAAACCAATAAGCCTGGAGTAATTATTTGGCTCTCAATATTTATGCGATACCATGGTTCTTTAGACATAAATTATTCTTCTAATAAAAATGCAGCCTCTATCTCCACAGGAATATTTTTTGGGAGATGCATGCCAACTGCACTTCGAACACCTACTCCATTTTCTTNACCAAAAACCTCAGCAAAAAGTTCACTAAAGCCATTAATTACGTANGGATGTTCTTGAAATTCTGGTGTGGCATTAACCATACCCAGAACTTTTATAACTCTTTTTATTTTTAAATCTTCACTAGCGTGNGTCACAAGTGTGGAAAGCATTGTAAGTCCCACCTGCCGAGCAGCAGTTTTTCCTTGTTCTTTATCAAGCACAGAGCCTACTTTACCTTGCATCAAGCTGCCATCAAATAAAACTGGTCCTTGTCCAGAAACTAATATTTGGTTTCCAATAACTAGAATGGGACGATATACTCCTGCTGGTTTAGGTGCAGGCGGCANTACAAGTCCCATTTTCTCTATTCTTGTTTTCAATTGTTTACTCATATTAGATAAATTGATTTAAAATTAAAACACCCAAAAGTCCTGAAATTCCTATACTAGTTTCCATAACGGTCCAAGTTGATAGAGTTTCTTTTACATTTAAATTAAAGTATTCTTTAAAGAGCCAAAAACCACTATCGTTAACATGGGAAAGCATTAAGCTTCCAGAGCCTATGGCTAATACCATAAGTTCTGGACTTACAGATGTTGTTTGTATTAAAGGTGATACAATTCCTGCAGTTGTTAGCCCTGCAACGGTAGCAGATCCAACTGCAAAGCGAATTAATGTTGCAATAATCCATCCTAATAGTAAAGGAGATAATGAAGTAATTTCAAGTAATCCTCCAATGTAATTACTTACTCCACTATCAATTAAGATTTGTTTAAGAGCTCCTGCACCTGAAATTATAAGTAAGACCATTGTAATTCCTGATACTGCTTCAGCATAAATTTTCATTACATCATCCATAGATTTCTTACGTGCAATACCCAATGTATAAGTACCTAATAAAAGTGTCAATAGTAAAGCGATCACGGGATTTCCAATAAAATTAATCCATTTTAATAGGATACCCCCTTCTTTGAAAAATCCTGAAATCAGAGTTGCAAAACCAATTAATAATACAGGTAATAACGCTGTAAATAAACTGTTAGTTAAGCTTGGGAGTTCAGAAGCTTCAAAAGTTTTTGAGGCCATAAATTCTTTAAGAGGCTTAGCTTCTACCTTAGGAAGAAAGCGTGTGAGTAATGGGCCTGAAATTAAAATTGCTGGTATTGCAAGCAAGATTCCAAAAATAAGTGTTTTTCCAAGATCGGCACCAAACATTACTGATAACGCAGACGGCGCTGGATGTGGAGGTAAAAACCCATGAGTGACCGAAAGAGAAGCAAGCATAGGTAAGCCAACTCCAATTAAAGAGAGTCCAGTTGAAGAGGCTACTGTAAAAACTAAGGGTACTAAAATTACAAATCCAACTGAGTAAAACATTGTAATTCCAACAATAAAACCTGTTAACATTACTGCAATTTTGGTGTTTTGAACACCAAAAATTTGTATCAAACCATTAGTTATTTGCTGAGCGGCTCCACTTTCAGCTACAAGTTTTCCTAGCATTGCTCCAAGGCCTAATATCATTACAAGAAAACCCAGAGTATTACCAATTCCATTTTCAATTGAGCTAATTAATGTATCTAGAGGCATCCCTTGACCAAAACCTATTCCTATAGTAACAATTATAAAAGCAACAAAAGCATTAAGTCGAAATAAAACAATTAATAAAAATAAAAGTAAAATTCCAATGGATACTATAACTAAAGGCATAGAGAAGTTTAATCAACTTGTTAGGTAAAGATAATGGATTTTCGAAATACAATCATCTAAAATGGAGGTTTAAAGATTTGAAACAATTACTTACCAAGTTTTTACATTAACTTGCGGATTTTTATATTCAAATTGAAAAGTACTTTTTATTCTTTACTTTTTTTTGCGCTAGGTTCAATCTCCTATTGTCAAGATAGATATGTGCCAAATAAAGACAATGAAACTGAATTTATTATTGATGGTATAATTTCTGAAAAGGAATGGAAAAATGCAATACAAGTTGATCTTGATTACGAAGTAAATCCTGGAAACAATATTATTCCAAAAGAAAAAACTAAAGTATATATTGTTTATTCTGATACTCATCTTTACGTTGGTTTTTATGCAATTGCAAATCCAAAAGAAATTAGAGCTTCAATAAGGTCTAGAGATGACTTAGGAATGATTAGTGATGATTTTGTTATTATAGCTTTTGACACCTATGGAGATAGTAGGAATAATTATCTTCTACTATCAAATGCATTTGGAAGTCAGCTAGACGCTAGAGCTGTAAATGCCCTTACTGATGAAGACAGATATGATATAAATTTTAATGTAGATCATGAAACTAGTGGAAGCATAGTGTCTAATGGGTACCAAGTTGAATTTAAAATACCTTTTTCTTCTTTACCCTTCCCAAACGGTAACAATCAAGAGTGGAATTTTAATTTTAGAAGAAATACATTCAGAGATGGTATACCGATAGAACTAAGAAGCCAAGTTTACGACAGAACAGCGCCATGTCAAATATGTCAAACAACTGATCGGCTCATATTAAGTGATATAAAAATTGAAAAAAGAGTTGAATTATTACCATATCTGGCAGGTAATGTTACAGGAAGTAAAGCTGATATTTTAGATGAATTAAAATATGAAAAATTAAAGCCCAATTTAGGATTAGGATTGAATATTGATTTAAACAAAAACAGCACCCTTGAAGTCACCTTAAATCCAGATTTTTCTCAAGTTGAAGCTGATGTTACACAAATCGATGTAAACTCTGCAGTCGCTTTAGAATATCCTGAAAGAAGACCATATTTTAACAGAGGTACTGATATAGTTCAATACATAAGTGGTGCATTTTATTCTAGATCAATAAATAATCCCTTGATATCCACAAAGCTTATTAGTCAAGGTAAAAAAGAACGTTTATTTTTTCTGACAGCATTAGATCAAAATTCAATTTATCAAATTGCTGGAGAAGATAAGTCTTACTTAGGAAAGGGAGAGGAATCGTTTGTAAATGTATTAAGATATCAAAAGCTCTTGAGCAAAAATTCTAGACTTGGTTTATTATCCACAAACAGATATTATAAAGACGGAGGCTACGGTAATCTTTTTGGAACAGATGGGTGGTTTTTATTGACAAAAAATTTAAGATTAACCTATGAATTATTTTTAAATCTTAATAAGGAGCCAAATGCTGACTGGATAGATTCAAATGATATTATTTTCGGAAGATCCGTAAAATTAGATAATCAGAATTTTAATGGAAAATCTCTTTATTTTCAACTATACAGAAATACTGAAAAATGGAGATCATACTTAACTTACAGAGATTTTTCGCCAAATTTTCAAGCTGACGTAGGATTTGTCGTTAAAAATAACAGGAGATGGGCTACTTTGTATCATACATATCAAATATTTCCAAATAAACCTGAGCTTCAATTTTTAAGTTTTGGGACAAAAGCTGATATTATTTATACCTATGAAGACTATCTTAAAACAATCAGTATTGATGGCATCTTTAGTATAAAAACACTTTTTAATACTGAAATTGAATACACGTTTGATTTTGATGCTTTTAAAAACTTTCTTGGACGTGATTATAGGAATTTAGAAAGTAATCGATTTAAAATTCAGAGTAGTCCTAGTGAATCTTTTGTAATTAATTTTAATTTGACAATTGGAAGAGAGTTGGCTTTTAATGAAGCTATTCCTGAGAAAGGAAAGGAACTAACTTTTAACTTAATCCCATTAATTCAACTAAGTAATAAATTAAGAATTTCCCCTTCAATTAGATATGCGAGACTAAAGCATCTGGAAAGTAATGATTTTTATTATAATGGATCAATATCTAGGTTTTCTGTTAGATATCAATTCAATAATTTCTTTAACATAAGAATAGTTTCTGAGTACAATACATTTTCTGATAGGTTTTTTATTCAGCCTCTAATTCAATGGAATCCAAATCCATCAACAGTCTTTTATATTGGTGGTAATCAAAATTCATTAAGTGAGTTTAATGACGATTTATATTCAATATTTAGGGTTGACCAGACACAATTATTTTTAAAATTTCAATATCTAATTGGAATCTAGTTAAATTATTAACACTTTTTGATTAAGATTTAATTGGCTTAGAATTTAATTTATTTAATTTACTATTACAAAACTTAACTTAAGAAATTCATTATGAAATATTTACTATTATTTACTTTATCCTCAATTCTATTTTTCAACATTAATGTCCACTGTCAAAATAATTATATAATTGAAAATTTGGAATGGAGAAATATTGGTCCAGATAGAGGAGGAAGATCTTTAGCTGTTTCAGGCTCTTCTTCTAGAATAAACGAATACTTCTTTGGAGCTGTAGGTGGCGGGCTCTGGAAAACTACTGATGGAGGTGTTACATGGAATCCAATAACTGATGGTCAAATAAATAGTTCTTCTGTTGGTGCAATTGCTGTTGCTAATTCGAATCCAGATATTTTGTTTATTGGAATGGGAGAAACAGAACTAAGGGGAAATATAATGCAAGGAGATGGTGTTTATAAATCTATAGACGCAGGTAAAACATGGACACATATGGGACTTGAAGATACCCAAGCCATCTCTAAAATTAGAATACATCCAAAAAATCCAAATATTGTTTATGTAGCTGCTTTGGGTCACCCGTATGGCAACAATAAAGAAAGAGGGTTATTTAAATCTATTGATGGTGGTAAAAACTGGAAAAAAATATTATATAAAAGTTCTAAAACAGGGGCTATTGATTTAATTCTTGATCCAAACAATCCTGATACCATATATACTTCATTTTGGCAGGTATACCGGACTCCATATAAAATGTTAGGTGGTGGTCAAGAATGCAGCCTATATAAGTCTACTGATGGTGGATCAACTTGGATGGATATTTCTGAAAATCCAGGCTTTGCAAAAAGACCAGTAGGAAAAATTGGGATTACAGTTTCTGGAGCAAATTCAAATAAGCTTTGGGCCATTGTCGAATCAGATAATGGAGGTGTTTATACATCAGAAAATGCAGGTAAAACCTGGAAGAAAATAAATGATGAGCGTAAATTAAGACAAAGAGCCTTTTATTATAGTAGAATTTATGCTGATCCAAAAGATGAAAATACAGTTTATGCCCTCAACACAGGTTTTTATAAATCAACTGATGGAGGTAAAACTTTTGACAAAAAAATTAAAGTGCCACACGGAGATAATCATGATTTATGGATTGATCCTGAAAATCCCTATCGTATGATAAATGCTAATGATGGAGGAGGTTGCGTATCAGTTAATGGTGGTGAAACCTGGACTGATCTAGATTTTCCTACTTCACAACTTTACCATATAATGGTAACTAAAGATTTTCCATATTTTGTTTGTGGTGCTCAGCAAGATAATTCAACAATGTGCGTTCCCTCTGAAGGTTGGGATTTTAAACAAGCAAGAGGGCCCCATAAGCAATATTATTATCCTGTAGGCGGAGGAGAATCAGGCTATATTGCTCAGCATCCAATAAATTTGGATTGGTTTTATGCTGGTAGTCAAGGTGCTTTACTAACCAAATTTGACAGAAAAACTGGGTTTAATAGAGATATTCAAGTTTATCCCAGATTTTTCTCTGGTGAACCAGCAAGTGCTCTTCCAGAAAGATGGCAATGGACTTTTCCTATCGTCTTTTCACCGCTTAATCCTGTTAAGCTTTATACATCATCACAACATGTTTGGGTTTCTGAAGATGATGGATATAGTTGGACTAAGATTAGTCCTGATTTAACATACGCAGATCCAAAGACACTAGGAAAGACAGGAGGAGTAATCACAAATGATATGAATGGTCCTGAAATTTACGCTACAGTTTTTGCATTGGTTCCATCCAATCATGATGAAAATACAATTTGGGCAGGTTCGGATGATGGCTTAATCCATATCACAAGGAATCATGGTAAGACATGGGAAAACATTACACCTTCTGATATGCCAAAAGACACACGCATAAGTATTATTGAAGAATCACTTCACAAACCAGGAACTATATATGTAGCTGGTAAAAGATATCAAATGGACGATAGAAAACCTTATTTATGGAAAACCAATGACTATGGTAAGTCTTGGGAAAAAATTGTTAATGGTATTAGATCAGATGATTTCCTTCATGTTATAAGAGAGGACATCAAAACACCAGGTCTTCTTTTCGCTGGAGGGGAACATCATGTTTGGGTCTCATATGATGATGGCAAAAATTGGGAATCTTTAAGTCTTAACCTTCCTGATACGCAAATTTCGGATTTAATAGTGACTGAAAAAGACTTAGTTATAGGAACCCATGGAAGATCAGTTTATGTTCTAGATGATATCTCTCCAATTAGAGAAATGATTAAAATAGATCCTAAAAGGCCTTATCTATTCGAAACTTATTATGCTACTAGAAGAGTTCAAAATGCTGAAATAAAATTCTTTCTTCCATCAATACCAAATAAGTTATCTCTCAAAATAATTGATGTTAAGGGTAGAATAGTATTAGAAAAAGATGGTGTTCTTGAAGATAATACTGAAGAAGAGGATAATTCATGGTTTGGTCCTAAAAATAAAAAACTTACCATGAAAAAAGGTTTAAATACATATACATGGAACCTAAGATATCCCGGTGCAGCAGAATTTGAGGGAATGATTATCTGGTCTGCGAAACCCT
>PAYI01000046.1:8492-24029 GCA_002714815.1 Flavobacteriaceae bacterium | reverse complement strand
TATGTTTATGATCTGGAATCAATCCATTTCCTAATACAGTTAAATTATCTATTTCAAAATATCTATATAGAGGAGGAGGATTACCTGGGATTACTATATTATCTATAATTCTAAAAACTACTCCATTAGAATAATCATCTTCTTGAACAATCCATACAAGACCTCTATTACCAAGAATACCATAACTATTCCAAGTTGATAAAAAAGCAGTAACATCGTTGTGTGGATCATCATCATCTTGTGTACCGATCCAAAATTTGTCTGCTAATATTAAATCATCATTATTAAATCTTATTTTCCATTTTGCGCCAAACTGGGTATTTGTATCATATGTATATCTTAACCCAAAACTAGTTGTTTTTTGATTTCTAACAGGACCTGTTGCCCCAGAAACATCTAAATTTCTTGAATCGATCCATTTAATATCATATCTGGTTTCATTGCCACCTCCTGTTGCACCAGGAACTAAACATAAAAGTTTTCTACTTGTTGTATCAACAGGTGGTTGATACATCCTTAATCTTTCTACTAAAGTTGTATCCTGAACATACATTGTTATATTTGCTGAAGAGTCTGTAAAATTATTGAACCTACCACCAGTTGGTCCGTAACCTGTACCTGGAATAGGTCCCATTCCTCTTCCTTTATTAAATATTGGTAAATCTTCTAATTGCATTTTAGCATTACGTCTAACCGAAACAAAATTAACTCCTTTTTTTTGTTCATAAAAAGAAAGTTTATTGGCATTATTAAATATACTATTCAATTGTGTTAAATTTCCTGGTTGTCCAATAACACTTCCAAAAGAAATATCTAGAATTACTGGCATTATATAATATATATATTCATTAAAATTTATATTATATATTTCCGAATTTATAAAATAGGTGTTATTTTGATATTTGGTTTAAATCCTCTTCCAGACTTCCATTGTCTATAACCATATCTTGCAAGAGTCCCATATCCTCCTGGAGGTATTCCTACAAGTATTGGTTGTTCGGTAGGATCGGTATCTTCAAAAATAACATTATAATTAAAAGATCTTACATTTAAAGCAAATTCTGATTGAGTATTAAATAATGTTAAAGCTACATAAATTTTAGAATTTACAGTTGGTTGAAATTCAGCATCTCCAACAGCTCCTCCGCCAACCCCACCCGCTGACCAATTAATTCCAGTCATAGTAGAAGGTTGTGGCAATATACATTTACATCTCCAACAAATAGGATAGGAATAAACACTACCTGATAAATCAGGCGTTGACCCTGACGATAATACTGATTGAGAAAAGGGTTCTTGATTAGAAAGTTTAAATAATAAATCACCAGAATGCTGTTCTCTTAAAAGGGGATTTCCAGAAGTGTCACCCGGCCAATTATTATACATAATATTAATAGGAGCACCACCACGATCAACTCCATATGGTGTGGTCGTCCCTCTGGTTGGTGGATTCATTGTAAGAGGTGAGGATTCTTCCCAATTTATATAAGGAGTATCATCCGTTTTTCCTCCAGCCCGATGATAATTAATTTGACCATATAAGGCTACATCATCTTGAATAGCTAATTCTGCTTGAGTTCCTCTTATTTCAAAAACAAAATTTACATCTACATAAAATGGAACTCCTAATTCCAACTCATTTTGAAATTCTGATAATAAAAATCCTCTATTAGGTCCAACCAATGGCCAATTAATTGGATTAGTGAAAATGTGAGCTGAAGAACCACCTACTATTGTTCCAGCTGAGCAATCAGTCATAAAACTCCATCTAGCTTGTTCATGCGTATATGGCACCCCGTCATATTTACAACCAACATAGTAACATTGAGTTAATCTATAACAAGGGTCAACTGTAGGAACTCCACTAGGATCTGCAGTTACTGCTCCAGTCCAATCAACTGTTCCTGTTATTTGTGATGCTAGTGTACTGGGATTTAATTCAAATATTGTATTTTCATATTGGACACCAGGAGTAACATTTGGTCTTGCTGTTTCTCTAGCAAGAATAGAAAAAGGGCCTTTATACATACTATATGTTCCATACGGGGCATTATTATAAAATGCTTCATATTGTGATACTTTAACAAAATATCGCGTATTATTTATTTCTGGGAAAAACCAATTATTATATGGCGGAGCACTATAAGCGCTTGGAGCAGTTGTTGGATAAATTGGTTCTCTAGGTCCTAAAATTGTATTTTCAATATCATCAATATTTCCAACCCAAGCACCAATAGAATTAAGTGATATTTGTCCATCTGCTCGAATTTCAGCTGCGCCATCTCCACCTGGTTTATAAACATCCCATACATATGTTTTTGAAAACTGTATTCCAGCAGGTCCTGTTGCTCCTTGTGCTCCTGTCATACCTGTCATACCAGTAAATCCTGTCATACCAGTAAAACCAGTTGCTCCTTGAGCCCCCGTCATACCAGTAAAACCAGTTGCTCCTTGAGCCCCCGTCATACCTGTAAATCCAGTTGCTCCTTGAGCCCCCGTCATACCTGTAAATCCAGTAGCTCCTTGAGCCCCGGTCATACCTGTAAATCCAGTTGCTCCTTGAGCTCCTGTCATACCAGTTAATCCTGTCATACCTGTAAATCCAGTTGCTCCTTGAGCTCCTGTCATACCAGTTAATCCTGTCATACCTGTAAATCCAGTCACACCTGTAGCCCCAATAGTACCGCTAGGAACCCAAGAAAATACAACTACTGTACCTGTCGATGGACCGGGTGATCCTCCTGAACCTCCCCAATTCCAAACAATTCCAATAGGTGAAATAGAAGTGGTAGTGTAATTTGTCACACTATTTACAACTGATATATTCCATATTTCAAAAAATGTAGGGTCATCTAACACTGATAACATAGCTATAACATTTCCTCCATTATTTATATGAGTTTGCATTGCCTGTATCCAAGTTGTTACATTATTGCCAAACATATCTTCAATAGGAGTACCACCACCAGGACTACCATTAAAAATTAGTTGATCTGATGCTGGACCTCCTGGACTAGCACCGCCTGCTATTTGAGGACAAATTTCTCCGTTATTGATACCTGGTGTAGTAGATCCGAGTATAAATCTTCTACTATTTGCTCCATCTACTCCATCAATACCAGTCATACCAGTAAATCCAGTAGCTCCTTGAGCACCTGTCATACCTGTAAATCCAGTCATACCAGTAAATCCAGTTGCTCCTTGTGCTCCAGTCATACCAGTAAATCCAGTAGCTCCTTGTGCTCCAGTAGCACCAGTTGGACCAAATAAAGCAGCACTTACAAGTGGTTTATTGACCCATCTTCCAGTAGGTCCTTCTTCATAAACTAAAATACTATTATCTACAACATTTTCTAAGGCAGCCGCTCTCCACAATCCTTCTGGTCCAGTAGGAACACTACCTAACTGTAAAGCAGCAGGACCTCTTTGTCCAGATGGGTCCACTAATTCTAAACTACTTCCAACTTGTTTTTGCCAAGTGACAGGGGCATTAACAAAAATTTCAGGATCGTTAGATAATTGCATAATAGGCAATGATGTATCATCTAATGCTGTTCCACCCACACCTCCAGTTTGAATATAAAAATTCAAATTATAAGAGATATCACCAACATTGGAATTGCCGGGATATTCTGTTCCCCAAGGTCCGCTTTCTAAAATTATACCACCTTGTCCTACAATATCAACGCCTGAAGGTGGCGCCCCTCCACGACCAGGTGGACGGTAATTTTCAGCATTGAAACTAATTCCTACTTTTGGACCCATCGTCTCGTCAGTCCATGCTATTTCAGTCCTACTTTCTAATCTTAAATTATCTCGCATTTTTCCAAATTTTGTATCGGCTGGTGCGTTGGGTTGTGAGGCGAGAAAGTTGTTATTAACAGTTCCTATATTTCCAGATCTAGCTTGTGAAATAGTTAATGAACCTGCTGCTCCCGGTTCATTTCCACTTATATCACTTCCTTGACTTAAAATTCTATTAGTACCTATTTGAACTCCAAACATACTACTAGAAGAATCTATAACAATTTCTGGAAATAACGGGGAACGAGCGGGGCCAGGACCTGGTGGAAATTGTTCTTCTAATCTTACTTTATTTGCTCGTAATAAAATATTTTTTTCAGAAGGCGTTGGAGTAGTTATATTTGCCCATCTACCTGGAGTTGTTAAATTAAATAAAATACCCCCTTGAGAAGTTGCCCCCGCTACACCGTGAACTTCCATAAATAATTCTTCTTGGGGATTACTAGCAGTTTGATATCTATCACCAGTTCCATAAAAAATACCTGCTCTTTGGGGGTCACCTGGGTCATAAGAAGCTCTTTCTAATCCAGTTGGTCCAGCAAAAACAAATTCATATTCCCCTGATATATCTGCTCCAGATCCCGTTGCTCCTGCTGTTCCTGCGGCTCCTTGGGGTCCTCCTGGAGGTCCAATTGGGCCAGTAGGACCAGTAAATCCAGGCATACTTAGTCCTTGAGGACCTGTAGGTCCTGGTGGTCCTTCTGCTACACAAGCAGCTGATGTTCTATATGCTCGTCTTGCTCCTATATAACTTCCATAACTAGAATATGACATCTTATATAATATAATTATAAAAATGATTATTTAATTCAATACCTACTAAATTAAATAATTTAACATTTACAATTTCTATAAATTTTTTTTGCTTCATTTCTTGCCGCATCTATAACTTGTTGTGTTATAGTGTTACCATTTGTTCCATTTGGTCCATATTTATCACATAAATCATTTTTTCTAGCTTTTGCGTCAACATCGTTTTGATTGAAAAGCAAAGCTATATCAAAATTCATTAAAGCATTTTGTAAATTAGCTGCTGTAAGAGCTATTGTTGGTGGATTACTAACAATTCCTTTATACATCATATATCCTAAATTATAATATCTGTTGCCAGCTCGTCTTTCCAAATATAATTTATGACTAATATATTGGTCTCTTGAAGCATCGTGATGATCTTTAATACTTGTCATTTATATAATAGTTCAAGATATTATATAAATTTATACGCCTGAGTATGGTCCAACTGGTCGCTGGTCTTTTTGAACAACAAGTGGTTCAGGAACAAATACTCTGGGAGTCTTGAACCATTTTTGTTCTGGAAGTTTATTTAATTCAGCAACAAATGTTGTTTTGGGTTTAGTTAAATCAATTTGTTTAATTCCATATAAATGACTTTCAATATTAGAAGCATTATTAGATAAAACATTATTGAAATAACCACCTCTCATATTACCTACATTTATTCCTAAACCCGGTAATTTGGTATTTAATGGAATTTGACTATATTTATATGTTAAATATTGTCCTTGTTGTTGAAAGCCTTTTTGTTCTAGGCAATATTCACCTGGTGAATTTTTAAGTGACGCCATATATAATTACAAACTATTTTTTTTGTAAATTTTTAATTATTTTATCATAAAGTTCAGGATTAATATTTTCATTTCTCTCCAAATCACATAAAGCATTGTGAAAAAAATAGAAATTTTGAAAAGAAAATAACATCATAAAGGCAGTTTCTTGAGTTAAATCGATAGGAAACTTTGTTTCATTTTCAATTAAAGTTTTTAAAATATTAACAACTTGTTTATTAGTTCCATATTTTTCAAATATATTTGTCATACAATTCATAATAGATTCATGTCTATATTCTTCAATATTAAATACGTCTAAAAGTTCTTTACGATACTGTGTGTCTTGTTTTTCATCTTCAATATCTAAATAGGTTGTGTTTATTGAATAATTATACATTTAATTATATTTATTCAATAATGTTTAATTACATTTTGTAAAATAATCTTGATCTCTAGATAATTCTCTAGATGGAAGACCTCCTCTGATCCATCCATCCGCAGCAATACCTTCACATAAATTAGCAGGATTTTGAATACTAGCTTTTAAAGAAGGAACAAGTTCTTGATTAGTTTTAAGTGTTTTTTCAGTAAGATTTTTACAGGATTTTTTATCACCTGAATAAGAACCTTGTTGTAATTTAGATTCTTCTATAGGTCTTGAAGGACCTCTTCCTAAAAATGGTACAGTCAAGAAGGGTCTTTGTTGAAGACTGATTCTGCATTTTGGATTAGTTTGAATACTTCCAATTCTAAGATTAGAATCACTGTCAACATTACATCCTCCTAAACCTACTGTATGACTACCATTATAAAAAACATTTGGTTGACTAGTAGCAAAGGAAATGGGTTTTTTCATTCCACAGTTTTGTAAAAAATAACTTTGAACATTATAATTTCCAAAGTTTTGATTTTGAACCTCTTTTTCTGAGATACTACATGAATCATCATTAAGTCCAGTCAAATTATCAAAAGTAAAGTTATATACACTTGCCATTTCTATATATTTTACTTAAGATAATTTTATTTTAAAATAATTAAGTTGTTCTAAATAATGCATTATTTTTGGAACATTGTAATGCGTCGCCATCTTTACAAGAAGGCATATTACCATAACAAAACATAGCAAAATCTTTTTGATTATTAGGTATTTGTGTATTGGGCATAGCATAAAAATTTCTCATAGAATTTTCAAAGGATAAATTATCGCCTAAATTTTTATATAAACGTTTATCTCGAGTTTTCGCCATTTCATTTATTTCTTCGTGAACTTCATCATTATATGCGGGAGCAGCAGGTTTACGTGTTGGATTTTCTTTGTATTCATTCATCAATACATTCATTACTGGATTCTTTTTTGTAGGTAAAGTAAATTCTTTTTCTAATAGTTTTTCTAATCCTCTACCAGAAACATTATCATAACCTACTTTAAATCCTTCTTTATGTGTTACTTTGCCTTTAGTTTTATAAATAATTACTAAAACTATAATACTAACAAATGCAGAAACAGGAATATAAACAGATTTTGTTAAAAAATATCCTAAAATAGCTAATATTATTATTAATCTAGTGATTGCGTTTAATTTGCGTCCTAAATCAAAATCACTATTTGGCCAAATTTCTGTAATATAATTTTTATTTAATAATGCGTTGGGATTTTCTAACCAAAAACTAACCATTTGATATATAGTAAATAGTTATTTTTTAATTTTCACTTTTCACTTTTTCTTTGGCTTTTTTCTTTTTTTTCTTTTTCTTTTTCTTTTTCTTATTATTACCATTTCTAGATGATTTTTCAACTTTTTCATTTTCACCCCAAGATGAAGTAGTATATTGTCTTTGTTGTTGTTGTTGTAATTCTCTTTGTCTTTTTCTTTCTTCTAATTTTCTTAACATTCTTTCTTTTTGTTTTGCTCTTCCAATATTTGCTCTCATCTGTGATTGAAATGCTCCCATACTAACTTTACTATTTTTGCCTCCAGTTGGTAATCCCATTTTACCCAGTAATTTATCCATATTTTTCATTCCAGGCATATTTTTCATTTTTTCCATTAATTCAGAAGCTTCTTCCATCAATTCACTTTCCTTTATCTCTCCTGATTTTAATTTTGAATCCAACTTTGATCCTACTTTTTTTACCATACTGATTAATTTACCAGGATTTTTGAATAGTTTTTGAAACACATCAGTAACGTTAGACGCATCTTCCATATCTACATTTAATTCACTTGCGGTTTCTTCTGCTATTTCGTGTGCTAATCTTCCTAATTTTCCACCTAATAATCCATTAATATGATCTTGCATTTCTTCTGGATTAGGCATATCCTCCATATTGATACCTGACATATCAAATGTTTCTCCTGATAAATCGTGGAACATATTATTACTCGCATCTTGAAACATATCATTCATTTCCTTCATTGTTTCTTCTAATTTATTTTTCAAATCATCTTCATTAATAGCCTCAAATAATTTGGCAGTATCTCCAAACGATTCTCCATCTTCTAATCCCTTTGATACTGAAAATAAAATTAATTGAAGATATTTCCATATAACATCTCTAGTATTTTCACTAATATCTTCTTTCCATAAATTCTTAAACTCTATATTGGGTAAAAATTTTGTATTGATTTCATTATCGCTGAAAATATCTTGATTTTGATATAAAATATCAAAAAATCTTTCAGGATAAACTTTTTTACAATAAGAATAAAGAATTAATGCATCTCCATCTCCTGTTAAAAAACTAATTTCACTAGGACCTAATTTCTCTTTACATTCTGGAAATGTAGTTAAAATATCTCTATAAAAATCCTTAGCTACTTTTTGAAATTCCTCTGGAACACTATCTGTCATTGTATATTTAATTTAAATTTAATGTTTAAATTAAACTAATCATTAAAATATAATTTACATATTTTTGTTAAATTTTGAATGTATTTCATTGCTTTTTCTTTATTTTCTTGGGTTGTTTTTTTAACTAATTTCCTAATATCCTCCAAAACCTTTAAGCTTTGAGATTCTGTTCCTATATCATTTCGGTAATCTTTATTAACAAAGAAACTTATATCGCCTTCCGTTATTTCTCGTTCATATAAGTTTAAAATATTATCACGCCAATAGGTTATAATTTTTTTTGGATTAACCCTTTTAATACCTTCTATAAATGTTTTTCCTGTTTTTATATCTAAATTTTCAGGAAAAATTCTTATTACATCTTCAACAAATTCCAAAAGATGATTATTAAAAGCTTTTAATAACGAAGACATTTATTGTATATTAAATTATTATTTTTAAATATTATTATTAATTTATTATTAAAATGATTTTGCTATAGATGGTTGCGCTATTTCAGCTTCTCTAGATGCTTGTAATTTACCCATATCTACTTGTCCAACTTTATCAGGCTCATAATCTTCTGGAGGAGTATCTATTCTATCATTTTGTTTTAATCTAACAAAACTATGCATTTGTCTTAATCCTCCTTCTCCTTTGGCATTCATTTCATCAGGAGTTTGATCTAAATAAGAATAACTATCACTCATAGACGTTCCCATTTCATAACCAGAAAATGCTAAAGGTTCCATATTATTGGCTACTGCTTTTGTTTTTTCACCCATTATTTGTGGTTTAAAAAAATTTGCAACATCATCACCTACTAAAATTTTATTACCTCTATTTAATAATAATAAAGTAGGCACACTTCTTATATTTGGTGGCATATAGATTTCATTTCCATTATCTAAAATAATATACATTTTACCTCCTCTATTAATTCTTTTATCAATATTCAAAAAATGAATATCTTTTTGAATTTTGGTTTTGCCTAATTCATATAATAATTTTTTACAATTTTCACAATATTTACTGTAATATAATACACTGCTCATTTATATATCTAAAGTTTTCTATCAAGAAATTCTAACTTAATTAAAATTGAAATAATTTAAAATATTATGTTTATAATATAATAACTATGGCATCAATCGCATCTCCAGAA
The DNA here is from genome assembly GCA_002714815.1 of Flavobacteriaceae bacterium. Lineage (GTDB taxonomy): Bacteria > Bacteroidota > Bacteroidia > Flavobacteriales > Flavobacteriaceae > MS024-2A. The sequence goes on along the minus strand of PAYI01000046.1, from coordinate 14,660 downwards.
GTTAGTCCAAGTGTTGAAGATTCAACTACTGTTATTAAGTTACCTGTAGTAAAACATGGATCTGAAAATAAAGGTATATTAACTTTTACATTAGAAAATACTAATGTAAGCATAGCAAATGCTTTAAGAAGAGTATTATTATCGGATATTAAAACTGTTGTATTTAATACAAATAAAGATAGTATAAATATACTAAAAAATACTACAAGATTTCATAATGAAATTTTGAAACAGAGATTAGGATGTATACCTATTCATATTAAAGATTCGGATGGTATTGAAAATTTACAAATAGAATTAAATATGAATAATGAGAGTGATTCTCTTCAATATGTTACAACTAGTGATTTTATGATTAAAGATATAGCAAGTGATAAGTATTTAACTAAAGAACAAACAAAATCAATATTTCCTCCTAATAAAATTACAAAAGAATTTGTATTATTTACAAGATTGAGACCTAAAATATCTAATGATATTCCCGGTGAAATTATTCAATTAATAGTAAAATTAAAATTAGGAACAGCAAAAGAAGATGGGATGTATAATGTTGTAAGCACCTGTGCTTATGGTAATACAGAAGATAAAGTAGAACAACATAACCAATGGCAAGAAATAGCAGAAGAATTAGAATCAAAAGGATTAAGTGAAAATAAAATTGCTTATCAAAGAGAAAATTGGTATACTTTACAAGCTAAAAGACATTTTATTAAAGATAGTTTTGATTTTAAGATTGAAAGTATTGGTGTGTTTAAAAATGTAGAATTAATGAATATGGCATGTGATAATATTATAACACGATTAAATAAAATCAAAGAAAAAGCTAGTAATCAACAATTAAAATTAAATAAAAAGTCTACTGCTATGGCAAATGCTGTTGATATTATATTACAAGGTGAAGATTACACAGTAGGAAAAGTAATTGAATATATTTTACACGAACAATATTATAAAAATGATTCTGAACTAAGTTATGTTGGTTTCATCAAAAAACATCCTCACGATGATTATTCTATTATTAGAATGGCTTTCTCTAATAGTGGTGAAGCAGAGTTCACAGATACTAATATATATAATATGATGGAATTCGCTACAGATGTAGCTATTAAACTATTTGCTAATATAAAAGAATACTTTTAACTTAAAAAAAGGCACTATTAAATAATATCTTATAAATATTATTTAATTTTTATTGTTGTGATATTTTGTCATAAAAATACTTGTAACTATCATATGCTTTCGTTATTATAGATTTTGGTAAAGATGGAATAAAATCATTATATGGATCACATTGCGATTTTACCCAATCACGAACACAATCTTTATCCATTTTTTCTGGTTCAATATTATTATTAAATCTATCAATATATGAATTTTTCCACCAATATCTACTACTATCGCACGTGTGTAGTTCATCAATTAAAATTATTTTATTATCTATAGTTTTTCCAAATTCATATTTAGTATCAACAAGAATAAATCCTGCTTTATCAGCTATTTTTTCACCAAATTTGAATAATTCTAATGCTTTTTTATAAATATAATCACATTCTTCTTGTAACATATAACCTTCTTTTACTATATCACTTTTAGAAATAGGTTTATCAATCTTACCTTTTGTTGTTGGAGTAATAATAGGCNTTTCTAGTTTTTGATTTTTAACCAATCCATCTGGAAATTCTATTCCACAATAAATACGTTCTNCTTTANTATAATGAGACCATAAACTTGTATCTGTNTTTCCAGTAATATATCCTCGAACAACNACNTCTATTTTAAAAGGAGTACATTTATGAACTAANGCAANATCNTTTTGAGTAGTAATNAAATGATTTTCTATTATATGATTTGTTTTATTGAACCAGAATTCACTCATTTTATTAAGTAATTCACCTTTTCCNGGTATAATTCCAATATTTCTATCAAAACTACTTACACGATCACTTGCCTTCATTAATAAATATTTTTCTCCTAGTTTATAAATATTTCTTACTTTACCTTCATAAATAAGTAAATGCTCCATATAATTAATATTAATCAATACTTTTAAATATTAATCCTGTGATTTCATTAATACTTTCAAATCACTTGTTACAATTTTGTGATCTTTATCAAATTGTTTTTTTATATGATTTATAGAATACATCAATCTAGGCGGAGGTAATGTATTTACATATTCGACAACAACGCCTTTATTAACATATTTACCTTCTTCTTTTAATTCATTAAGATAATGTTCGTGAATTTTATACATATGNGTCTTAAAATTATAAGGATATTCAACTAATGGTTTCTGTTTCTTTATAAAACAATTAATATAGTTTTGATACAATTGATTAGTATATTTATGTAGTTCTTTTCTAAAATCACTGAACTCTTGTCGATATTCTGGATAATATTTCAAAAAATCTCCCACTGCACCATTTTGTCTTAAATAATAATAGTGATATTGTAATTTTGGACTATTTCCTTTTAAATGTTTAATCTTTTCATAATTAGAATTTCTTATTTTTGTCCTTTGTCCTTTTGTATTCCAAATAACTACACCTTGAAGTTGGTATGGTAGATTATCAGAGAAAAAATGTTCTATTAATTGTTTCCAGTTATTTCCTGTATAATTAACAGATGACTTAAAATTATTATCATCTATAGTACGCATTGGTAATATATTAAATTTAGTCACATTATTAAAAGAATTATTATTAAAAATTTCATTATCTACTATTTTATATTTATTTGTTAAGATTAACATTGGTTCATTAATAGGAACAACAATTCTATTTTTTGGATGTTGTAAAACAAAACTATAACAACAACTTTTATCTAAATCATCGAATTCTAANCCTATATGATTCATCGCATCTAAAAACATATATCTATATGTTATATTACTATCCATATTAAAGTTACATTTTGCTCCTATAGTGCTTCTAGTTGTAATTTGCCAATCTTCAATATGTGTATCAAAAAATACATTTATCATAGTACCTTCTGGAAAATGTTGAATATAACAACTATCATATTCATTTGATTGAGAAAATATATCAAAATCAATTGATTTTTGTGGAGCAAAGGATACTATATTTCCATTATTATCTGCTACAATTGACCTAAATAATCCCAATGAATTAATATTTTCTGTTGTTAGTTTAGACTTGTTATATTTTAATACATATAAATGATCCATTTGCTTCACATAAATATGTTTTGATTCAGCATATTTATTATCATTGATTAGTTTTGATATATCNGCGTAATCGTTTGGCTTGTAACTAGGTGTGCTAGACATTTAAGATATTATATAAACAATTCTTTATATAATATTTATAATGTTATTTCTTCTTAGAGATAATATCTATCATAAATATAAGTAATGTCTGAAAAAGANTCATCAAAGTTATTTTTAGAATTAGGTCAAGTTATAAAATTAATTGCTCCTTCCAATTCNGCAATTAATGANAAAAATTATTACATTGAATATTTAGATAATGANAAAATTAAATTAATAAATGATACAAATTTAGATGAAGAAATAGAAATNGGTNTTACTGGTGGTAGATTAAATGATAAATCAATAGAACAAATTATTATATTAGCNACTCCTGAATTAAAAGGNTATGCTAGACAACANGAGTTAGTTCCAGAAAATTGGATTTCAATTGAATTTGGAGGTGATNTCCCTTCTATTATAAATGGACAAATTACCGATTTAGATGAAGATGAAATAGAAATTGATATTTATGGACAAGATCAAAAGATTTATATTGATTTTGGATATAAAGGCATACCTGATGATTTACCAATTGTTGGTATTAGATCATTTGTTCCTCCTGAATTATCACCAGAAAAAATAGAAGAAGAATCTCCATTAAAAGATGATTTAGATGAAGAAGAAGATGAAGATTTAGAATTAATTATTGATAGTGAAGAAATAAAACAAAATGTTCAGGATTTATTTATTAGTCTNGATGATATTGAAATAGANGATGAATCTCTAGGAGAAATAACTGAAATGATTAAAGTAAAAGAAAGTGAAAAAAGNTTTGGTATAGAAACACAAACACAAGATATACTAGATGAATTATTAGCAGAATATCCNTCTGATAAAAGAACTAGAAAAGTATTAAATAATATTCATATTTTGATTGAGAGATTTAAACAATTACGTCGAAAATTTTCTAAATTTGATGAAACAGGAAATGCAGAAAGTATTTTGAAAAAAGGAGCAAATTATAAACCATTAATAAATAATCTTAAAAAATTAAATAATAAATTACTTTGGTTAATACCTGTTGCTAGAAATTCACANAAGTTATTTGATATNGAAGTTCCTCCAGATGAGTTATATGAAGATGCTCAATTAATGCAATTACGATTTGCTCAAAATACAGTAATAGAAGCGCAAGGTCAATATAAAAGCAATACAGTCCCTGATGGACAAAATAAGTATATTTACTTGATNCAATCAATGAATCCTTATTTTACACCATTTTTAGAAACATCAAATACTGATAATATTATTACTAAACAACATATTAATGATAATCTTGATATTTTAATCAATAATCTTGAAAATTTTGAATCACATATGGTAGAAAAAACAAATATACACGCACAAAAATACGTTATTGATAAATACAATTTAGGATTAAGTAGATTAGAAAATCCAGATATTAAAAATAAACATAGTAAAGCATATATTGTTCCATTAACTACAAATGATACTATCGATCTTTTAGGATTTTTAAGATTACAAGAACCTTATGTTAGATATTCTCATATTAATTTACCTACCACATCTATTTATGATAAATCCAANTTACATTTTTTTAATTATTTTTATTTCAAAATATTAGAAAGTTGGGCAGATGGAGATGAAACTGTTATCAAAGAAGGTCAGGAAAGAGGCTTAACTGATGTAGAAGAATGGTTTACACAACAAAACAAACAAAATATATGGGGCGGTGAAGCTATAAAACAATGGAAAAAAATACAAAAACGATTGTTTGGATATAATACTTATTTTAGTTTTGAAGAAAGAAGAAAATTTGTCGATAGAGCATCACTTGCTGATAATAATGAAATTTATGAACAATTTTTAGANAATATGATACCCAAAACAAAAATATTATTTGAAATAGTTAAAAAATTTATCAAAAATGGCACGTCTTATATTAAAATTATAGAATATCTAGAACCCTTTATGATTTATGATGATGATATTTCATTTAAACAATATGAAACTATTGTNAATTTTATTTTTGAAGAAATTAATAAACATAAATCTATTTTAAATAAAAATACCAAAGAGTTTTTACAATTTATTAGACAAAACAAAAGTTATTTTATATCTACTATTTTACCAAAATTAATTAAACGAGATAAACAGGATATTTTTGAAAAATCAAATTATAATATTACAGAAGCAATTGATACACAAGATTCATTAAGAAAAATTGTTAATTATGATGCTGGGAGATTATTTAATTTAGCTTTATCAATAAGCGAATTAACATTCAGTCAGCCAATTGATATAGAGGAAAAAATAACAAATGAATTAGATAGATTAGATGGAAAACTGGANGATGAAGCAANAGATCCTGAAGCAAAAAAGTGTGAAGAAAAAAAAACATTGGTAAAAAGATATATTAATATTGAAGAATTAAATGAAGATAATAATTCACCTGTTTTTGTGGATAAAAAATATGATGAAACCCCTTATGATATTGGTGAAGAATGGAAAAGAAATAATGGTCCTTTAATAGCCTCTGCGGAAGACGATGCTATAGTAGTTAAAGCATTAAAAGATTTTTTGATGGAAAATAATGGAGTTGAAGCTACAAAAGCTCAAATTGATGCTCAAGCAATGATCTATGGTTCTAGAGAAGTACAAGAAGGTGAATATGCTTATTTAGATTTACAGGGAGATGGTAATATTAAATATTATGTTAGACAAGATAATACTTGGAGATATGATAAATCTCTTTCTGGATTAAAACCAGATCAAATTAATTTTTGTAATATAAAGCAAAANTGTTTTAAAATTAAAGAAACTTGTACTAATTTAGATAGCACAAAAGATATGTTAAAAATGAATATNTTAGANGATATTGAAAAAAGATTTGAAGATGAANTNATNAAATCAATNNANCAATTAAAGGGNGANTT
>PAYI01000046.1:0-8487 GCA_002714815.1 Flavobacteriaceae bacterium | reverse complement strand
TNGANTTNNNNTATCGTAAAANNAANTTACAATCTCTTAAAACANTTAAANATTTATAAGATNACTTANAAATGATATATTACAACAAACAATAGCAGCTACATTAGAAGAAAGAGAGATTATTACATCACCTTATGAATTATTACGTGATGAAATATTAGGACAAGTTGATATAGTAAAAAGATATGCGAATATTGAACAATTTATTAGTCAATATTGTAGAGTAGCAAATGATGAAGAAGATGAACATTGGTTTTATTGTATAGATACCAACATCAAATTACTTCCTACATTTTTCAAAGAACTTGTTGATGGGTTTTATAACGATGAATATTTATTAACTATGGAACGAGTAAAAAAAGAACGTGGAGAGAAAAGTGATGACGGCGATAAATGGGTTGATAAATTCAGTGGATATTATCTTTCTAGTGATATAGCTCTTGATTATTCAGAAGGTTATAACAAAGATGGTTACAAAATAAAATCTAGAGAAGTTATGGAAGAAGAAGCAGCAGATAAATTAAAGGGAGAACGATTACGGGAAACTAAACAAGAATATACAACTATATTAGCAAAAAGAACAGAGAAAATATTAAAAACTTTTGATGAAAAAATGTATATATCGACAAAATCACAATATAATTTTATAATTAAAATAGTTATGGAATCAATGAATGCCAATGTTCCAGATGAAACTGCTTATAGAGAATTATATGCTAAAAAAAGCAAACAAGGAAAAAAACTAGTTACCTTTGAAAAAAAACACGATCAAATTTTTATTTATTCCGTAATGTCTGCTTATATTATAGCCGTTCAAACATCTATTCCTAATATTATAACTAAAAGAGTTTTTGGTGATTGTAGAAAATCATTTTCAGGATTTCCTCTAGATGGGAATGCTGATTTGACCTTTATAGAATATTTGAGTTGTATTATGTTTGCTCTTAGAAGAAAAGATAGACCTTGGAATATAGTTCCAATAGCTTTAAGTGGAAAAGAAAAAAAACGTAGAAAAAAGAACTATGATGAAATTCAAGAAAAATTTGTACAAAAAATCAAAAAATTTATGACCGAAAAGATTTTACCAATGGATGACGTTGAAAAACAATTAGCTTTTAAAAAGGAATGGAATAAAAAAAATAAATCTGGAGAGATTATTCCTACTGAATTTAATGTTCAACAATGGACAGAATTTTTACCACCATTAACTCCTGTAACTGTGAGACGATTAAATAATATATCACCTACATTTGAAAGAACATTGAAAACAAGAATGCAAGAAGGAAGTTATGAACAATTTACTCATTTATGGGCATTATATGGTAAAATAGTAAGTTATTCATTCTCTATTATAGAATCTGTTCAAAGAGCAATAAATAAAGAACCTATGTTATTAGAAACAAAAGGTGGAATTCCTTATCTAGAAAATGCTTGCTGTAATAATGGAGAACCTAAAACAAATTTATATTTTTCACAAAAAGAATCTTCTATAAGAACACATAATGATATAATTAAAAGATTAACTGAAATTTATTATAACTTTAAAAATATTAATAAAGCTCCATTTTTCAATATTACATTAAATACTAAGCTTATATATCCTCCAATATCAAAAGATTTTTCAAAGGAAACAATATATCTTGCTTTTATAAAATATTGTCAATTTAATAGCGGAATACAGCTTACGGATGATTTAAGAAGAGTTTGTATAAATAACGAATGTAGTTTTAAATCAACAGATAGTTTACAAGATAAGATATTAGCTATGGAAGCCGATAGTTTGAATTATTCTACGGAAACATTGAATATTCTTTTAAATATTATTAATAGAGAAAATATACTTTATTATGATTTAGATCCTCCAGTAACAACTGAAAAATTAGCATTAGAACATTGTTTATCTTATTTAAAGGAAAAAGATTCTGTTATATGTCATCCTAGATTATTAGATTATTTAATAAGAATAGTAGATAGATTTGATGTTAGTATTCAAGGAGAAGATGATGAAATAGTTACAGGATTTACTAGATATCTTGATGAAATTAATAGACAAATGTCTGTTCAAATAAGTGAAAAGATGTTAGAACACGGAGAATTAACACGAAGATTAAAAGATCTTTTAATTGAGTATACTCCTGAAGGTGAAGTTTCAAGTGCAAAAGTTAAAACTAAAAGGGAAAAATTTATACTTAATTGGGATTTATTAGGAGACAATACATATATGTCACTTGAGGATGAAACTGGATTTACCATTTTTAGATTGATGAAAGAAATGGTAATTGATATATGTAAAGTTTATCCTAATATTATCTTGAATGAAGTGAATTATAATAATAGATATGTTCCAAAACATTGGATGAAAGGCTCCAAAAAATTTAGTGATAAACACGCAAATGATATTATTGGATTTATGTTGAAAGATGGAGAAGGATTTTCACAATTTTATAAAAATAAAAACATAAACCCTATTTTGGAATTTGTATTACAAAACAATGAAGATATTCTTATGTTAATGAATGTAATTCCTTTTTATTCTGGAGTTTTGGATAGACGAAGGGAAACAGGTTCTATTTTTGATGGAGAGATTTTGAAAAAATTAGCGTATTACTTTTTATTATGTTCATTTTCTCTTTATATTATGGCATTTAGTAGTGATTTGAGAGTAGATACAATGGAAGATGAAAAATTTATGGAAGAAGCAGAAGATGGCGAAGATTTAAGTATTATAAGAGGAGAACAAGAAATATTAGAAAAAGATACTTGTTCTTTATTAAATGTTTATTTAAAGAAATTAGAAGAATATAAAAAATTATTGAATGTTTCAGCCGAAACTATAAATAAAAATGTATTAAAATCTAAAACAAAAGAAAAAGAACAGATAGTTAAAAGATTAGGTGATTTGACAGTAGAAGAAAGAGAGATAGAAGATTTAATGAAGAATAGTTCATTAGGTGATTGGAGTTTAGGTAGAACAAAAGCTATTTTCGAATACGATGAAAATCAATATGATAAAGAAAGAGAAAAGATAGAGCGAGATGCTCTTATGGAATTAAAAAGTGGTGGTTTAGATGATGTTAGTGAATTTACTGGAGAGATTTTCAATATATCTAGTGTATTAGACCAAATGGAAAATGATGATGTTGCTAGACGAATTGAAGAAGAAGTTTATAATTTAGATGGATTAGCCGAAGATGATGACTATGGAGATAGAGATGGAGATAGTATGGGTGATTATTCCTAATTAGCCAAATTTAATAAATTAAAAACTAATCTATATATAAGTTATTAATGTATAGACAATATATTCGTAGAAATATTACTTCCGTTTCTATTATTTTATTTGTTGTTATTTTTTGTATTGTCCAATTAGTAGAACCTGCATTTTTATATGAAAAAGATGGTTCTTTAAGACAGTTTGGATTAGGAACAAAAAAGAAAACTGTTATACCTATTTGGTTTTTAACATTAATATTAGCTATTTTTTGTTATTTATTTGTGTTGTATTATTTAGCTATACCTAAATTTCGTTATTAATTAATTAATTATAAATAATTAATAACTTAATATCCAAGTTTCCATTTTTGTTTTTTTTCTTTCTTTTTTGGATTATCCATAGCTTGAGCTAATTTAGCTTCTAATTCATCCGGAGTTCGCTTACATTTAATTGACATTATATAGCTGTTTGAATTTTGAATAACTAAATAACCTGTAAACATATACCATAAAAATTCGGCAATTCTATCTTTAATAACTACTAAATTATATAAATCAGGTATAAATTTCTTATAATTTGCGCTAAGTATAGAATTTGGAGGAGAACCCATCTTACTTATAAACAAATAAAAATTTTCTGGAGTCATTTCATTGATCATCATTGATGGATCTCTATAAACCATCTTTAAAAGCTTGTTATTGCTATCCGTTTTTAAAATATTTGTAAATGTTTCTTTGACACCAGCACCCCATACACATAAATATCCTAATGTATTTGAAAATGGTGCTTTCCATCCAGGAAAGAACAACATAACCATTAATAAACCTCCAAAAACAAATAAATTAGGCATTAATGTATAATTAATACCTGCCCATATTTGTGGTGTTCCTCCACATTTTTCTTTTGCATTTTTTAAATTAGTAGATAACTGTAATAATATCATTATGATTAAATATATTATTGTTAATGCTGCCCCTAAACCTTTATTTTTAGCACCGTGTGTTTCTGCTAAAAAATACTTTAAAACAAAATATACAGTTGTTAATATTGAAAAATATATAAATGTAGTAAATGGTGAAATCATTTATAGATAATAGGTATAAAATTTTTTGATTTTTTAATATAATATTTATATGGATATTTCAAAACCTACGTTAACAGAACCTGGAGTAAAATATTTTTTAAAAGAAACTTTAAAAAATTGTAGAATTAAAAAAGATATAGAATTTAATCAATTAATGAATTTAGCTCTTTTAACTAGTTTTGTTGTTATATCAAGTGTATTATTATATTATAAATATAAAACTAGACCAACAGATGATGANAGAAAAAAACTTAAACAATTAAAAAGAGATTATTTTGTNAATAAAGTTAGACAATTAGANGCTAAAAAGGCTAAACAACTTGATCGACAAATTACAAATTTACCNCAATTTGAAAGTCCTTTTGAATTATTACACAAAAATTTTTATAAGACTTAAATATAAATGAGCGATNNNGANCTTNANTNAATTTCTCCAGAAGANCCTTGGATTACTCAAGATGGATTAGTTATTGATGCCTTTCCAGCAGCTGTTGATGTTGAAACTAGTAAAGTAGAAGNTATAGAAAAAATNGCTGACNCTAGAANCCAAGGNGATGTTCCNGACCCNTCTCCTNTNAAATCNANAACANNNACAAAAATGACAGATGAAGAAAAATGGGANGATTATCTNGAAAANTANGANAAANTNAATAAANTAAAAAATAAACTTGCTAAAAAATTAGANGATGGNAAAAAGAAATTTAAAAAGGCAAANCCAAATGCTTCTATTGAGGAAAAAAAAGATAATTTNNATAAAAGAAAAAAACAATTAGAAGCATTGATACAAGAAATNAAAACAATAGAANATTCNATCGAAAAACCAACTGTTGTTGATATGTCTAGTCAATTAGAANGAGTAAGAAAAGAAATAAATTTACAAAAAAGAATTATCACCGAATATAAATTAGATTTATTATTTGATCTTGACGATGAAGAGGTTATATTAAATGAATTTCAAACTAATAAAGAAAATTTAGAAAAACTGTTAGAATATGCTAGTGAAATGAAAGAAGTTTATGATAAAAAAACAGCAATGGTAGTTGTCCCACAATTTAATCCCGATACAGGAGAGGAAATAACAAGTTCATTTGGAGAGAAAGTATTTGTTTCTAGAAAAGAATTATTAGACAAGAAACAAAAAGACTTTAATCAATTAGTTAGTGATTTTAAAAGAAATATCAAACTATACCAACAAAATGGAGAGATTCCGTTATTAAATGATACTCTTGAAACATACAAAAATATTATTATACCATTACAAAATGAAATAAGAGATTTAAAGTATCAAGTAATTTATATGGAAAAAATATCACAGAGCAATAATGGTAAGATAAATAAAAAAGAAATGCCCATTTATCATTTTACTCCTAGAAAAGTCGATATAGAAAATGAAATATTTTACGAAATTTAAATAATATAAATATGTATATGAAGTTTCTCAATGTTCCATTATTTATAGTAAGTTTGGCAATAGGATTATTTGTTGTTTATATTTCAATGCCAGATACTCAAGTAATATATGTTTATCCTAATCCTGACAATGAACATAAAGTTAGTTATAAAGATAAAGCAGATAATTGTTTTCATTTTAAATCTGTTGAAGTAAATTGTCCTGATGATGTTAGCAAAATAAGGTCTTATAATATTCAGTAAATAATATTTACCATATATATAATGTATTTACGAAGATTAATATATGGTGATGTAGGAAAAATAGTTATTTCTGTAATATTAGGATTAGGTCTGGCTACATTATTTAGAAAAGTATGCAAAGATAGAGATTGTATTATTTTTAGAGCACCAGATATAAATAAAATTAAAAATCAAATATTTAAATTTGATGGAAAATGTTATCAGTTTGAAGAAAATATAGAGAAATGTAATACAAATAAAAAAATAGTTGATTTTGCGTAATAATACATAATATAGCAATATTAAGTATTATTATATGGCTACCGCAATAGCATCGTTGCCAAATGAAGTGCCACAAAATAATGTTGTAATGAAAGTTAAAGAAACTAATAAAAAAGTTCCAAATCCTCCGCAACAAGAACCTATCTCTGTACAACCACAAACAACTGAATTATCTCAGGAATCTATACATCAAATTGTTCAAGGATTACAACAAGCAGGAGGAGCAACAGTATTGCCTAATAGAGAAATACCTATTAATAACAACGCACATCTTACTCAAGATGAGCAGATTAAACCAAATTTTATACCAAAAGCAGAAAATGAAAATTATATTGAAGAAGAAAGATCTATGGAAGATTTAATAAAACAAAGTCAAAATAAAAAGGTAGAACAAGACAGGTTAGATATAATGTATGAAGAATTACAAACACCATTAATGGTAATGATTTTATTTTTCTTTTTTCAATTACCTATTTTCCAAAAAACAATGACAAAATATGCTCCTAGTCTTTTTTTAAGAGATGGAAATCCAACTTTTTCTGGATATTTTGTAAAAACATTAGGCTTCGGAGTAACATATTATATTATTACTAAGGTTATTAAACAACTAAGTGAAATTTAATTTATAAATTATTAATTATATTTTATAAATTATCTACGTCTTTTTGTTCTTCTTTTTTTTGATTTTCTGCGTTTAGATTTTCTTCGTTTTGTTTTACGTTTTGTTTTACGTTTTCTTCTTTTTCTTCTTTTACCTCCAACTGCTACACCTTGTTTCAATGACATATCTTTTCCTGCTGGAGCAGGAGTTTCAGATTTTTGAAACATAGAAAAAGTATCAGCCATCGCTTTACTCATTATTTCTTTCAACTGTTCTTCAGTTTTACCTTTTAATTCTTCACCTACTTTCTTAAATTTTTCTTGTAGTTCAGGACTTAATTTACTCTCTGTTATTTTTCCTTCTTGTGGATTAACTATAGCTGGTTCTTCTTCTTTTTCAACTGGAACAACATCTCCTGTTTTTTTTATTCCTTCTTCTTGTGGATTAACTTCAACAGGTTGTTCTGGTTTTGGTAGTTCAGTTTCTTGTTCTGCTGCCTTTTCTTCCTCTGTTTGTGGTAAATCAGATAAACTAACCTCTTGCGCGGCTGCTTTGGCTTCTGCTGCTTCAGTCCGTCTCTTATCTCCTTTTGCTTTTCCTGCTGCCTTAGCATCTTCTACCGTTCCACATACTTTTGAACCTTTTTCTCTGTAACAAATTTGTCCTTCCTGACAATCTTTTTTACTTTTACAAGAAACAGCTACTGTTTGCTCAGCTGGAACTGGACCAGGCTTTGGTTGATCAATAGTTTCTTGTTCAAATGATTGAATAGGTTCGTCAGCTTTTTTACAAGTTCCATCATCTTTATCATATGTTCTAGCCTTTGTATTCCTATTATAATAATATTTTTCTCCTGCTGGAGTTATAGCAGTNTCACAATCTTCATATTTTTCATCTAATGGTTTATTTTGTAATCGTAATTCTTTATCTGGTCCACCACACATCTCACTATTTTTATTATATGTTGTTTCGTGATGNNTATTATACCAATATTCTTGTCCNGCATCTGTTACAGCTTTACGACAACCNAAATGTGTTTCATCTGTTGCTTTATATCCAAGTTTCGTTCCATCTTTTATCGCAGGTACAACATTTCCTGCTGGCTTGCTGGTATCTGTTTCTGCCTGTTGTGCCATTCTTGTTGGTTCTGCTACTGCTTTTACTGGGTCAGTTTTTGCTTCGTCACAACCAAAATTATCTTCATTTAATTTGTTCATCTCTCCTTCCCAATAGTCTTGGAGACAAGCATTTAATGTTTGGAATGCCTTTCCGCCATCAGTAGGATTTTTATCAGGATGATTTTTACGTGAAAATTTTAAATACTGTTTCTTCTTTCCATTTCCACAAATTTTATGTTCTCTAAATTTATTTTTACATTGATCTTTTGTTAAATCTCTCTCTCCGCCTTTTTTCTTTCTACTTTTATTTTTACCACCTCTCTTCCTTCTAGTTTTCTTTTTACCGCCTCTCATTTTATTATATTTAGATTTTTTTCTTCTTGTTTTCTTCTTTCTTCTTCTTCCACCCTCCATATCGTTATTTTCATCATCGTCATCATCATCATCATCATCCTCATCTCCACCTTGGTCTCTCCTGCTACTACTACTACTATATTGTTGTTGTTGCCCACTACTGCTACTACTTTGCTGCTGTTCTGCTTCCGTTACAGGATTA
>PAYI01000045.1 GCA_002714815.1 Flavobacteriaceae bacterium | reverse complement strand
CCTCTTAAGGTCTGTTCCCCTTCTCCGACATAAAGGATATTTGAGTCAGATTCTGAAACGGCAATTGCACCAATCGATCCGCCGAAGAATCCATCTGACACTGACTGCCATGTATTTCCCGAATCTAAAGTCTTCCATACACCACCACCCGCTGTTCCCATATAATAGACATTTGAATCATTTATCAGGCCAGTAACTGTAGCGGCACGTCCTCCTCTAAATGGACCAACTAAACGCCATTTTATTGAATTATATAAGGTTTCTGAAAAAGTTGTCTCATTATGCTTTTTATTTTTTTTTCGTTGAGCTTTTATATCTGTTGTTTGCATTGTCAATACAGAGCACAATATTAATAGAAAATAAGATTTCATAGTTTCTGTTTCTTATGTCAAATTATTAATAAATATAATTGATTAAAATTTAATTATATAAGCTTAAATGTATCTCTTAATTAAATAGAATTAATCAAAAACACTTAAGGTAACGGAATTTATATTTGACCTAATCTCTATATCTTAGAGCTATTATTAATTATAAATCAAAGAAATGAAAAAGATAATCATAGCATTTACATTTCTTATTTGCACAAATG
The DNA here is from genome assembly GCA_002714815.1 of Flavobacteriaceae bacterium. Classification (GTDB taxonomy): domain Bacteria; phylum Bacteroidota; class Bacteroidia; order Flavobacteriales; family Flavobacteriaceae; genus MS024-2A. Next base: position 17,543 of record PAYI01000045.1, on the reverse strand, counting down.
CTTATTCTCAGGAGATTCCTTTCAAGATAATTGATGGAGATATTGAGTGGGAAGAATTATATGCAGAAGATTTAGATATTGAATCTCAAACAATCTTTTTTACGGCACCTAATAAAAAGGGGGGGGAGTATGTTAATAAATGCGAACAAGCAGATTTATATGTTTACAAGAAAAACGGGATAACAAGATTAAGGGTAAGAAACTTTATGTTTATTGTACCTCCAACTTTTCCAGAATTAGAAAGAGTAGCAAACATTGCAATAAATGAAAAAGGTTTCAAGAAACACTTTATTATTAGAGATGCAAAAATACTTGATGGGATGGTTAAAAAATCAATTGATGATTTACTTGGTTATGGAGATGACTAATAAAATTAAAATACAAATGTTAAAGAGTATTTAACTAAAAATTAAAAAGAGGCAGCTTTTTGATAGTATTGATTTATGCATAATTCAATATTCCTAAAATCTAATAAATCTTACCACTTTATTTTACTTATAAGCCCTTAACTTTTATCAATTCCGTTTTTAGGCTCTATTGGATTTGATATACAGCTCGACTTGTTCCACTAGTATTTATACTACTCCCTCTTAGCATAATATCTATACTTTAGCAAAACCCTACTTTTCTTAATGGGTATAGGATGAGCACAAATTGACAAAAACATTGAACTTAATAGTTAAAAGTACATCCATCTAATTCAATTATTTCACCCGTATCGATAAAATCTCTTGAATAATTTTTATCTGAAGGATGAAAAATAAATTCTTGACCTTCTGTACTTGAAAAATGTAGTAAACTATCAATTACTTCATATTTGTAAGTTATAGAATATTCAATTTCTTGACTTGTTCCGTAATAATCATAATCAAACCACAAAATATCCCACCCATCTTTTGTGATTTTTATATCCCATTTTATTCCATCGTAAGTGTTTTCACCTGTTTTCCATCCTTTACAATATGAAACATCATTATCAATATTAAAGAAGGATACAAAATATACGTTGTTTATAAATTTTATATCTGAAAAGTCGCTATAATAATTTTCTGTATCTGCCCAGAATGTACCATCATATTTAGCTAAAAATTCACAACCCTTTCTCCCCCATCCGTTCGGATTACAAAAATTTGTATAACTGCGTGTAGCTACAGGAAGTTGTTGTCCGCTTGCAAATGTTGCGGGATCTGTATTTTTTGATCCGTATTGCACTATGTCGCTTTTTAAACACGAAAACATAACTAAACATAAAAAGCTAACGAATAACTTTCGCATTGATTTATGATTTTGACTCAAATTTACTTATTGTTCTAAGATTAATTAAATCAATATTATTAATTCTTAGTCTACTCTAATTATAAAGCATGCAACCCACATGATCTTTTATTTCATCAGTTCGATAGAAAATTAATGATTCGCCTTCTGAGTTTGAAAAATGAAGTAAACTATCAGTTACTTCATATCTATAGGTCATGGTATATTCAATTTCTTGGTCTGTTCCATAATAATCATAATCAAACCAAAACTCATCCCACTCATCTTTTTTGATTTTAATATTCCATTTTATCGCACCGGAAGTATTATCTCCTTTTTTCCATCCTTTACAATATGAAATATCTTTATCAATATTAAAAAAAGATATGAAATATGGACCAGCATTCAAAAATCTGATACTTGAAAAATCACTGGAATAATTTTGTGTATCTGACCAGAATGTGTAATCATATTTAAATAAAAATTTACAATTTTTTGGGGCATTACAAAAACTTGTGTAGCTACGAGGAGATTTTGGGTAAACTTGTCCATTGTGCATACTAGCAGGATCTGTATTCGCTGTTTGAGATTGTACTATGTCTGATTTAAAGCAAGAAGAAATTATAAAAAAAGTAATTAGTAAAAGAATTTTTTTCATGCTCCGTAAAACGTACATCCTTCCATTTCAATTATTTCACTTGTATCAATAGAATCTTTTGAATAATTTTTTTCTGAAGGGCTAAAAATAAAATTTTCATCATCAGAACTTGNAAAATGAAGTAAACTATCAATTACTTCATATTTATNNANNATAGTNTATTCAATTTCTTGNCTTGTCCCATAATANTCATAATCAAACCAAAANATATCCTCCTCATCTCTTTTGATTTCTATGTTCCATTTTATTCCATCATAAGTATTTTCACCTTTCCTCCATCCTTTGCAATTTGATACATCATTATTAATATCAAAGAAGGATATAAAATATCCAGAGTTTAAAAATTGTATATCCGAAAAGTCACTATAATAATTTTCTGTATCTGCCCAAAATGTATTATCATATTTTCGTAAAAATCGACAAAACTTTCTTCCAAGANNTNCTGGATTACANACTATTNACCTGTCGTCNGTCATACCNCCNATACCANNATATTGAAGTCCACTNGCATCTNTNGGGGNANNNNTNTTTTTTTTCNCNNATTGNACTATNTCNNTTTTNAAACANGAAAANATNANNANNCATNANGNNGTTANNAATANCTTTTTCAATGNTTTACGATTATTAAGGAGCAAATATAAAAAGAAATGCAAGTGCCTAATGAAGAATATGTGCTTTNTTAGTNACTTTTACATCTCCTTTAGACATAGTTGGAATTTAAAATTCTAAAACTTCCAAGGCACTCTATTTCAAGAAAAGTGGCATTGGTTTTAGAAAATGATTATCATATTTAAATATTACTTGAGATTTGATATATAACCNATTATCTGTATCTTACAGNCCTTACTAACCATAAGCCAAAAAATATGAATAAACATTTGTTTATAAGACAATTTAAATTCATGAATTTAAAGGTCTATTTAATTTTTACATTATTATTATTATTAAACTGTAAAGATCAAGAAAAGGACTATCAATTTTTAATTAAATCAGCAGTTGAAAAAATTGATAATAATGCCATTGCTAAGGTTAACTCAGATGACAAAAACTGGCTTACATATGGAAGAGATTTTAGTGAAAAAAGATTTTCTACACTTAAACAAATATCTAAAGAAAGTATTAGTGATTTAGGACTTTCATGGTCTTTAAATTTACAAACAAAAAGAGGTTTAGAAGCAACTCCTCTAGTTGTCGATGGAATAATGTTTGTATCTGGTCCTTGGAGTAAGGTGTATGCTATTGATGCAAAAAACGGGAAATTAATTTGGGAATTTGACCCCGAAGTACCAGGAGAAATTGGAGAAAAAGCATGTTGTGATGTTGTAAATAGAGGAGTAGCTATTTACAAGGGCAACGTTTATNTTGGGGTGTTAGATGGTCGTTTAATTTCATTAGATGCAACAAATGGAAAAATAAATTGGGAAGTTAANACAATTAAAGAATTCAGTTCAGATTGGAGTTATACAATAACAGGNGCGCCTAGGGTNTTTGATGGTAAAGTTTTGATTGGAAATGGAGGNGCAGAATATGGGGTTAGAGGNTTTTTTACTGCATATGATGCAATTTCAGGAGAAAAACTTTGGAGGTTTCATACTGTACCTGATAGTCCAAAAAAAACTAATCAATCAACGGCTATGAAAAAAGCTTTAAAGACCTGGAATGGAGAATGGTGGAAATACGGTGGAGGAGGAACGGTTTGGGATTCTTTCGCTTATGACCCTCAGCTTGAGTTAGTATATGTAGGAACAGGAAACGGATCACCATGGAATCAAGAAATAAGAAGTCCTGGAGGAGGTGATAATTTATATTTATCCTCAATTTTAGCTGTAGATATTAAAACAGGGGAATTAAAATGGCATTATCAAACTACACCTGGCGAAACTTGGGATTATACAGCAGTCCAACAAATAATTTTGGCAGATTTAAAAATAAATAATAAAATAGAAAAAGTTTTGATGCAAGCTCCAAAAAATGGCTTTTTCTATGTCTTGAATAGANAAAACGGAAAACTTATTTCAGCAGATCCCTATGTATATGTCAATTGGGCCAAAAGCATTGATTTGAACACTGGAAGACCAATTGAAACAAAGGGTGCTCGACATAAAGAAAAAAATATGCAGATTTATCCAGGTCCATGGGGNGGACATAATTGGCAAGCAATGGCTTACAACACAGAAAAAAACTTAGTTTTTATACCTGCNAGAGAACTATCAATGATATATGGTAAAGANGATTCTTTTAATTTGAAACAATTAAATATTAATTCACCTGAGAAAAATACAAAAAAAGTTTTTTATGGCTTTGACAAGAAGCAGTGGAATACAGGTACAGCTAATCTTCCAGGATCATATTCTAATGATAGGGAAACTATAATGGATTCAACAGTACAACTTAAAAATGGAAAATTAATTGCTTGGGATCCAACACAAAAGAAAGAAATTTGGTCTTATAATCATAAAACTCCTTGGAATTCAGGGGTTTTATCAACAAAAGATTTAGTTTTTCAAGGAGATGCATTTGGTGTTTTAAGAGCTCATGATGCAATTAATGGTAAAGTGATTTGGGAGTTTAACTTAAAATCTGGAATAATAGCTCCTCCAATAACTTATATGATAGACGATATTCAATATATATCTGTTGCAGTTGGTTGGGGTGGATCCTATGGTCTTTANAATAGGCATACTAAATTTTTGAGACCTGGNACTATATATACTTTTGCCTTAAATCAAGAAAAAAGCTTACCCAATTATGAAGATCCAGGAGAATTAAAATTGACAGACATAGAAAACAAATTAACCGAGGGAGAAATTATTGAAGGAGGCAAGCTATTTAATCGTTATTGTACTCAATGCCATTCTCTTAGGAATTACTCAAATGGCAGTTTACCTGGAGGCGGAAATATTCCTGATTTAACATACAGTAAAAATTATATTTTTGAGATGTTTGATCAGATAGTACTTGAAGGAATCTTTATACAAAAGGGGATGCCTAATTTTGGTGAAAGACTCAATAAAAATGAAACAAATCAAATTAAAGAGTACATAATCAGTATGGCTAAAAATGATTAAAAATGGACAATTTGAAATTTAAATTAAAGTGACATAACATATGAATAGAATTCTTCAGTTACTCTAAACCAATAACCATTTTCTTCATGTAAACTACCATCCCCTTTTCCATTATTTGAGTGGTATTTNTCTATGTGATCTTTAAAGGCCTCTATATCTAGAACCTTATAATCTCTTCCATAATCATCTTTTATAATTTCCATTTATATAGAGACTAATTTGAATTAAAATTATCTAGATCCATGTATTCTACAATTATTTGACCTAAATTCCAACTAGGGATATAAAAGGAAAAAGGACTTTTTTCAAGTATTTCATTAAAAATACGTTTTTGTAAAACAGTTGAGTTTCCTGTAACTATAGTCAATGAAAAAGCACCTTTTTCTTTTAATTCTTCCAGAGTTTTATAAACTTTTTCAAGAGCTTCTTTGTGCCGGATTCCATGAAGGTCTATACTTAAAATAGCAATTTATTTTTCTATTTATAATGACTAAAATTAATCAAAAAATAAAAATTACTTTCTCATTTTTGAAACATACCGATCAATGTGCATTTGATCTAAAGAATCTGAATCTCCATATTGAGTTCTCAATTCACTTAGTTTTTTATGTAAGTTTTGTTGGATTTCTTTATAATCTTTATGATTGTAAACATTGTTCATTTCAGAAGGATCTTTATCCAAATCATAAAGCTCCCACTCGTCGATATCGTAGTAGAAATGTATTAGTTTGAAGCGTTCTGTTCTTACTCCATAATGTCTTTTTACCATATGGACAGAGGGATATTCGTAATANGTATAATAAATTGCGTCNCTCCATTCAGATANNTTTTGACTTACAATCTCTCGAAACGATTCACCCTGCATATCTTTAGAAGGATTTATGCCTGCATAATCTAAAAAAGTAGGAGCAAAATCGAGGTTTTGAATCATTTGATCTATTTTTACTCCTTCTTTAATTTCTTTTGGGTACCGCATAAGAAGAGGAGTTCTTAGAGATTCCTCATACATAAACCGTTTGTCAAACCAACCGTGTTCTCCGAGGTAAAAACCTTGATCTGATGTGTAGACCACTATTGTATTTTCTGTAAGTCTTTCTCGATCTAAGTAATCTAATAGTTCACCTACTCCATCATCTACAGATTGTATGGTTCGCAGATAATCTTTTAAATAGCGGTTAAATTTCCATAGAGCGAGAGCTTCACCTTCCAATTTTTGTGCTTTCATAGCATCATTTTTAGGGATATAGGTATCAAGCCAATTTTTTTTCTGATCAGTTGTAAATCGCTTTAGCTCTTTTTCAAAACCGGTATTATTTCCGAAAGGGTCAGTTAGCATTTTAAAGTCGTGTCCCCATCTTCCGTGACCACCATTTCCATGTGCAGCAGCAATTTGTTCCTCTGAAGCAGCTATCAACATTTCTTGTTTTTTGGCTGCCGTTCCTCTGTTTTGATAGGTATCAAAAAAATTTGCTGGGGGATCAAATGTTTTATCGTCAAAAAGGGTTAAATATTTTTTTTCAGGTTTCCAATTTCTATGTGGTGCTTTTTGGTGATATAGGAGTAAAAAAGGTTTGTTTTTATNGCGTTTATTTTTAAGCCAGTCAATTGCTAAATCGGTTGTGATACTAGTAACATAACCTTGGATACGTTNTTTGATTCCATTAATNATAAAATCAGGATTGTAATAGTGACCTTGCCCAGGAAGAACTGCTGAGTAGTCAAATCCNTGTGGCAAACCACGAAGATGAATNTTACCNACTAAAGCGGTTTGATAGCCANCTTTTTGAAGCTGTTTAGCAAAGTTGTCTTGATTCCAATTGAAGTCTTGTATGTTGTCTACTTTTCCATTTATAAAACTGTGTTTTCCTGTAAGCATAACAGCTCTACTGGGTGCACAAATAGANTTGGTTACAAAACATTTTTCAAACAAAGCTCCTTCTTTGGCTATGCGGTCAATATTAGGAGTATTGTTTAAACCATGACCGTAAGCACTTACTGCCTGATAAGCATGATCATCAGACATGATAAAAACAATGTTTGGAGGATTATTTTTTGATTCAGAACAAGAGTTCATAAATAGAAAGGAAAGTATAACTATAAAAAGTTTTCTCATAAGTATTGTTTTTATTAGCTTTTTAAAGATAAACAATTAAAAAAAATTAATTCTTATATCCAAAACGTTTAAGTTGTTTTGGATTAGAGCGCCAATTTTTAGAAACTTTAACGAAGAGTTCCAAATGAATTTTTTTGCCAAAAAAATCTTGAAGTGATTTTCTTGCACTTACACCTACCTGCTTTAAGGCTTTACCTTTATGACCGATTAAAATTCCCTTTTGAGTCTCTCTTTCTACCATGATGACAGATCGTACTTTGATAATTTTAGGATTTTCGCGAAATTCTTCTGTGCTAACTTCTACTGAATAAGGAATTTCTTTATCGTAAAATTGAAGGATTTGTTCTCTAATTGCTTCGTTAACAAAAAAACGTTCAGGTTTATCACTTAGTTGATCTTTAGGGAAATAAGGAGGACTAGGAGGTAACAATTCAATAATTAGATCCATGAGTTCAGGCACAAAAAAACCTGTTAAAGCGGCTATTGGGCAAACTTTTGCAGTTGGGAAAATGGATTTCCAATAGGAAACAGTTTTTTCTATTTCCTCTTGATTGGATAAATCAATTTTGTTAATTAGAACAAATAANGGAACCTTACTTTTTTTAATCCTATCAAAGAGTTTTTTGTCTTTGAGTTCCATTTCATCATCAGTTACCATATAGATTAGAACATCTGCATCAACCATTGCATCTTTAACAAATTTCATCATTAATTTTTGCATCTCATATGCAGGTTTAATTACTCCCGGTGTGTCAGAAAACACTAATTGGTAATTAGTGCCGTTTGCAATTCCTAAAATACGATGCCTTGTGGTTTGTGCTTTAGAAGTGATGATTGATATATCGGAACCTACCAAGGCATTAATTAATGTGGATTTTCCCACATTTGGNTTACCTATGATAGATANNAAACCGGATTTATGTTCTTCAATTGANTCCAAATTNTTTNAATAATTTAATAAAGGTAGGAATAAAAAGCCCCTATTAAAATTGAAAAAACGGNCTAGTTTTTTACTAGCCCGTTTTGATTAGTAGCGAGGGCAGGACTCGAACCTGCGACCTTCGGGTTATGAGCCCGACGAGCTACCACTGCTCTACCTCGCGATAAGGNATCAAATTTAGACATTAATCGTGTCTTGAGCAAAAAGTTTCCTCTTTAATTAACCTCTTGAAGTGAAAAGAGTATTTTTGCTTCAAAGTAAACAAATGGGTGGTATTATAGCCATAGTNGGANGGCCAAACGTTGGGAAATCAACTTTCTTCAACCGAATGATTCAAAAACGAGAAGCTATTGTNGATTCACTTAGTGGTGTTACTAGAGACAGACACTATGGAAAGTCAGATTGGAATGGAAAAGTATTTACGCTTATTGATACTGGTGGATATTTTGAAGGGAGTGATGATATTTTTCAAAAAGAAATTGATAAACAGGTCAATTTAGCAATTGAGGAAGCAGATTCAATTATATTTATGGTTAATGTTATTGATGGTGTTACACCCATGGATCAAAACATTGCAGAACTTTTACGACGTTCTCATAAACCCATTTTTTTAGCAATAAATAAAGTAGATAANCCATTACGAAATCANGAAACACCAGAATTCTACACCCTNGGTTTCAAAAATTTGTACTCCATATCGAGTGTGAATGGTAGTGGTACAGGTGAACTTTTAGACGATTTAATTCAAGNCTTACCTAAGAAACAGGANCTTTTNGAAAAAAGTATTCCTCGTTTTGCTGTAGTTGGAAGACCNAATGCAGGAAAATCTTCATTTATAAACACATTAATAGGAGAAGACCGTTATATTGTAACTGAAGTTGCTGGAACTACTCGAGATAGTATTGATACTATGTACAATCGTTTTGGTTTTGATTTTAACCTTGTTGATACTGCAGGAATTAGGAGGAAATCTAAAGTAAAAGAAAATATTGAGTTTTATTCTGTTATGCGTTCAATTCGGTCAATAGAGAATTCAGACGTTTGCCTTTTGGTTGTTGATGGTATTAGAGGTTTTGACGGACAGGTGCAAAACATTTTTTGGCTTGCACATCGGAATAATAAGGGAGTTGTTATTTTAGTGAATAAATGGGATTTAATTGAAAAAAGTACAGATGCTTCAAAGAAATTTGAAGCCCAAATCCGAGAAGCCATAGCCCCATTTTCTGACGTGCCAATAGTTTTTATTTCTTCTATTACGAAGCAACGTATTTTTAAAGCAATTGAAACTGCAGTTAAAGTTTATAAAAACCGTTCGTCTAGAATTGCAACAAGGACTTTAAATAATATAATGTTGCCTATTATTGAAAAGACATCACCACCCTCTTATAAAGGGAAATATGTGAAAATCAAGTTTTGCACTCAACTCCCTAGGCCATACCCACAGTTTGTTTTTTTTTGCAATTTACCTCAATATGTAAAAGAACCTTACCGAAGGTTTTTAGAAAATAAAATTCGTGAGCAATTTGACTTTGAAGGAGTGCCAATTCAAATCTTTTTTAGAAAAAAATAAAACTATATTTTTTTTTTCAATTGTTCTAAAGAAGCCTTGATCAATTCTAATTTGACAAGAAGAGCTTGTTTAGGATCATTTGTGACTTTTAGTTTTAATTGCTTTTTAGCACCCTTTATTGTCATTCCTTTTTCTTTTATCAAATGATAAATAAATTGAATTTTTTGAATGTGTTCAGGGGTGTATTTACGTGTTCCACTTGGTTTTTTTTTTGGTTGAATTTCTTTAAATTCTTTTTCCCAAAACCTAAGTAAAGATGGCTTTACCTGGAATGCTTTTGCTACCTCGCCAATGGAATAGTACCTTTTATCAGGAAGATTTATGTGCATATTAGTCCAAAGATTGATTCTCTTGTTTGGATTGTGTTAGTAATGCTTCATACTCTTTTGGAGAGAGATTTCCATAATAGAAATTCAAAGGATTAATTTTTTGATTATCCTTAATAATTTCATAATGTAAGTGAGGACCGGCAGATCTTCCAGTATTTCCTACATATCCAATAATATCACCCCGTCTTACCTTTTGACCCCTCCTCACGTTATATTTGGAAAGATGAGCATATAGGCTAACATATCCAAAACCATGATCAATTCTTATGTGTTTTCCATATCCAGATGAACGATTGTCGGCACGTTTTACTATGCCATTCCCACTAGCATAAATTGGTGTTCCTCTTTTTGTGGTAAAATCCATTCCATAGTGGAAACGACGTTTTTTGGTAAAAGGGTCAATGCGATAACCATAACCCGAGGCAACACGAGTTAGATCTTTATTTTTGATTGGTTGAATGGTTGGAATTGCTGCAATTAGTGCCTCTTTATTTGCTGCAAGTCTTTCTATCTCATCCAAAGAACGTGATTGGACCACTGTTTGCTTGGTAAGAATATCTAAACGTTTTGCTGTGTTAATTATAAGAGCAGAGTTATCATAACCTTCCAAATTTTTGTAACGATTAACTCCTCCAAAACCAGCTCTTCTTTGTTCCTCTGGTATTGGACTAGCTTCAAAATAAAGTCTATATAAGTTATTGTCTCGTTCTTCAACATTGGCAACTACTGCTTCTAGTTGAGACAACTTTTTGTTTAGAATATCAAATTGAAATTCGTAATTTCTTAGTGTTCTTTTTTGTGCAAGTTCTGAGGGAGTATTTAAAGTATCTGAGTTGAGTAAGATTAATAGACTGGTAACACCAAAAAAAAAGGATAGTATGGTGAATAAAAGAATATTATAGATACGATTTTTATTAGTTACTTTAATAGGGCGGTAAGAAAGTGTTTCTGGATCGTAATAGTATTTATCTTTACTCATAAAGTTTTATTAATTTTTATTTCTTTTGCATAATTAATTAAACAATGTGATAAAGATATAAAATTTGATACTATTTATTGTTTTCAAAACAAAATACGCATTAAAGATAAAGCCACTATATTTAAACAAATTAAAGAATGAAGTCCACCGAAGTTAGACAGCAATTTTTAGATTTTTTCGCTTCAAAAAACCATAATGTAGTGAAATCTGCTCCTATGGTTGTTAAAGATGACCCTACTTTGATGTTCACTAATGCTGGAATGAATCCGTTTAAAGAATATTTTTTAGATAATGCAAAGCCTAGTTCTAAGCGAATAGCTGATACGCAAAAATGTTTACGTGTATCAGGTAAGCATAATGATTTAGAAGAGGTTGGAATTGACACTTACCATCATACTTTTTTTGAAATGCTTGGTAACTGGAGTTTTGGTGATTATTTTAAAAAAGAAGCTATTTCGTGGGCATGGGAATTACTAACAGAGATTTATAATATAGAAACTGATAAACTTTATGTGACTATTTTTGAAGGGGCACCAGATGAGCAAATAGAAAAAGATAATGAGGCATATAATCTTTGGAAAGAAATCCTTCCAGAGGATCGTATTTTATTTGGAGATAAAAAAGATAATTTTTGGGAGATGGGAGATCAAGGGCCTTGTGGGCCTTGTTCGGAAATCCATGTAGACATTAGATCTGAAGCAGAACGAGCTAAAATTCCCGGGTCAAAATTGGTAAATCAAGATCATCCAGAGGTTATTGAGGTATGGAATTTGGTCTTTATTGAATTCAATAGAAAAGCAGATGGAAGTTTAGAAAAATTGCCCAATAAACACATCGATACAGGGATGGGTTTTGAAAGACTTTGTATGGTTTTACAGAAAAAAAATTCCAACTATGACACAGATTTATTTACACCATTAATTAGAGAGATAGAAACTCTTACAAATATAAGCTATGGTATGTCAGAAAAAACTGACAGAGCAATTAGAGTTATATCTGATCATATTAGAACAGTTTATTTTTCTATTGCTGACGGACAACTTCCTAGTAACTCTGGAGCTGGTTATGTGATACGAAGAATTCTTAGAAGAGCAATTCGATATGGTTTTACTTTTTTAAACCAAAAGGAGCCTTTTATTCACCTTCTCGTAAGAATTTTATCCCACCAAATGGGTGAAGTCTTTCCTGAGCTACTTAATGAGCAACAATTGGCTTACAATGTTATAAAGGAAGAAGAAAACTCATTTCTTAAAACTTTAGATCAAGGGCTGAGTCTTTTAGAATCGATAATTGAAAAGGCAAAAGGTAAAAAAATTGCTGGGGAAAAAGCATTTGAATTGTATGACACCTTTGGTTTCCCTTTTGATCTAACAGCACTTATAGCAAATGAACGCGGCTATGAAATTGATCAAATTGGATTTGATACAGCCATGGAAGAACAGAAGTCTAGGTCTCGAGCGGCGGCTACCTCAAAAATAGGAGATTGGGTATTATTAAACGAGTCTGGTAAAGAAAAATTTATTGGATATGATCAGTTAAGTTCAGAAGTTAAAATTATACGTTTTCGAAAAATGACTACTGCTAAAGAAGGAGATTTTTATCAACTAGTATTTGATTCAACTCCTTTTTATCCAGAAGGAGGAGGTCAGGTTGGAGACAAAGGATATTTAGAATCTTCAAACGGAGATGTATTTTACATTTTAGATACTAAAAAAGAAAACAATTTAATTATTCACCATTCTAAGACACTACCTGAAAAATTAGAAGAATCCCATAATGCAGTTGTTGATCCAAAGCAACGCCATCGCTCTTCTTGTAATCATACTGCAACTCATCTTATGCATCAAGCATTACGTTCGATATTGGGGAATCATGTAGAACAAAAAGGGTCTATGGTACATTCCGGGATGTTTCGTTTTGATTTTTCCCACTTTACTAAAGTAAGTAAAGATGAACTTAAAGAAGTTGAGCAGTTTGTAAATGCAAGAATTCATGAAAAAATTCCTTTAGACGAAAAGCGAAATTCTCCATACAGTGAAGCTATAAAGCAAGGAGCCATAGCTCTTTTTGGAGAGAAATATGGAGATGAAGTACGAACCATTAGATTTGGCCAATCTATAGAGCTTTGTGGAGGAACACATGTAGATAATACTTCTGAGATATGGCATTTCAAGATTACTTCAGAAAGTGCTGTTGCGTCTGGAATTAGAAGAATTGAAGCCATTACCGGAGATGCTGCCAAGAATTATTTTGAAGAACAAACAGCTCTTTTAGAAAACGTAACTCAACTTTTAAAGAAGTCACAAAATCCCTTCAAAGCCATCCAAAGTTTGCAATCTGAAAATGTATCTCTTAAAAAAGAATTGAATTCCTTGTCTAAGTTGAAAGCTAAAATTCTTAAAAGCGAATTAATTGAAGAAATTAAAATCATTTCAGGAATTACATTTATTGCAAAAGAAGTGGAACTCGATGCTCAAGGTATGAAAGACCTTAGTTTTGAAATGGCTAAAACTATTGATAAAGCTATTATAATTTTAGGATCCCGTAAAACTGGGAAACCTTTACTAAGTTGTTATATATCAAAGTCTTTAGTTGCCGAGCAAAGCAAAGATGCTGGAAAAATCATTAAAGTCTTGGGGGAATATATTCAGGGGGGTGGTGGAGGTCAACCTTTTTTCGCTACTGCTGGAGGTAAAAATAACGAGGGGATAGCTAAAGCTTTAGAAGCTGCAGAAAAACTTTGCTTTTCCTAAATCTATTTTTCTAAGTTTGGAGGGTAATTTTCAACAATTTCTTGAACAAACAAGGCAATACGTTGGTCCCTGTTTTTCATGCTTTCACTTATACCACCTCTTCCTTTTCCTTGCCAAACAAGCTGCTTTGTAACAGCATCAATAATGTTAACATACAAAGTGCCTTCCGTTCGAGTGCTTACTGAGTTATATCCCGGTGAACCCCAAAACCATGGACTGAACCCCCAACCCCAACCTAAGCCCCAGCCGAAATTATTCCAAGTATTAACATAAATTTGTTCTTTAGCTTTGGTAGTAAATCCAATTAAAAGATCTGGGGTTTCAGATTTTGAAAGTCCTTTAAGGCTCATTTGAGTATCCAATGCTTTAAGAATTCGACGCTTGTCTAAGTCAGAGATATCAACTTTATCAATTTCAGGTTTAAAATAGGCAAATGTTTCATAGTTTGAAAAATCTATATCTCGATCAAAGTCGGAATAGACTCTAATTGAACTACATGCACTTAATAATAAAAATGATAAAAATAAAAATGAATTTTTCATAGCTTTTGTTCTGTTTTTAAATATAACTCAAAAATAATGCCGAAAAAAATCAACTTTGTTTAGCATTATAATCATAGGGACAATGCCGGCAATAATTCTGGCAACAATAACCTCTTTTCAGATGGTATTTTTCAGTAAATACTTTATAACCCTCGGAGGTTAAATAAAAGTCATCTTCTTCCATTCGAGGTGATGAACTAAAGACCATTTTAATTACTTTTAAAAATGCATTTTTTTGACACCTTCAAAAGTACTACAAATCAATCGCTTGGTATTATAAATGGACATTCAATTTTCATAAAAAGAGAAGATTTATTGCACCCAATAATTTCTGGAAATAAGTATCGAAAATTAAACTATATTTTTCAAGAAATTGTTACCCAAAAAATTCCTGTTGTCATCACTTTTGGGGGTGCTTTTTCAAATCATTTAGCAGCTACGGCTTTAGCTGGCAAAGAGTCAGGAATAAAAACTATTGGTATTGTGCGAGGAGAAGAATGGCAAGATAAAATAGCGCATAGTAGTACTTTAACTTATTGTGCCTCACAAGAGATGCAATTGATTTGTGTGTCAAGAAGTGCTTATAAAAAAAAAGAGACTTCTTTTGAGGTTAAGCAGCAAATAGATAAGTTGACAAGTTATCGATTGATTCCGGAAGGAGGAACAGAAACATTATCAGTTAAGGGTTGTTCTGAAATTCTCACACCAAAAGACTCAAAATTTGATGTGATCTGCACTAGTGTGGGCACTGGAGGCACCCTAGCAGGATTGATTCAATCTGCTTCAGAAAAACAAACTGTTATAGGTTTTAACGCCTTAAAAAACTCGTCTGTTAATAAGTATATTTCTAGTAAATCTAAAAAAGAGAATTGGGAAATAAATTCGGAGTTCACATTCGGAGGTTATGCTAAGACAACAAGTGAACTAATAAAATTTATGAATTCCTTTTATAAAAAATATCAAATTCCATTGGATCCGGTTTATACAGGCAAATTGCTTTTTGCTATTTTTGAACTCATTAAAACAAAAAAATGGCGATGGGGAAAGAATATTTTAGCAATTCACACGGGAGGACTTCAGGGAATTACTGGAATAAATCACAGGCTGCAAAAAATGAAGTCACCTATTCTCTCATATATAAAGTATTTGTGATAATTAATTTTTTTTTGCTTTTAACTTCTTGTGGAACTTCTAGACAAGTAGTGATTATAGAAAAGGCTTCAAAAGCAGATTCAAAAGAAGCACTTGGTTCTCCAAAAAAAACTACAAACTCGAAAAAGATTTTAACGAATAAAGAAAAAATTGAACACTATATTAGTCAATTTGGTCCTATAGCTATGGCAGAAATGAAAACTTATGGAATACCAGCAAGTATTACATTAGCACAAGGAATTCTTGAATCTGGTATTGGATACGGATATTTGGCAGAAACAGCTAACAATCATTTTGGTATCAAGTGTCATACAGATTGGAAAGGAAAGAAGATATATCATGATGATGATCTTAAAGGAGAATGCTTTAGAGTATACAAGGATCCGGCTTCTTCTTACCGAGACCATTCTCTTTTTTTAAAAGAAAGATCACGTTACGCATTTCTTTTTGAAATTAAAATCACAAATTATAAAGAATGGGCCAAAGGACTTAAAAAAGCAGGCTATGCTACAGATCCAAAATACCCTGATAAATTGATTGGGTTAATTGAACGATTTGATCTAACACAATTTGATATCAAAAAACAGATTTATTCTAAAGATGAAAAATCAATTAAAAATGTAAATAGAATAAAAAGTCGAATCCATAAGGTCAAAGAAGGAGATACTCTTTACTCTCTTTCAAAAAAGTATAATATTTCACAGGAATGCCTGGTTGAAGTCAATCTATTAAAAGATCAAACTATTTATCTTGGTCAGGAGTTAAAAATTCCAATTAAAAAATAACTATGCGATATCAAAGAAGCAGCACCTTGTTTAATGAAGCGCAAAAGTCTATTCCAGGAGGTGTAAACTCTCCTGTAAGAGCATTTAAATCTGTAGGGGGTACTCCTGTTTTTGTAAAAAAAGCCAAAGGAGCTTATCTTTATGATGCCGATGGTAATACCTATCTTGACTACATTGCGAGTTGGGGCCCCATGATTTTAGGTCATGCTTATAAGCCTGTAATCGATGCAATAAAGACACGTGCAGATAAAGGCACTTCTTTTGGAATGCCTACGGCTTTAGAAACTGAAATAGCGAATCTTGCCTTAAAAATGATACCTAATATGAACAAAATTCGCTTTGTCAATTCAGGTACAGAGGCTTGTATGAGTGCTATTCGTTTGGCTCGAGGCACAACACAAAGAGAAAAAATTATCAAATTTAAAGGATGTTATCATGGACATTCTGATGCTTTTCTTATTCAAGCAGGGAGTGGAGCAGTTACTTTTGGAAGCCCTAGTAGTCCAGGAGTAACTAGAGGTACAGCTAAAGACACTCTTCTTGCAGATTACAATAACCTTAATGAAGTGTCATCACTTTTTAATCAATTTCCCGAGGAAATTGCAGCTATTATTGTAGAGCCTGTTGCTGGTAATATGGGATGCATTCCTCCAAAGGAAGGATTTTTACAGGGCTTACGAAGTTTATGTGATCAATATGGAAGCCTACTTATATTCGATGAAGTTATGACTGGATTTCGTTTAGCAAAAGGCGGAGCTCAAGAACTTTTAGGTGTCGCTGCAGATATCGCTACTTATGGTAAAGTATTAGGAGGTGGATTGCCTGTAGGAGCTTTTGCTGCAAAAAGCGAAATAATGAAACATTTAGCACCAGATGGTCCTATCTACCAAGCGGGAACACTTAGTGGAAATCCACTTGCTATGTCTGCTGGTTTAGCCATGCTTCAAGCTTTAGATTCTGATGAAGAAATATTTTCCCGACTAGCATCAAAGACCGAACATTTAGAAATAGGATTTAAAGAAGTGCTTAAAGGCAAGGATATACCTTATCACATAAACAGATTGGGCTCAATGATCTCTATTCATTTTACAGAAGAAGAAGTTGTAGACTTTGAAACTGCTGCTTTAGGGAATAATGAACGATTTAACATCTATTTTCATGGAATGTTAGATGAAGGTATTTACTTGCCTCCTAGTGCTTTTGAAAGTTACTTTTTAAATGATGCTTTAACTTTTGAGGATATTGAAAAAACAATTAATAGCTTTCGAAAGGTTGTTTCTAATCTTTAGAATTAAAAAATTAAATGAAATATAAAAAAGTTTGAAATGTTTGAGCTTATTAAATTTAATAGATTAATTATGATTCTAAAAACAATCCCTTCTCATTCTTAATTACTCTTA
>PAYI01000044.1 GCA_002714815.1 Flavobacteriaceae bacterium | reverse complement strand
CTCAAATTAAATTCATTAGAAATATAACCAGCTAAATTTTGTTGTCTTGCATTAAAAATGTTTGCATCTTGTTTTATTGTTGTTTGCGGATTTATATAAGTCCCATCAAGGTTTGTCGATGAGATTAAATTAGTAGGATTAAAAAGTTGATTTGGATCTCCACCATAATTTGCCCAATCACTTTCGGATGTAAAATTACTGCTAACTGAATATTGAGCAATCGAAAAGTCACGTTCTTTGAAAGAACTATATCCACCAAACTTTAACACAGCATTTTTTCCAAGAAAGACAAAACGTTTTGTTAAATCAACTTTTCCGACAAGATTGTATTCATCAAGTGTTCTCCAAATTCTTTTAGGCTCAGTATTTTCCTGAAAGCTAAAAATCCCCTCCTCATCTTGAAATGTTGTGTTTCTTACATCTTTGTCATGTACTTTGGCAAGTGTACCAGAGAGTTTCCATTCCAATTTTAATTTTGATTCATCAAAGTTGTGCAAGCCTGAAAGTATTCCATTTGAAATAGCCCTTTCGTTATATTCTAAATTAAATTTGTTAAAATCAACGAAATCGGAAAATCGAGTTAGCTGGCGAAAACTACCAGAGGTACTTTCTCCATTTTGAATATGAATCACATTAAATCTAAATTTTGAATTATTTGTTTTATAAGTTGCTCCGAATAGACCGCTTAATATTATATTTTCTCCTCCAATGGTACCATATTGAAGTCTATTTTCTTCGAAGTTTAGTTCTGACCTGTCAGGACTAAAATTGAAAATATTATCCTGTGAGTTTTCAAAAGTTGTCTGTTCTTTTCTATAAGAAAGGGAGCCTAAATAGCCAAATGAATGACCATTCTCAAATTTTAATTGATTTCCATAAGAAATATTAAAATTATAATTCATACCACTAATGTCATTTTTTGGAGCCATCTGTGGATCAAATTGATTTGAAATTTTATTTACTGTATTCAAACCAATGTTAGAAGAGTTTAATCTAGGATCAAAAAAATCACCTAAAAAAGAATTATAAATTTTATTTTTTCGAGTTCCATCATCAAATCCTAAAAAATCTGATCTACCTCCCTCGTAAGATAAATAGTTATCGTTAAAATGCATTTCAGGATTAAATGATGTTCCAACTGAAAAAGAAAATTCTTCACTTGTTGGAAAGTCTTTTGTTATAATATTTATTACTCCACCAGTAAAATCTGCAGGTAAATCAGCTCTAGCTGATTTTAAAACTAAAACATTTGAAAGCAAATTTGTTGGGAAAAGATCCATTTGTATTGTATTTCTATCAGGATCAAGACCTGGAATATCAACACCATTTAAAATTGATTTTGAATATCGATCGCCCAGGCCTCTCACATAAACATATTTTCCACCCTGAACAGATACTCCAGGAACATTTTTTACAGCACTTGCAATATCATTTGCACCTATTTTTCTAAATGCTTGAGCTGAAATACCATCTAATAAACTCGCTGACTTTCTTTGAATTTCCAATACGGAAGATTCAGTATTCCTTCTTGCATCTACTGTTAATACGACCTCTTCTAGTCCTTGAGCTACTGAATTTAAAACAATGTCTGTAATTGTATAATCATCACCATTTACTATAATACTTGTAATTTCCTTAGTCTCATATCCGACAAAAGAAAAAACTAGAGAATAATTTCCTGGATCTAATTCTAAAGTATATTTTCCATCAAAATCAGTAGTAACTCCATCACCAGTTTCTTTTACTAAAATATTTGCAAAAGGAAGGGGTTCATTAAAATCACCGTCTATTACGGTACCTGTAATTCCATATTGACTAAAAATTTTGCAGGTAAATAAAACAAGAATTGGGATTCCATAGTTTAATTTGATTTTCATTAAAATTGAATAGATTCTTTGTAATTAATAAAAAATTGCATGTCAATATTGACATGCAATTGAATAATAGGTTATTTATATTTAAAATCATCTCTTGTAAAATGTCCATGAGAAAATGGATTCATCAGCGAGGCCATTTCCTTCTTTTTGTTCTGTTACTATTTCTGCGAAATTTGAAGCGTCTGTTTCAAAAGAGCTTTCATCCGATCTATCGTCAAAAATTTTATTTACAGATTCTGTATCCGAACAAACATTTCCATCACCATCTAATGGGTGAAGAATGTCGATGTTTGTAAATGTTAGTGTTCCAGCTGTGTATGTTGCGGCATCAGCTGATGCATCAAGTTCTATATCTTTTCCACCAGCAAATTCTTTAAAAAGAACATCTAGCAGATCACCAGTTGCACCTTTTCTAAAATCTGCCATTTCACCATCTACACCTTCAGCATCACAATCATCAGTTGCTCCTATAACAGTTGCATTTTTAATTGTAAATCTTCCAGGAGCTGATCCTTCAGGCCCGTCAATTTCAAATCCATGATCAGATGCGGCGGTTAAAACCACAAGGGCACCATCAATTGTACCAGCATAAGCTTGATCAATGTCGATAGCATCATCGCCTTGACCCCATACTAAAAGATTTGTCGCATTAACTGTACCACCAAAAAATTCTATACCATCATCAACATTTCCAACAACCTCTATTTGATTGATAGTAGTGCCAGTTCCAACACCACCTAAAGTCAAACCATTAATTTCGTTACCCTCTCCAATTTCAGCACCACCATGGCGTATTGATATATATTGAAAAGAGCCAGAATTATCATCAGTAACATCCCCTCCATAAAGACCATTTACATCTGATGTTGGAATACCCTCAATTTGAAGCTCAGTCACATCACTTTTAAAGGAGCTGGGAGCTTTACCTAAAATTAAAAGGCCTCCCCATAGCCCTCTTGTATCTACATTTAATGCTGGACCACTTTCAGGATAAGTACCTCCAACTTCAATGTTATCAGCAGCGGCAGTCATTATGATTGGATTGTCAGCTGTTCCGTTAGCAATCATTTTTCCTCCTCTGGCTACAATTAAAGTTGAAGCATCAGCTCCTGTTCCTGAGGCTGCTTTAATTATTGTTCCTGCAGGAATATTTAGAGTTACACCATCTTCAACAGCAACCCGGCCTTTTAAAAGCCAAATTTTAGAGGCATCTAATGTAGCATCTTCTGTAATATTACCTTCTAATGTAGAATCAGCATAAGGATCTACTTCAACTGTATTTGTCTCAGTTACTGTTACAGTTTCATTCACAACTATATATTCGGTTATTGGTTCTTCTTCTGAACAAGATATGAACAGACTAAAAAGGGCAAAAAAAAGTAGGTTAAGGTTTTTCACAAATTAAAGTAGGTTAAATTTTTTAATAATTATTTTACTCAAACTTATTGAGTAAAAAAGAAATTAATTTTACCTAATCATTAATTTTAAACTTGAAATTTTAAAGAAAAGGTTATGAATATTTTTTTTGGTAAACTTCTCTTAACAAATAACTTCAGATTGGTAACTTTGTAATATGATATGGGAATCACTTCTTTCATTAAAACGCTTCGGAGATACTACTAAACGCTTGAGAATAGAGCAAAATGACCTTCGTTTAGGTTTTGAAGTAGATTATGATCGAATTGTATTTTCAAATCCTTTTCGAAGCCTTCAAGACAAGACTCAGGTTATACCCTTTTCAAAAACAGATTTTGTACATACTCGGTTAACTCATAGCATAGAAGTTTCTGTGGTTGGTAGAAGCTTAGGAAGAATTGCAGGACGCGCAATTTTAGAAAAACATCCTCACCTCAAGGAATCATTAGGTTACCAAGCGAACGATTTTGGCGCAATTACAGCAGCTGCATCATTAGCACATGATATTGGCAATCCTCCTTTTGGACATAGTGGCGAAAAAGCCATTGGCCATTTTTTTAAAACGGGATTAGGCTCCACATTTAAATCAAAATTAACGGCGGAACAATATCAAGACTTGTGTGATTTTGAAGGAAATGCTAATGGTCTTAAAATTCTTAGCGAATCACTCCCAGGAACACAAGGAGGCTTAAGACTAAGTTATGCTACACTTGGAGCTTTTGTAAAATATCCTAAAGCCAGTTTACCAATAAAACCCACAACACATGTAGCAGATAAAAAATATGGTTACTTCCAAGCACAAAAAGATTTTTTTAATGAAGTCGCTGAAGAACTATCGCTAGTTGAAAATGATAAAGTTCTCAGACATCCCTTGACTTATTTAGTAGAAGCTGCAGATGATATTTGCTATACTATTATCGATTTTGAAGATGGAATTAATCTGGGTTGGATTTCTGAAGATTATGCCCTTGAGTATCTAATTAATTTAGTTCGAGATCAAATTGATTCTAAAAAATATTCTAAGCTGGCTTTTAAACCACAACGATTAAGTTACCTAAGAGCACTTGCAATAAACAGTTTAATACAGGATGCGGTTCAGATTTTTATTAAAAATGAAACATCCATCCTTGAAGGAAAGTTCAACTTTAGTCTCCTTGAGAAAAGTAAGTATAAAGCTCAAATTGAAGATATTATCAATATCAGTATCAAGAATATATACCAATCCAAAGATGTAGTTCAAAAAGAATTGGTAGGCCATCGGGCTATTGCAGTATTATTAGATTGCTATTCTCAAGCATCTGTTCGAAGTTTTGAGGGCAAGGCAAATACTCATGATAGATTGATCCTTTCGTTAGTCCCAGAGGGAACTAGGACAGTTGGTAAATCACTCTATGAAACTTTACTTAATACGAGTTGTTTTGTAGCTAGTTTATCTGATGGAAAAGCTTTAGGTATGGCGCAAGATATTGGTGGTTAAATAGATTCGTATCTTATTATTTAACTCATTACCTTTGCCAAAAAATCTAAATGCGCTGGATTATAAGCTTGTTTTTTTTAGGTATTTTACAATGGTATAGTTACCAAGCGATAAAAACGATTGTATTTAGTCGTTGGATACTTTTCGCATACATTCTTTTAATAATTCTTGTGATGGGCAACCTTTTATTTCACACTTTAATCTTGGAAAGAACTACTGCTACAGAACCACGCTTAATGTATGCTATTGGGTTTTTTATCACTCTTTTTATATTTCAGGCCTTGGTCACTATTATACTTTTAGGGGAAGATGTTTTGAGAATACCTCAGGGGATCTATGGTTATTTTACTAAGATGCCTGGACAAACACAGTTTCTCCCAGAACGAAGAAAAATCATCTCACAAATTGCAGTTAGCCTTGCTACTATACCTTTTGTTTCACTTTTGTATGGAATGTATCGAGGGAAGTACAATTATAAAGTATTTTCTTATGAATTGGAATATGAGGACCTTCCTGATACATTTGATGGATTTAAGATTACTCAAATCTCAGATATTCATAGTGGTAGTTTTGATAATCAAACTAAAGTACAATACGGGGTTGAACTGGTAAATGCTCAAAAATCTGATTTAATTTTATTTACTGGCGATTTAGTAAATAATCGCGCAGAAGAGGTGCATCCATGGATTGAAACCTTTAAAAAGATTTATGCAAAACATGGGGTATATTCCATTTTAGGGAATCATGACTATGGAGACTATATGAGGTGGGAAAATTCTAAAGCTAAGAAAAATAATATGGAAGCTCTATATAGTGCACAAAAAAAGATGGGATGGGATTTGTTGCTAAATGAATCTCGTTTTATTGAAAAAGAAGGTCAACGATTAGCGATAATTGGAGTAGAAAATTGGGGTTCAGGTTTTAAAAAAGCTGGTGATCTTGATCGAGCTCTTGAAAGTGTCTCTGCTGGAGACTTTAAAATCTTGATGTCTCACGATCCATCTCATTGGGAAGCACAAGTTTTACCTCATCCATTTAATATACATCTCACCTTAAGTGGTCATACCCATGGAATGCAATTTGGAATTGAAATCCCTGGATGGATTAAATGGAGCCCTGTTAAGTGGCGTTACAAACAATGGGCAGGTATTTACGAGCAGTCAAAACAGCGTTTAAACGTAAATCGAGGCTTCGGATACCTAGCCTATCCAGGGCGTGTAGGGATGTGGCCTGAGATCTCAGTAATCACTTTAAGAAAAGCAAAAACAAGTATTTAATCAATTTCTTTTACATTTGCTTTATAATTCGTTTAGACAATGTCAAAATTTGGAGAATTATTAGACGAAAAAATTCCAATTTTGTTGGCTTTCTTTAGAAGTCAAGAAGAGGTTTCCCAAGATATGAACCCTGTATTGAAGGACGTCGCTGCTGCTATGGGTGATAAGGGGAAAGTTATCAAAATAGATGTTGATAAAAACCAACAATTATCCGAAGCTCTAAGGGTAAAAGTATTACCAACACTAATGATATATAAATTTAGTGAAATGGTCTGGCGTCAAAGTGGGGAACAGGATGCCAATACTTTAATAAGTCTTTTACAAGACCACATAGACTAGGTTATTCCACTTTTTTTAGGCTATCTGACTCTGTAGTGAGTAGATCAACATTTTCATTGTACTGATTTTCCAATGTTTTGAAAAAAGTTGAATTGTCAAATGAATTTATGAGTTGTAAGAAATAATTATAGGAAACCCATTCCTTTTTGATTTGGTCTTTAATCTTAAGTTGATTAGATTGTGAAAACTGAGCGAACAGTTGCATACGTTCACTATATTGATCAGCTATTTTTTTACTGAGATTTTGAGCTAATTCTATTTCACCAATTAAATAAAATCCTTCTACTATATCTATAAGGCTAGTATAAAATTCATAATCTCCATAAAGGTAATTGAAAGGAAGAATTGCAGTTAGAAATTGATTTAGAGTAGGCTTTAAATTTGATTTTTCAGCATGTTTTAAATCTGCTTCAACAAGAGTCCTATAACGTTCAATCTCGGTGATAATTTCCTCTCCTAATCTATACTGCAAGTTGGGAGAAAGAGAAGAAAAGTAATCTAGTCTATCATTGTATTTATATGCAATTTTTTTGGACAAGTCTTGCGCTTTCTTTAATTCATTAATTCTGTAATAACCATCAACAAAAGGAACAAGTAAACTGTAATATCCGAAATAATCTATTGGCATTTTTTCGATTGCCAAATCCATTATTACTTTTGCTTTTTTAATTTTATCTTCGTTAATAAGTTGTTCAGCCAGTCTGGCCATATTACTGCGGAATGATATGCTGTTTTTTCGTGTTTCTGGGTCGTGGTAAATGTCTTTACGCTCAGAGTTTCCCCAATCCCACTGAAGAACAATATCATACATAAGCTCACTATCAATCCGTCCCATGAGATATGGATTTTCCTCACCTAAGTTTGTTTCTATTGGGACCAGTTTGTATACTAACCCTTCTAGCTGAAGGTATTTTTTCATCCAAATATATTCTGAATCTGCATAACTTCCACCTGTAAAGTAAATCGGACGTTCCCAATCATTATTAGCTAGTATATCTAACATCATCATTTGATTTTTCAGCAAGGCTGTTTCTGGGAGATCAATATCAATATAGGAGACAATTTTGTCAGAATCTTCAGGTTTTACAATACCACTTTTGAGAACATTTTCCTTATTAACAGGAATACGAATTTTTCGAGTGGGATAAAACACCCCTTCCTGTTGACTTCTAGGCAATTGATAGGGGTCTCGACCTGTTTTAACTAAAAAGTCTTTAATTTTTGTTCTAGGATGGTCACTTGAAATCCAGTTCATTAAGTCTTTAATGTTCCATCTAACGGAGTCCAATACTGGTTGATAGCGAATTACATCTCTTACTCCATAGGCATATAAATCATGAGTCATTTGAGATGGGATTGGCTCACTTTCATAGGTTTTTCTTTTCATTTGATCTATGTACCAGTCAGTTCCAAGTAAGCTTGAGTTGATTGTTCTTACATCTGTCCTATAGCCTTCAATATCCTGAGCATACCATAGGGCAAATGTATCATTATCCCCTATAGTAAATATCATGGCACCCTTGTCTTTTTGAATGGATTGGAGGTATGAACGGGACAGTGACTGGGCAGTATATCTTTTGGAACGATCGTGGTCATTCCAATTCTGGGAAGCCATTAGTAAAGGAACAGCTACTAAACAAATTACCACAATAATGGGTTGTAAGATTTTGATCTTTAGATACTTTTGAGAACTTTGAATTAAGCTCATGCAGCCTAATCCAATCCAGATAGCAAATACATAAAAGGAACCTACCAAAGCGTAATCTCTTTCTCTAGGTTCAAATGGGCGTTCATTGAGGTAAACTTTAAGAGCGATTCCTGTAAAAAGAAAAAACAGCATCAAAACCCAAAAACGCTTAGGATCTTGTTTGTATAAAAAATACAAACCTATAAGACCTAAGATGAAGGGTAAAAAGAAGTAAGTATTTCTTGCTTTATTATTTAGTGCGTCATCATTTAACTTTGCCTGATTTCCCAATCGAATTTCATCTATAAACGGTATACCGCTAATCCAGTTTCCATCTATTATATTGTATTCTCCTTGTTCGTCATTTTGCCTTCCTGTAAAATTCCACATAAAATACCTCCAGTACATATATCCTAATTGATATTCAATAAAGAATTTTAGATTTGAAATTAAAGATGGTTTTTCAATGTTCAAATAAGGGCTAAAGGTTTTTAAAAACTCATGGTATTGCTCACCATCAATTGATCCGTCAGCAAAGTCATCACGAAATTGGTCAATTCTATTTTTTAATTGAGGGTTTGACCTGTATTCTGATTTTACACTAAATTCTAAAGGTTTTGTAAAATTAATGTAATTACCTGCATGTTCACTACTCCATAAACGAGGGAGGATTCCATTATGAGCACTATTGGAATTAAAACGAGCATCTTCCCAAAAATTTACGATCTTATATTGACCTGTCTTATAATCCCTTTCATATTTTGGTTTATCATCAATATAAGGTTCATCTGGATCTTGTCCTGCATAGACATCAGAAAACATAGGTCCATAAAACAGTTTGGTTTCAGGATATTGCTCTAAATTGTAATAAGCCAATAATAGGCGAGCATCAGATGGAGAATTTTCATTGATTACTGTATTCGCATTTGCCCGAATGGGAATCATGATCCAACATGAAAACCCCACTAAGACAAAAAGCACTGCTAGAATTCCGGTATTAAAATTTACAAGATT
This sequence comes from Flavobacteriaceae bacterium, assembly GCA_002714815.1. GTDB lineage: Bacteria > Bacteroidota > Bacteroidia > Flavobacteriales > Flavobacteriaceae > MS024-2A. The sequence continues at coordinate 62,532 of PAYI01000044.1, read as the reverse complement.
TCGTTTCCTAGTAAATCTTAAACCATAATAAAAAACTGCAATTATAACTAAAGCAGCTATAATAGTTCCACTGTTGAAGGGAAGTCCTATCGTATTAACAAAGAAAACCTCTGCCTTTCCAAAAAAAGCTAAAGTAAAGGGGAGTAATAATTTAAAAATGATTAACAAAATAGCCGTAGAAATTAGGTTAGCATAGATAAATCCTTTAACTGTCACTTTATTATAGTTTCTAAAATAATATATCATTCCCAAGGCAGGTATAGTAAGTAATCCCATGAAGTGAACACCAAATGAAAGTCCAATAACAAAAGCAATCATTAACAACCAGCGATCTCCTCTAGCAGTATTCATTTCTTGCTCCCACCTTAGGCCCATCCAAAATAAAACTGAAAGAATCAATGTAGCCATTGCATAAACTTCTGTTTCTACTGCGTTAAACCAAAAACTATCCGAAAAACAGAAAGCTAAGGCGCCTACCACAGCACTTCCGAAAAATCCAATTCGCTCCGAAATATTATTTAAAGATTTAAAGATGGGAAGTTTTTTAAATAATAATGTAAGTGTCCAAAACAGGAATAATATTGTAAAAGCACTAGAAAAAACAGACATGGAATTAACCATCAAAGCAATTTTTTCAGGACTAGATGCAAATAGTGCAAAAAACGCACCTATCATTTGGAAAAAAGGTGCCCCTGGTGGGTGACCAATTTGAAGTTTGGCTGAAGTTGAGATATATTCTCCTGCATCCCAAAAGCTTGCAGTTGGTTCAACTGTACTTAAAAAGGTGAAGAGAGCAACAGCAAAAACAGTCCATCCAATACCAAGATTCCAAATTCGGTATATTTTTTCACTCATGTTTCACGTTTCGATTTCTTGGCACGAATGTAAGCATAAATCAAAGAAGAGAAAATGGTCTAAAGAGAGTTTAATATACTTTTAATTTATCCAGAAAAGTTGGTGCACAAAAAACTTTCGTGTAAATTTACCGCTCTCTTGGCCTATGGTGTAACTGGCAACACGTCTGATTTTGGTTCAGAAGAGTCTAGGTTCGATCCCTAGTAGGCCAACAAAAACGAAATTTATTCCTCCCTACTTTTGAGGGCTTTCAAGGATTTCTTAAATCAAAGTGTTGTTAAAGAAACAACTATTATATCTTAAGATCTCTTTTGGAGATTATAATATTTTGTTTTAATACACCATATAACACGATCTGTTCATTAATAAAAAAATCAGATCTATATAATTTAAAAGGTAGGGTATTTATATTTTTAAACGGTATTAAGGTTATAACATTAAATTTTTTATTATGAAGACTAACTTTTTTTATACTTTGATTGCTTTGACATTTTTATTCCTTGGTTGCAATAAAAATGACATAAATGAAATACAAGAATCCCTAAGTGCAACAACTTTAATTGAATCAATTAACGCACTCTCATTTGAGGAGGATATTGATGAAGTAGTAACTGATGCATTTAATTTAAAAGATAATACTGCAGAGATTACCTCCAAAACAATTGCAACTTATCAAGATGATGGTGTATATAATTTGGGGCCTAAAAAATTTCGAGAAAATCGATATGGAACTTGTGCATCTATAAATGTAGACGAAGAAAACAATACGAAAACGATTACTTTTAATGGAGATTGTCAAGGCAAAAAGGGGCAGAGTAGAACAGGAACTATTGTAATTACTTATTCAGAAATTCAAAATGAACTGGGTAGCTTTCGTCAAATGGAATTTGTTGATTTCTACATGAATGATGTAAAAATTGAGGGAACCCGCAGAAAAGAAATAATAGCAATAGATTCGGATGGTAATAAAACAACTTTATCTACTTTAATTAATGGGAAAATGATTTATGAGGATGGAACTTTCTCTACTAAGTCAAGTTCAATAAGTCGTTTTACATATGTAGAAAACGATAAAAGAATCTATACACTAATTGAAGGAACCTCCTCTGGTCAAAGCAGTGATGGAGTTGATTTTGTAATGACAATTAATTCACCAATAAAATTTTCTTACACCTGTGATTTTGAAAACAGAAAACATAAAAAAGGTAAGGTGCCTGTTGAAGGTATTAAAACACTGGTGAGCGGTTCAGATACAATAATTACAGATTTTGGTGATGGGACCTGTGACCTTGAAGCTGAAGTGACAAAAGATGGAATTACCGAGACAATTGATATTCAAAAGAAAAAAAGAGGTAATAGTTTCTTTAAGCTTTAAATATTTTGAATGTTGAGTAAAAAATTATATTTATTTATTATTTCAATTAATATTTTTATTGCACATGCAAATGAATTAACTAAACCTAAAATTACAATTTTCAAAACTCCAACGCATGAACAGAAAAATGTATCTTATAACAATGGGAGTATTTTCCTAAAAGGGTTCGATGGTCCTGGATCAATTGAAGTTTATTCAATAATTGGCAATAAAATCACCGAAGTAAATACTCAAAATTTATATTCTTTTCAATTTGAAATTGAGTTGGAAACGGGGAACATGTATATTATAAGGATTGTATCTTTAAGAGAAGTAAATACTTTTAAAATTGTAGCTTCTTAGTAATGCATAAACCAATAGAAATATTTCTAGGAATTAAATCGTAGCTTTAATTGAAAATCAAGTCCTTTGTTAACAAAGGACTTGAACAGTAAATAAAAAGGTGACTAAAAAAGAATTTAGATCTTTATACGACCAAAATTATGAAGGGATTAGAAGGTATATTTATTTTAGATCTATGAACGAGGATTTAGCTAATGATGTTGCCCAAAATGTATTTTTGAAAATTTGGAGTAAAAAATTAAATATAGCTGAATATTCAATTAGGCCATTGTTATATAAAATTGCTAATGATGAATTTATTAGTGAATTAAGAAAAAGAAAACATATTGTTTCTATTAAAAACGGAATGGATAAATTGGAATTTGAAGATAAAAATCAAAATGAGGATCAGGAAGAACGAAAACTTCAACTTAAAAAAGCATTAGCTTTATTAACTGAAAAACAACGAACTGTAATTTTAATGAACAAATTAGAAGGTTTAACTTATCTGGAAATTTCAGAATCCTTAAATTTAAGCATAAAAGCTGTTGAGAAAAGAATGACATCTGGAATGAAGAGCTTAAGAGAAAAAATAAAAGAAATCAAATGAGTAATAAACTGCATAATAAAGAAGATCAAATGGATCATTTATTTGAGGGTATGAAAATTCGATTTGATAAATCTAAGGATACAGTTTGGGAAGAAATTTTTGAAGATACCATAAAATCTGAAAATCCAAATTCCAAAATTATCCCATTAAATTGGACTTGGACTATAGCTGCTTCAGTTTTATTATTAGTTGCATTAAATTTCTTTTACTCAAACCAAATTAGTGAAACTAATATATCTGATGATTCAATAGCTTTAGAGCAGTCCTCAATAGTTGAATCTCTTTTAATAGAAGACCAAGAGCTTGACATTTACTTTGACGAATATCTTCTTAATGCAATTACAGATGAATAATTTCTCGAGTTTTATTTTGCTATTATTTTTTGTCATGATTACTAGCCTCGGATTTACTCAAGAGGATATAAATATGGAAAAATTAAGTCAGCTTCCATTTTTGACCGAGGATCAAAAAGCCATGCTAAGAACTGAGCGTTCCAAGTTGAAAGAATCTCGTGATGCTTTTCGTAAAAGTTTAAATTCAGAGCAAATAGCTATTTTAAAAAATTCCAGTTTAAGTAACAGTCAAAAAAAACTTAAACTTTCAGCTTCCTTTTCTCAGCAACAAAAAACTCTTTTAAAGCTGAGTGAAAACAGAACTAAAGCAATGACAAACCGCTTGAAAGCGAGTCTTTCGGATCGTCAAAAGAAAGAGTTTAAACTTTTAAAAAGTAGAATGAATAAAATGAAAACTGGAGACTCTAGGGGAACTCGATTAAAACAAAATCAACTTCAAAATCGATCAAAAAATAAGGGAGGAAAACCTAAAGGAAATGGCTAATCCTTTACGCGTTTTTTTTAAATACATTAGTTTTATTATTTTACTATTTGAAGTATCAGTTTTTGGGCAAGAGCAGGAAAATATTGATGAGCTAAATAAATTAATTGATGAGCTCTTCTTCAATGAACAAGATTCAGAAAACTTTTCACCTTCATCCAAAAATCTTATTTATACCAATATTGGATTTAATAGTAATACTTTCTATGCAGGACGGAGCTCTGGTTTAGATCAATTTAACGCTGTGCCACAATTAACCTATTTGAATGAATCTGGGATTTTATTAAATTTTGCAGGAGTTTATCTTAGTGAGGTAAATCCTGAATGGGATGTCTCACGTTTTTCAATAGGTTATTCAGTAAATTTCGGAAACGACAAAAACTGGGGGGCAAGTGTTTCAGCAGCTAGATTTTTTTACACTACTTCAGCTGAGGATATATTTAACAAGAGTCTTTCTATAGGGTTAAACTATCAATCTAAAAATGAAAACTTATTTGTTTTTTCAAATTTTAATTGGTTTTTTGGGAATAATAAGCAATTTCAATTTCAAACCCATTTCAGTTATCGATTTTCTATTCTTGGCAATCAAAATCAAAAAGTTTTAACTAATGGAAGCGGAGATAAACCCATGAATCAAGCTAATAAATCTGAAGGATTTGGTTTGTCATTTATTCCTATGCTAAGCTTATATGTAAATAGGGAAACTTTGAGCACAGAATATAATGCCCTTTTTTTCAGACGATTAATTACAATTACAGAAGAACAAGATATTTTTGGACTAATAAATACTCAATTACAATTTCCGATAGTAATGTCATATAAAAACTTTGATTTAGAATTAGGCTATATAATTAATTTTCCAAGAGCAATTATTCCCTCTGATTTTATTAATAACACGCACTTTTTTAGTTTATCAATTGGACATAGTTTTTTATTTTGAAGTATTTAAATCCCAAGTGAATAATAATAAGATAGTTTATTTACCCTAACTAAGATCTCATGTTTGAGATTAGTTTATGATAGTCTGGCTTTAAAAAAATTAAAACTCATAGATAATACCACTTTGGAATGAATTCATTCTAGATAATGTATCTAAGTTTTTTTGCAAGTTGAGCATACCAAAGTTATGTTTTAATTCAAATTGAACAGATTCTATAATTGGAAAGGAAAAGCCTAATGTTCCGCTGTACGGGATAAATATTTTAAGTTCATCATTCAAATTAGTATAATTNTCCCTGAATGTAAAGCCATACCACTTTCTACTTAGNAGTATTNNTTCTCTTTTTACTGCATAGTTTGATCTAATTCCAAGGAAAACATTAAATGTTTTCAATTTTTTTTCAACCAATATTTCAAAGTCTAATGAATTAAAAACAATTTTATCCCTGCCACTTTCATTTTCAATTCTAAACCATTTAACTCCACCATATTTTGAATAAAATAGATGACTTTTAATATAATATGAATTTATTAAAGGAAATTTAATTCCCAATCCATAGTAAACCGAATTTCTATTTGAATAATTATTTTCAAAATAATTNTTNAACCTAGAATGATTAAGTCCTAGAAATAAATAAAAATGNACAAAGGAATCTTCATTCTTNTTGATTTGTTTNATTTTNTCATCGAGCTTNCTANAATATGTTATTTTTTCTTCAAATTTTTTGTTTGAGGAGCTATTTAATCTGGGATTGTAATANCTGTTAAGAATTTTTTGAANTCTTATATAATTATTTTCACCTAAATCAATTAAATAGCCTNTAGAAGAACTCTTTTTCCATCTTTTGAAATATTCTTTTTTAACAAATATTAGCTTNCCTAATTTTATTTTATCAATATTCAAAATATTATCTAAAGAATCAACNATTAAATCTAATCTAGCATTATATCTATACCCGTTATAAAGAGGAGTAAAATAGGGATTATTATTTAATATNTTTTTNTCATTATTNGTTNTATTAAAATAATAGTTAGAAANACCTCTGTTATCAAANGCATTTCTAACCCCAACCTGACTTANGCTAAATAGGGGNATGAATAGGATTAGAAGATTTACTTTCATTGTTAAATAAGAAAATCTAATTAGACTATTCTATTATAGAATCTAAAAACTTTCGATTCATATAAAACCCATCTTTAATNACAGCTCTAATTTTTCTTGTGTTTTTAATTTCAATTAAAGGATTTTTATCNAANACAATTAAATCAGCAATATAATTAGGTTTTATTCTGCCTAAAGAATCCTGGAGNTNNAAATATTTTGATGGATNANTAGTNGCTGTTTTGAGTGCCTCTAANTGACTTAGGCCAGNTTTGTAAAATTCTTCTATTTCTTGATGTAAACTTAATCCAGGAATTAAGAATCCAATGGGNGTNTCAGTACCNGCCATAAAAGTAATTCCTCTTTCATGCATAAATTTAACCATACTAGATGACCAGTTTGTAAAGTCTTTCATTTGGACANTTAGATCNTTACTTATGCCTTTGATTCTTTTTCTCCAAATACTTTCTATATCTTCTGGNAGTAGGCTAAGTGANGACAAATACTCTGNTTGTTTATAGTTTTTTAAAGCAAAATTTTTATATAATTTNAAAGTTGGTATTTGCCATGTGTCATTCTTACTTAAAATATTAGCTACCTTTTTTATTTTCGATGAATCTAAGCTGTAAATGGCTCTCATTCGTTGCTTGGTATGTAATAATGATCGAAGATTAGCACCACTTAAAGAAGATTTATTTGTCAATAATTTTTTTCTTTCTTCAAGAAGTTCTTCGGCTAAATTAGTCATTGATAGTTCAACATTTCTAAAATGCTCAATGCTATTCAATCCCAAATTAGATGCTGCAATAACATCCATGCTTAATGGGACATGACCTGTAAGTTTTAATTTATATTTTTTAGACAGTTCGGTAAGCAATTCAAATTGTTTAGGACTTAACATCTCATATGCTTTAAGAAAATCAACTTTATTTTCTACGAGAAATTCTACATTTTTTTTCAGTTCTGTTTCATCCATGTTTTTAATCGATAGTACAGGGTGGTTATGATCACTCCCATCATAAACATTGAATTTTCCATCTAACAAAGGCCCCGCAATTTTTAAACGACTTTTAATTTTGGGATTTTTAAGAGCTTCTTGCTTAAATTGATTTACAAAATTAAAAGGGCCACCAGTGTCTCTAAGACTTGTAATCCCATGATAAATAAATAAATTGTTCATGCTTTTAGCTAAATCTTTTTCAAAGGCAAAATGGACATGGGCATCCCATAACCCAGGAATTAAAAATTTGTTACTACCACTGTAGATCTTATTTTTAGGTGAGAGACTTATTTCTTTTGAGTTATATATATTTAAAATTTTATTTCCCTTTACAACGACTGTCTGATTATTTACTAATCCATCAACAGGGTCTATTAAATTTATGTCATGAATGATATAAGCATCATCGAAAAAAAGCCCATTTTCTTGACATGAAAAACAGCAAATGATAGATAGAAGTTGGACAAATCTTTTAATCATTTATAAAATTTTCATTATAGCTTAAAATACAAATTAAAATGTTAAAAAATTGGGGTCATTAAATGATTTAAAATGTTTAGTAAAGGCAAAAATAATGCTAGGAGAAAATGAGTTTTTTATTATAAGTTCATTTTTTTAAGCTCGCTAAAAGCATGATNAACTGCTCTAGCAGTAAAAGCCATATAAGTCAAGGAGGGATTTTGAGTTCCTGAAGAGGTCATAAAGGCCCCATCTGTAACAAATACATTTTTTACACTGTGCAGTTGATTGTATTTATTTAAAACAGAAGTTTTTGGATCAATTCCCATGCGTGCAGTTCCCATTTCATGAATACCCTTTCCTATTGGGGCATTTGAATCATAAATCGTAACATCTTTACAACCTGCATTTTCCAACATTTCTGCTGCTTGAATTTTCCAATCTTCTTTCATTTTTTTTTCATTTTCTTTAAACTCAGCGTCAAAAACAATTTTTGGTAAGCCATAGGCATCTATCTTATTATAATTTAAATACATTCTGTTTTCATGATAAGGAAGTACTTCTCCAAAACCACCCATTCCAATTGTCCAATTACCTGGTTTTAGAATAGCATTTTTATATTCAGCTCCATAACCAAATTCAGCTATAACACTTGACCAGTCACCTCTTCCGGCACCTCCTTGGTATCCATATCCTCTCAAGAAATCCACTCCTTTTTCTTTTCCGCCAATATTGCGAAATCGTGGAATATAGAACCCATTTGGTCTTCGGCCGTAATAATATTGTTCTTCAAATCCATCATATTTTCCTGAGGCACCACTACCTAATTGGTGGTCCATGACATTGTGTCCCAATTCTCCAGAATCATTTCCTAGACCCTTAGGGAAACGATTGGATTTTGAGTTTAATAATATTGCTGTTGAAGCCATAGAAGATGCACACAGAAATACAACTTTTGCTTTAAATTCAATAACCTCTTTTGTTTTGGCATCTACTACTTTTACACCAGTGGCTTTTTGAGTTTTTTCGTTATAAACTACTTCAGTTACCACAGAATCAGAACGGAGAGTTAGGTTTCCTGTTTTTTCAGCTAAAGGAAGAGTAGAAGAGTTCGAACTAAAGTAGGATCCATAAGGACAACCTCTGTCGCAGCGATTTCTATATTGACAAGAACTTCTTCCGGCGCCGTTTTTTGTTCCTTTGGTAATATGAGCCACACGGCCTATTGTAAGTACTCTATCATTATAATTTTTAGCTATGGATGATTGTAGTTCTTTTTCAACACAATTTAGCTCCATGGGAGGAAGGAACTCGCTATCAGGAAGCTGAGGAAGGTTTAAGGATTCTCCACTTACCCCAATAAATTTTTCTACATAGGAATACCAAGGTGCAATATCTTTATAGCGAACAGGCCAGTCAATAGCAATACCATCTCTCAAATTTGCTTCAAAATCATCATCACTCCAGCGGTAGGTTTGCCTTCCCCATATAAGAGAACGTCCCCCTACTTGTGTCCCTCGAATCCAATCGAAAGGTTTGTCTTCATCGTAATCATAGACTGAGTCGTTATTATAAAAATGGCGGTTGCCCTCATTGATTCCCCACCTTCTTTGTTTATTGTAGTCTTTTAATGTCTCTTGTGTGCTTCTTCCCCCATGTTTCATTTCCCATGGATCTAGATTCATGGTGGGATAATCCTCAACATGTTTAACCATACGGCCTCTCTCGAGCAACAAAGTCTTTAGCCCTTTTTCACAAAGTTCTTTTGAGGCCCATCCACCACTAATTCCAGATCCAACAACAATAGCATCAAAGTTTGTGTTCATAATATAAGATTTGATTATTCAATAAGTTTATCAAATTTCTTTTGAGTCTAAAATAAGGAATATTTATAATCTTGTTTAAAATTCATACCATTAGAAAACTAATCGATAGATTTAATTTCTTCTTTTACTTTTGGAATTAGGCTGGGGGGCATGCTCAGAGCACTCAATCCTAAATCAATGAATTCTCTTAAATAAGTTGAATTGGAAGCTAGCTCTCCGCAGATACTGATTTCTTTTTTGTGGGGCATTACTTCATTAGCAAAATTATGTATAAGCTTAAGAAGACTTTTATTAGCAGCCTCTAAATAATGTGAAACGTTTACATTGGTTCGATCTGCTGCCATCAAAAACTGAGCAAGATCATTAGTCCCAAAAGAAAAGAAATCTGCTTTTGAGATAAATTCTTGTGGATTAAGAGCTACGTTGGGGACTTCTATCATAATACCTACAGGAGGAAGAACTTCTATTTCTTCACCTAGTGAATTTAAATCCTTTTTTTCTAGGCGAAGTGCGTCTAAAATTTGATTCANATCTTCAGGTGTTGAAATCATGGGACAAAGAATCTTGATATCAAACTTTTTAGATAGACGAAGAAAAGCTCGAATTTGGGGTTTCAATAAATTNTCGTAATAAGAAAATCCTAGGCGTAAAGCTCGATTTCCCATAGCTGGATTTTCCTCATTTGAAAGGGGTAAATAGGATACTTTTTTATCAGTGCCAAAATCTAAAAGGCGAAGTGTGTGCTTCTTTTTTGGTAATTGGCTAAGTATTTTATTGTAAATATCAAGATGAGTTTTTTCGTCTGGAACTGAGGAGCTTTCTAGGAAACATAGTTCAGTACGTAGTAATCCAATCCCATCAGCACCGTATTTTAGTGCTTGACGCGCATCCTCAATAGAACCAACATTAGCAAGTACATCAATCCGATTACCTGACTTGGTATAAGCCTTACTTTGCGCATTTAAAAGTTGTTTTTTCCTTTCGTATTTATGCTTTTTATTCTCTTTTTCAAATTGTCGAATTGCCTCTTCTTTGGGGTTTAGATGTAAACACTCATTTTTGGTATCAATAATTATAATGTCTCCATTTTTAATAATCTTAGTGGAGTTTTTCACNCCTAATAAATAGGGGATACCTAATGCCTTTGCAATAATAGATGTATGGTCTGTAACACCTCCCTTTGTACTTATAAGACCTAAGAGATTATTTGGCTCAAATTCAGCGAGGAGGTTAGGGTCAATTTTTTCAGCGACAATTATACAAGGATGGCCTAATTTAGAAGAAATACTTTCTTCCCCTTGTAAAATTTTTATTACCAATTTAGAAAGCATTTTTAGGTCTTCAGCTCTTTGCTTNACATAATTATCCTCTAATTTTTCTAGGGTAGAAATAAAATTTTGAGTTATCTGATAATAAGAATAATCAGCATTACACTTTTCTTGCTTGACATAATTGATTGTTTTTTCGATGACTTCAGGATCGTTGATTATGCTCGAATATGCTTCGTAAATTTCAAGTTCCTGCTTAGGGAGGCTAGCAGAAAGATTTTTTTTTAAGGAATTTGTTTTTTTAGTAGCTGATAAAATAGCTTTTTTAAAGNCATTTATTTCTTTCTCTGGTTTAGCNATNCTTTTTTTTGGGACAATGATCGAATTAATATGAAGGATTAGCTTAGCATTACCTATTGCCAATCCANAACTTGCNACGATGCCCTTAAGTGTTTTGATAATCTATTCCTTAAAATTACTTTCAATAAATTTAACTAGAGCGTTATGTGCTTCTTTTTCATCAACACCTTTTGCTTTAAGTAAGATTTCATCCTCAGATTTGACACCTAATGTCATTAAAGACAAAGTGCTTTTTGCATTAACTTTTTTACCATTGAATTCAACAAAAATATCAGCATTAAAGCTGGAGGCTTTTTTTGCAAAAAGTGCTGCAGTTCTTGCATGAAAACCTATTTCGTCATTTATGCTTACAGGCGAACTTATCATCACATTAATTTTTCTCCAAATGTTCAGCCTTGTCAATAATTATAATCGGCTTACGTACGGCTTCATTAACACTTACTTGTAAAACCTTTTTTCCTTTAAAACGATCTTTTCCAGAAATNGAAACCATTTTTGCAATAATTACAACATCTGCATCTTCAATTTCCTCTCTAGAAATTCTAACTGGGATTTTGTGTCCTCCTTGTTCCTCCACACAAATTTCATGACCTCTTCTTTGAGCTTCTTTTTTTAAAGCTAAAGCAGCCATTTTACTGTGAGCTACCCCTGCTAAACAAGCTGTAATTAATGCTATTTTCATACTTTTTTCAATTAGGTTCATTCAGTTCTGAATCTGCAGCATCAAGTGCTCCAACATCTCTTTTACTAATACTTTTTAGAAAATTTGCAGTAAGCGCTGTAACTAGTGAACCAACTACAACACAAATTACAAAGATTAACGGTTTGTCATAAAAAAACCACTGCGCAATTCCCAAAACAGGGGTGCTTAATTCCAATAAGAAGATACCTGCAATAGTTCCCCCTATAGTACACCCTAAAACTGTAGCTGTAGTGACTCTAATAATATCACCTACTGCAAGGGGAATGACAATTTCAGTAAAGCCACCAATAATTGAATATATCCAGGAGCTTTTTGCATAGTTTTGTTCTACCTTAGTGTAGAGTTTTGGTTTTAAAAAAGTTGCTAAACACATCCCAAGTGGAGGAATTATAACAATACTTCCACAAATACCAAGGGGAACATATAAATCTAAATCCATTACAGCTGTTGCAAAAGTACTTTGGGTTTTACTAAATGGACCACCGTAGTCTATTCCTCCCAAAAATCCCATTACTGCTCCCATTATAGCTGAACCTTCTTCACTAAGATTTGATAAGAAAGAAGAAATAACTTCCATTAGCCATGCAATGGGAGGGCCAAGAAGATAGACCATAAAAACAACTACTATAAGTGTGCTAAATACTGGTGCAATAAATCCCCAGGTACTTTGAAGTATTTCAGGGAGCTGTATTTTCATAAGCATATAGGTTGCATACCCAACTAATATACCTCCAAGTAGAGCACCTAAATAACCGGTGTCAATTTGTTGTGCTAAAATACCAACAATAAAACCAGGTGCAATCCCTGGTGTATCTGTAATGCTGTAGGCTGTGTAGGCAGCCATAATAGGAACAAAATAAGTCAAGCCTATAGTTCCTACATCTTTGAAAATTTTCCAAATAGATCCTTCTGCATAATCACCTCCACCTAAAACGGCAATGCTTCCTACCATTCCTCCAATAAGCAGAATTGGGAGCATATAAGAAACTCCAGTTCTAAAGTGGGTTCCTGTATCTTTGAATATATCAGCTGTTTCTTTCCAAAAATTCATGGTATAAAATTTTGATGAAATGTTTTCGAAATATCTTCTTCAGTCTTTGCATTTACCCAAACCTCTCTGACTTCCTCTTCTAGAGCTAAACTTGCTATTTGAGACATCAGATCAATATGATAATTATCCTCTTCTCCTTTTGAATCGGGTAGTGCGAGTATTAATATAAATTGCACTGATTCGTCTTTTTTATCCCATTCTAAATTAGTTGTTCTGCAAAAACCAAAGCTTACTTTTTTCACAGCTTTTGAAACGGCATGGGGTATAGCAATATTATGGCCACAATAAGTTGATAAGAGATTTTCACGCTCTAAAACGGCATCCAAATACTTTTTTTTGTTTTTTAAACAACCATTTTCATCAAGTTTATCTACAAGTAGCGATATAGCATCATCTTTATTTTTTAATTTTAAATTAAGCTCGATAAAAGCAGGGGAGAGGTGATTCATTTTTTAAATTTAAGATTGTGCTTTTTCAATTGCAGCTCTACATTTTTTTACGGCCACTTTAATTCCTTCAGGATCTTTNAAAATNGCAGAAGACAAAACAACTACATCTGGATCACATGAAACTAAAGGAGCCAAATTGTCTGCCCTTATNCCACCATCAATGGCAATTTCACAATCTGGATTTTTTTNATCAACTAATTTTCTTGCTTTTTGCAAGAGGTCTAAGCAAGATTTTCTCCAACCCCAATTATCTTTTCCGTCGGTTTCATCAACCCCATGAACCACAATGTGTAAACGATCAATATCATAAATGGACTCCTCCACAAAAGATAAAGGAGTGTAAAGCCCAATNGTCAATCCTATCTTCATCGATCGTTCTCTACACCAATTAATNATATAGGCAAGTGGTGCCCCAATAAAATGTTCTGCTGGGAGAATTAGCATGTTTGTTCCTACTTCAGCTAATTTTTCAATGAATAATAAATCACAAGTTTTGGTATAAATATGACATTCTACAGGNAGTTTTGTATGTTTTCGAATTCCATCTATAATTTGATGCCCCCCCATTANTTGCATGTTTTTCAAATCATGCATATCAGCCGCATCTGAATGGATATAATCTGCACCTGCACCTGNAACTTGTTTTACCAAATCTGCAATATGTCCGTAATCCACATGAGCTAACCCTGCAGCTATTTTAATTTTTTTCATATATTTTATTCTTTGATACTTTTGCTCATTAGATTAATTATGTCTTTACCATTTTTAGGATCTAATTTTTTTAACAAAGGATGGGAGAGAATTTCTTTTCTTTCCAGATCGTTTATTGCTGCACGTTGTAAAGATTTAGANAAATTAGTAGTTTCTAATAATTCGAGAACCTTATTATGAAATGCCTTAGNGNTTTTTTCTAGTTCCANGAAAGCAGCTATTTTTTCAAATTTTTTATGAGCAATTTCANGTTTGTATTCAAGAAAGGCTGGATAAACCATAGCNAGTGTTTCACCATGGGCAACTCTTTGGCAAATTCCACCGATTATTTCTCCNAAAGGATGTGGTAAGTCGGCCCCTCCGTTAGATAAACACATACCGGAAATTGTGTCAGCCCAAGCAAGATGTGTACGGTATTCTATATTCTGTGGTTCTTTTATAGCTTTTGGTAAGTACTCCATNACCAACTTTATTGCTTCAAGTGANAGGTGTTCTGTTAGGGGAGAAGTTCTTCCACCTAGATAACTTTCGAAAGCATGGGTAAAAGCATCAAAACCTGTTGCGGCAGTTACACTTCCTGGAACAGAAAGCATTAATTCTGGATCTACTATAGCTACTTTAGGGAAAAGGTCATGGTGAAAAAGTGTGATTTTTTCTTTCTTTTTTATATCGCTAACTACAGCAGCTTGTGTACATTGTGAACCTGTTCCAGAAGTTGTTGAAATGGCAATAAAAGGGAGGCTTGAAGATTTTGAAGGGATAAATGTAAAAGGATCATTATAGTTTGAAAAAGCAGCTTTCCAGTCAATGATTCCATCAGATTCATATAGTAAAGCCATTAATTTTGCTGAATCCATTACCGATCCACCTCCTATGCCTAAAACAAAGTCTACCTGATTTTTTGCAGCAATTGCTACTCCTTTATCAATTCCATCTAAAGTTGGATTGGGCACAATTTCATCAAAAAAATAAGCCTTAACCCCAACTGTATTCAAAAGATTTTCAACCCTTTTATAAGTTTTTTTTAAGGAGCCTTCTTTTGGCCTAGAAACTAAGAGGCACTTTTTACCATATGATTTTGCAATATCTTTTATGTTTTCTAGTTTACCAGGNCCAAAAATAATTTGAGTAGGTGTAAAAAAATTAAATGAAGAATTAACCATACGTTNTGTTTTAAGAAATCATTTCAAATTTTGCAGTGAAGTGGCGTAAACTTATAATGGGCCCCTCGTAGGTCAGTTTTAATCCCTTCATTTGATCTCTTCTTTTAAAAACATCTTGAAGTGCATTAATCACAACATCCATGTGTCTATTTGTATATACCCTTCTAGATACTGTTAAACGGACTAATTCTAAATCAGGATAAATAATCTGCCCTGTTTCTTTATCTTTTTTTGAAAATGCACAAGATCCTAACTCTACTCCCCTGACCCCAGCAGTCTTATATAANTCTACTACAAGCGCTTGACCTGGAAATTCTCTTTGGGGGATGTGTGGATAAAATTTTTGTGCGTCTATATATACACCGTGACCTCCTGTTGGTAAAATGATAGGNATATTTCTTTTTGACAATTCTTCACCTAAGTATTGTACTTGCTCTATTCTATATTTTAGATATTCTTCATCAATTCCCTCTTGAAGTCCAATAGCAAGGGCNTCTAGATCTCTTCCACTCATACCTCCATAGGTCACAAACCCCTCATTAATTATGGCTAGTTGGTTTATCATTGGAAATAATTCTTCGTGGCGAGTACAAATAAAACCACCGATGTTAACTAAGCCATCTTTTTTCGAACTCATAACACAGCCGTCAGCATAAGAAAATAGTTCATTTGCAATTTCCTTTATTGTTTTATTCTGATAACCTTGTTCTCTCTTCTTTATAAAGTAACAATTCTCTGCAAAGCGAGCTGCATCAATCATTAATGGAATATTATTTGTTTTCGCTATAGAAGAAACATTTCTAATATTTTCCATAGAAACAGGCTGTCCACCATTTCCATTTGAAGTTACTGTAATAATAATTAGTGGAATATTTTCCTTTCCTTTTTCATTGATAAAATTTTTGAGTTTTTCAAGATCCATATTGCCTTTAAATGGATGAGGATTTGAATTAGCTGTTCNGCCTTCCTCAATAATCAGATCTACNGGGATAGAGCCAGCAATTTCAGAATGACCTTTAAAACTGTCAAAGTGAAGATTTCCTAATATNTATCCNCCTTTNGAAGCATANAGTTGCGACATAATAAAATCTGCAGCTCTNCCCTGNTGGGTNGGTTGTACANAAGGNAATTGCATGATGTCTTGAACAGAATCAATNAAGCGGTAAAAACTTGAACTTCCAGCATAAGATTCATCCCCNGTCATAATTCCTCCCCATTGCTTACTGCTCATTGCCGAAGTTCCACTATCTGTCAACATGTCTATAAAGACGTTTTCTGCAGGAATCTTAAAAATATTAAAATCAGCTTCTTTAACCAATTTTTCTCTTTCTTCTCGAGTTGTTTTTTTAATGGGTTCAACCATTTTTATCCTAAAAGGCTCTGCATCATCAAGAAATTTCATAAAGTACTNTAATGTTAATTATTCAATAAAAAGTAATTAAAGTTACATTTTTCTCCCTNTTTGGTTACCTTTTTTAATTAAATTTAAGAGGTTAAAAAAACAAGAATAAATGAAAAGAAGTGTTTTCATNAGTCAAATGNCTACTNTGGGTGCCNTGACTTANTCNGGACTACCACAANTAGCATGNANTGGTCCGTCAAAATACAAAATGGGACTTCAGCTCTTTTCTGTACGTGATGCAATGGCAAAAGAACCAGTTGATACTCTGAAAAAATTAAAAGCTATGGGATATGAAGATTTCGAAACCTATGGTTTTGATCCAAAAACAAAAAAATTATATGGTTTCAAAGTGTCTGATTTCAAAAAAATTTTAGATGACTTAGGACTATCGACAACCAGTGGTCATTTTGGATTTTCTGATCACTTCAATTCTTCAAAAGAGGAATTGAAATGGTTTGTTGATCAGTGTATAACAGCATCCAAAACATTAAATGCACCCTATATTACATGGCCTTGGGTACATCCTGATCAACGTAATTCTGAAAACTTTAAACTTTTAGCTGATAAACTCAATCGAATTGGGGAACAAGTCAATTCTGCTGGTTTAGGATTCGCATATCATAATCACGGATATGAATTTGAAAATTGGGGAGGAATTACTGGACACGATATTTTAATACAGATTACAGATGCTGATTTGGTCAAACTTCAAATGGACATGTATTGGGTTGTACATTCTGGGAAAACACCAAAACAACTTGTAGATCAACAACCAGGGCGTTATACTATGTGGCACATTAAGGATATGGATAGACTGACTAGAGATTATAGTGAATTAGGGAATGGTTCAATAGATTACACTCAAATTCTACCTGATGCAAGGAAAAGTGGGTTAGAATATTACTACATAGAACAAGGAGGTAATTATGCATTAAATTCCATGGATAGTGCAGAAACTTCAGCTAGATTTTTTAAGAAAAAGCTAAAGCATTTAATTTAATCCCTATCTAATTTGAAAAGTTCCTTTTAGAAAAGTTCTTGCTTTCCCTCCAATTAATACACGACTATCACGATTTTCACAAAATAATTGACCCCCACGTTTAGAGAGTTGTAGTGCATTCATTTTTTGTTTCTTCAATATAGAGGCCCAATATGGGATTAAAGAACAATGTGCTGAACCGGTAACTGGATCCTCAAGTAAAGTTGCCCTGGGGGTAAAAAAGCGAGACACAAAATCAACCTTGTCTCCTGGGGCAGTAACAATTACACCTCCTGTACCTAAGTCTAAAGAATCAAAAATATTTCGTTCTATTTGAATATTTCTCACCTCTTTTTCCTTATCATAAATCAGGACAAAATCTCTTGATTTTAATACCTCTATTGGTTTTAAATTTAAAGATTTTGCAAGATTTTGAGGGAGTTCAGTTATCTGAGGCATGCGGGAAGGAAAATCTAAGAAATAATGATCTTTAGAAACGGACACATTTACCTTTCCACTGAGTGTATTAAAGCTGAGGTTTTTATCAGAATTATTTAAATGCTTTTTTAAAACATGTGCTGTTGCTAGGGTAGCGTGTCCACACAAATCCATTTCTAAATCAGGAGTAAACCAACGCAAGTGAATTGAGTCTTTATTTTGAACAAAAAAAGCAGTTTCTGGGACAGAATTTTCTTTAGCTATATCTAATAAAACAGAATCGTTTAGCCATTTATCTAATGGAACAACACAGGCAGGGTTTCCCTGAAAAAGGGAGTTGGTAAAAGCATCAACTTGATAAATAGAATAGTCCATATTTAAAGATAAGCACTTTTATGTTTTTCTCATAGAAATTGACTTAATCAAACCCTTGTATACCTTGAATTGTTGTGTATTTTAAATTAAAACGTTTCTTAGGATAAATGATTTTATAAGCAGACTGAACAGCTAGAGTCGCTTCATGGAAACCACAAAGAATTAATTTTAATTTACCAGGGTAGGTATTCACATCTCCTATTGCAAAAACTCCTGGAATGTTTGTTTGATAGTCCAAATTATTATTAACCTTAATTGCGTTTTTTTCAATTTTTAAGCCCCAGTTAGCAATAGGGCCCAATTTTGGGGATAAACCAAACAAAGGTAACCAAGTGTCGACTTCTACTTTTTTATTAGGTTGATCTTTTTGTTTTATTTCTAAAGTTGTGAGGCTATCCCCTCCTTCCAAATTAATTACTTCTGAATTAGTATAAAGTTTTATTTTACCTTCTTTTTGAAGTTTATAAGCTTTTTCTACCGAGCCTTTATTAGCTCTAAAAGATTTGCTTCTGTGAACTAATCCTATTGGAGTATTGTTTTGCTCAGCAAAATAAATTGCCCAATCTAAAGCTGAGTCTCCTCCTCCAGAGATAAAGATTTTTTTTCCAAGAAATATGTCTGGTTCTTTCACTATATATTCAACTCCTTTCTTTTCATATTTATGGAGGATATTAATTTTGGGTTTTCGAGGCTCAAAGCTACCAAGTCCTCCAGCGATTATTACAACTGGAGCTTGATGCTTTGTACCTTCTTTAGTAGTAACAATAAAACTTCCATCCTTTTGTTTATCTATTTTTTCAGCACGCTCTCCCAAAGTAAAGCCTGGTTTAAAAGGGGCAGCTTGTTTCATCAAATTATCAATGAGTTCTCCAGCCAAAACCTTTGGGTAACCTGGGATATCATATATTGGCTTTTTTGGGTANATTTCAATAAGTTGTCCTCCGGNTTTTGGTATTGCATCGATAATATGGCATTTGAGTTTCATCAGACCTGCTTCAAAAACNGCAAATAGNCCGACAGGGCCTGCACCAATGATAATAATNTCNGTTTTTACCATATCATTTTTTGATAAAANAAAGGTCGGGACTATTCTTTAAAANAACTAATCTCTATTNCTATAAACCACTTATGTAACTACCAAGGGAATCTTTAAATTGAAAACCNTCTAATGTTCTGTATTTGTTTAAGCGCTTATTNGCTTCTAATCCCCATAATAAAAATTCCATCATAAAATGATAGTCTTCTTTTGGAGAGTTGGGTTGGTGTTTTTTAATTATGTTTTTTATATCAGGTATCATTTCTAAAGAGTCTTTATACAAACTGTCTTCAAGTGTATCTTCTAAGAAAAGTTCATTGTCACTAAAAAACCAACCTAAAAGTTTGTCATAGGGCCCTTTTTCATCCTGCTTTTCTAACTTTTTAATTTTTGGAAAATAAAATGGAAATAAAGTTTTACAGGCTTCAGAAATTAAATGGTAAGAGATTTGTTCTGCTCCTTCTTGCTCTCCTTCATAAACTAATTCAACTTTTCCATTTATTGCAGGAATTATTCCTAAAAAATCGGCCATACGAATACAGGTATTTTCACTACCAGTAATTAAAATTCTTCTTTCTGCAGCACTAATGAGGTTTTCAAAAGCAGTAATACTCATCCTTGCACTTACTCCACTTTTGTTGTCTATATAGTTACTTTTCCTTGCTTCAATACTAATTTGTTCAACGATATCACGAGCTAATTCTGGAATGTGAATTTTAGAACTTATGACTTTGTTTATTTTAACTTCTTGATTAGTAATTGCTTTTGCAATTTCTCTAGAGTGAGGGTAATGAGTAAGAATCTGAGATCCAATTCTATCTTTTAGAGGGGTTACTATGCTACCACGATTAGTATAATCTTCTGGATTGGCTGTAAAGATAATTTGAGTTTCTATAGGTAGACGTAGTTTAAATCCTCTAATTTGAATTTCCTTTTCTTGTAATATTGAAAAGAGAGCTACTTGAATACGAGCCTGTAAATCAGGCAATTCATTTAAAACAAAAATGCAACGATGTGCACGAGGAATCATTCCAAAGTGAATTACTTTCTCATCAGCATAAGAAAGTTTTAAGTTAGCAGCTTTGATAGGATCTACATCACCAATCAAGTCNGCAACCGTTACATCGGGTGTAGCAAGTTTTTCAAAAAAACGATCATTTCGATGCAGCCATTCTATAGGTGTGTCATTACCTTTTTTAGAAATTAATTCATTTGCCTCACGACTTATAGGATCTAGTGGACAGTCATTGATTTCAGAACCTCTAACCACAGGCACCCATTCGTCCAAGAGTTCTNTCATTTGGCGAGCCAAACGAGTTTTAGCTTGTCCACGAAGACCCAATAGATTTATATTATGTCCTGAAAGTATTGCACGCTCCATATCAGGAATTACTGTGTTTTCATAACCAATTAAACCTTTAAAAGTCTTTAAGCCTTCACGTAAACGATTACGTAAATTTTTAGCTAATTCTTCTTTTATATTTTGTGGTTTATAACTAGTTTTTTTTAGTGCCCCTAGCGTANTAATTTTTGGTGAACTCATAGTTTTNTTTTCTCTATTCTAGTNTTTTTCTTCTATTTTTTTCATAGTCTTCAAATATCATTTCACCTAAACCTTTTAAGCCGGTAAAAAATGCTTTTCCTCTATTNGCTTCAGTAAAAGTTCTAACAAATTGCTTTAAATATGGGTCTTGTGCTATCATAAAGGTAGTTATGGGGATATGTATTTTTTTTGCCTGTCGTGCCATATTGTAGCATTTTTCTACAATTCTTTCATCTAGNCCAACACTGTTTTTGTAATAAGANCCATCNNNCATTTTTAAACAACTAGGTTTTCCATCAGTAATCATAAAAATTTGTTTATTACTATTTCTTTTTCTTCGGAGTAGATCCATAGCTAATTCTAATCCTGCAACAGTATTGGTGTGATAAGGNCCTACTTGAAGATAAGGGACTTCTTTCAGGGATATAGGCCAGGCATCATTTCCAAATACTAAAATATCTAGTGTATCTTTTGGATAACAAGTTGTAATCATTTCAGCTAAGGCCATAGCTACTTTTTTTGCAGGTGTAATNCGATCTTCTCCGTACAGAATCATGCTGTGACTGATATCAATCATCAAAACTGTACTCATTTGTGTTTTATANAAATTGTCTTCTACAACAAGATCNTCATGCTGAAATGTGAAGTCATTNCCTGCTGAACGGATTTGAGCATTTTTAATACTCTGAGTCATATCAATTTTTTCTAACGCATCACCAAATTGGTAAGCTTTAAATTCACCATTATTGTCTTCGCCTTGCCCCATTTTTTTTGTCTTATGGTTTCCGGAGTTGGACTTTTTTAATTTTCCAAAGATTTGTCTTAGTGCATGTTCTCGTAAAAGCTTCTCTGTTTTTGGAGTCAAGGACATTCCATCTCCATTTCCAGTNCCATCTACTCTTAGGCTGGATATAGGATTTTTNGAGTAAGTCNTCGATGAAGTCATCTATANTATAATTTTCGTCAGTGATTTTGTATTCTTGATCTAGCTCTCTGAGCCAATCNATGGCTTCATCAAAATCTCCTGAGGTATGGGTTATAAGCTCTTTAAAAATCTCAAACAAACGTTCAAAGGGTGTTTTTTCCTTCGAGTGGTGTTTGGTAAAATTAAGACCAGTACCTAAAGGCTTGAATTTCATAGCCTTCAAAAATACAACTTTTTTGAACTTATGATTTAAAATAAATTGCCTTTTCTAATCAATTTTATAATGTTCTTTAGGGCATTTAAAATAATTTAGTTCAAGTTGTAAATATTTAAATTTTGGATATATTTTTCAATTAAAGCAACTCCCTCCTTATGAATGATTGATCTTCCTATTTCAGGCATCATTACACCTGGATCATTACTTTTTATTCGGTATATCAATATGGATTCTTCTGGACGTCCAGGGACAATATTGTATTGAAGATTTCCTGATCCTTTTCCAGCAGCTACGGGAGGTTTAAAAACTCCTTGTTTTCTTATGTCTAATTGGCTTAACCGCAAATCTAAGCCAGAATTTTTTGCACTACCCTTAGGGTTATGACAGTGGGCACAATTGATATCCAGATAAGCTTTAGCACGATCCTCTAAGTTTCCAGTTTCCTCCTGATCCCATATTGCAAATTTTGGGAAATCAGCATGCTCTGGTGAGTCAACTAATAATCTTTTATATTTAAAAAACTCAAGCTGACTCATTTGAGTTGAAAGGGCTGCATATTTTTTATTTAATTGTGCTGCGGAAGGGCCAATTGGATTAACATCTTTGCCTTTGAGATGACAATTTTTACACTGGTTGTTATTAGGCACATTGTAAACTGCAGATTTTATGCTACCGTCGGTGTGGGTCCAAGACACCATAGTTTGTTTTCCAATGTAGTTTAGTGAAGCATCTTTTTGATCATCACCCCAAAGATAATTTAAAGCTTTCCAGCCATTAGACTCTTTTATAAGTAAGCGTGTTTCAATGATTTTTTTCTCTCCATTTTCGTTTCTAAAATCTGCTGGATAATAAAAGTTTTTAATTAAAACAGTACCAGTTTCAAAAGAAAATACTTCTTCATTTTTGTAAATTATTTTTCTCCCCTCGGGTAAGTAAATAAAACGTTTTTTAAAAGCGTAATTGGAGAATAAAGGCGTATTTAAGCTATACGGATATACGTTATTATTTGGCTTCAAATCTTTGAGTTTACCCGTAAAGAATTCGTATTGAGATAAGAATTGCTTCTCATTTATTTTTTGAGAAATGATTGGTGTAATCAAAGTTCCTTTTTTAGCTAAAGGAATTATTTTTTCTTTTGAATTGCATTTAAGCAGCGTAAAAAAAACTGGAAAAACAAAAAATAATCTTAAAATAAACATACCAATTCTTATCATTTAATACTACAATCAAAAGGATTTAAATTATTTGAAAAGTTTATAAAATCATTAGCTGCATCAAGGTAAGCAAATGAAACCTTCCCATTATTTTGTATACAAATTCTCACTTCGGGGTCATGTAGCTTAACTCCTTGAGGCAAAATGCCATCATAGGTAATGTCTGGNATTACAGCTCTATTTTTAAAGAACCATAGTTTTCCAAAATCATTCGATAATGTAGGTAATGCATGGGTGTTTTTAAAGATATTATCATGAATAAAAACCCTTCCAGGATATGGATTGTAAGCCTTGTCTTTTTCAAAATCTGAGAATATTGATCTGATACCTTGAGCTTCAAATGCTTTATTCAAATTGGCTGCTTCTGGATCCTGGTCAGATGCAAAAATTTCATAACTGACTACGGCAAGATTGCTTGTCTTGTGGTTTGCAATACTGTTTTGATAAAAATCCACATCTTTTGTCGCCATTATGATCACTCCAGTTCCCTTGGGCACGGCACTAACAATTGAACCTTTAACACCAAAGTTGTTCAAATTGTTATCGTAAATTTTATTGTTGTAGGCTTTTATGCCATTCCCATATACTGTAAGTCCAGGTAGGTTAAAGATCAAAAGCCCACTGGTATTTTGAAAGGCTTCATTGTTGTATATTTCAACATGAGAACTGTTTTCACTTTCAATACCAGCAACATTATAAAACACCTTATTGTTTCGTATAATTACATGTTGTGACTGACCAACATAGATTCCCGCATCCGAAGCTGCAATTGCTTCACATTCCTCAATTAAAATGTGGGTGCTTAGTACAGGATAAATACCGTAGGCACCATTATCAGTAGAAACTTTTCCCGTCCAGGCAGATCGAACTCTTCTCAATGTAATTGTATCGGTGTCACTTATTTTGAGATTATCTCCTGCAGCATCTTCAATAGAAAAATCTTCTAAAACAATATTTTGTGAATTTGTTATTTTGANACCTTCTGCTCCTTGTATTTGACCTTTAAATGAAAGGATGGTATTGTCCATTCCCATTCCTTTTATTTTAACATGTTTTTTAGCATCCAAACTCAAGGATTGAGAAAAGAGAAAATGCCCTTCGGGCAATTGAATTGTGCTACTATCTTTTGCTAAAATAAAGGCCTCTAAAATTTCTTCTTCCAAGTCAATGTAGTCTCGATTAGGNCTATATNCTGGCATGGGACTTATATAATTTAGCACTATAATAATTATAAGAACCNCNAATAAAAGGGTATAAAAGAACTTCTTCAATGGAGAAAAGTTTAAATTAAGNTAGTAATTTTATTATTAAAGAATGAAANTAGAAGAGTTCACATTTTAAAAATAATAAATCGCATAGGAAATTAATCAATTTACCTTATATTTGCACACATTCTGATATAAATACAGGAGGAGACTNATNAGTCCCCTTTTTTTTTGATATGAATTTNCGTTTAAAAGTTGAAAAATTATTGGCAGAGGCACTAGCTCAAGANCCNTCATTNTTTTTAATTGAACTCAAGATAGGGGCGGACAATAGTATTAAAGTCATTTTGGATGGAGACCAAGGTGTTTCTCTTCAAGATTGTATGAATATTAGTAGGGCTATCGAACACCAGTTGGACCGAGAAGAAAAAGATTTTTCTTTGGAAGTAGCTTCAGCCGGTGTAGGAACACCTTTGCAAAGTAAACGGCAATATATTAAAAATGTTGGGAGAAAACTAAAAGTTGAAATGCCAAAAAGCCCTCCNATAAAGGGAATATTAACAGCAGNAGATGAGAATAGCTTTACATTAAAATGGAAACAAAGAGANTCCAAAAAAATTGGAAAAGGAAAAGTAACAGTAGAAAAAAAAGAAACACTTGAATATGATTTTATTATAAATGCTAAAGTAATTTTATAAAGATAAACATGGAAAATTTTGCCTTAATTGATTCTTTTTCAGAATTTAAAGATGATAAACTAATTGACAGAGTGACCTTNATGGTTATTCTTGAAGACGTATTTAAAAACACCCTTAAACGAAAGTTTGGGTCTGATGAAAATTTTGACATTATAATTAATCCGGATAAAGGAGACCTTGAGATATGGAGAAACAGAGTTGTAGTAGAAGATGGAAATGTAGAAGATCCTAATCAAGAAATTGCTTTAAGTGAAGCTCAAAAAATTGAACCTGATTTTGAAGTTGGAGAGGATGTGTCTGAAGAAGTAAAACTTATTGATTTAGGAAGAAGGTCGATACAATATCTAAGACAAAATTTAGTAGCAAAAATTTTTGAACATGATAGCACTAATATTTTCAAACAGTTTAAAGACCGAGAGGGTGAACTTTTTACTGCAGAAGTTCACCATATCAGAAACAGAGAGATAATTCTTTTGGATGATGATGGCAANGAAATTATTCTTCCTAAAGATCGACAGATTCCTAGNGATTTTTTTCGAAAAGGAGATAATGTGAGAGGGATAATAGAGAGTGTTGAATTAAGAGGAAATAAACCCCGTATAGTTNTATCAAGAACTTCNCCAATTTTTTTAGAAAAATTATTTGAGCAAGAGATTCCAGAAGTTTTCGACGGCTTAATTACAATTAAAAAAGCTGTGCGTATTCCTGGAGAAAAAGCAAAAGTTGCTGTTGATTCATATGATGATAGAATTGATCCCGTAGGTGCTTGTGTTGGAATGAAGGGCTCTCGAATTCATGGGATTGTTCGTGAATTGGGTAATGAAAATATTGATGTTGTTAATTATACAAATAACCTTCAACTTTTTATTTCAAGAGCATTAAGTCCAGCAAAAGTAAATTCACTTAAGATTGATGAAGAAAACAAGCAGGTAGAAGTTTTCTTAAATCCAGATGAGGTTTCTAAGGCAATAGGCAAAGGTGGTTCTAATATTCGACTAGCAGGAAAATTAACAGGATATGAAATTGATGTGTTTCGAGAAGGTGTAGAAGAGGACATTGANCTTAAGGAATTTATTGATGAAATTGAAGAATGGGTTATTGATGAATTTAAGAAAGTTGGTCTGGATACTGCCAAGAGTATTTTGGAACTTGAAAAAACAGATTTAATTAAGCGAACTGATCTAGAGGAAGAGACTATTGAAGAAGTTTTACGAATCCTTAAAGAAGAATTTGAAGAATAGACTGCAAAAATTAATTCCTATTTTTGCAATTGTAAATTAATTTATGGCAGATCAACCAAGNATACGGCTAAATAAAGTTCTAAGAGAATTAAATATTTCTCTAGATCGTGCTGTAGAATTTTTAAATCAAAAAGGGATAGAAGTNGATGCTCGNCCTACTACTAAAATAAACACAGTAGTTTATAAAGTTCTTTTGGATGAATTTGAAAATGATAAATCAAAAAAAGTTGCATCTCATGAAGTAGGTGAGGAGAAACGAAAAGAAAAAGAATCACTTCGAATTATTCAAGAAAAGAAAGAGCAAGATCGCTTAGAGAAGTTAGCGAAGCGAGAGGAGATAAAAACTAATCGTGTAGCTTTAGAAAAACCAAAATCAATTGGTAAAATTGACTTAAAATCTTTATCAAATCNACCTCTAAAAAAAAATCTAAAAAAAACAAAAGAGGAGTCATCCAAAGAAGAAAAAAAAGACCTTCCTAAACCCTCAGTTACCCAAGAATTAAAAAAACAAATTTTGGAGGATACTGAACCTACTTCCAATCCTGATTCTGATGAANCAGGAACTTTAGAAACAAANTATCAAAAATTATCTGGGCCAAAAACAACAGGGCAAAAAATCAATTTGGATNAAGTNAANGAAAAGGAAAAAACGGTAGAAGACGCTCGAAAAAGGAAACGAAAAAGAATTAGCAAAGATGTAAAANCCTCTGGCGAGAANATTTNTAGCAAGAAAAAAATAAATCGCCCTNTTACTCCAAAAAAAGAAGAGCCCTCTGATGAAGAAGTTCAAAAACAAATCCGTGAAACCTTAGAAAAACTTCAGGGTAAATCAACCAAATCAAAAGGAGCTAAATATCGAAGAGACAAAAGGTCACAGCATCGTCAGAAATCAGAGGAGGAATTGGCTCAGATGGAAGCTGAAAGTAAAGTCTTNAAAGTAACCGAATTTATTACTGTGGGTGAAGTTGCAACAATGATGAATATTTCGTCAACAGAAATTATTTCTACTTGTATGACTTTAGGAATTATGGTAACTATGAACCAGCGTTTAGATGCAGAAACCCTCAGTATAGTTGCAGAAGAATTTGGATATGAAGTCAGTTTTGAAAAAGNAGAGTTAGAAGAAAATATTGANGAAGAAGATGATAGATTAGAAGATNTNATGTCTCGAGCACCTATTGTTACTGTCATGGGGCACGTTGATCATGGAAAAACCTCTTTGTTAGATTATATAAGAAAAGAAAATGTAATTGCTGGNGAATCAGGTGGAATTACTCAACATATAGGAGCTTATGGTGTAACTCTTGAGAATGGAGAGAAGATCACTTTTCTAGATACTCCAGGTCATGAGGCTTTTACCGCTATGCGCGCTAGGGGTGCTCAAGTTACTGACATTGCAATTATCGTTATTGCTGCTGATGATGACATTATGCCTCAAACCAAAGAGGCCATTAGCCATGCTCAGGCAGCTGGAGTGCCTATTGTTTTCGCAATAAACAAAATTGATAAACCAGATTCCAACCCAGAAAAGATTAAAGAATCACTTGCAGGAATTAATTTAATGGTAGAAGACTGGGGTGGTAAAGTTCAATCACAAGATATCTCGGCACTTAATGGATTAGGTGTCAAAGAGCTNCTTGAAAAAGTACTTCTCGAAGCAGAATTATTAGAGTTGAAAGCCAATCCCGAAAGAAAAGCTAAAGGAACTGTAGTTGAGGCGTTTNTGGATAAAGGNAGAGGGTATGTATCAACTATTCTGNTTCAAAATGGTACTTTGGAAATGGGAGACTANATATTAGCAGGTAAGCAAAGTGGAAAAGTAAAAGCAATATTTAATGAAAGGGGCGTAAATTTAGATAAAGCCCCTCCGGCTACCCCTGTATCTATTTTGGGCCTTGATGGAGCTCCTCAGGCAGGAGACNCCTTTCTTGTTCTAGAAGANGAAAGGGAGGCAAAACAAATTGCCGCAAAGCGAACTCAATTAGTTCGCGAACAAAGTGTTCGTACACAGAGGCACATTACACTAGATGAAATAGGCAGACGAATTGCTCTTGGAGATTTCAAAGAACTTAATATTATCCTAAAGGGGGATGTAGATGGATCCGTAGAGGCACTTACAGATTCGTTGCAAAAATTGTCTACCGGTGAAATTGAAATAAATATNATTCACAAAGGTGTTGGAGCAATAACTGAGTCAGATGTATTATTAGCTTCCGCATCAGATGCGATCGTAATTGGTTTTAATGTTCGTCCAATGGGTAATGCTAGAANGATTGCAGAAAAAGAAGAAATTGATATCCGATCCTACTCNATAATTTATGATGCTATNAACGACGTTAAAGATGCTATGGAAGGGATGCTTTCTCCCGAAATGAAGGAAGAAATTACTGGGAACGTAGAGATTAGAGAAACTTTTAAAATATCTAAAGTTGGGACCATTGCAGGTTGTATGGTTACCTCAGGTAAAATATACAGAAATTCAGGGATTCGTATTATCAGAGAAGGTGTTGTAATCTACACGGGGGATTTAATTTCTTTNAAACGATTTAAAGATGATGTGAAAGAGGTAGCAAAAGGATATGATTGTGGTTTACAAATTAAAAATTATAATGATATTAAAATTGGAGATCTTTTAGAATGTTTTCAAGAAATAGCAGTTAAAAAGTCATTATAAATTAATTTCTTCTTTTGAGTAAAAAGGCTGAAGGAAAACTTTTTTTTATTGTATCCAAGGTTTTTAATCCTAATAGTTTGTCTTTGAATCGACCCGCTTGAACTTTGTAATTTGGAGTTTCAAAACTTAACTCAATTGGNATGTGGGGAAACTTTGCTTTTGATTCTTCCAATACTTTATTAGCTAGATTAAGATTTCCATAATATAATTGTAGAGTAAAGTAGCTGTTTTTAAATACCTCCCTGTCGAATGCAATCTTTTTTTTAAGGAGACTGTCCACTTTTTCATTTTGTTTAATNTTTAATTCAGCGTCTTGTGAAAAAACAGNATTTATTTTAAATAAAAAAAGCAATAAAATCNATATGTTACAAAGCTTATTNTTCATAATACAAAAAAACAAAAAATTATAATTATTTGTTTGAAATTTAACAAATCAACTTTCTTATTTAGAATTAATATAAATTATAAAATTCTTAATTTCTAAATTAAATAAAAAGCAGGCTATGACTTATTTTTGTTGTTGGATTTTAGATACATGTTTTGGGTAATAGATTGTACTTAATTTATAGAGAAGCTTTTAAAAGATATTTTAAACTTTTCTTAATTTTTATTATTTTTTTTGCGACCCTATCAGACCACTGGATTGTAGCACAAGATGTTGCTTTAGTTGATAATAGTGCTGCAGTCCAAGCAGGAAAAAAACTTTTTAATGCGAATTGTGCTGCTTGTCATAAACTTAATAAGCGTGCGGTTGGNCCTGCANTAAGAGGCGTTTCTTCAAAGTATGATAAAGAATGGTTGTANAGNTGGATAAAAAATAGCACAGCTATGGTAAAATCTGGCGATGCTCAAGCCNTAGCAATTTATGAAGAATATAATGGGTCAGTAATGACATCATTCCCTCAACTTACAAACGAAGATATAGACAACATCTTGGTATATACTGATTATGTGCCCCCTGCACCTGTAGCCTCTTCTAGTGTTGCNGCTAGGCCAGTAGAATCNGNTCCTGGAGTAAGTAACACCCTTATTTTATTAGCACTATCTCTTGTGTTTTCTATTCTTGTTGTTATGCTCTTTTTGGTTCAGCGAACACTTATGCGAATTGCAAAACTAAGTGGTGTTGTTATAAAGCCCGAGGTTAGGCCCAAGCGCACCCCTATTTGGGTGGCATTTATTCAAAATCAGTTCCTAGTTTTGACTACTGTTGTTCTACTACTTTTGAGTAGTGCTTATTTTGTTTATGGATTTTTTATGCAAATTGGAGTAGATCAAGGATACATGCCTGTTCAACCAATTCATTATTCTCATAAAATACATGCTGGTGCAAACCAAATTGAATGTAAGTACTGTCATTCCTCTGCACGCGTATCCAAGCATTCAGGAATTCCATCTCTAAATGTTTGTATGAATTGCCACCAAAACATCGCAGAATATAATGGTGAAGAAGATTTAGAAAATGGCTACACTAAGGACTTCTACACTAAAGAAATAAAAAAACTTTATGCTGCGGTAGGTTGGGATGAAGAAAATCAGAAATATACAGATGAATCTTATCCAGTTAAGTGGGTTCGTATTCATAACCTCCCAGATTTTGTTTATTTTAATCATGCACAGCATGTTGAAGTAGGAGAAATTGCTTGTCAAAAATGCCACGGTCCAGTAGAGGAAATGGAAATCATGTACCAACATTCTCCTCTTACAATGGGCTGGTGTATAAATTGTCATAGAGAGACAAACGTGAAAGTTGAAAGCAATGAATACTACGCTAAGATTCACCAAGCACTCTCTAAAAAATATGGAGTAGAAAAATTAACAGTTGCCCAAATGGGTGGCTTGGAATGTGGAAAATGTCACTATTAAAACAAGATTAAGAAAGGCATATGGCATCGAATAAAATATACTGGAAAACTACTGATCAACTCGATTCTACAAATGAGAATTTGAAGAAGTTAGAGCAAAATGAATTTGTTTCAAAACTACCACAAGATTTTTTGAGTGATGAAAAAACGCTCGAAGATAGCAGTGCTTCACGTAGAGATTTTTTAAAATATGTTGGATTTAGCACTGCAGCAGCTACCGTTGCTGCNTGTGAGGGACCTGTTATTAAATCCGTTCCATACATAGTTCAACCAGAACAAATTCGACCAGGAATAGCTAATTATTACGCCACTTCTGTTGCTGATGGTTATGATTTTGCTAGCATTTTAGTAAAAACAAGAGAAGGTAGGCCTATTAAAATTGAAAGTAACAATGACGCACCTACATTGGGTTGTGCTAATGCTCGAGTTCATGCATCTGTTCTATCTCTATACGACACATTGCGCTTGCAGGGACCCTTATCCAATGGTCAGAATATATCATGGGATGAACTTTATCTTCAAGTGAAAGCTATGCTTAAAGCTCTAGCAGTAACAGGTAAAAAGGTCGTAATGATAACCCCTACATTAGCGAGTCCAACTACAGATAAAATTATAAAGGACTTTATTCAAGAGTTTCCAAATGTTCGGCATGTAGTTTATGATTCTATTTCATCAAATTTTGCATTGAATGCCTATGAGAAGCATTATGGGGTTCGTGCTCTAGCAGATTATGATTTTTCTAAAGCTAAAACAATAGTAGGAATAGATGCTGATTTTCTTGGTGATTGGCAAGGTGGAGGTTATGAAAAAGGATATGCTCAAGCCAAGACCCCGGTAAAAGATCATGGGGAAGCAACCATGTCTTGGCATATGCAGTTTGAATCAAACATGTCTCTTACGGGAGCAAACGCTGATCATCGCATACCCTGCACTCCAGCCGATCAAAAAAATGTTCTTGCATACCTCTACGATCTCTTAAATGAGACTTCTTCATCGACTAAATTACCTAAGGATTTAAAAAAAGCAGCTGAAACGGCAGCTGAACGTATATTGAAAGATCCAACCAATTCATTGGTGGTTACGGGGATTGAGGACGAAATAGCTCAAAATGCTATTTTTGCTATAAATACACTTTTAAAGAGTAAAGCATTTCAACCCGAAAAACCTAAATTTATTCGACAAGGCAATTCAGATGAAATGAATGAAGCAATTAATGGCGTTATAGATGGTGACATAAAAGGCCTAATTACTGTAGGCGTCAACCCTGTTTTTACAACTGCTTTAGGCTTAGAATTAGAAAAATCTATCAAAAAACTTGAGTTCTCACTGTCATTTTCTTCAAAATTAAATGAAACTNCAGCAGCTTCTCAATTTGTAGCTGCCACTCCTCATTATCT
Organism: Flavobacteriaceae bacterium; assembly: GCA_002714815.1. Taxonomy (GTDB): domain Bacteria; phylum Bacteroidota; class Bacteroidia; order Flavobacteriales; family Flavobacteriaceae; genus MS024-2A. The sequence continues at coordinate 30,300 of PAYI01000044.1, read as the reverse complement.
AGAATCTTGGGGAGATTACGAATTTAAGTTGGGACACTATTCCCTAGCTCAGCCTACAATTCGTCCTTTATTTAATACCCAGCAATTCCAAGATTNTTTGTTGCGTTTATCTGGCAAAAANATAAAATATTATGATGCTATTAAGAACTATTGGAATGCTAAAATTTTAAAATCCAACTCTTGGAATAAAGTTTTACATGATGGATACTTTTCTTCGGTTTCTGAAAGAAAAATTGAATCCAATAAGACTATAAAAATTGATCTTACTTCTTTGCGAAATGCAACTGCTCCTGAAATGAGTTTAATACTTTANACCAAAATTGGAATGGGAGATGGACAGCAGGCGAATAATCCTTGGTTGCAAGAATTTCCAGACCCTATAACTCGAGTAAGTTGGGACAATTATCTTACAATCTCTCATGCCGATGCCAAGGTTAAAGGATTGGTAAACACTAATACTTCTAATGGAGCACTTAATGGAAGCTATGCTACAATAACTGTAGATGGNAAAAGTCTTAGAGCCCCAGTAATAGTTCAACCGGGTCAGGCAAAAGGTACTGTAGGACTTTCGTTTGGTTATGGGGAGCGTATGGGTTTAAAAGAAGAAATGCAAACGGGAGTAAATGCATATGAACTTTACAAAAATTTTAATAAGATCCATGANATGCAAATTTCAGCTATCGATGGTGAACATGAATTTGCCTGTGTNCAATTACATAATACANTAATGGGTAGAGGTGATATTATCAAGGAAACAACATTAGAAGTTTTCAACACAAAAGATAAAAAATACTGGAATCCAATGCCACAGGTTTCAAAAAATCACATCGAATTTGATGTTACTTCACCTGAAGTTGATATGTGGCAAGAGTTTGATCGAAGTATAGGCCACCATTTCAATCTTTCAATTGACTTAAATTCATGTACCGGTTGTGGTGCTTGTGTAATAGCTTGCCATGCAGAAAACAANGTGCCTGTAGTTGGCAAAAGAGAGGTGCGAAAGTCTCGAGATATGCATTGGTTACGTATTGATCGATATTATTCTTCAGCAGCTTCCTTCGAAGATGACAATAAAATTAAGGAAGATATTTCTGGTGTAGGAGATTCATTGAGCACTTTTGGTGAAATGGAAAAAGCAGCTGAAAATCCTCAGGTAGCTTTTCAGCCTGTCATGTGTCAGCATTGTAATCATGCCCCATGTGAGACTGTTTGTCCTGTAGCAGCAACATCACATGGGAGACAAGGTCAGAATCACATGGCTTACAACCGTTGTATAGGAACACGTTATTGCGCAAATAACTGCCCATATAAAGTACGACGATTTAACTGGTTCTTATACAATAAAAATGACGAGTTTGATTATCATATGAACAACGATTTAGGGCGAATGGTCTTAAATCCAGATGTAGTAGTTAGGTCTAGGGGAGTTATGGAAAAATGTTCCATGTGTATTCAAATGACTCAGAAAACTATTCTTGATGCAAAATTAGAAGGAAGAGAAATAAAAGACAGTGATTGGAATTGTGCTTGTTCGAATGCATGTGATACAGGAGCGATGGTTTTTGGAGATTTAAACGATAAAAAAAGTAAAGTAGCTGAATTGCATAAAGGTGATCGAATGTATCACTTGTTGGAAAGTGTAGGGACCAAGCCAAATGTAATGTATCAAGTAAAAGTTAGAAATACTGATGAGGTATAAAATAGTTTAGAAAAAAAGAATGTATGGCATCGCATTACGAAGCACCAATTAGAAAACCACTCGTTACAGGAGATAAATCTTATCATAATGTAACAGTTGATGTTGCCGCTCCTGTTGAAGGAGTCGCCAACAAGCAATGGTGGATTGTATTTGGAATTGCTCTCTCAGCATTTTCGTGGGGTGTTGGTTGTATTATTTATACTATATCTACAGGAATTGGAGTATGGGGACTTAACAAAACCGTGGGTTGGGCTTGGGACATTACGAACTTTGTGTGGTGGGTAGGAATTGGACATGCAGGAACCTTAATCTCTGCAGTTTTGCTTTTATTCAGACAGAAGTGGCGTATGGCTATTAACCGTTCTGCTGANGCTATGACTATTTTCTCTGTTATCCAAGCTGGACTATTTCCAATTATACACATGGGTCGTCCTTGGCTTGCTTACTGGACACTTCCAATTCCCAATGGGTTTGGGTCTCTGTGGGTAAATTTCAACTCCCCTTTACTTTGGGATGTATTTGCAATCTCAACATATTTATCTGTTTCATTAGTATTTTGGTGGACAGGATTATTGCCTGATTTTGCAATGATTCGTGATCGTGCAGTAATGCCTTTTCAAAAGAAAATTTACAGTCTTTTGAGCTTTGGATGGACTGGACGAGCAAAAGATTGGCAACGCTTTGAAGAAGTNTCTCTGGTGCTGGCCGGTTTGGCAACTCCTTTGGTACTCTCAGTACATACTATCGTTTCTTTTGACTTTGCAACATCAGTAATTCCAGGATGGCATACAACNATTTTTCCACCATACTTTGTCGCAGGGGCAATTTTTTCGGGATTTGCAATGGTAAATACACTGCTTATAATTATGAGAAAGGTGTCTAATTTAGAAAATTATATTACTGTTCAACATATTGAACTGATGAACATTGTTATAATGATTACAGGATCCATAGTAGGTGTTGCTTATATAACTGAACTTTTTATAGCTTGGTATTCTGGAGTAGAATATGAACAGTATGCTTTTTTAAATCGTGCAACAGGCCCTTATTGGTGGGCTTATTGGTCTATGATGACGTGTAATGTATTTTCACCTCAATTTATGTGGTTTAAGAAATTNAGAACTAGTATAATGTTCTCCTTTATTATTTCTATTGTAGTAAACATTGGAATGTGGTTTGAACGTTTCGTTATTATAGTAACCTCACTTCACCGAGATTATCTGCCTTCTTCTTGGACCATGTTTTCTCCTACATTTGTAGATATTGGAATTTTCATAGGAACTATAGGATTTTTCTTTGTTCTATTCCTATTATATGCACGGACCTTCCCTGTAATTGCTCAGGCAGAGGTTAAATCAATATTAAAAGCTTCAGGTGAGAAGTATAAAAAATTAAGAGACAGTAATGATGAGCAATAATCGACTAGTTCANGCCCTTTATGAAGACGATGACACGCTTTTAAGTGCTGTTAAGATGATCCGTTCAGAGAAAATACATATTGAAGAGGTATACACTCCTTTTCCAGTTCATGGATTAGATAAAGTTCTAGGTCTTGAAGATACACGTATTGCTATTATGGCTTTTATTTACGGTTGCATAGGTTTTATTGTTTCTATAGCAATGATGAATTATATCATGATCGAAGACTGGCCACAAAATATAGGAGGTAAACCTAGTTTTTCTTATTTGGAAAATATGCCTGCTTTTGTACCAATTATGTTTGAATTNACAGTTTTTTTTGCTGCTCATTTAATGGTAATTACTTTTTATATGNGGAGTAAGCTATGGCCTTTTAAGAAAGCAGAAAATCCCAATCCTCTAACTACAGATGATAAATTTTTAGTAGAAATTGAAGTACATGATAATGAAAAGTTACTGAAGAGTATTTTGAAAAAATCTGGAGCAATTGATATATCAATTATAGAAAAGAAATAATAGATGAATTATAGAATTCTTTTTACGTTCGTTTTTATNGCTTTGNCAGTTCAGTCTTGTGCTGACTCTTCAAAGCCTAATTATCAATACTTTCCAAATATGTATGAACCAATAGGCTATGAAACCTATGGAGATTATGATGCTTTTAATAATGGAATTGAAGCTCAGATTCCTGTAGAAGGGTCTATCCCTAGGGGATGGGTTCCGTATGGCTATCCCAATACCAATGAAGGTTATGAAGATGCTAAAGCTAATTTGATTTCCCCTCTTCAGACAACAGCAGATAATATTTCAAATGGGAAAGAGCTTTATTTAATTTATTGTGCAGTTTGTCATGGTAAAAAAGGAGATGGTCAAGGAATTTTAATGACCCGTGAAAAGTTTTTAGGTGTACCCAGCTATGCTGACAGAGAGATAACACCAGGAAGTGTTTATCACGTTTTAATGTACGGTAAAAACGCTATGGGCTCACATGCTGGACAAGTAAATGCCGAGGAGCGATGGCAGATTGCCCAACATGTTATGGAATTAAGAAGTAAGCTTGTTAAATAATTTATGCAAAAACAAATGTTGTATACCTTTCCAAATAAACTTAGAAATCTTGCCATTATCTTTATGGTTATTGGTTTTTTAGGTTTGACATATGGATTTTTGAGTGCTCCANGTTCCATTGAAGAATCAAAAGTCATTTTAGCAGCAAACCATAGTAATAATCACGGTGATGATCATGGCGAATCAGATATGGAATCACATGGGGTAGTTACTAATCACGAATCTACTCCAACCCATAAAGGNGAAGANACGNANGCNAATNNAAAATCTGATNANTANGAAGNANAAACNCATAGGAATANTCACNATGCAAATCATGATGAGCACGTATTNCATCAANTAGCAAATAAGCCTTGGGCAGCNTTTTATGTGGCTGCATTTTTCTTTTTTATGATTTCCCTTGGAGTACTTGCCTTTTATGCGATNCANCGAGCCNCNCAAGCNGGATGGTCTCCTGTTCTATATCGTGTAATGGAGGGAATTACAGCTTACTTATTNCCAGGAGGTATTATTNTTNTNATAATATTAGTACTTTCTTCAATGCATTTAAANCACCTNTTTATTTGGATGGATCCTNAAGTAGTNGCTCATGATAAGNTAATTGCTGGTAAGANAGCTTATTTAAATACTCCTTTCTTTTTAGCAAGAGCTATATTTTTCCTAGCAGGGTGGACTCTTTATCGATTTTTTTCAAGGAAGTTTTCTTTGGCTCAAGATGAAGCATCTGATATATCAAATCACAAAAAGAATTTCAGAATCTCTGCTGCCTTTTTAGTTTTTTATATTGTAACAGAATCTATTATGTCTTGGGATTGGATNATGTCAATTGACCCTCATTGGTTTAGTACTCTTTTTGGATGGTATTTATTTGCTAGTATGTTTGTTACAGGNATTACTACTATTGCATTNATTACTATTTATTTAAAATCAAATGGCTATTTAGAATTTGTAAACGACAGTCACATACATGACTTAGGNAAATTTATGTTTGGCGTCAGTATNTTTTGGACGTACCTATGGTTTTCACAGTTTATGCTAATCTGGTATTCTAATATTCCTGAAGAGGTAACTTATTTTATTACTCGAATTGAAGATTATAATTTACCTTTCTTNAGCATGGTGNTTATGAATTTTGTTTTACCATTATTAATATTGATGAATAGTGATTACAAGCGTGTAAATTACTTCATTATAATTGCAGGCATAATTATCATTCTAGGACATTATATGGATGTGTTTAATATGATAATGCCGTCGGCTGTTGGAGATCAATGGTATATAGGTGCATCTGAAATAGGAGGCTTTATGTTTTTCCTCGGGCTTTTTATATTCATTGTGTTTAAAGAATTGACCAAGGCACCTTTACTTGCTAAGGGAGATCCATTCATTGGTGAAAGTGAACGCTTCCATTATTAGTAAATTAAATTGAAAAGATAATGAATGTAGTATTAATATTTTCTGTTCTAATTTTAATTGCGATTGCGATTTGGCAAGTGACGAAGATTTTTGAACTCTCGCAAGAAAAGAAAGTTTATACTCAAGTTGCAGACGACAATGATAATGACTGGAATGGAAAACTTATGTTTGCCTTCTTACTTTTCATCTATGGGATTACGATCTTTTCTTTTTGGGCCTATGGAGATGTTTTGTTACCTGAAGCTGCCTCTGAACATGGACCAGGATATGACAATTTAATGTGGATTTCCTTTGCTATAATATTTTTTGTTCAGACTGTAACTCAAGCCTTATTACATTATTTTTCATATAAATATCGTGGAGAAAAAGGTAAAAAAGCTCTTTTTTTTACGGATAATGACAGACTGGAAGCAATTTGGACAATCATTCCAGTTATAGTATTGGCCGGGTTGATTCTTTATGGTCTCTACACTTGGACTGATATAATGACCGTAGAAGAAAATGACGAAGCTCTTGTTGTAGAACTTTATGCACAACAATTTAATTGGAAAGCACGCTATGCAGGAGATGATGGAGTACTTGGAGATGCCAATGTCCGTTTTTTACAGGATTTTGATGGTAAAAATTTAGTAGGAATTGATGCTACAGATCCTAACGGTTTTGATGATGTTGTGGTTCAAGAATTACACCTCCCTTTGGGTAGAGAAGTAATCTTTAAAATGCGTTCACAAGATGTACTTCACTCAGCTTATATGCCTTTTTTCAGAGCACAAATGAATTGTGTGCCTGGAATGATAACCGAGTTTGCCTTTACCCCAAATAAAACCACAGAGGAAATGCGTCAAAATCCAGAAATCTTGGCTAAAGTCAAAAAAATCAATAAAATAAGAGTTGAAAAAAGTAAAGAACTCATTGCAAATGGTGATATAGCATTGGATCCATATGAATTTGATTTTCTATTACTTTGCAATAAAATTTGTGGTGCCTCGCACTACAATATGCAGATGAAAATAATTGTAGAATCACCTGAAGAATATGCCAATTGGATGGCTGAACAACAAACCTTCGCGGAGGTAATTCAATAAAGTAAAATTAAAAAAAAAAAATGTCATTAGTAGAAGCACACATAGAGGAGGATCATGAACATCATCACAAAGAAACTTTTGTGACTAAATACATATTCAGTCAAGATCATAAAATGATTTCAAAACAATATCTAATTACAGGTTTGTTTATGGGGATTATTGGAATTGCAATGTCTCTATTATTTCGTTTACAACTAGCTTGGCCCGAACAACCTTTTGGTATTTTTGAAGTATTATTGGGTAAATGGGCTCCCGACGGTGTTATGGACCCTAATGTTTATCTTGCTCTAGTAACAATACATGGAACCATAATGGTGTTTTTTGTCCTTACTGCGGGATTAAGTGGAACATTTAGTAATTTGCTTATACCTCTCCAGATTGGAGCACGTGACATGGCTTCGGGACTTTTAAATATGATTGCATATTGGCTTTTTTTTCTTTCTAGTGTTTTGATGGTCTTTTCTCTTTTTGTGGAGGCTGGTCCTGCTGCGGCTGGATGGACGATCTATCCGCCACTCTCTGCTTTACCACAAGCACAACCTGGTTCTGGAATGGGAATGACCTTGTGGTTAGTTTCTATGGCAGTCTTTGTTGCTTCTTCTCTTTTGGGATCACTAAATTACATTGTAACTGTGATTAATCTGAGAACTAAAGGAATGAGTATGACTCGTTTACCTCTAACAATTTGGGCCTTTTTTATAACTGCAATTATTGGTGTGGTTTCTTTTCCAGTACTCCTTTCAGCAGCTTTATTGTTGATTATGGATAGAAGTTTTGGAACTTCTTTTTTCCTTTCAGATATTTTTATTCAAGGAGAAGTATTACATTACCAGGGGGGATCTCCAGTACTTTATGAACACTTATTTTGGTTCTTAGGCCATCCTGAAGTTTATATTGTTTTACTACCAGCTCTAGGCATGACATCTGAGATAATTGCCACACACGCTCGAAAACCAATTTTTGGATACCGTGCTATGGTGGCATCTATTTTGGCAATTGCCTTTCTATCTACTATAGTTTGGGGTCATCATATGTTCATCTCAGGAATGAATCCATTTTTAGGATCCGTATTTACATTTACCACCTTACTAATTGCTATTCCTTCAGCAGTTAAAGCTTTTAATTATATAACTACTCTTTGGAAAGGAAACCTGCAGCTCAACCCTGCAATGTTATTTTCCATCGGATTAGTCTCTACCTTTATAACAGGAGGTCTGACAGGAATTATTCTTGGAGATAGCACCCTAGACATTAATGTACATGACACATATTTTGTAGTGGCGCACTTCCATTTAGTTATGGGGATTTCTGCACTTTATGGTCTATTTGCGGGAGTTTATCATTGGTTTCCAAAAATGTTTGGCCGTATGATGAACAAAAATTTAGGGTATATCCATTTTTGGGTGACTGCAGTTTGTGCATATGGTGTTTTTTTCCCAATGCATTTTATTGGAATGGCGGGATTACCAAGGCGTTATTATACAAATACTGCATTCCCCTACTTTGATGATTTAGCTGACATAAACGTTCTAATTACTGTTTTTGCACTTATTGCAGGTGCAGCTCAATTATTATTCTTATACAACTTTATACACAGTATGTTTTATGGAAAAGAAACCGTACAAAACCCATGGAACTCAACAACATTAGAATGGACAGCCCCCATTGAACACTTTCATGGAAACTGGGAAGGAGAAATTCCACATGTTCATCGTTGGGCCTATGATTATTCAAAGCCAGGATATGAGCAGGATTTTGTGCCACAACACATCCCCTTAAAAGAAGATGAAGAAGAGCTCCAGCACTAATTTTTCCATGATATAAGATTAAAATCTGTATATATTGTTAAAGAAAGGACTCTTTAAATTAAACTCATTTCAGGGGAAGGTTTTTTTAGATGAATTAGTGATTCCCTATCTTTGAAATAATGAATGAGCATCTAGATCCCACAGACCAACAATTTTCAAAAGAAGACAATGAGATTGATCGAGCATTGAGACCTTTAAGTTTCGATGATTTTGCAGGACAGGATGCTATTTTGGAAAATTTAAATGTTTTTGTATCAGCAGCAAAACAACGAGAAGAAGCTTTAGATCATACCCTATTTCATGGACCTCCAGGCTTGGGGAAAACAACTTTAGCTCATATTTTAGCAAATGAACTGAATGTTGGTATCAAACTTACTTCTGGTCCAGTACTTGACAAACCAGGTGATCTTGCAGGATTATTAACTAATCTTCAATCAAGAGATATTCTTTTTATTGATGAAATTCATCGATTAAGTCCAATAGTAGAGGAGTATTTATATTCGGCAATGGAGGATTATAAGATAGATATACTTATTGAATCAGGACCGAATGCACGTACTGTCCAAATCAATCTGGAGCCCTTCACCTTAGTTGGAGCAACTACTCGTTCAGGGCTTCTTACCGCTCCTATGCGTGCCCGTTTTGGGATCAGTAATCGACTACAATATTACACTACTGAACTGTTAGCCGCAATCGTGGAGCGAAGCGCTAAAATATTAAAGGTGCCTATAAATCATGATGCCGCAATTGAAATCGCTGGCCGAAGCAGGGGAACACCTCGAATTTCTAATGGTTTGTTGCGTCGTGTAAGAGACTTTGCTCAAATAAAAGGAAGCGGATCAATAGATATGAAAATTACCCAATTTGGATTAAAAGCCCTACAAGTTGATACTCACGGTTTGGATGAAATGGATAACAAAATTCTAACTACACTTATTGATAAATTCAAAGGAGGTCCTGTTGGAATATCTACATTAGCAACGGCCGTTTCAGAAAATGCTGAAACTATAGAAGAGGTTTATGAACCTTTTTTGATTCAGCAAGGATTTATTACTCGAACACCAAGAGGGCGAGAGGTTACAGCTAGGGCATACAAACACCTTGGAAGGATTAAAAATAATCAAGAAGGCCTATTCTAACAGTATTTAAGAGCTCTAATGACTTCACAGAAAACAAAGTATACCAAACTCATAAAGACTCAAGCTAAAGCCCTAGGGTTCCATTCTTGTGGAATTTCTAAAGCAGAATTTTTAGAAAATGAAGCTCCAAAGCTAGAACAATGGCTAAACCAAAATCATCACGGTGAAATGAATTATATGTCCAATCATTTTGACAAGCGCTTAAACCCCAAAATTCTAGTTCCTGGATCAAAAAGTGTTATTTCTTTATTATTGAATTATCATACAGATCAAATTCAAATAGACCCTCAAGCACCAAAAATTTCAAAATATGCATTTGGGAAAGACTACCATTTTGTCATTAAAGAAAAACTCAAAATATTAATGTCCTATATCCAAAAGGAAATTGGGCAGGTTGGAGGGCGAGTTTTTGTTGATTCTGCTCCAGTAATGGATAAAGCGTGGGCAAAAAAAAGTGGTTTAGGATGGATTGGTAAAAACACCAATTTAATCTCAAAAAAAGCAGGTTCTTTTTTCTTTATTGCTGAATTGATTATTGATTTAGAATTAGAATATGATAATCCCACAACAGATCATTGTGGAAGTTGTACTGCCTGCATAGATGCTTGTCCTACAGAAGCTTTGATAGAACCCTATCAAATCGATGGAAGTAAATGCATTTCCTATTTAACTATAGAATTGAAGGATAGAATACCGTCCGAATTTAAAGGTAAAATGGATAATTGGGCTTTTGGTTGTGATGTTTGTCAAACTGTTTGCCCATGGAACCGTTTTGCGACTCCTAATGAAGAAGATGCCTTTAAACCAAACGATGAACTCCTTAAAATGACAAAAAGAGAATGGGAGGAAATGACAGAAGATATTTTTGAATCGATATTTGAAAACAGCTCAGTAAAAAGAACAAAATATCTTGGAATGAAAAGAAATATCAAATTTATCACAAAATAGATCCTAAATTATGCCATAATGATATAAGTAAACTATTAAAATTACCATAAAAAACAAGTTATTTTAATTGTTTATATTGACAAAGAAATTATTAAACAAAACCCTTTAAAATAAATATATCGCAAATTTCTTAACAAAAAATTAAGAAATTAAAAAAAACATTGCTATAATTGTTCTTGATTAGAACAAATCAGAAAGAATTTATTAATAAATAATTTAAAACCAAATGATGAAAAAAGAGTTCTTAAAGAAATTCTTGTTCCTCTTCGCTATTATGCTGAGTGCAGGAATTTACGCTCAGACAGTTACGGGTATCGTAACGAGCGACGATGGTCCGCTTCCTGGAGCTACGGTTCTAGTGCAGGGGACAAACGACTTTGCCACTACTGATTTCGATGGTAACTTTTCTATTGAAGCTTCTCAAGGAGATATCTTGATTGTTTCATTCGTAGGTTATCAAACTCAAGAAGTTGCAGTTGATGGTGATAATTTAACAATAACCATGAGTCTTGGTAACTTATTAGATGAAGTTATAGTAACAACTGGTTATAGTACACAATCAAAAAGAGACATTACAGGTGCCGTATCAACAATTGATGCTGATGAGTTAACTTCTGTTCCTGCGACTACATTTTCGCAACAGATGCAGGGTAGAGCTTCAGGGATTTCAATTGTAAGTGATGCAACACCCGGTGGTGAAGCGACTGTTCGTATTCGTGGTTTTGGTACCATTGGTAACAACAATCCTCTTTATGTTATTGACGGTGTACCATCTCAATCTCAAGGAAACTTAAACCCTCAGGATATTGAATCACTACAAATTCTTAAAGACGCATCTGCTGCATCTATTTATGGTGCTCGTGCGGCGAATGGTGTAATTATTATTACTACTAAAAAAGGTAAAGTAGGTAAGCCAAGAATTCAATACAGTTCCTTTTATGGATGGCAAACCCCGGAGAAAGATGTAGACGCACTTGATGCGGCTGGCTTAGGAGAGTATCTATATTTAGCTGACTATTATGCAGGTAAAACACCTTCTCATGGTCAGTACGGATTTAGCGGAAGTCCTGAAAATCCACAAATTACAATACCTAACTATGTATTCCCTAGTGGAGCTAATTCTGTTGACGAGTCTCTTTATTCTTTAACTCCAGCAAATATTTATGCGATCACAAGATCTGCTGATACAGACTGGTGGGAGTTATTGACAAATAATAATGCACCTATGACGCAACACTCTATTGATGCTAGTGGTGCAAGTGAAAATTCTCAATACGCATTTAATGCAACATATTTCAGACAAGATGCTGTTATTAAGTATCAAGGTTATGAAAGAGCTACAATACGTGTTAACTCTTCTACAAAGACTCTTGGAAACAGATTGGAAGTTGGAGAAAATTTCACATTATCTCTTGATAATAGAAAGGGAGGATATGGTAATGATGGTGAACAAAATGCGGTCTCAGGTTCATATAAACACCACCCGCTTCTTCCAAACTATGATATTGCTGGCAATTTCGCTGGATCACGTGGTTTAAACCTTGGTAACAATTTTAATCCATACGCTTCTCAATATAGAAATCAAGACGACAGAGCAAGAAGAGCTAGAATGTTTGGTAATGTTTATGCAAAAATAACTATTGCTGAAGACTTCACATTTAGATCAAGTTTTGGTGCAGATGTTACTACAAGAAGAGCTACTAATATAGGTAGACCACAACCAGAATATGTTGAGGGTAATTTTATAAATAGTAGTAGTTCTGCACAGAGCTGGGGCTATGAGTGGACATTTACTAATACCTTATCATGGGCAAAACTTATAAACGATGTACACGATGTTAGCGCCTATGTAGGTGTAGAAGCTATTGAAGGGTTTGGAGAATACTTTGGCGCCGGAAGACAAAGATTCCCATTCCAAACAACTTCGATTATCAGTTATCTTGATCTCGGTAATCAAGGTACTGCATCTAACTTTGGTAATATATCTAAAGACTTTTCATTATGGTCTCAATTTGTTCAGGCAAACTATCAGTACAATGATAAATATTTAGCTCAGGTAACTGTTAGGAATGACGCATCATCAAGATTTAACTCAGCTGCTAACAGTGCTTTTTTCCCTGCATTTAGTTTGGGATGGAGATTATCTGAGGAGGATTTCATGTCTGGAATTTCATTCTTTGATGATTTAAAAGTAAGATATGGTTGGGGTCAAACCGGTAACCAAGAGATTGGAGACTATAATGCCTATACTCAATTTAGATCATCTTCTTACAACTCTGGATATCCTATTAATGGAAGCTCTTCAGACCCTGCATTAGGGTATGACCCGGCTCAGTTTGGTAATCCAGCTGCTAAATGGGAAGCTACTGTTTCTAATAATATTGGTCTTGATGCATCAATGGCAAATCAAAAATTGTTTATTGAACTAGACCTTTGGAATAGGAAAACAACAGACCTTTTATTAACTGTACCAGTAATTTATTCTGCTGGAGATGCTGGAGCACCAGCTGTTAATATTGGTGAAATGTATAACGAAGGTATCGACTTCGCTTTGAACTATACTGAAGATTTCGGTGATTTAAGACTTTCTCTTGGAGGAAATATTTCAACATATAGAAATGAGATAATCGCTCTAGATGAATTCAGTACTCCAATTTTCGGATCTAACAGAAGGGTTCCTGCACTTAATATTACAGAAGTGGGAAGTCCAATTTCATCACTATATGGATTCGAAGTTGAAGGAATTTTCCAATCACAGGCGGAAGCAGATGCTCACGCACCTTACGGAACAACTGGATACAATGCTCCTGGTAAATTCAAATATGCTGATATCAACAATGATGGCGAGATTAATGATGACGATAGAACTATTATTGGTAATCCACACCCAGACTTTACATATGGTGTTAACTTAAGTGTTACTTATAAAAACCTTAATTTGACTTTATTTGGTAATGGAGTTCAAGGAAACGATGTATACAATTATGTAAGATATTTCGCTGATTTTAACACATTCCAAGGAAACAGATCTACAAGAGCATTAAGAGAAGCTTGGCAGCCAAGTAACCCTTCTGCACCAAGATCTCAATGGACTGCTGCTAATCCTGATGCAACATCGCCAATTATGGATGCTAATGATCAAATTAGTAGTAGAACATCATCTTATCTAATTGAAGATGCTTCTTACTTTAGATTAAGAAACGTACAACTTACTTATACTTTTGGTGATTCATTAAATGAGACTTTAGGTATAAGTGGTGGAAACATATATTTCCAAGGACAAAATCTACTAACTGTTACGGACTATTCGGGTCTTAACCCTGAAATTCAAACAGGTAATGATATTCAACTGGGATATGACGGTGGATTTATGCCAGTTTCAAGAACACTGACTGTAGGATTGAATCTATCATTATTTTAATTTATAAACATTTATAAAATGAAAAATTTAAGAAATCTATTTTTTGCTTCGCTTGCAATTGTAACACTTACAGTAGCATGTGATGACGACTTTTTATTAAAAGAGCCACAAGCTTCTCTTTCAGGACCTGCATTAGCTAATGCTGACGGAGTTGAAGGTAAACTAGTTTCAGCCTATCGCACACTCCAAGGATATGGAATGTCAGGTGGTGGAACTTGGTACTACTCTACTTGGGCTTGGATTTTTGGTGCTATCTCTTCTGATAATGCACTAAAAGGAACAGATGCAGGTGACCAACCAGAGCATTCATTTATTGAATCATATGACTTTAACACATTCAACGTTCACAACCGCGATAAGTGGAGATCTGGATATTGGGGTGTGGCTAGAGCTAATGATGTCATTAATAGTGTAGCTGAAGCTGAGGATATTGATGCAGGTCGTGCTGCTCAAATAATTGGTGAAGCTAAGTTTATCAGAGGTTGGCAACATTTTGAAATGCAAAAAATGTATAGAACACCGAAATATGTTGGCGAGGCTAACTTTAGCTTGGAGGATTTGGAAGCTTCAAAAGTTCCAAATACAGGTAAAATTTGGGCTCAAATTGAACAAGATTTTTCTGACGCTGCAAGTGCGCTTCCTTCTACACAAAGTGAAGTGGGTAGAGCAAGTAGCTGGGCAGCAAAGGCTTATTTAGCTAAAGCTAAAATCTATCAATCAGATTGGTCAGGTGCTTTACCTATCCTTGAGGATATAATAAATAATGGAGGTTTTACATTAGTTGAAAAATTTGAGGATAACTATCTAGTAGCAACAAGAAATAATTCAGAATCAATTTTTGAGATTCAATATGCTATTTCAAGTTCAAATGATAACTCATCAAATAAGGAGATTGGTCTAGCCCATCCATATATTTCACCTTGGGGATGCTGTGGATTCTTACAGGCACCACAGGATCTAGTTGATTTTTTCCAAACTGATGCTAATGGATTACCATTGTTAGATGAATCTTGGAAAACTAATCATATTACCAACCCAACTGGAGCTAATATTGGTGAAGCAATTGGGGATCCAAGAGTAGATCCTCGTTTAGATCATACTGTTGGTCGTCCTAATATTCTTTATAAGAATCATCATATTATGCAAGTTGATTACATTCGTGATTTAACATATGCTGGTCCATATTTTTCTAAAAAGCATGTTGCTGAGCCAGAAGGATTTGGAATTGGTGGTTGGGGTAATCTGACTGCTAATAATTTCAGAATTATGCGTTTAGGTCACGTTTTATTGTGGGCTGCTGAAGCTGCAGTTGAAACTGGTGATTTAGAGAAGGCTAGAGGATACGTAAACAGACTAAGAGCAAGAGCAGCCAACCCAAGTGGCTTCCAAGAAGGAGCTACTCAAGGCGCCACTCGTCCAGAATATACTTTGACTGGTGCACCAGCTGCTAATTATGTAATTGGTGAGTACACAGCCCCTTGGACAGACGCTGCAACAGCTAGAAAAGCTGTGCGTTATGAGTCTAGACTTGAAACTGCTATGGAAGGTAATCGTTTTTTCGATCTACAAAGATGGGGAACACAGTCACAAGTTCTTAACGAATATTTATCAAGAGAATCTCGTTATAGAATTTACCTTCAAGGAAAATCCTTCACTGCTCCTAAGAATCAATTCTATCCAATACCAACATATGCTATTGATAGATCATTCAGCGATGGTGAACCAACTTTAACACAGGATCCTAACTACTAGTAGTAAAATCCTTTGAAAGTTTAAAACCGCGGAGTATATTTGCTCCGCGGTTTTTTTTTTGATTTATGAAAAAGAAATTATTTATTTTATTATTACTATCATTTTCATGTTCTAAGAATAATAAATTATTTAAAGTTATAAAACCAGATATATCTGGGATTGATTTTAATAATATAATAACTGAAACAGATAAATTCAATATTCTTACTGAAGAATACATCTTCAATGGAGGAGGTATAGCAGTTGCAGATTTTGATGGCAANGGCTTACCTGATCTTTTTTTTACTGGGAACATGGTTAGTAATGAACTTTACTTAAACAAAGGAAATCTTCGATTTAAAAAAGTAACTAAAGAATCTAATTTAAATTCAAAGGGTTTTTGGTCAACTGGNGTAGCAGTTGTGGATATTAATTCAGATGGCTTGATGGATCTTTACGTTACAGGAGCCATGTATAAAAATAACAGAAAGAATAAATTATATATTAATAATGGGTTAAGCAAGCAGGGAATCCCTACTTTTAGTGAGCAAGCTTTACTATACGGAATTGATGACAATGGGAATGGTATGGGTGCAGCTTTTATAGATTATGATAAAGACGGAGATTTAGATTTATACGTTTTGAATAATGAACAAAACGAAACTATTCCTACCAATTACAGAAAAAAAATTATTGATGGATCCGCACCCAGCAATGATAAATTATATAGAAACAATGGTAACGGAACCTTTTCTGATGTTACAATAGAATCAGGAATCATATTCGAAGGCTTCGGATTGAGTATAACACCTGTTGATATTAATAAAGATCAATGGGTAGATTTATATATAACAAATGATTATTTAACAAACGACCTTTTATATATCAACCAAAAAGACGGAACTTTTAAAAATGAGATTCAAGACTTTCTTCTACATCAAAGTAAATTTTCTATGGGATCTGATGCTTCAGATTTTAATAATGATGGCTATACAGACCTTATTTCTTTAGATATGCTAGGGGAAACCCATGAGCGACGTAAAACAACAATTTCAAAAAGTTTTTTCTTTCAAAATGTACTTAATAAAAAATGGGGGTACCAAGACCAACACATGAGAAATATGTTGTTTAAAAATAATGGCCCAAATCTTCCTTTTTCAGAAATTGGTCAATTTTCAGGAATTTATCAAACTGATTGGAGCTGGTCTCCTCTTTTTGCTGATTTTGACCATGATGGATTTAGAGATTTAATTATTACTAATGGTTTTCCAAGGGACATAACTGATATGGACTTTGCAAACTATCGATTAGATTATGGGGCATATACTCCAATTAAAACACTTTTAGATTCAATACCGATAGTTAAGATACCAAACTATGCATATAAAAATAATGGAGATTTAACATTTGAAGATGTTAGTGATAAGTGGGGACTAGGGGTAGCTTCATTCTCAAATGGTGCAATTTATAGTGATCTTGATCTTGATGGAGACATAGACTACGTTGTAAACAATATAAATGATAAGGCATTTGTTTTTGAAAACACTTTATCCAATATCAAAGATTCTCATAACTATTTGCAGATCCACCTCAAAGGGACTAGTCTTAATCCAAATGCAATTGGGGCAAAAGTAGTTCTGCGTTTTGACGATGGCTCTGTTCAGTATCAGGAACAACAACTTTCCAGAGGATATATGTCCTCGGTAGACCCTATAATTTATTTTGGATTAGGCAACGACAAAAAAGCTAAAGCTTTAGAGGTTCTTTGGCCCGACGGGACTATTTCAAAGATTGAAAACCCCTCTATAAACAAGAGACTTAAATTGAGTCAAGAAAGTGCAATGAGAGAGAATTTAATAAATTTCCCTCTAGTCGAAAAAGAGGACAAATTACCCTATCAAGAAGTATCAGCACTTTACAAAATAGACTATATACACAATGAAAAGAATGTTCAAGACTTTTTTAAACAACGTCTTTTACCACACAAATTGTCTCAAAATGGCCCTTGTCTTGCTGTGGGAGACATTAATGGAGATGGTCGTGAAGATTTTATGGTAGGCAGTTCATCATCTTTTTCACCCATAATTTTTATCCAAAATCAATCTAGTTTTTTTTTCTCAAAAGCCCTTTTTACAAAGGATAAGGACAAAGAATTTGAAGTTGAAAGCATGACTCTTTTCGACGCTGATAATGATGGAGACTTGGATCTTTATTTGGTTTCTGGTGGAAATCAGTTTGATGCTGGTTCACAGTTTTACCAAGACCGTTTGATGCTTAATGACGGTTTTGGAAATTTTAAATATGGGAAGAATAGGATTCCAAATTTAGGTGCAAATGGCTGCGTAGTAAGACCTGTAGATTTTGATTTAGATGGTGATTTAGATTTATTTGTAGGAGGGAATAACAAGCCTGGAGCATATCCATTGGCTGACTCCAGTTATTTCTTAATTAATAACAATGGCTTTTTTGAAGATGTGTCACAAGATTTCTTGCCCCCTTTAGATTCATTTGGTGTTATTACTGACGCTCAGTGGGCAGATATAAATGATGATGGGAGAAAAGATTTAATTATTGTTGGTGAATATAGCCCCATTGTTATTTTTTTAAATAAAAAAAATAGATTTGAAAGGATTCTTTCAGACACTCTTAATAATGCTTTTGGACTTTGGAGGACAATTGAAGTGACAGATTTAGATGATGATGGTGATCTAGATTTACTTTTAGGAAATTTGGGGAAAAATAATATGCTCTCAATTACACCAGAAACTCCATTAATCATATCTACTCGAGATATAGATAAGAATGGTAGTGTAGATCCACTTATTTTCAACACTCAACAAAATAGTAAAGGAGCTTGGGATATGTATCCAGTTCAATTTTGGGATAACTTGACACAACAAAGTCCAATTTTCCGTAAAGAATTTAATTCATATCATGCTTTTTCAAAGGCTAATATGGATTACTATAAAAAGAAAGGTTATTTGGATAATGACAGTCTATTAATTGCAAAACATGATGATTCTAAGTGGATTGAAAATCTAGGAGATGGAAACTTTAAATTAAATTCTTTACCTAGTTCTTTACAACTAGGTCCAATAAACGATTTCCTAGTTTTAGGCTCTGGAAATGAACAAAAGATTTATGTAATTGGCAATGATTTTGGCGGAACACCTTTCGAGGGAAACAAAGATGCTTTTCAAGGAAGTATAATCTTAAGGGATAAAAAAGGGAAATATGATGTAATGAGTGCTCAAGATTCAGGCTTTAATGTATATGGAGATGCAAGAGAAATCAATAGTATTAAACTTGAAAATGGAAAAACCTTGATTTTAGTGGCTCAAAATCAAAATAAACTTTTGGCTTTTGAACAACCTTAAAAGGGTGTTATAAATTTTAAAACCCTGCCCTTAAAACAACTTAATTAATTGAAAAGTACTATTTTTAATCATGTAAATATAATGTGTGAAATACTGTATTTATTATTAATAAATATTAATTCTACAAGAAGAGTAATAAACCAGTAAGATTGATGTTATGAAACCTTTGAAATTTATTTTATTTACCCTTATTGCCTTGCAAATATCTTGTTCTGAGACTAGAAATACTCTTTACAAAGAAAAACTCAATGATCCTGAATTATTTCAGGCCGCTATGCAAAACCTTACTGACATTATTGTTTATGACATCTTTTCCCCCCCTGTAGCTTCAAGAGTCTATCTGTATCCAACTATTGCAGCATATCAGATTATAGCAAACCATGAACCTGATAAATATAATTCTTTAGTAGGACAGGTAAATGAATTAAATGAAATACCAAAATCAGAAAATCAAGATATAAATTCAAATTTAGCAGCTTTATTTTCTTTCAATATAGTTGGTAAAGCACTGATTTTTTCAGAAAAAAAAATGGAAGCTTTTCAAAATGAGTTTCAAAAAACATTAGAAGAAATTAAAGTTCCAAAAAGAATTATATCAGCTTCTAAAGCCTATGGAGAAGAAGTTGCAGAAGCAATTTTAGAATGGGCATCAGAAGATATGTATAGTCAGACCCGTACCTATCCGAAATACACAATAAAAGAAAATGATCGATTTTGGAAGCCTACACCTCCAGATTATATGGATGGTATTGAACCTCATTGGAAACAAATTCGCACCATGGTATTGGATTCTTCTGATCAGTTTCCCCCAAAGGAACCCTTACCTTTTAATCTGAAAAAAGGGAGTCCTTTTCAAAGACAATTAATGGAAGTTTTTGAGATCACAAATAATCTTACAGATGAGCAAATTGAAATTGCAAAATTTTGGGATTGTAATCCATATGTCACTCATCACAAAGGCCATGCTATGTTTGCTACAAAAAAAATTACTCCAGGAGGTCACTGGATTGGAATTACTGCGGTTGCTTCTCGTAAAGCTAAAAGCTCCTTTGGAGATACAATCAATGCCTTTACGAATGTATCAATAGCTCTTTATGATGCTTTTATAAGTTGTTGGGATGAAAAATGGAAAACTCTTGTTGTGCGCCCTGAAACTTTAATTAATCAATTCTACGATGAAGAGTGGTTACCTTTATTACAAACACCTCCTTTTCCAGAATATACTAGTGGTCATTCGGTAATTTCAAGAGCTGCAGCAGTGACTTTAACTAAATTATATGGTGATAATTTTAAATTTATAGATACCACAGAATTAGCTTATGGTCTTCCTCAGCGAAGATATAATTCATTTATCCATGCTTCAGAGGAGGCAGCTATATCAAGATTATATGGTGGTATTCATTATATGATGGCCATTACAGAAGGAGTATTACAGGGGGAGAAAGTAGGTGACTATGTTGTAAGAAAAATTAAAACCAAAAAAAATTCAATAGCATCAGTTATTACATCTAATTAATGCAAAAAAAGCACCTTAACTTTTGGCAAATCCTTACAATGAATTTTGGCTTTTTTGGGGTACAATTTAGTTTTGGATTGCAACAGAGCAATATGAGTGCTATTTATAAGTACTTGGGTGCCGAAGAATCTGAATTACCTTTACTTTGGTTAGCAGGACCAGTTACAGGACTAGTAGTTCAACCAATAGTAGGAGCTATAAGTGATGGGACTTGGTCTTCAAAGTTTGGAAGAAGAAAGCCTTTTTTTCTTATTGGTGCTGTCATAGCTAGTATAGCATTGATTGCAATGCCTTATTCTAGTTCTATTTGGATGGCAGCAAGCCTATTATGGATATTGGACGCTGCAAATAATATTGCATTAGAGCCCTATCGTGCTTTTATTTCAGATAAACTACCTGAAAAACAATTTTCATTTGGTTTTTTAGTACAAAGCTTCTTTACAGGTCTAGGAACTACACTAGCAAATTTCACTCCGGCTATTTTAGTTTCTTTTGGAATTTTAGCTTTAACTGACAAAATGGATAATGGAATCCCAGTTTCTACTTATTGGGCTTTTTTAATTGGAGCTGTTGCTTCTACGCTAACGATTTTAATTACTGTATTTACAACCTCTGAATATCCTCCAACATTAGAGGAAATTAAGGCTATAAAGTTTGCTAAATCTAAAGAAAACTTGGTTGTTAAAACATTTAGAGAGATTATTATTGCATTTAAAGAAATGCCCTTGCCAATGAAACAACTTATACCAGTTATGTTTTTCCCTTGGTATGCTATGTTTTGTTATTGGCAATATTTAACATCTGCACTCTCTCTATCTCTCTATGGAACTTTAGATCAATCAACTTCATACTTTAATCAAGCTCAACTTTTGACAGGAAATTTAAATGGCACTTATAATATTATCTGTTTTTCTATTGCTTTTTTGATGATACCTATAGCTAAAAAATTAGGCGCTAAAAAATTACATTTCATCAGTCTAGTAATAGGAGGTATAGGTTTATTATCTATGCCATATCTTAACGATACAGATATCTTATTTGTACTTCCATTTGGAGAAGGGATTATTGTATCTCAAATTTATTTATTTTCTTTTGGTCTTGGTATTACTTGGGCCTCAATGATGGCTATGCCATATCAGATGTTAGCTGCATCTATTCCTTATGGTAAAACAGGAATTTATATGGGAATTTTTAATATGTTCATAGTTATACCTATGATTATACAAATTTTCTCAGTACAATACTTTATTTATGATTTTTTAGGAAAAAACCCCATAAATATTATCCGACTGGCTGGAATTTTTATTATTCTAGGAGGAATTTTTTCTTTATTTGTTAAACTACCAAAAAGAGATTAATTCAATTTAATTAAGTAATTTCATTTTACCTTTAAAATTAATCTTATGGCAAATGAACAACAAAGAAGAGCTGCATTAGTTTATCATGCCAAACCTATGCCAGGTAAAACAAAAGTTGTACCTACGAAAAGTTACAATACACAGCGGGATTTAGCATTGGCCTATTCTCCAGGCGTTGCGATTCCGTGTATCGAAATTGAGAAAAAAAAATCTGATGTTTATAAATATACTAATAAAGGGAATCTTGTTGCTGTAATATCTAACGGGACGGCTGTCCTAGGACTTGGAGATATTGGGCCTGATGCTTCAAAACCAGTAATGGAAGGAAAAGCCTTACTATTTAAAATATTTGCTGGCATTGATGTTTTTGATATTGAACTAGATGCTAAAGATCCTGAAAAATTTATTGAAGCAGTTAAAACTATAGCACCAACATTTGGAGGTATTAATCTTGAGGATATTAAATCTCCTGAGGCTTTTGAGATTGAGCGTAGACTGAAGATGGAACTTGATATACCTGTAATGCATGACGATCAACATGGTACAGCTATTATTTCAGCTGCTGCTCTAATTAATGCCTTAGAACTTGCAAATAAGAAGATAGAAAATGTCAAAATTGTCGTTTCTGGAGCAGGAGCTGCAGCCATTTCATGCACTAAGTTATATCTATCATTTGGAGCAAAAACTGAGAATATTGTCATGTTAGATAGCAAGGGAGTGATTCAAAAAAATCGTAATAACCTAACTTCTGAAAAAGCTCAATTTGCCACAACACTTTCTTTAAAAACCTTAGATGAAGCAATTTATAATGCTGACGTGTTTATTGGTTTATCACAACCTAATATTCTGACTCCTAAGATGCTTAAAAAGATGTCTTCAAACCCAATTGTTTTTGCAATGGCAAACCCGGATCCAGAGATAGGCTATAATGAGGCTTGCAATGCGCGANAAGATATCATTATGGCAACTGGCCGTTCTGATCATCCCAATCAAGTAAATAACGTTTTAGGCTTTCCCTTTATATTTAGAGGAGCCTTAGACGTTAAATCTACAGCTATTAATGAATCTATGAAGATGGCTGCAGTAAAAGCACTNGCTGATTTAGCAAAACAACCTGTGCCTGAACAAGTTAATGTTGCATACGATAAAACAAGAATAAGTTTTGGCAGAGACTATATTATTCCCAAGCCTTTTGATCCTAGGTTAATAACTACTATACCTCCAGCTGTTGCAAAAGCTGCGATGGATTCTGGAGTGGCTAGAGAACCTATTGAAGATTGGGATAAATACAGAATAACTTTAGAAAGGCGACTAGGAAATTCTCAAAAAATGGTACGTCTACTTCACGATAGAGCTAAGGCATCACCAAAAAGACTAGTTTTTGCNGAGGCAGATCATATGGACGTACTGAAAGCAGCTCAAATTGTTTATGAAGAAGGAATTGCTCACCCAATATTATTAGGTAGCAAAGAAAAAATTCAAGAGCTATGTAAGCTAATACAATTTCAGGATAAGATTGAAATAATTGATCCTAAAGAACAGGAAAAAGAAGAAACTCGTAAAATCTATGCAAAACTTTTTTGGGATTCTCAAAAAAGGAAAGGATATACTTTATACGATGCAGAACGTCTAATGCGCGAGCGAAACTATTTTGCGTCGATGATGATAAAAAATGGAGATGCCGATGCAATGATTTCAGGCTATTCTAGAAATTATAGAGCGGTTGTTAAACCAATATTAGAAACTATTCCAAAAAGTAAGGGAGTAGGACGTGTAGCTGCTACAAATTTAATGTTGACTAAATCAGGGCCCTTGTTTTTGTCAGATACCACTATTAATGTAAATCCTTCCTCAAAAGAATTGGCAAAAATAGCACATATGACAGGTCAGATGGCAACAATTTTTGGTTTAGAGCCAGTAATTGGGATGTTATCCTTTTCAAATTTTGGTTCTTCCCGATTTCCTGAAGCTAAAAAAGTNTCTAANGCAGTCTCTNTNCTTCACAGAAGCAANCCGGATCTAATCGTTGATGGACCTATACAGTCTGATTTTGCTCTTAACAAAAATCTNTTACAAGATAGTTTTCCCTTTTCTAGTTTAAGAAATAAGAAAGTNAATATTTTAGTTTTTCCTAATTTGGATGCGGCTAACATCACTTATAAGTTAATGAAAGAATTGAATGAGGCGCTTTCGATAGGNCCTATTTTGATGGGTCTAAGTGAACCCATTCATATATTACAGTTGGGGGCCTCTGTTTCTGAAATTGTTAATATGTCTGCTATAGCTGTTGTAGATGCACAAACAAAAAATAAGTAGACACATGATAACACAAATTANAGGACGTTTAGTTGAAAAAACCCCCACACAATTAGTAATAGATTGTAATGGTATAGGATATGCAGTACACATTTCTTTACATACTTATTCTCAAATAAAAGATGAAGAAAATATCAAATTATACACTCATTTGCAGGTTCGTGAAGATTCCCACACACTTTTTGGATTTTTTTTGCCAATTGANCGCTCNGTTTTTTTACTTCTGATTTCAGTTTCAGGNATAGGAGCAAGTACTGCCAGAACNATGTTATCCTCTCTTGANCCCCAGCAAATACAGCGTGCCATTGTTTCTGAAGACCTTAATACTATTAAATCTGTTAAGGGTATAGGATTAAAGACCGCACAAAGAGTTTTAATAGAGCTAAAAGACAAAATGATGAATCTCTTTGATGGTGAAGAAATTCAGATTTTTGGAAACAATACAATCAAAGATGAAGCGTTATCAGCATTAGAGGTTCTTGGTTATTCAAGGAAGCAGTCTGAACGCATTTTAGATACAATTATTCAAAGTACTCCAGACAGTTCCGTAGAAGAACTTATCAAGGAGGCTCTGAATAAATTGTAAATGTTTGATTGAGACACCTCGAAATGTAGTTTTAAATTCACCTAAAAGCTTCATCCTTATTTTTGTTTGGATGATGTTTTATAATGGGATTATATATGCTCAAAAACCTGCTGAGATTGGAGCCATTAAGCCCCCTTCTTCAAGCAGTATTCAACGTTTATATACNTACGACNCTGAAAGTAATCGTTACATTTTCACNGAGGAAATAGGTGGGTATCCAATTAGCATTCCAATAGTCTTAACTGTTAAGGAATATGAGGATTTAGTTTTAAAAGAACAAATGCAAGATTATTTTCAACAAAAAGTGCAAGCTTTGAGTGGATATGGTTCCAATTTGGAAGACGCTCAAAAAAATCTACTTCCAGAGCTATATGTTAACAACAAGTTTTTTGAATCTATTTTTGGTAGTAATTCTATCGATATTACACCTCAAGGTTCAATAGGGATAGATTTGGGATACCGCTACCAGCGAAGCGACAATCCAATTGCCTCTGTAATTAATCGAAGGTCTCCTGGTTTTGATTTTGACCAAAGAATTAGTTTGAGTCTTTTGGGAGAAATCGGAGAACGTTTGCAAATCACTGCAAATTACGATACTGAATCTACTTTCGATTTCCAGAATTTGGTAAAAATTCAATTTAATCCTCCCAAATTATCAGAAGTTTCCAATGTTATTCCTGGAAAATTAGGTTCAAATATCAATAGGCTACAAGAAGGAGTAACCCAAATTCAAAATAAAGTTAATGAAGTAAAACAAACTGTTGATGATATAAAAAACCAAATAAATGAGGCTAAAAATACTTTAGTTAAAGCACAGGAAAAAATAGAAAGTCTAAAAGAGAATATTAACCAGCTACCCAATAGTTCTATCCAGGCAGGAAATCGAGTTGCAGACTATCTAAAAGGAAAAATAACAGAAGATGCCATTCTTCAAAATATTGATATTGGTAATATTAGTATGCCCATAAATAGTAATTTGATACAAGGTGCACAAAGTTTATTTGGTGTTCGCACAGATTTAAAGTTTGGTAACACTTCTATCTCTGGGGTCTTTTCAGAACAGAGATCCCAATCGCAAAATATCATCTCACAAGGAGGCGGGAAGCTACAGGATTTNAGTCTTTTTGCTTTAGATTATGAAGAAGACAGACACTTTTTTATNAGTCAGTATTTCAGAGACAATTATGATAGTTTTTTGGCTAATTATCCTTATATAAATTCTCCAATTCAAATTACTAGAATTGAAGTTTGGGTAACCAATAGAGGTTATCAGACTCAAAATGTTAGAAATATAGTTGCACTTCAAGATTTAGGAGAATCAAATCCTAAAAGTACAAGATTAGATGATACTTTTTCTGATTTTTTTAATGTATTAGATCAAACAAATCCACCTAGCAACAGTGCTAATAAACTTGATCCTGATGAAATTGGTTTTGGAGGGATTTTAAATGAAAATATTAGGGATATTGCTACAGTAAACAATGCTTTTGAAATTATAAAAGCNAAAGAAGGATTTGATTATGCNGTTTTAGAAAGTGCTCGTAAACTAAAACCACAGGAATATACATTTCATCCTCAGCTGGGATATATCTCTTTAAATCAAAGATTAAGTAATGATGAAGTCCTTGGGGTAGCTTTNCAATTTACATATCTGGGTAAAGTTTATCAGGTAGGTGAATTTGCAAATGGAGATATACAAGGAACTTCAATTATCCTGCAAAATCAAATTTCTGGTCAGGGGCAAGGACAAAAAGAACAGATTCAGACAAATAACCTTATAGTAAAAATGCTTAAAAGCAATCTGACTGATGTTCGTCAACCAGTTTGGGATCTGATGATGAAAAACATCTATAATACAGGGGCTTTTCAATTATCTGAAGAAGATTTTCGGTTAATAGTTTTATATACCGATCCTTCGCCAATTAATTATTTAACACCTGTTGACCGTTCTATATGGCCNGATGAATTAGATGATNAGGTTNTGTTAAATACNCTAGAATTGGACCGATTAAACGCNTATAAAGATTTGGTGCCAAGTGGTGATGGTTTCTTNGACTATCTNCCAGGAATAACNATTGATCCTCGTTATGGTAGAATCATTTTCCCTAAGGTAGAACCNTTTGGAAAATTTTTATTTGATNTTTTGGACAATCCAGAATCTCTTAAAGAAGATTACAATATTGACAATAGCTTTAATAAAAATCAAAAGAAATATGTGTTTAAAGAAATGTATGCTCTTACTAAAGCTGCAGCATTAGAGTTTTCAGAAAAAAACAAATTCCAGCTCAAAGGGAGATATAAATCTGAAGGTGGCGATGGAATAAATATTGGCGCATTTAATATACCAAGAGGATCTGTTAGAGTAACTGCAGGAGGCAGAGTGCTACAAGAAGGTCTAGATTACACTGTAAATTATGAAATTGGAAGAGTAAAAATACTGGATGAAGGTCTTAAAGCATCTAATATACCAATAGATATTTCTGTTGAAAACAANTCTTTTTTTAACCAACAAAATAAACGCTTTTCAGGACTCAATATGAACCATAGGGTTAATGATAAGTTTTATNTAGGGGGTACACTAATTA
Source organism: Flavobacteriaceae bacterium (assembly GCA_002714815.1). Lineage (GTDB taxonomy): Bacteria > Bacteroidota > Bacteroidia > Flavobacteriales > Flavobacteriaceae > MS024-2A. The sequence continues at coordinate 2,828 of PAYI01000044.1, read as the reverse complement.
ATTTAAGCGAGAATCCACTTACTCAAAAGGCTAATTATGGAACTGAACCTGTAAACAACACCATGACAGGTATTAATACTAATTTTTCAACTGAATTACCATTTTTAACTAGGTTGATTAATAAATGGCCTACAATCAAAACGAATATTTCTTCTCAAATTTCTTTTCGGGGNGAGGTTGCTAATATAGCAGCTAAAGACCCAAGAAACACACAAATCAATGGAGAAACCAATGTTTATATTGATGATTTTGAAGGAGCCCAAACCAATATAGATGTAAAGGGGTTTAATGCGTGGAACCTTTCTAGTGTTCCAATCAAGGGAGTTCCAGGTGCATCAGCTGTTGGTCTTCAAAGTGGTTATGGACGCTCAAAACTTGCTTGGTATTCTATCGATCAAGTATTTTATTCAAGACAAACTACAGGAATCAATAATGATGATATTTCAAGCAATGAGACNAGAAGTATCTTAATTAATGAGCTTTTTCCTGAACAAGANTTAGTACAAGGAATGATAAGTAGGCTACCCACCCTAGATCTAGCTTATTATCCAAGAGAAAGGGGACCTTATAATAACTCCCCTCAAACTCAATTTTTATCAGATCCAAAAAAAAATTGGGCAGGAATTACTCGTGCATTAAATGCAACTAACTTTGAGCAGTCAAATGTAGAGTTTATTGAGTTTTGGTTATTGGACACCTTTTCAAATAATATTTCAGAGTCAGATGAATTAGGAGAGTTGATCTTTCATCTAGGAAATATCTCAGAGGATATACTTCGTGATGGGAGAAAACAATTTGAAAATGGGCTACCCAGTATAAGTGAACCNTCACCTNTCTACGAAACACCTTGGGGTAAGGTGCCTGCAACTCAGTCTTTAGTTTATGCTTTTAATTCTAATGCAAATGATCGGCCATTACAAGATATTGGATTAGATGGTCTTAACGATGAAGAAGAAGCAGCTATTTTTAGTAATGGTCAACCTAATGATCCAGCAGGTGACAACTATCAATATTACCTTCAAGTAGATGGAGGGATATTGGAGCGCTATAAAAATTATAATGGATTTGAAAATAATACTCCTATTGATTTTAGCGATACTGACCGGGGAAATACAACTGAACCTGATACTGAGGATATTAATAGAGACCAAAGCATGAATACAATTGACAGTTATTTTGAATATCATGTTCCAATCTTTAAGAGCATGCAAGTTGGGAACCACCCTTTTATTACTGATGTTAGAGAAAATATAGAGGTAAGAGCTCCTAATGGAGATCAGTATACTACTCGATGGATTCAGTTTAAAGTACCTATTCAAAAAGCGTATTATGAAAATACTTCTTTTAATCCTTATTTTGATGCCGTTAATGAAATTAATGATTTGCGTTCTATTCGTTTTATGCGCATGCTTTTGAGCGGTTTTGATGAAGAAATAGTTTTTCGTTTTGGAACTTTAGATTTGGTNAGAGGAGATTGGAGANGATATAATAAAGCTTTAAATGATGANCTTTCNTTAAATGAAAATACCACNATAGATATAAGTACAGTAAATATTTTAGAAAATGAAAATCGTATTCCAATTAATTATGTTTTNCCACCAGAGATTCAAAGAGAACAAATNAANAATAATAACACTATTATCCGGCAAAATGAACAATCTTTAGCGTTTCGCATATGTAATCTAAAGCCTATGGATTCTAGAGCCATTTTTAAATCGGTGGATCTTGATATGCGNCAATATAGCAAACTTCGTATGTTTTTACATGCGGAGTCNTTACCTGGAAATGAANCTCTTCCAGGTTCAGGATCTGAGGAAGAATATGACCGACGGTTAGTCGCTTTTATTCGTTTAGGAACAGATTATCAGGANAATTATTATCAAATTGAAATTCCTTTAAAGCCTACAGAATACAGTGAAAACATGTCAAATCGTTTGACATCAGAAGAGGTATGGATTCCCGATGTTAATTCTTTAGAAATCTCAATAGATCTTCTATCAAGACTAAAGGCAAAAGCACTACAAAAATTAGGCTTAGGGGAGACACTTTATTTTGATGAAGAATTGAACTCTATACAAGAATTTACTCCAATAAGTAATCTACCCGGTCAAAAAAAGTACAAACTTGCCATCCATGGAAATCCTTCTTTAGGTTCAATAAGAACATTGATGATTGGTCTTAAAAACCCGTCAATTCAATTAGGAGATGATCTTTGTGGAGAAGTTTGGTTTAATGAGTTGCGCATCTCTGGAATTGATAATCAGGGTGGTTGGGCAGCAATTGGAGCCTTAGATGCAAATCTTGCTGATTTTGCTACATTCTCAGCCAATGGACGATACTCATCTATAGGATTTGGCAGTATAGATCAAACTCCCAATCAAAGAACAAGAGAAGAATTACTTCAATATGATTTTATTTCAAACATTAATTTTGGTCAGCTCACACCTTCGAAATGGGGTCTTCAGATACCGTTAAGTTTTGCTAATGGGGAAACTTTTATTACCCCAAAATATGACCCTTTTTATCAAGATTTAAAACTTGATGATCGTTTGAATACTAGTGAGCGGTCATCTCAAAGAGACTCTATAAGAAACCAAGCAATCGATTATACTAGTCGGAAAAGCATTAGCCTTATTGGGATAAGGAAAAATAATTCAGGTAATGGAAATTCTCACTTTTACAGTCCAGAGAATTTCGATTTTTCTTATGCCTATAATGAACTTATACATCGAGATTATGAGATAGAAAAACAAGAAGAGATAAATCTATTACTTGGTGCTAACTACGGATATTCTTTTAATTCAAAACCCATTGAACCGTTTAAAAAA
>PAYI01000043.1 GCA_002714815.1 Flavobacteriaceae bacterium | reverse complement strand
TAATTTTAAATTATCTAAAGACTACTTTTTTAGTATTTGGAAGACTTTCCATCCAACAATACCAACCAAAAGATATGGAATAGCCATTAGGTATAAAATCCCATTATTGATTCCTTTAGCTGTTTTTTGTCCCTCTTCTGATTCAATTACTGCGCGACACATCGAACATTGTCCATTTATTTCATTGAAACCAAGTATAAAGACAATAAAAATAAAAAGTATCAGTTTTTTATTAATCATAGTATGGAGATATCATTAAATAAACAATCACCCCGGTTACAGCTATATACATCCAAATAGGAAAGGTATATCGTGCGATCTTTTTATGTTCAACGAAAAACTTTGATATAGCACGAACATATGTAACCAACACCAATGGAATTATTCCAATTGAAAGAAGTATATGAGTTATTAAAATAAAATAATAAACCATTCTTAAAATTCCTTGCCCTCCATATGGTGTAGGGTCGGATGTCATATGATAAGCAACATACATTCCTAGAAAAATTACAGACAAGGCAATTGCTGTTTTCATGAGTCGTTCATGGAGAATAATATTTTTTCTTTTAATAGCAAAATATGCAAAAGCCAAAACTATGGAAGTAATTGCATTAATTGTTGCATAAGTAGGTGGTAANAATTTAAGAGGCTCTACATCGGGAACTTTAATTAAAAAAAGTATCACAACAACAATAGGAATNGCTATAGATAGTANCCAAACCCAGGGNGTATATTTTTTTNNCAATTGTTCTCCTTTATTATTCATTTTCTACTCTTTTAATAGTTTTTCGATGTCCTCAATAAGTAGATNAACTTCTTGAACTTCAACATCGTNTTGGTCGATTCCCATATAATANACTATTGGGTTTCCAAACTGATCTGAACGAGAACGAATAAAACCNTCTTTATCAATTAAAGCAAAATAACCCTGATGTTCAAAGCCTCCTGCAACTCTTGGATTTACNGCTGNAAATATATTAAAACCTTTATTTGAAAGTGAATAAATTTCTTCCTTTTCACCAGTTAAAAAATGCCANTTCTGAGAGAANACATCATAAGATTCTGCATAAGCTTTCAATACAGAAGGAGTGTCATGAGNAGGGTCAATNCTGAATGAAGCAATACCAAAATCTTNGCGAGCNCCNAAGCGTTGCTCAATAAGTTTCATATTTNTATTCATTANTGGACANATNCTCGGACAGGAAGTAAANAAAAATTCNGCAACATAAACCTTTTTGAAAAAGTCTTCATTTGATATTAATAAACTGTCTTGATTAAGAAAAATAAAATCTGGTACTTTTTTTGCTTCTCCATTCAAAAATATATANTGAAGAGGTATNGGAGATTGAGACCTNCTAGTGTCNATAATTTTTCGTTCAATTATTCTACTTGAAATTTTTGGNACAAATAAAATACCAAAAATGAGTATAATTAANAAAAGNCCNATATATTTTGTCTTTGACATTTATTTATTCCTTTTAGAATTATATATTTTTANAGCCAAACGGTATTCGGCAAGTATGACTTTTACNTCATCAATCATTTTCTTATTAATCTGAGCAACAGANCTAGCGTCAAATGCATATAAAAAACCCATNTCTTCATCGTNATTTCTCCCCCTTAAATTNAGATCCTTATCAATTATAAANACATATGGGGAACTAGCAGATTCATTTAGGGAAAAGGGAGTTTTAAGTGAGCTNAAATGGGCTTTAATATTTTCAAAACTTGTGAAAANAAAATTCCATCTTGANAGGTCGGTTCNCACTCCNTCTCTNATTTCATTTTTTAAATCCTCAACTTGTTTAACNCNACTGGAATCAACCANAAANACNAATTGAAAATCATCAAATTGATAAAAACGTTTNTAAATTTTTTCATTNAGATTAAGAGCTTCAGCTTTTTTATTTTCTAGGCCACCTCCCCAATAACCCANAACAGTTATCTTATTTTTTANTTTTGAAGACTTNCCAAAAATATTTTTAGGTAATTCATTTACNTCTNNAGTNAGTACTGGNANTTTAGCAAAGTTNTTTTTACCNGANGCAAAAAAAAGATAAACNAAAAGGGGAAATACAAATAATATTCCTAAAACTAATTTTTTGTATATNTCTTTATTTTTCATCAGAACTATTTAAATNATGATTTNATNAATTNCTATTTTCATNCATATAAAAAAAAGCGGTTTAAAAAACCGCTTAATGAGTTTAATTATTGATTAAAAATTCCAAGAAACAAATCCAGAGTCCATAACATCAAANATATAATCTGCTTCAAGAAGCAATATAAATGCCAAATAAGGNATTAAGATNACAAGTGGTAAAACAATAGAATTTTTTAATCCACTTCNTTCATCTCGTATATGCATAAANTCCCAAGCTATATAATAAGCCTTGACAATAGTAAGAATAATAAANATCCANTTTAATAGTTTCATTCTTAAAAAACTTACCATTAAAACTTCTGGCTTTGTAATCCCTAGCGCTACTTCAATAGTTGTTACAATAGANAAAAAAATNAGTACNCCCCATATCTTTTGTTGATTTGATTTAAATTTTAAAATNCCTCTAAANATNGCTAGTTTATGTGCTTCTGATGCCATATATATTAATTATTNTTTATCCTTTTAAACTAGATAGAAAAATGTGAATACAAATACCCAGACTAAATCCACAAAGTGCCAATATAAACCTACTTTCTCGACCATTTCATAATGTCCTCTTTTTTCATAAGTGCCTAAAATAATATTAAAAAAGATAATAATATTTATTACAACACCAGAGAAAACGTGAAATCCATGAAAACCTGTGATAAAAAAAAAGAAATCTGCAAAAAGACGGTTTCCATATTCATTATGAATTAAATTTGCNCCNTCCACNACTTCTACAGCTTCATNNATTTTAGAAATAGAATCCTCNCGAGACAAAACAGTTTTTTNNCCGNTTTCTGTAATTTGCTCAGTTCTTATAACAAGATTAGAATCTGCTAAAAANCCTTTTTTTACTTCNTCAACTGAAACGTTTGGAAGTGATTTTTCGTTTTTAAACCAAATACCATTNTTCNATTGATGTGAAGTNCGTTCNGATTCTATTTTAATNGCAAACTCNTGAATAGAAGCTCTCTTTCCTGTTTCACTATTTGAGAATTGTAATATTTGCCCACCTCGAGTTTCTAAGGCACCGTATTCTCCTTTGATAAAATTTGTCCATTCCCAAGCTTGAGAACCTACAAAAATTGCTCCTCCAATTATAGTTAGTAACATATAAAAAGTAACTTTGGCTTTATTCATATGATGACCTGCATCTACTGCAAGTACCATGGTAACAGATGAAAAAATTAAGATAAAAGTCATTAAGGCGACATAGTACATTGGAGCATCAATTCCATGTAAAAAAGGAAAGTGAGTGAAAACTTCGTCTGCTATAGGCCAAGAATTAATATTTTTAAACCTCGAAAAACCATAAGATACTAGAAATCCTGTGAAGGTTAATGCATCAGAAACGATAAAAAACCACATCATCATTTTACCATAGCTTGCATTAAGAGGTTTATTGCCTCCATCCCACACTTGGCTTTCTTCAAAAGATGAATTAGAAGTTACTTCCATACTTTTATGTTGAATTCAGTGGCAAATTTATTAAAATTTAACTGTAGAATGAAACGAATAAATATAAATATACCCATACGATATCTAGAAAATGCCAAAAAGTTAAAGCTAGTTCAAACCCCAAAATATTTCCATTAAAATAAAAACCTTTTAAGGTTTTAAACATAACATAAATTAAGACAATAATTCCTGCTATTAGGTGAGCTAAGTGTAATAAAACCAGAACATAAAGATAAGATGTCGTGATAGAACTTTCAGGACCTGTAAAGTAGTAACCTTTTTCAATAATTCCATTAAAGCCTTGGAATTGAAAATATACAAAACCTAATGCCAATGTTAAAGTAACTATTAATAAAGCCTGGGTTGCTTTGATTTTATTTGAGTTAAGCATTTTAAAAGCACCATAAAAACTCCCACTGCTACATAATATTAGCAATGTACTTAAGGTAAATGCAAATGGGAGTTCAATTTGTTGAATCCAGTCTGCACGAGTACTACTTACAACATATGCACTTGTTAGTCCGGCAAATGTCATGCTCATACTTATCATGCCGAACCAGAGCATCATTTTTTTTGCTCGATTTGACTTTGTTATTATTGAGTCGCTCGTATTCATTGAAATAAAAATTTATCAATTACATAAGTAAGTTGTATTCCAGAGATATATACTATACTTGCTCTAATTAATAAACGTGCCGCTTGATCTGTTTTAGAAACCATTAATTTCACTGCAAAGTATAAAAACATTATACCCAAAAGCAATACAAGTAGAGCAGCTGTTTGAGTTAGGTAAAGATCTCCTGTGTATTTAAAAGCTGGAATAAGTGAAATAAAAACTGTCCAAAGAGAATAGAATACAACTTGAAAAGCTGTAGTTTGATCTCTATCTCCAGAGGGAAGCATTTTGAATCCAGCAGTTTCATATTGTCTGTGCATCAACCAACCAATTGCCCAAAAGTGAGGGAATTGCCAGAAAAATTGAAACATAAAAAGTATTCCAGGCTCAATTCCAAACTCATTGCTTGCCGCAACCCAACCTAACATGAATGGTATAGCGCCTGGGAAAGCACCAATAAAAACACATAATGGAGTTCTTTGTTTTAAAGGAGTATATAAGCAGGCATACAAAAAAGTAGAAATACTCGCAAAAAAAGCAGTTTTAATATTAATGGCATAAAGTAATATAACACCAATTAGAGTCAAAACGACTCCTATAAACATTGCAGTTTTTGAATTAAGCCTACCATCAGGAAGAGGACGGCTTTGAGTTCGATGCATCTTTTTGTCTAGGTCCTTTTCAAATATTTGATTGAATACATTTGAAGCTCCAACCATCGAATACCCACCTAAAACAAGTAATAATAAGGTAGAATAATCTACACTGTCAATAGCTAGAAAATAACCTGCAATTGATGAAATTACNACAGAAAGTGAAAGTCTGAACTTAGTCAGCTGAGAAAAATCAGTTAAAGCCTGTTGTGTAGACGAAATTTCAATGGTTTTATTAGGCAACATCACTCCTCATCATTCAAAAAACAAAGATAGTAGAGAAAAACTAATGTGCAACGTATTTATTTTTAAGATAATAAAAGGAACCCTAAAGTCATTTTAATTGTTTCTTATAAAAATTTTAAAGCTCTCATTAAATAAAAATTAGAGGCCTTCAAATACTATCACAATTTTAACTTTTTAAAAATTAAACTTTATTGCAATCTAAAAGTGATAGGAATACTAAAAGGAACTCTGACAGGGCGACCTCTTTGTTTACCAGGTGTCATTGACGGTAATTTTGAAATAATGCGTTCTGCCTCTTTTTCTAAATTTTTGTCGGGTCCTCGCATACGAATATTAGTTATACTTCCATTTTTTGAAATAATAAAATTTACATATACACGGCCTTGAATACCCATCTCTTGAGCAATTTCGGGATATCGGAAGTTCTTACGTATATGTTTATTCATTTTTTCTTGAAAACAATTTCGCCGTTCTGATTTTTTTACACGCTCACAACCGGGAAAAATAGGAACGTCCTCGATNACCGCNAATGGNACATCAACATCAAAATCTTCCTCTTCAACTTCTACAATTTCAACTATTTCTTCTTCGTCAGTTTCTGTTGATTCGATAACAGTTTCCTCTACTTCTTCTTCATCTTCAACGATTTCTATAATCTCAGGTGCAGGTGGTGGTGGTGGTGGTGGTGGTGGTGGNGTTTTGATTTGTTCTGTAATTGGTATTTCTTCATCATCGTCATCTTCGACGTTGAGTGCTTCGTAATCATACATTTTTTTGTAAGTTTTCCACTCAATAGCTTGCCATGAAATGAATAAAACAAAGGCTAAGCCAATAACAAAATAAAGACTACTGTTTTTTGTTAAATCTACTTTTTCGCTTTTCTTCGGCTGCATTCTTTACAATATTTATATAGCTAATCTAAAAAAAAAATAATTAAAATAACTTATTCTTTTATAGAATCAGGAAATAAAAGTCGAATCGAAATCACACCGATACCTGCTCCTAAACAATTAGCAATTAAATCCTGGACATCAAATGTCCTGCGAAAAAATGGGATTATTTGTAAAATCTCTAACAAAAATCCTATGAAAAAAGAAAGAAGAAAAGACTTTTTTGTTGTTTTTTCTTGAGTGTAAAAAGCAATATAATAAACAATACTCAAAATNAAATANCATANAAAATGTAAAAATAAATCNCCCCTTATAAAGAAAAAATNCCATNTCTTNTTATCTGGNTTTGGNGGCTTAAGTGACAAATAAANAACTACTGAAGTAATAATTAAAGCAATAGATTTAAAAAGTTTATCCCTCTGAAATAAACGAATTATATGATTCTGCATCTAACAGTTCTTCAAATTGTTTAAGATCATTACATTTTACTTTGACCATCCATCCATCTCCATAAGGGTCATCATTTACTTTTTCAGGTGCGTCTTCTAATGCTTCATTAATTTCAATAATTTCACCAGATATAGGCATAAACAAGTCAGACACTGTCTTTACTGCCTCTACAGAGCCAAATACTGATTCAGCTTCTAATGTGTCGTTTAAAGTTTCAATTTCAACATATACTATGTCTCCTAGCTCCCCTTGTGCAAAATCAGTAATTCCGATAGTAGCTTCATCACCATCCAACTTAACCCACTCGTGATCTTTAGTATATTTCAAATATGCTGGAATATTCATTTTTAATATTTAAAGCAAATTTAAAATAAAACCTTTAGCAAAAAAGATTTTTAATTTCCAAAATTATAACGAATTGTAAAACCAGATCTAATACTCGTTTGAGGAAAGGCAGTTGATATTGCAAACTCCGAAAAGTTATGATCGTAAAAGAACAATGCAGTTAGGTTTTTTGTTAGAGAATAGTCTGCTGTTACCTTAATTGCCATAAGACGTTGTCCAGCAGTAACTTGATTATTATCATATTCAAGGTTTCTCAGAACCGTAATGTTATCGCGATATGATACATCAGCTTTTATATTTAAATCTCCCCTCAAAATAACCCTCCTACCACCAATACTAGTTCTGAATCGCACATCNTGTACTCGATATCCTAACCCTAATATATATTCATCGCCACTAGTCTCTGTAATCAAATCATTGTCTAAACTCAATGAAATAGCTCTTTCTTTTCTAAGTTCAGCCAAAATCTTTAAAGAATTTGAAAATTCCATNTCTAATCTTACCAAAGGGTTAAACTGCTCTACGAGATTGATATTAGAATANAAGCGTTCAGGAATAAAATTTCCAGCCTTATCAGTTTTATTAGGAAATCTAGGGTCATAATCAAAATTGGTTTGAAAATTATTCAAAGTATAACTAGCCCGATATGCATGATTTAAAGAAAGTCTATTGAAAATTTTAGAAAGTGATTTAATCTCTCTAAGCCCAGTAAATTTTAAAATCCAATTAGGCAAAGGTGTTCTTTTGATTGGATTTAAACCAATTTGGTTTGGATCTACTCCAGAGTAGGCAGCAACAAAAGAATGCAATAAAACAGATTGTTGATTTTTTCCAAAACCTAAGGGATAACCATTCTCATCATTCCCTAAATTTGAAAAACTGCTATTTTCAGATAAGCGAAGTGCTATTATACTTCTATATTCTCTAAATTTTTCGAAACTATTACTAACGGATTCTTGAGAGGAATTAAAAGCGGTTTTGATTAAAACAGTAGACATCCCAAAGTTTCCTAAAATACTTGAGTTTTGAGGAAGATATTCTAGATTTTCTACTCTAAAATTTTCTAGTTTATTTTCGGTAAAATCTCTTTCTGAACTAAAATCAATAATCAATCCTTTAATCGGTATTACTTGAGCGGTTGCTCTAAACTTGTTTGATCTCAACTTGGTGTACATTTGATTAAAATTTGGAAAGCCAGTTAGCCATCCTTGTCTTGCAGCTTCAAATCGAATATCGGCTTGACTCCCTAAGGTATATCCCAATGTAGGACGCATACTCCCAGCAAATCCTACAGATGGGAGATAACCTGGAAGAACGCTTCCATTATTTTCATTATAAGTAGCTTGAACTCTTTTTACTAAAGACAAAATATCTACTAATTGTATCAAACTCTTTTTAAAAATAGTTTTCTTTTTGGTCAATGAGTCATTAGCCATAGTTGAATTAAGTTTTTTCTGAAATCTACCCTTTTCAGATCTCAATCCTAAAGCAGTATATAATTTTGAGAAAGATAAAGCACCTGTCAATGTTTTTGTATTATTATTTTGAATTGTATTTACTAACCCCAAAGAGACACCATTATCACTTATAACCTGAGCAAGTGCTTCCGAGCCACGTTGCCAATTGAAATTTCCTGTATAATTATATGTTGCATCAATAAAACTTAAAATGGGAATATATTTAAAAGGAAGCTTATAATTTAATGCTAATGTTTGGAAATGAGTATTTGGCTCACCCGAATTAAATAAACCTTCCCACAAGATCCTCTGATTGGTTTCTATNATAGTTTCCTCACTTTGATCTGTAATATTATTATGTCTAATAATACTGCTTGTAGCTGCATTAAAATTAAAACGGAGAGAACGAGTAAAGTTATGACTTAAGGCATAGTTATAATCAAATAAAAAGTTTCGCTGTTGAAGGTTTGGCAAACTTCTCTGNAGTGAGGCATCTGTCCCCTCAAGGTATACCTGTCTAAACTTTTGATTATTTAAGATTCGATTAATATTAGCAGACCCCTGCAAAGAGCTAGGTAGAAGATTAAAATTTAATTGTTGTAACCACATCCAATATTTTTTTCTATTGAAATATTTTATTTTTTTAAACGGTTCAATGGGTTTTGAATTAAAAGAATACCCATAGTTAGCACCAAGTAATAGATTTATCTCTTCTTGTTTTTCTATCTCATAATCTCGATGTATAAGTTCATTATAGGCATAAGAAAAATCAAAATTCTCTGGACTGTAAAAGTGAGAATTTCCATTACCTGAATTATTTTTCCTTATGCCAATAAGGCTAATGCTTTTCCGACTTGTATAATCGATTGCTTGGTTTCTTATAGAGTCTCTTTGAGATGACCGCTCACTAGTATTCAAACGATCATCAAGTTTTAAATCTTGATAAAAAGGGTCATATTTTGGGGTAATAAAAGTTTCCCCATTAGCAAAACTTAAAGGTATCTGAAGACCCCATTTGGAGGGTGTGAGCTGCCCAAAATTAATGTTTGAAATAAAATCATATTGAAGTAATTCTTCTCTTGTTCTTTGATTGGGAGTTTGATCTATACTGCCAAATCCTATAGATGAGTATCGTCCATTGGCTGAGAATGTAGCAAAATCAGCAAGATTTGCNTCTAAGGCTCCAATTGCTGCCCAACCACCCTGATTATCAATTCCAGAGATNCGCAACTCATTAAACCAAACTTCTCCACAAAGATCATCTCCTAATTGAATTGAAGGGTTTTTAAGNCCAATCATCAATGTTCTTATTGAACCTAAAGAAGGATTTCCATGGATGGCAAGNTTATACTTTTTTTGACCGGGNAGNTTACTTATTGGAGTAAATTCTTGTATAGAATTTAATTCTTCATCAAAATAAAGTGTCTCNCCTAANCCTAATTTTTGTAGTGCTTTTGCCTTTAGTCTTGATAGAAGATCTACTGAGATTTCTAAAGAATTAANATCNGGAATCCATACCTCTTCTGATGTCAAACGATTTGANATGTTTTCACTGTATTCTGTAGGTTTTAAAGGAATTTCAATTTGATAATAATTGTCCTGATAATCTGTTCCTAAACGAATAAAAGCAACTAACCGTCGGTCATATTCTTCCTCAGATCCTGATCCTGGAAGAGGTTCATTTCCAGGTAAGGACTCCGCATGTAAAAACATACGGAGTTTGCTATATTGNCGCATATCAAGATCCACCGATTTAAAAATGGCTCTAGAATCCATAGGCTTTAGATTACATATGCGAAACGCTAAAGATTGTTCATTTTGCCGGATAATAGTGTTATTATTNTTNATTTGTTCTCTTTGAATCTCTGGTGGNAAAACATAATTAATTGGAATACGATTTTCATTTTCTAAAATATTTACTGTACTTATATCTATNGTGGTNTTTTCATTNAATGAAAGNTCATCATTTAAAGCTTTATTATATCGTCTCCAATCTCCTCTCACCAAATCTAAAGTTCCAAAACGAAAAACTATTTCTTCATCAAAACCGCTCAAAAGCATGCGCATAAAACGAATAGAACGCAAATCATTAATTTCATTNACGGCATCAAAATAAGGATTAAAAGAAGTATTTTCATAATACGNTTTTTGAATAGGNACTTTAAACTGAATCCATCGAGTAGTATACTGATCTCCATTAGGAGCTCTTACCTCTATATTTTCTCNAACATCAGTAATAAANGGGTGGTTCCCAACTTGCATGCTCTTAAAGATNGGAACNTGATATTCAAAATAACTGTCAATTGTATTCATGCTTTGGTCTCTATTAATATCNTCAGTATCAGGTTCAGTNGTATTNCCNCGGTCAGTATCGCTAAAATCNATAGGNGTNTTATTTTCAAATCCATTATAATTTTTATAGCGCTCNAATATCCCTCCNTCTACTTGAAGGTAATATTGATAGTTGTCNCCTGCTGGATCATNAGGTTGACCATTANTAAAAATAGCTGCTTCTTCTTCATCGTTAAGACCATCTAATCCAATATCTTGTAATGGCCGATCATTTGCATTAGAATTAAAAGCATAAACTAAAGACTGAGTTGCAGGCACCTTACCCCAAGGTGTTTCGTANACAGGTGAAGGTTCACTNATACTGGGNAGCCCATTTTCAAATTGTTTTCTCCCATCACGAAGTATATCCTCTGANATATTTCCTAGATGAAAGANCAACTCTCCTAATTCATCNGACTCTGAAATATTATTTGAAAAGGTGTCCAATAACCAAAACTCAATAAACTCTACATTTGACTGCTCAAAGTTAGTTGCATTTAATGCACGAGTAATTCCTGCCCAATTTTTTTTTGGATCTGATAAAAATTGAGTTTGAGGGGAGTTATTATAAGGNCCCCTTTCTCTNGGATAATAAGCTANATCTAGGGTGGGTAGNCTACTTATCATTCCTTGTACTAAATCTTGTTCAGGAAAAAGCTCATTAATTNAGATNCTTCTAGTCTCATTNCTTGAAATATCATCATTATTGATTCCTGTAGTTTGTCTTGAATAAAATACTTGATCNATAGAATACCAAGCAAGTTTTGAGCGTCCATAACCACTTTGAAGACCAACAGCTGATGCNCCTGGAACTCCCTTGATTGGNACACTAGAAAGNTTCCACGCATTAAACCCCTTTACATCTATATTGGTTTGGGCTCCTTCAAAATCATCAATATAAACATTGGTTTCNCCATTGATTTGTGTNTTTCTTGGGTCTTTAGCTGCTATATTAGCAACCTCNCCCCGAAAAGAAATTTGAGAAGAAATATTCGTTTTGATTGTAGGCCATTTATTAATCAACCTGGTTAAAAATGGTAATTCCGTTGAAAAATTAGTGTTAATACCTGTCATGGTGTTGTTTACAGGTTCAGTTCCATAATTAGCCTTTTGAGTAAGTGGATTCTCGCTTAAATTAATTAGTGTACCCCCTAAATAAAACTTATCATTAACCCTATGGTTCATATTGAGTCCTGAAAAGCGTTTATTTTGTTGGTTAAAAAAAGAGTTGTTTTCAACAGAAATATCTATTGGTATATTAGATGCTTTAAGACCTTCATCCAGTATTTTTACTCTTCCAATTTCATAATTTACAGTGTAATCTAGACCTTCTTGTAGNACTCTGCCTCCTGCAGTNACTCTAACAGATCCTCTTGGTATATTAAATGCGCCAATATTTATTCCATCGCCACCTTCAGATTTATATCTCCCTTTGAGCTGGAATTTGTTTTTTTCTGAAAACTCTAATGCTGCAGCTTTAGTAAGAGCATACATTTCTTTAAACACATATTTCTTTTGATTTTTATTAAAGCTATTGTCAATATTGTAATCTTCTTTNNNAGATTCTGGATTGTCCAAAANATCAAATAAAAATTTTCCAAANGGTTCTACCTTAGGGAAAATGATTCTACCATAACGAGGATCAATNGTTATTCCTGGNAGATAGTCNAAGAAACCATCACCACTTGGCACCAAATCTTTATATGCGTTTAATCGGTCCAATTCTAGGGTATTTAACAGAACCTCATCATCTAATTCATCAGGCCATATAGAACGGTCAACAGGTGTTAAATAATTAATTGGCGAAGGATCNGTATATAAAACTATTAANCGAAAATCTTCTTCAGATAATTGAAAAGCCCCTGTATTATAGATGTTTTTCATCATTAGATCCCAAACTGGTTGACGAACATCAGTCAGATTGCTTTTAAGCATTTTTACTATAAGNTTATTTGTCTGAATCTGTTCTNTTTGTCCTTGCCCCTGANNAGAAATTTGATTTTGNAGGATAATTGAAGTTCCTTGTATATCTCCATTTGCAAATTCACCTACCTGATAAACTTTNCCCAGATATGTNAATTGNAAAGCTACCCCAAGNACTTCATCATTACTTAATCTTTGATTTAAAGAGATATATCCCAGCTGNGGATGAAATGTATATTCCTGTGGTTTTAGTTTACGAGCACTTTCTAAAACTGCATAATCAAATCCTTCTTTTGCTTTTATAATTTCAAAAGCATTGTTTACTGTAGCAATATCCCTAATATTTTCATTTAAAATCCCTCCAAAACCAATTTCATCAGGATCAAGTTTATTAGCACTGTTGCTAGGTGGATTTNTTTGATNTAATACATTAAAAAAATCAGAAAAAGTATCATCTAATCTTGTNCTTTTAGGATTTGATTCTCCTAAATCTTGAAGTGCAACTATATTTCTAACATTTTGAGTCTGATAACCTCTATTGGTTACCCAAACTTCAATTCTAGTAATTTGAATTGGAGAATTTATATAAGGATAATTAGCCAAAAAGCTATCATAATTGTCTCTGAAATACTGACTTATAAAAAAGTGTCTGTCTTCTTCATAATCTAAAGCGAAAAGACTAAAATCCTGTAGCTTCCCACCTCCCTGAGAGATGATATTTTGCGATTGGGATCTCTGTTCTGAAAAGACACCAGAGATAGAAGTGTTACCAAACTTTAAATCTGTACGAACACCAAATAAACTTTGTGCACCTTGTATCAAATTACTATTTATGGGCATACTAATATTACCAATATCAATATTTTGAAGAATGGCATCTTCTGTTATTTTACCTTTTAGATAGTCTGCAACTCGATTTCCTGCTTGGACAGAACTATTGGGTAGCTGGTTAATGTTCTCTTTTAGACTTTCTATTTTTTGTTTTGCTTTAACTAAAGTATTTTTAGCCTCATTTATTTGATTTTTTATATCATCAACATTTTGTTTTACTTCATTAACTTTATTTTGAATTTGGGTTACTCCTTCTTGTAACCTATTGATATTTGACCCTAATTTTCCAGGAATAACATTGGAAACTTCTGATAATTTGGGAGGATTAAATTGAATTTTTACCAAATTCTGGAAATCGAAAGTAGATTCCGTATCGTAATTTGCAGTGATTTGCAAACGTTCTCCGATTTCTCCCAAAAGACTCAAACTAATTCTTTGGTCAAAATCAAAACCGGGTGACCTTCGATTAATTACAGAGGCAATTGGATTGTCGCTTCGCTGATACCGGTATCCCAAATCTATCCCTATTGAACCTTGAGGTGTAATATCGATAGAATTACTACCAAAAATAGATTCAAAAAACTTGTTGTTAACATATAGCTCTGGAAGTAGATTTTTTTGAGCGTCTTCCAAATTAGAACCATATCCACTCAAAGCTTGCACTTTTTGTTGAAAATAATCTTGCATTTGTTCTTTTAAAACTAAATCCTCATATTCCTTAACAGTTAAGACTATTGGAATGCTAATTGGATACCCACCTATTTCCTCAGTGAAAATGTAACGATTACTTTCAGGGTCGTATGTATATAAACGTTGAATACTGCTTGAAGAAGGGGGCTTAATGGCTCCAATCTCAGCAGGTTTTTGAGCATATATAATCCCATTACAAAACATCATCCAAATAAAAATAAGGATGAAGCTTTTGGGTGAATTAAAAACTACATTTCGAGGTGTCCCAATCAAACATTTACAATTTATTCAGAGCCTCCTTGATAAGTTCTTCTAAGGAACTGTCTGGAGTACTTTGAATAATTGTATCTATAATGCGTTCAGACTGCTTCCTTGAATAACCAAGAACCTCTAATGCTGATAACGCTTCATCTTTGATTGTATTGTTCCCAAAAATCTGAATTTCTTCACCATCAAAGAGATTCATCATCTTGTCTTTTAGCTCTATTAAAACTCTTTGAGCGGTCTTTAATCCAATACCCTTAACAGATTTAATAGTACTAAGGTCTTCAGAAACAATGGCAC
>PAYI01000042.1 GCA_002714815.1 Flavobacteriaceae bacterium | reverse complement strand
ATAAAAAAATTAGGATCTATAACTGTAAAACCTAATCCGAACATTGGATTAAAATAACTCCCTACAGCTGAGAGCAGTGGATTGGGTTCATTAAATATTCTTGGAATTTTATCAATATTAATGTTATTGTAAAAACCTCCTGCTTTAATTCCAAGATAAATTGATGTTTCTTGATCTAATTTTAGTTTATAATTGTAATCTAATGACAAATAAGTTTTACTTTCTACAAATACTCGATCATTTAGAGCTGAAATTCCTAGATGAACATTTTTCTTGGAGGGTAGGTGGTATAACAAATAGTTGGTTCTAGGCGCTTGGTCAATACCTGCCATTTGAATTCTAGAATTCAGAGCCAATAGAGGTCCTTCAACACCAGTGAAAGCAGGATTGAATATACTCAAATTACTTTTTGAAAAAATAATACTTGATTGTTGTGCTATAGAAAAAAAAGGAACAAAAGCGATTGTTAAAAAACGAATTATATTTCGAAAACTAATAGAGTTAATTTCTTTGTTTTTTTATTCTGTACAATCTACAAATTATAAAAAAGATTAAAAACTATAGAAAAGTTTATTTTTTATATAAATAATATAACAATTGTCATAATAATGCCAGCTATGGAAAAAAGAATACCTTTTTTGAAAACCGTAGTGTTTGGAAGGAACATCCAAAAAGATGAAACCACGAAAAACATTAAAGAGGACCCAAAAAATATATTAAGCCAGTAAACTGGACTTTTTGTGGTTGCTTTATGTAAACTCTGCATTTTTTTAAGTAAATAGGGAAGCTCTTTTTTCAAATAGATAGTTTCTCCAGTATACATGTTATATTGTCCTTCTTTAAAATAACGGATACCCTTTTCTGTTTTTGAAAACTTGAGGTTATTAATTTTTAGGGTTTTCCCCAAAGCAAGTCTATCTAGTTTGGGGTCTAATTTAGTGCGGATTTCAGTTACTTTTTTAAAGGTATCTGTTTTTCTAAATATGAGTGTTATTCCACTAATTGAATAAACTGCCATTATTCCTACAAGGTAAAATCCCAAGTAACGATGTATTATTCTAAAATAATAACCTGAGTTTTTTTTCACGACTAATTAAATAGAAATATCTTCAAATTTAATTTCTCAAGTTCAACTACGCAACTTAATTTAGAATTATTTTAAATAAGCGGTTATCAATGCTACGAATCAATTTTTTTCAAATAGTTTTGGCGTATCATTTTTGCAGTTTGAGAACCTATTTCATGACTCCAACCTGGGGGATAAAATATGTAGCGTATTTTGTTTCTAATTCCAGGTGCCTTAACAACATCTCTGATCAAAAAAATAATTTCACCAAAGTAAACTTGAAGAAAGTTTCCAGAGTCAATTTGGCGAGTAATCCCATAATCAATTTCTAAATTTGGATCCTCTTCTTGGTAGGTACCAAAAATACGATCCCAAATATTTAAAAGATTACAATAATTAGTGTCTAGATACAAGGGATTACGAGCATGGTGAACCCTGTGATGTGATGGAGTTAGCATAATCTTATTTAAATATCCAAAGCGAGCATCTTTTATTAAATTTTCTCCAACATGGATAAATGCTCCGTAAGTTCCATCAATAAACATAATTGTAAAAAGCATAATGGGTTCTAATCCCATTAAAATACATATTGAGGTTCTAATAAAATCTGCATATGGAGCCTCTAAGAAAAAATGGGCATGGCTAACACTTAAATTCATTTCTTCAGGACTATGATGTGTAGCATGAAGACACCAAAACAAACGAACCTTATGTGCTAAGAAATGATAAATAAAATGGGCAAATTCCCAAACAATGTATCCATAAATAAACCAATACCAAGTCATCGATGTGTTCAAAATAGCATAGGGCTTAAGTAAACCTATACAAAAAGCAACCATTCCTATTGCAATAAATCTTCCAATAATTTTATTAAATAAGTAAATCAAAAAAATTACCTTATATACTTTAGTTTGAGGTTTTTTATAAACTAACCCCAATATTAATTCTAAAAATATTAGAAATGGTATAATAGGAATTATTAGAGATATTATACCATCATAAGTTAAAAAAAGAGAATTATCTTGTTTCTCTAGAATTTCAATAAATTGGTTGACTCCAAAAAAACNAACAACTTCGGTCCAAATTGATTCAAGGNTAGACATCATATTGGTTTAAAGATATATCTATTTAAACTTTGAATAAAATTTNTTGTCTATNAAAAGTAAANCTAATTCATTTTTTCAATCATAATATNAGATAGGTTAATTCAAAATTTAATTTTAGTTTCGCAAAAAATTTGTTAAACAAGAAGTCCTGAAATAATCAAACAGAGTTTAATAAATCCTTAAATGTTTAAGCATTTATTTTTTTACCAGGATTTTAATNTTTATAAACAAACTAATGTATAAAAATACTTCATTAAAAAGTATTAGAAAATGGATACTATTTGTTCTAGGATTTATTGTTATCGCACTTTCTTTTCAACTTTCAAAAATAATTATAGAAAGCAATCCTCCACCAAGAAAAAAAGCTGGTAATACTATAAAAGAGGTATACACTCTAAAAGTAGTTAATGGACAATATCAAGTAAAAATTCCTTCAGAAGGGATTTTAAGGGCCTATAACCGTATCCAAATCACTTCTCGTGTACAGGGATTAATGCAGGCTATAAAACCACTTTTTAAACCTGGGCAAGAGTANAGATCAGGACAGGTCATTGTACAAATTGAATCTGCTGAATTTCTTGCAAATGTAATATCACAAAGGGCTGCACTTTATAATTTAATTACTTCTATATTACCAGATTTAAATTTAGATTTTCCAGAATCTTATGAAATATGGAATGAATATTTAAAAAGCTTTGATTTACAGGAAACAGTACCTGAATTACCAAAAATGGATAATCAAGTTAGGCTTTTCGTATCAGGGAGAGGTGTAATTTCTTCATATTATTCTCTTCAAAATTTAGAGAAAACATTGTCTTTTTATAAAATTAAAGCTCCATTTAGTGGAGTTTTAGTGCAGGCAAATGTTACAGAGGGTTCACTTATAAGACCAGGACAACTTTTGGGTGAATTTATAGCTCCAGTGGATTATGAACTAATGGTAGCTCTTCCTAAATCTTATTTGTCAAATATTGAAAAAGACGCTCAAGTTAATGTAAAATCAATTGATACTGGACAAGAGTTTACAGGAATAGTTTCTCGCATTAATGCAAAGGTAAATACTAAAACTCAGTCTGTTGAGGTATATATTCGTATAAGAGATGAGAGTCTAAAGGATGGAATGTATATGGAAGCAGATATTGATGCAATAACATTTAATGAAGTTTACGCTTTAGATCGAGGTTTACTTAATGGCTCTCAAGAAATTTTTATCGTTAAAGACAATAAACTTAATTTACGTAAAGTAAATCCAATCCATTTTACGGAGACTCTAGCAATTATTGAAGGTTTATCTGATGGGGAGGAAATTATTGCTCAACCCATAATCGGTGCTTATTCTGGAATGGAGATTAAACCAATTNCCTTTCAAGAAAAAAACTAAATCTGGTAAATGAAAAAAATCATAAACTATTTTATNCGTTATCACGTAGCAGTTAATGTAATTATAATTGCATTTCTTTTATTTGGGATNTTNGGAGTAAAATCATTAAAATCTTCATTTTTTCCATTAACTGAATCTCATTTAGTTCAAATTGCAGTTTCGTATCCAGGAGCATCTCCTATGGAAATTGAGGAAGGGGTTATTCTCAAGATTGAAGATAATTTAAAAGGTCTTGTTGGAGTTGAAAGAGTAACATCGGTATCCAGAGAGAATTCTGGTAATATATCAGTTGAAGTAGAAGAAGATCTTGACATCAACTTCATGCTGTTNGAGGTTAAAAACGCTGTGGATCGTGTACCTAGTTATCCAACTGGCATGGAACCTCTTGTAGTTTCAAAGCAAGAACCTCAAAGATCTACGATAAATTTTGCACTGACATCAGAAAATACAACTCTTTTAGAACTTAAAAAAATTGGCCGTCAAATAGAAAATGATTTACGTGCTATTCCTGGAATATCACAAATTAATGTGTCTGGTTATCCTGAAGAAGAAATTGAGATTGCGGTTGACGAAAATAAACTTTTGGCGTATGGGTTGAGTTTTTTTCAGGTGGGCCAAGCGGTAGCCAAATCAAATATTATAGTAACAGGCGGTAGAGTAAAAACAAATGCTGAAGAATTTTTGATTAGAGCAAATAATAAGTTTTATTATGGCGAAGAACTAGCCAACATAGAAGTATTGGCTTTAGCTGATGGAACAAAAATTCGNTTAAAAGATGTTGCGGAAGTCAAAGATAGATTTTCAGAAACACCCAACAGAAGCTATTTAGAGGATGAATTATTAATTAATATTCGGGTTAGTTCNACAAATTCAGAGGACGTAATTTCGTCTGCTGCTGCTGTTAGAGATTATATAGAAAAGTTTAATAATGATCAAAATTCTAAATTAGTTACTCTTAGTGATTCCTCTGTTATTCTAACTGAGAGAACTAAATTATTGATAGAAAACATTCTTCAGGGAATGTTTCTAGTTCTTCTTTTTTTATCACTTTTTTTAAACTCAAGGCTAGCTTTTTGGGTAGCTTTTGGACTNCCTGTTTCTTTTCTNGGAATGTTCATCTTTGCACCATTGCTTGGAGTAACAATTAATGTANTATCAACTTTTGGGATGATAATTGTAATTGGTATTTTAGTTGATGATGGTATTGTTATTGCCGAAAATATATACCAACAATATGAAAAAGGGAAGTCACCTTACAAAGCAGCTATAGACGGAGTATTAGAGGTTATACCACCTGTTGTGTCTGCAATTATTACTACTATTTTAGCATTTGCTCTNTTTCTTTTTTTAGACGGAAGAATTGGAGAGTTTTTCGGAGAAGTCTCAATTGTAGTAATGCTTACTTTATCAATCTCACTTATTGAGGCATTAGTTATACTCCCTGCACATTTAGCTCATTCTAAAGCTTTAGTAAAAAAGAAAAAAGATCCAAAGACCCTTGTTGCAAAAATATTTGCAAAACTGAGGGAGATNAATAAAATGGGTGATCTATTTATGAAATGGATGAGAGACAATCTTTACTCTCCATTTTTAACTTTTTCGTTGAAGAATCGTTTTCTAGTTATTTCATTATTTATTTCATTATTTATTCTAACTATAGGCTCTTTTGGAGGAGGAATTATTAGAACTTCGTTTTTCCCCCAATTAGCTTCAGATAGAGTATCTATTGACTTAATAATGCCAAATGGAACAAATGAGAGAATAACTGATTCCATTATAAATTACATTGAAGGGAAATCAAAGATTGTAAATGAGGAGTTTACTAAAAAATATTTAAATGGGACTGGGGAAAAATTATTTGTNAATACTGTAAAAACTTTAGGGAATGGATCCTCAAAAGCCAATTTAATTATAAACCTTTTACCTGGAGAGAAAAGACCTGATATTATTAGATCAAGTATGGTGTCATCAAGAATTGCAGAATTGGTAGGGCCTCTTGTAGGAGTTGAGAGTGTTGTATATGGATCAGGATCTAATTTTGGTGGAAAACCAGTTTCAGTTTCTTTGTTATCTAATAATATAAA
This sequence comes from Flavobacteriaceae bacterium, assembly GCA_002714815.1. GTDB lineage: Bacteria > Bacteroidota > Bacteroidia > Flavobacteriales > Flavobacteriaceae > MS024-2A. The sequence goes on along the minus strand of PAYI01000042.1, from coordinate 28,267 downwards.
CGAATTAAAAAAAGCAAAAAAAGAATTAAAAGATGCTTTAACTTCTAATGCCTTATTAAAAGATATAGAGGATAATGATCCTGTTGGAATTAAAGAAATTACTTTAAAATTAAAAGAAAACGCTTATTCNTTAGGATTAGATTTACAATATGTAATGAGTCGTGTTCGTGCTGGATTCTTTGGTGTACAAGCACAAAGATTNCAAAGAGGTCAAGACGAAATACGNGTATGGGTTCGCTATAAAAAAGAGGATAGATCTTCAATTACTCAGTTNGAAGACATGAAAATTGACTTACCAGATGGAGGCTTAGTTGCATTNAAGGAGATTGCAAGTTATAATATCAAAAGAGGGGATGTATTAATAAATCATTTAGATGGTAGGAGAGAAATTCAAGTATCTGCCGATATAAAAAATTCTGAAGAAACTTCAGGAACTGACGTAATGAATGATATTAGAATCAATATNATGCCTAAAATTCAAGCAAAATATCCATCAGTAAGTGCATCCTTCGAGGGTCAAAATCGAGAAGCATTTAAATTAATTAATTCCCTTTCTAGTGCGGGTATTCCAATCTTAATTTTAATATANATGACTATTGCATTTACATTTAGAAGTTTTTCTCAACCAGTANTACTTTTTTTATTAGTACCAGTAAGTTTAGTAGGAGTTGCATGGGGACATTGGATTCATGGCTTTCCAGTCAACATTCTTTCATTGCTTGGTGTTATTGCTCTAATAGGGATTATGGTGAATGATGGTTTGGTACTCATAGGTAAGTTCAATAACAATTTAAAGCAAGGCATTTCTTTTAAAGAAGCTCTAATAGACGCTGGTAGATCTAGATTTCGAGCTATCTTTCTTACTTCTGCTACCACAGTTGCTGGTCTAACACCTTTGATATTAGAAAAAAGTAGACAAGCACAGTTTCTTAAGCCTATGGCAATTTCAGTTTCTTATGGTATAGCTTTTGCCACAATTCTTACGTTAGTTTTATTACCCATATTTATTTCTCTTAATAATCAAATTAAAGTGGTTTTTAGATGGATAATTTCAGGAAAATTTTTAGAAAAAGAAATTGTAGAAAGAGCAATAATTGAAAAAAAAGAAGNAGAAAAAATGGATTTAATGGAATCTCAAAAAAATAATTAAAAATGAAATTTTTATTCAATACAATGTCATTGTGCATTTTGATTTTAAATTTCATAAATGCTCAGAAATTAATTACAAAAGAAGAAGCTTTAGAATTAGTTTTAGAAAATAATTTCGGCATTCAAGTTTCTAAAAATACAACTGAAATTTTAAAAAATAATAGTAGNATTCTCAATTCAGGATATTTNCCTTCTGTAGCTATTTCGAGTGGTGGTAACTATATTGGATCAGATACTGAAATTGCTTTTCCAGATCAGTTTGATGATCAAGGTAATCCAATACCTAATAGAGTTTTTGAGGACCAAGAAACACAACGATATAATGCTGGGGTAAATTTAAACTATACCCTTTTTGATGGTTTGGGGAGAAGATATACATACAAGCGTTTGAAAGAAGAATATGCATTAAGTGAGTTACAGTTAAGGGAAACAATTGAATTTACAACATTACAACTCTTTGAGGTATATTTTAATATTGCTCAACTCATAGAATCAAGNAAGATTTTTCAAGAAACNTTAAATATTTCNAAAGAACGTCAAAAGAGAGCNCAAATTGCTTTTATTCATGGACAGGGNAACAAACTGGCGGTTTTAAATGCTCAGGTTGATGTTACAAATGACAGTATTANTTTAATTCAGGTAAACCAACAAATACATAATACTAAAAGAGACTTAAATTTATTAATGAATCAACCAATAAATCAAGACTTTGATGTTAGATTAGATGTTAGTTTTATTAATTCCATTCAAGTAGAGTCTTGGATAGAAACAGCAGATCAAAATAATATAGAGTTATTAAAACAAGAACGTAATAGTCAAATTAACGCATACGATATTAAAATTAATCAATCGGGTTATTTACCAACAGTTGGACTCATAGGATCTTATGGATGGAACCTTAATAAAAGCCCTGTAACAGCATTTTTTCCTGGCATAAATAATACAACATATTCTTTAGGTTTAGGAGCTAGCTTGAGTTGGAATCTATTTGATGGAGGAAGAACATTAACTCAAGTAAAAAATGCAAAGCTCACTTTTGAAAATCAAGAATTGATTGAGCAAGAAGCTAGATTAAGTTTTGAAAGAGACCTCGAAAATGCATTACAAAATTTTAGAAATACTAAAGAAATTTTTGAAATTCAAAAAAAGCAAGTAGAAACTGCGACATATAATTTTGACCGTTCAGAGGTACAATACAAATTAGGATCTATTACAGCTATAGAATTTAGACAAGCACAAATAAACCTTTCAAATGCTAGAAATCAAAGATCGGTTGCTAAGTACAGAGCTAAACTTTCCGAGTTACAACTGATTCAAATTACTGGACAATTATTAAATGTTGATTTATAATTTAAATATTTAGCCAGTAAGTTAATTTAAGGTTAATTGATCTGAAAACAGGCCCAAATTCTTGGGTATAGTAATTGTCATTATAAACAAGGTATAAATCAGAAAGTGGAGCAAAACGCCACTGAAGCCTTGAGTTTATACCAAGATTTTTTGTAAGATTACTGTACTGAATTAATGTAGACCAAAATATTTTTTTACTAAAGGTTATATCAAACTTAGGTCTTACCAAAATTATGTCATTAGAGGAATATGGTTTTGGGAGTTTAATTTTATTATAATCCCACTGTAAAGTAAAAATTAATTTTGGCTGAAATCGATAACCGATAGAACCAGTAGATGAAAATTTTGTTCCATTGAAAAAGCCTCCGTACATATTTTCAAATGAAAAAATAAATGGATTAGCATAATTAAGTCTATAATTTAAACTCCATTCATTATATCTGTAATCTGAATTAACAGGTAGAGCTATAGCGTCTGGAGATCTACTTGGATCAAAACTTTTAAATAAAAAAACATATTTTCTATTAAATTCAAATTCCAATTGATTCTGATTATTTGTTCGAAGTGTATAATTAAAATAAGATGATTCATCAGTTTTAAGATAATTTAAATTTTGTTGAAACCAAGAAAGGTGTCTAAATTGGAAACTATGAGAATTTATTTTCCCTGATTTAGGATAAAAATTACGCGTTATACTATTTCCAGTTTTAATTATTCCTGTTCTTCTAATAAATCCTAAATCAGATCTAAAGTCCTCGTCCACATAAACAGTAGCTGAAAGTATTCTCCAAATCCTTGTATTATATAATATTCTAGCAAAACTTGAAAGATTACCTTTGTTATCATTAGGTTGAAATGATTTATGAGTATAAAACTTACCTGTCCACCTATTATTTGATGATGCTAGATTATAATCAAGACCAATAACACGGTTATATGAGTCATTTTCATTCAGGAAATCATAGTCTTTAAAGGCTTGTTTATTAACCATGAAAAAGCCAACTTGGGATTCTCCAAAAACTTTTCTTTGTATTGCAAACATGGAGTTATTATTAGAAGCAATTTCATTATTTAGGTCCTCTCTGTTTTGAATATTCAAAAAACCCAAACGCCAATTTTCATCTAATTTACCGCTTAATCGGACCCCTCCTATAATATCATTTTGAATTGTATTTCCTTCGGAATCTTTTTCTATTCCAATTCTTCGTGAAAAAAAAGGGATTGCATCTCTAAAGCTTCCGAAACTTCCAAAAAGGTCACCATTGTCAATAAAAAACTGTCTTTTTTCTGGTAAAGTAATTTCAAATCTAGTAAGATTAGTAATTACATCATCNACTTCCACATTGGAAAAATCTGGGTTAAGAGTTATGTCCAGATTTAATCCAGTTCCAACAGCAATTTTCAAATCTCCTCCAATTGAAAGAAAATTATCTTTACCAATGGCGGAATATTCTTTTGAAGTTAGGCCATTTATATAAGGGATAATATATAGTGGGGTTTTATTTTTTTTAAGAGGCTCCTCAAAAATAATTTCACCAAAAAATCCGATATTAATAGGAAATTGATTTTGGACCACATTGGTCCAAATACTTCTTTCGTTTCTTTGAAAATCATATCGATATGACTGAAAACCCCATATTTTAGAATTTTCAGGATATTTTATTGAGCTAAATGGAATAGCAATTTCTAAAACATATTTGTTGTCAAAATTTTTACTTGCTGATTTCCATTTAGTATCCCAATTTAGATTAAATCCTCTAGCATCAATACCTCTATCAGACAAAAGAGCTTCCCTTTGAACACCATATGCATTTAATCCAAATAAAAAACCATTTTGACCATCTTTAAAAGTGTCAAAAAGTATTGTGACATTATCATTGTTTCGAGAACTGTAATCTCGTCTTAATGAATTTATGGTATACTTTCCACCAATTGAATAAGCAGTTACGCCAATAAATAAATGGGTGTCATTATATAGTAATTTTACTTCGGTTTTGTCTAAGGCTTTTATAGAATCAGTTGGGAACTGTTGCCAAAAATCTTTTGCACTATCAGCCTCTGACCATACGTTTTCATCTAAAACACCATTTAAAATAATTTTTTGATCTATTTTTTTTACAGTTACTGTACGTTTTTCAATTTGGGCATTAATAAAAAAAATGGTGTGAAAAAGCATTAAAAAAAGTATTCGTTTTTTTATGCATTGAAACCTATTATTTAAAAAAAATATGATGATAATTCTTTACAAAAGTTTAAAAAAAATAAACATAATGAATATAAAGTTCTTATGTCAAAAAATAATACGTCAAAATTACTTTAACATTCGACAAGAAACATAATCAACAGTTTAAAATAGTAGTGAATTATTAGATCTTTAGCTTATTTTAAATATCTACCAAAGTTAAATACTCTTTCTTATACTGGATTCAAAAAACTATTATTTATAGGCAGGATAAAATTATTATATTAATTATAAGGAATTAATAGTTGTTCAAAAAACCCTCCAATTTCTCTTCTAACATCCACAAAATGAATTTCTAAAATCCAATGTCTAATGTTCCCCTTTCTGTCTGGAGAAAACATATCAGTATGGTTATGAGGGTGAACGTAATTTGTTTTATCTTCTTTTTCAAGCTTTTCATGTGGGAAATGGCCAATAAGATGTCCAGCTATAGGGCCTCCAAATGACCAACCCATTTGAGTAGCTAAATTACAACAGTAGTTATATAGTTTAGCACCAGTGATCTCTTTTTGGGAGTAAAAAAAAGCATTAGCCTTAGTCCAAGCTTTCTGAATATCTCTTTTTAGCTTTTGTTTTACTGGATCATCTCCTAAAACATAAGTCCTTCCAAAATCTGCTTCCCATTCCTCAAAAATAGGACCAAAATCCAGGAATACAATGTCGTCTTTTTGCACTAAAAGATTTTTGGGGTTTTCATCATATGGGAATAATGTATTCTTTCCTGATCTAACAATACGTTTATGCCAATATTTTTTAATACCAAAGAGTTTAAAAGCCAAATTATAAATGGCTTTATTTATTTCTTTTTCTGTCTTTCCAGCACAGATAAGATTTCTATTTTCGATCTCTTGAAAAAGAGTGGCAGCTTTATTTTCTGCTTCAATTAGTTTCTGTAATACTTTTGACATCTCATAAAATTTGAAGAAAGTTAATTAATGAAACTTAAAAAATGGAAAAGGATTATTAGAAAAATAATTTTAAGAATTGATTAATAGATTTTCTCTAAAATTTTTATAATTGCTAATATTATCTTGAATAACTTTTTCTCGATTCACTGTACTAATTTTTTTTAACGTTTTAGTTGAAAAAGCATCATAGTCAATATCAAGGTTATTTTTACCCCAAATTAATAAATCATATATTAAAGGATATAATTCTATACCCGAATCAGTAAGATAATATTGTTTTACTTTACGATTTTTTGGATTTAATCTGAACTTAATTATATTATATTTTAATAATTTATGAATGCGATCAGTAAGAATATTAGTAGCTATTTTTTCCGGGGAATTTTTAAAATCAGAAAAAGTAACACGATTTAAAAAGAAATCACGTATTAGAACAAGGGTCCAATGATCACCTATTATTTCTAAAGAAGTACTTACTGGGCAAGAGGATCGATTATTTGTTATGTTAATCATTTTATTTTAGACAATTATTTTAAACTTTAACAAATTCAATTTTTTTACTCCATCGTTTCAATTGATTTTAGAAAATTTAAATATTACTAGGAGATTTTATCTTCAAAAAACCAATTGCNGTTAAGTTAAAATACAATATTTAATTTATTAAATCATTTAAAATTTAAAAATTTAACTTTAAATACATGAGCATTAAGACTACAATTAGATAAAACAATCATATTCACTATATTTGAATGTAATTTTCAAAACTCAGTTTATGAAACTTCGTTTTTTAGCAACCATTTTGTTTTTATTGTTTGCTAACACATTAGTCAATGGCCAGGTCATTAATGTAAAAATTGAAGACTTTGTAACTCAACATAATGGCTTTGAAGAAAATGAAGAAGGAGAGATCAATCCAATAAATTTAAAGGAAATTAATAAGAGAATTCGTTTTTTTATTGAGGAAAAATATCCCAAAATTGTTGATTTGACGAGAAATATTATTTGGGATTCTTATGAAACTTTTTTAAGCCCCTCTGATCGTCACCATTCTCATACATTCATTGTTCAGGTAAAGGTAAAAGATATTGATCGACTTAAATATCTCGAAGTTCACTATGATCCTTACGAAAAAAAAGTAACCGGGAATTTTCAATGGATACCTGAGGACGAGGAATTTTATATAGTCAATAGTCAGGTAGAAGATTTAAAATTACTTCCCAATTTAAAAGAATTGTCAATATCAAATAATGATAAAAAAGCTAGTCTTAATGATTTTATTGATGAACACCAAGGCTTTATAGATGAAAGAGACCGTCTTAATTTAAGTGAAAACGAAATAATTCCTTTGAATGTTGGGAAAATAAACAAACTTATCCGTTCATTTAGCGAATCAAATTATGCCAATGTAGAATATACCAGAAATATTATTTGGGATTCTTACTCAACTTTTTTAAGTCCTTTTGATAAATATAATTTTCATGTTTTTATTGCACAGGTTAAAGTAAAAGGTATCGATCGTTTAAAATACCTTGAGGTATTTTACAATCCAGTAACAGAAAAAATTACAACTGATTTTGAATGGATTGAGGCAGACGAAGAGTTTTTTAGAGTGCCTAAGACAGATGAGTCAGACGAGTCAGATTCCTAACCTATATATGCGTTTTTTTCTAACAACATATCTTTTATAAAGGAGATATACTATAAACACTATTTAAGAAATGATAAAAAAAGTATTTTTTTTAGTTTTTACTTTTACTAATACTTGCTTGTTTTCACAATTGAAAGACCAAAAAATTGAAGGNAACAAAATCTCACAGGTATATTTTACTCCAAAAATCAGCTCTAATGAATTATTTTCGAAAATACATTATGCTGTTTCATTGATTTACCAAAACTCTAATGATGTAATTAAATACAAAGATGAGGAGTCAAAGCGTATGATAATTAAGGCAATGGCATTAGTACCTGTTTTAGATGTATTCAAGTTAATGTATCCTAACAATACCGATCTTTCTGATTATATAGATTACAAACATAATTACACTGCAATAATTGAAGTTAGGGAAGAAAAATATCGAATACAGTTATTTTATGAAGACGGGAAATATTCAGATTCTAAAATGGTTGAATATAAACTCCCCTTTCCAGCAAAAATGAATTTTGATTCAAATGATTTGAAAAAGGTAATGAAAAATGCAACTGATGAGATGAATAAGAGTTATTATATAGAAACTCGAAGAAAGAAAAAGGAAATATATATACAATCACAACCTAGGATTGTGAAGGAGTATCAACAAACTTTGATAGACTATGCTGTCATTTTCTTTGATTCACTTCATGAAAAAATTATCGAGGACAACTTAAAAGAGGAATGGTAAAATTATATATGAGGCTATTTTAGTGAGATTTTTGCAAAACGTAAAGAAGCAAATAATCCAAAAATTGATAATAAAGCTAATAATCCAAACACATATTGATGCCCCTTAATACCAGGGAACTTATCTAAAAAAAATCCCATAAGGGGTCCTCCAAAAATATCAGGTGTATACCCAGCAAGAGAAATAACTCCTACTGCCGTTCCAGTTAGTGCTAAAGGAATATTTGCTTCTTTAAGTACAGCAAAATATAAAGCTCGTATTGCATAGGTTCCAAAAGCAAGGATAATTAATGAAATAGCAAAAAGAAAAAACTGCCCAGAAATAAGTATACCGCTAGCAAAAAGTAAGCTTCCCAAAAACATAGTTAAGAAACCAATTATAATCCATAAAGGGCCATTATATCTATCAGCCATAAAACCAATTAATATACAAGCAATTGGTCTCAGATAAAGTTGAAGAGAACTTATATTGGCAGCCTTAACTTCATCGTAACCTAGTATATCAGAAGCGTATAATGAATAAATATCTGTAACTTTATATCCAAAATATGCACACATAATAATAATCATCAATAACCAAACAGATTCAAGTTTTAAAACTGTAAATATATTTTTATAAGAAAGGTCACTTTTTGACAGTAAAACACCTTCATTTATATTTGTTCTCATAAAAAAAAACACCATTAATCCAATAAAAGCAATAATGCCAGAGAAAAATAAAATAACATTTTTAAAAGCATCTTGCCGCTCAAGTATACTAGCTGAGGTGGCATCATGATTTAAGAATATTGAGAAGACAATAACTCCAAAAGTTCCTAAGAGAGAAGCTGTCAGTCCTCTTCCTCCATCTAAATAGCCAAATGCTTTTCCTTGGTTATGTAATCCTCCCCAAATACGTGTACCCTTAATCATCGCAGCCCAAAATAGAAAGACTGTAGTAAAGCCCCAATACCCATACAAAACTTTTAAAATTAATATGTTAGGATATGTTGCAAGCACAATACCACCCAAGGAGGTTAATATTAATGATATTGAAATTAGATTTCTTGGCAAGAATCTGTCTGCAAGAGTTCCTCCAAAAACATAAGAAAAGAGAGCTACTATTCCATAAATCGAAAACAAACTTCCTAATTCAAAATTATTTACATTAAAAACAGCTAAAAAAGTGGGTCTGAAAACCCTAGGCAAAAAGTAGGGTAAAATAAAGATTAATTCTCCCGCGAGAATTAGCAATATTATATTTTTATATGAATTATTTTTCGATTTATGTTTGATAATTGGGTATTGTCCTACAATATAGAAAAAGCCTTTTACTTAGATTAATTCACACAAAGGTTTATTTCTAAAAATAACAAAGACATGAAGATGTTAGACATATTTTTTTATTTTTAACAACTATATTAAATCATGAAATGGTATCTAAATTTATTTTTCCTTTTATTTTTTTTAGTAAAGTGTAGTGAACACAATAATTATGATACTATAATTTTAAACGGAACAGTTTATGATGGTAGTCTAGATAATCCTACCCTAATAGATATTGGTATAAAGAGAGATAAAATAGTTAGGTTGGGTAGTTTGGCTAACCAAAGCGCTAATAGGATTATTAATGCCAAGGGACTGGCAGTATCTCCTGGATTTATTGATTTACATGCTCATTTAGAGCCTATTTTCTCTCTTTCAAATTGCGAGAGCCACCTTCGTCAAGGAGTAACTACAAGTTTGGGGGGTCCGGATGGGGGAGGGCCTATGCCATTTGGAGTTTATTTAGATAGTCTAGCTCAACTTGGAGTTGGTATGAATGTTGGTTTCNTTGTAGGTCACAATGCTGTAAGAAAAAAAGTAATGAATTTAGACAATCGTGCTCCTAACAAACAAGAATTGGATGAGATGAAAAAAATGATTTCAAAAGCCATGATTGAAGGAGCCTTTGGAATATCTACTGGTTTAAAATATTTGCCGGGTAGTTTTTCTAAGACCGAAGAAATAATAGTACTTTCTAAGGAAGTTTCTAAAAGAGGTGGAATTTACACATCTCATTTACGGGATGAAGGTTTAGAGGTAATTGCTTCTGTAGAAGAAGCAATTAACATATCAAAAAAAGCAAATATTCGCGTAATTCTTACACATCATAAGGTTATTGGAAAACCTATGTGGGGAAAAAGTAAACAGACGCTTGAGTTAGTGGATCAAGCAAGATCGAGAGGGTTAGATATACAAATTGATCAGTACCCTTACAATGCTAGCTACACTGGCATCTCCGTTTTGGTTCCAAGTTGGGCACGTGCAGGAGGAGATAAGGCTTTTGAAGATCGTTTGGAAATACCAAAGCTACGTGACAGTATAAAAAAAGGTATAATATTCAATATATTAAATGATCGTGGGGGTAAAGATTTAGATAGAGTACAATTTGCTAAGGTAAAATGGATGCCCGAATTAGAAGGTAAAACTTTGAAATATTGGTGTTTAGCCATGGGACTAGAACCTTCTATTGAAAATGGAGCAGAATTGGTAATTAAAGCCCAAAAAATGGGAGGTGCAAGTTGTATTTTTCATGCTATGGATGAGGCAGATGTTGTTAACATAATGAAACATCCTCAAACAATGATTGCTTCAGATGGGAGATTAGTTAAATTAGGTGATGGTCATCCTCATCCAAGGTGGTATGGAACCTTTCCAAGGGTTTTAGGAAGATATGTTAGGGAGAGAAAGGTATTAAACTTAAGAGAAGCTATTCATAAAATGACACTCTTACCGGCCCAAGCCATGGGATTAAACGACCGTGGAAGAATTGCTGAGGGGTATAAAGCAGATTTAACCGTATTTGATCCAAATATGGTAATAGATAATGCTACCTTCGAAAAACCTCATCAATATTCAGATGGTATAGAGTATGTAATGGTAAACGGTAAATTAGCATTGGATCAAGGAAAATTTAATCCTATTAAATCTGGAGTAGTTTTAAAAAAAAATCATGATTAATAACTTAACCTTAAAACAATTTTTCAAATTTATAATCCTTCTTTTTGTTATTTCGTGTACACCATCTAATAAATTAAATGAACAAGAAATTGATGAAATCAAAATGGTTTTTGGAGTAACGCAGGAGTCTTCACCAATTGAAGGAGATCATATATTTTTTAAGGATATAAGNTATGGATCTAGAGAAAGAAATCGCTTGGATGTNTTATTGCCTAATGTTGANCAGTTGAATGGAGCAGTTCTTTTTTTTCATGGAGGGGCATTTTTATTTGGAACAAAAGAAGATCTTTATGAAGGGGAGCAAAAAGAAATTTTNACAANTATTCTTAAAGAAAAAATTGCAGTTGTAAATGCGGAATACACTTTTATTAATGATGCGGAGGCAAAAGGTGTGGTCACTTCCTTAGAAGACGGATCCAAAGTAATAGATTTCATAACAGAGAGAGCCGCATTATTAAATCTTCCCCAAAATAAAATCATTTTAGCTGGAATTTCGGCAGGAGCTGGAATTGCTCAATGGAATGGATTTAGAGAAGAAAGTAACTCTCAAGTAAAAGGAATATTTGCTACTATTGCTCAAAGCACATATGATCTATATCAGTGGGAAGAACTTTTTCCTGATTTTTCTTTAGATAGTTTACGAAAAACTTCTACTGATTTGGAAGATTTATTAATCAAGTTTTATGATGGAGAGCCTTCATTAGAAAAATCAGNAANTAATGATTATCGAAATCAAATGGATTCAAATGATCCTCCTCTTTATATATATAATCCCATTTACGAGGATGTGGTAGTAAAATCAGANAATGAAATTGATTTCAATGTACTTTTCCATAGTTANAAACANGCTGATTTTCTNAGAAAAAAAGCAACTGAAGTAGATTTAGAATTTTCAGGAGCNTATCAAGAAACTCCAATAGATTTNATTAAAAGAANGCTTTCAGNTAAATAGAACTNCGAAATTTNNANAATTTTATTTCTACCGAANATTCTATATTTTTTAAATANTTTAACCTTTAATAATTTCAATTTTATTATACANAATAAGATAAATAGCAACTAATGGTAGAATGGCCAATAATACATGGAAATAAGCTACAAAATCAGGTACATCAGAGACACCAACTATAAAAATACCGAAAAGATTTATTAATGATAAGCACACATAAATTTTGATTGCAGCAGATTTAGCTAATTTGCTTCCATCATAAGCTANTTTATTTGGNACTGCTAAGGAACATTGNATCATCCACAAAGTAGCTGTAGCTATGTGAATNACTTCTTGATTTTCTGAATAAAAACTTATTTCTGAGAAAACAACAATTAATCCGTAGATAAAATACCCTAGATTAAAAAATACACGATTTTTTTTAAACACCCCATAGAGTGTAATAAGAATACATGCAGATGCAATTATAATTTGTGGTAACATTTAATTTGGTTTTTNNTTTANTNGATNAATGTANAAACTAAAAAAAAAATATCCTAAAAATTNGAACAAAACTTTNATNTAAAATTTATATATTTTCAGACACTTTTCTGAAAACATAAAAAAGTTCTGAGGCAATTTTAAGAGAACATTCTTCATATTTTTTTGTTTCTANAGGANTATTGTCAAAAATTTTTGGATCCTTNTATTGGATAGAGATTCGNTTTTCTGATTTTGGGATATANGGGCAGTTTNCATCTGCATTTGCACAGTTCATTACCGCAGCAAATTTNTTAGTTTTATTTATTTGATCATCAAAAANCTTTGAATAAACTATAAGAGGTTGGACTTCATTATTATAGGCAACNTTGTAAATAGAATTNGAACTNTTNACTGAAGTTACNAAAAACCCTTTTCTTTTTATAGAAGTTAGAACTCTTTCATTAATAGCTGTAACTTCTGTACCTCCTGANTAACAATTGACTTTTATTCCNTAGTAGGCAGCAGCNGTATACCCCCAGATTTGAGAAAATTGACTTCTTCGTGAATTATGAGTACATATAAAATTTAGATTTACTTCTTTGTCTTCTATTANTTTGTNATGAATGTAATCAATCAATAAATGTAAAATAGCTTTTCTTTTTTCAGGAATTTCTAGCTTGACTAAATTTTTTATAAANTCATTTAATTTNTNATTTAATAAAATCATCATTAANTNANNTTANAATAAATTTATTAGGNATAGTTGTTNAATATCACCCATAAAATAATTTANTTNTCTTGTNTAGGCCTNTAAAANGAATCTTTNTCTTTGCTCCAAATAAAATCAGAAATAACTGACTCACTNGTTGGGNTGTAGAAAACTTCGATAAAGTTTGGGATTGTAATTCCTTTAAGTTTTACCTGAACTATGAANCTATAATAATGATATTTGTCATATGCACTTATAAAGGTATGATAAGAATCAAAAACAATATTCATGACAAATTCCACATTGCTATAATTCTGAAGCAAATAATTAGAAATTTTATTGTTTATNGTGNTAAGTTGATCTGCTTTAGCCAAATTGAAATAAATAAAGTTTTCATTAATTCCTCCTATAAGTTCACGATACTCNAAAAGTATATCATCNACAGCAGCCTTNATAGGTTGGTTTTCGATTTTCAAATTCGAAAGATTAGGTAAGTATAAGCGCCGCTCTGNCTCTTTATCATTTAGTCTAAAATTTCTTTTTTCTGAATCCCANACATAATTNGTTAATAATTTNCCTGAAGTAGGATAATAATCTATCTCTAGATACCTATGTTCAATGTTNTGATTCATAANATTTCTAATACTAACCCTAACTGTAAAAGTCATNAAATGAGATTTTAATATTGGGTTAGTAGTAGTTTTATAAGATTGCCAAATAATGTTTTTACTTTCCTCAATNATACTTCCAAAGGTTTCCTCTATAAAAAATTTTACACGATCATTAAGATTTCTATTTAATTGAGGGATAATAACACCNAGTTCATTTTTCTTTAANTGTTCAGTATTGAAAATAAAATTTTCAATTTTAATAAACTCACCTTCTTGGGAATATGNATTACAAATTATTAGNCAAAGAAACCCTGAAAGAANNAGACGAATAGAGGTAAAATTTATTTTTGAAGCTTTATTCAAAATTTNTAAATATAAANCTNCAAATTTAATGCTTTANTATTGATTTTAGCTGGTGTTAATCAAAATTGTTTTTTTGTTAAGATTATAATAAACTATTTTAATGGAAAATTATGTGAAGACAAAGAAGGCTAATTGCTAGAGTCAAGCCCCAAAATTTATTGTATTTACTTGNNGGTTGGAATAATTTAAAGATAGGTTTAAGTTCTAATCGACTTGCCGCAATACTAAGAATTAGTCCAATTACGATAACATAAAATGCACGAACAAAATAATTTATTTTTGGGAAGAATAATTGCAAAGCAATATTGATTGGCAAAGTAGCCACAAAATTAAATAAAATTGCTTTTGAATTAGGNTTGGTTAACAAAACGGCACAACAAATCAAAACAACAATNCCACAATTTATATAATAACGNAAATTATTTAAAGTATGGGTAAATGCTGAGTTAGGATTGTCAAATTTGATGTATAACAAAATTAATCCCATAACCAATGAGGTAGCTAAACTCAATAGAATTGCTTTTCGCCCAGCATTGATTTTCTCTTTATCTGTTGCAGTTTTGTTGAAAAATTTNACNTANATATCGGTNGACCAAAGNGTAGCTATCGAGTTATATGTNGAATCTATAGTGCTCATTAAAGAAGCAAATAAACCACATAAAATNAAACCTCTTAGTCCAACAGGTAAATAAGTTTTGACNAAATAAGGGAAAGCCAAATCAGGGTCNGAAAGATTNTCACCCAAAATTCCATAAAGTGCAATACCAGGNATAACNATNATTATTGCCATCAANTACTTAATAAATCCACCCACCATTAAACCNGTTTGAGCTTGACTAATACTTTTAGCAGCAAGAGCCCTTTGCATAACTGTTTGATTTGCACACCAATAATTAATATTTAAAAAAAATAAACCGAACATATGAGTCCATGGAAGGGTGGGGTGATCTTTAGATAAGTGCAAATGCATTTTTTCCGGTGTTTTTAAATAAAGTTGGTCCCATCCGCCTAATTCATTAATGGCATAAAGGCAGACAATAGCACCTCCCAAAAGTAATATGCTGAATTGAATTAAATCTGTTTTAACTACAGCATTCAATCCTCCAAAATATGTATATATAGCTGAAAAAGTCCCTAATATAATAATCAATAAAGCAATTCTATATATTCGTATTTCATGTAAAATGAAAAGTTGTTCTCCAAACACCATATCAGCAGCATAGGCTCCCCAAAATAGTGCTGCGCCTAAAGTAATAGTTGAAAATAATCCTAGGTTTACTAAAGAGTAAACAAGAGCTATTTTTTCTCCTAATTTTTTAGCAATGAATTGTGTAATGGTAGTTATTTTTTCTTTTAAAAAAAGAGGAATAAATATAAACGTTGCAATTAAAATTCCTTGTACGGCATTAATTTCTAGATTGGCTTGTGCTAACCCATATAAGTATGCAGAGCCCATCATTCCTAGAAATTGATAGCCCTGAATGTTAGTAGCTATAGTTGATAAAGCTACAGAATACCAAGACAAATTGCGTGAACTCAAAAAGTATTCTTCAGCTGAGCTATTTGAGCTAATTTTTCCTTTAATGGCTACTACAAATATGATTATAAAATACAATAAGACAATGCTAAAGTCAATCATAAACTATATTCTATCTCCATTTCCTAGGGGGCTTTCAGGAGTTGTTTTTGGGATACGTCCAAAGGCTTTAGGTAATGATATTGTTTTGATTTTTGGCAATACTAATTTTGCAAAGATTTCACATTCTTGCTTATGTGGATAGCCTGACAAAATAAATGAATTAATTCCAATATCAACATATCTTTTGAGCTTTGCAATAACTTGATCAGGATCACCTACAATGGCAGCTCCACAACCTGATCGCGCAAGACCAATGCCTGTCCATAGATTTGGTTCTATGTAAAATTCATTATCTGATTCTTTTCTTAGCTGAATTTGTCTTGCAACACCTAATGATTTTGAATCCTGGGCCCTGTTACGAATATCTTCTCCTAGTTTTAGGTCTAATTTTGATAGAAGGCCATCGGCATACTTCCTTGCTTCATTTTCAGTTTCTCTAACAACAACATGAACTCTTAGACCAAATTGAACGCTACGGTTATAAAAATTTGATTTTTGAGTCATTTTACTTATCAAATGTTTTAGTTTTTCTTCTGATTCAGGCCACATCAAATAAACATCACAATACTCAGCACATAGGTTTAATCCTGCTTCGGAATAACCTCCAAAGTAAAGTAATGGTCCCCCATTTTCCTGGTATGGTTTTACAGGGCGACAATTAAGCTTAAACTGATAGAATTTTCCCTTAAAATCAATTTGATCTTGTGTCCAAGCTTGTTTTAGGATTTTGATTACTTCCCTTGAACGTTGATAGCGATCAGAAGAATTCAATTCTGTACCTGGGAGATCTGAAGAAATAATGTTAAGAGTAAGTCTTCCTTTAAGCATGTGGTCAAGAGTAGCAATTGTTCGTGCGAGCATCGGGGGATGAATTTCTCCACATCGTATAGCTGCCAAAAAATTTATTTGCTGAGTGAGAGGTGCCATACTAGCAACAAATGATAATGTATCTTGTCCTACTTGATAAGAGGAGGGGCATAAAACATTTCTGTATCCTAATTTATCTGCTATTTTAACAATTGAGGCAGTATTTTGCCAACTACTTTTATATGCAGGGTTTCGATTACCTAAAAAGTCGTCATCACCATCACATAGTGGAGCAAACCAAGAAATTTCTATACCATCCAAGGAGTGTGAAAAAATATTATTCATTCCAATAAAAGTAAAAAAAAGGAGGTAGATCTAGAGATTTCTTGATTTAAGAAATGAATATAGTTCTTAAATCTAATAATTGTTTGGTAATCTTTTGTTCATTAGCTTAAACCATAAAGGAGGGAAAAGTGCAATCAACATGGAAGTTGTATATCCAAAAGGCAGTTGAGGACTTTCTTCAATACTTTCTAGGACTTGATATTTTTTTGATGCTCGGTGATGATGGTCACTGTGTCTAGTTAATTCATATAAAACTAAACGACCAATTGCATGATTTGAGTTCCATGAATGCATGGGAGTTACACGCTCATATCTTGAGCCCTTAATAGATCTACATAGACCATAATGTTCAATATAATTTATGGTTTCCAACAATAGTACTCCAACAAGAGCAATCATTAGAGAACAGAAAATCCCTTCAAAACCATAAATAATTCCTACAAAAGTTAGATATCCTAATTGAAAGATTTGATAGTAAAAAAAGTCATTTTTAACGCTAAAAAATCCAAGTTTTCTTTTTTTTAGAAGATCTTTTTGAATCCTTACTGCATTTAAAATTTGACCTATAACAGAGCTAAACCAGAAGGAGAATACTGATTGATTTTTTTTGGAAGTTGCTGGATCTTTTGGGGTGCCTACATTTAAATGATGACCAAAATTGTGCTCGATATAAAAGTGCATGTAAAATGCTGGCATAAGTAAAAGTTTTGCAAGAAAACGTTCCCATTTGGTTTTACGGTGTCCCAATTCGTGAGCTACATTTATTCCATTTGTTCCTAAAACAATTCCAAAAGATAAGATTAAGCCGATATACTCATAAGATTTTAGAGATTCGGATTTTAAATAATTTATTCCAAAGCATAAAATTGAAAATACTATGACTATATTGAAATATAGCATAAAGTCAAAAAAGTGATTAGCTAAACGATTTCGAATTTTTTCCTCACTAAGCTTTTCAGGATTTGGTTTTAAAAATGCCTCCCAGACAGGGATCAATCCAAATGCATATATTACAGTGGAAAAGCTCCAAATACCGCCTATTTTAATACCAATGATTGCCGATAATGGTATTGTATAGGCTAACAAATATTTAATATCATTCACTATTTAAATAATTTAACAATCAATATTACAAAAAAATAATAAGATCATATTTTTTAAAATAATAGTTAACTGCATATAAGTTTAGAAATTATACGGTGGTTATTTTTTTGATTTTCGTAAAAGTGAAAATATTTTAAAAATTTGAATTGAAACAACAACGAAATTTAAAAAAATTATTGAATATGAAAAGTCAATAATCCCATATGACATCCACAANAGAGCTCCTATTAAGTTAACAGCTCTTAGCCACAGAATNTTATTGATAAGAAAAGAAATAATAATAAATGCAGTAGCTANCCAACCGACTATATCTAAAGTTTCAAGTTCCATAAATNCTTAATTTTCACNTTGGAANGGGACAACAAAATTAGAGTTCATTAAAACCCATANATTAGGATCAATAATTANNTTAGCNGGCTTTTCATTTACTTTAATTTTATAAACACTTTTTTTNCCTTTNAGNTGGATTTTTTCAATTTTTTTGTGTGTTTTAAAATTTAAGCCTATTTCGATTGGCATTTCTATAATCACTTNACCATCTTGGGTTTGATTTAACTCCAAAATAATTTCTTTTTTTTCTTTTTTATAAAACCATTTNCCTTTTAATTCCAGNGAGCCAGGTTTATACAACCACTGCTGAAAAAATTNAGTAAGATCTATACCTGATACTTCTTCCATNACCCTCTTAAAATCATTTGTAGNAGCATTTAAATTTTTAAATTTCAAATAATAATTNCTGATACCTTTCCAAAAAAGAGCNTTGCCTAAAATGCCTCTTAACATATGTAAAACCCAACTACCCTTCTGATAAGTTTGAGAACTTGTGACATCTTTCATNTTTTTTAAATTATTATGAATGATAGTATAGTTGGGATTTTTGGAATGAAAGGATTCCACTTTTTCTTTACTAGATNTCAAACCTTTGANAAAAGCNTCNCGCCCATANTGATGTTCAATAAATAATAATGTAAAATAGGTTGCAAAACCCTCACTTAACCAAACATCATCCCAATCAAATTCTGTAACTGCATTANCAAACCATTGGTGAGCAATTTCATGAATTAAAACATTACGCCAACGTATATTTCTATCNCCTTTTACAGAGCTTGCNCTGTAAAGAATTGCTGANGCTGCTTCCATTCCGCCACTAACACTGTTAGATTGAATATTTGCTAATTTCTCATATGCGTANGGCCCTATTTTATCACTGTAAAATTCNAGCACCTTTTTTGTAGGTTCAGCAAAATCATAAAAACCTGCATCCCTATCTTGTTTAAAAACCCATGTCTGGATTGATTTTCCATTGAACTCATCAAGATATTGAACAGCAAACTCTGCAACACCTAAAACATATAACCAGGAAGCAATTGGGATGGATTGTTTCCAATGAGTNCGNTTAAGATTTGAATCNATATTTGTTTCTTCAATTTTTAATCCGTTTGAAACTACTTGATAATTATTAGGAGCAGTAACGATAAATTCGCAAGTGGCTTTGTCATATGGATGGTCAACTGTTGCAAGCCAATGCCTTCCACGATTAGGCCAATTATCGCTAAAAAAGGTTCTGTCCCCATATTTATTCTTTCTAATATANAAGCCTTCTGAAGGNATTCCTTGATAACTTATTGTAAATTTTTNCCTATCATTTTTAATTGGAATTTGGTCTAAGTATATCCAAAGTTCATTTTCTTCATGCAAAAACTTAAGTGATCCATTATCTGATTTCACATTATATACNATCATTCCTTTGTTTTCTAGATTTTCAGAAGCATTAATTAGATCAAGTTTTATTTTTTCAATNCTAGAATCTAATATCATNAGATCAACTGTAACTTCACATTGGATTAAATCAGTAGTNTCAGANAGAGTAATATCAAAAATATAATTNAGGACATCAATTTTNTAATTTTTTTTATATGGATCATNACTTGCNTAANCAATATTATTGATANTAGGCATNAACATAGAAGCCAAAAAACATAAAAAAATTGTATTGATTTTTTTTTTCACCTTTTNATCATTTTTTTTAGAAAAACTTTTTTCATNTTATATTTAATAATANTTAATCATTTATTAAATCTACAGAAAATTAGATGCGAAACAAATTATGTCANCNTCATCTTTTAGATNNANTTTGAANAACACCTCNCTAATTTTAAATTATAAAAGCCTTGAAATTATAATTAAGATAAGCCCTATTACAAATAAAAANAACATGANTGCAATTAAAGCATTTACTTTTTTGGTTGCATTTTTAAATTCTTTCCAAACAAAAACACCCCAGGCTGCAGCNATCATTGTTGCCCCTTGGCCTAATCCATAAGANATAGGATATCCTGCTTTTTCACTTGAAATTAAACTTAATGACATTCCTGTNCACCAAATAATACCACCNACNATACCAATTAGATGAATTTTTATNTCTGAATTTTTTAAATAGTCAATAAATTTNACAGATTTTCCAACNAAAGGTTTGTACATGAAGTATGTATTCCATAAAAAATTTGAAAAGAAAATTCCTAGTGAAAATATTANGATTGCGCTATAGGGAGTAAATAAACCAGNTTCNGGATTATTAAAATCTGATGACATTGAAGAGGCNACAAATCTATAAAATAAGCCCATTAGTATCCCGCCNACTACTGAAATTATTATTCCTTTTGAAGAGGATTTATTTTTTTGNCCTGAATGAAACTTGTATGCTAAAGCATCTAANAAAATTGCCATGGCAATTAAAAATACACCTGAAAANAACAATAATGGATTTCCAATTGGTGTGGCAANATAATTTACTAAAACCCCTAAAATTAAAGCAATTCCAATTCCAATAGGAAATGCNACAGACATNCCTGCTATNCTNATAGCGGCNACAATTAATAAATTAGCAATATTAAAAATTGCACCNCCCAAAAAAGCAGAAATGTAAGATATCACTTCTGCTTGGGACAGGTCTTCTAAAAGTGGTCTTCCATTTTCGCCAAAGCTNCCAAGAGATAATCCAATAANNANAGAGAANAACAACACACCTATTGAATAATCCCAATAAAATAAAGTAAATGACCAGGANTCAGGACANAGTTTTTGAGTATTCGCCCAGGAACCCCAACANANCATCGTCAAAAAACATAATAAAACAGCTAGAGTGTAACTTTCAACAATATACATAATTTTAAAATTTTATTTTNAGTTCATTAATTGATGGTATAGAATCTTGAGCTCCTAATTTAGTNACAGAAAAAGCNGCAGCAGAATTTGCGAACTNANCACTCTTAATCATGCCNATTCCTTTTGACAANCCAGCAACTAATGCACCGTTAAATGTGTCTCCAGCANCTGTGGTGTCAACTGGGGTCACNTTTTTTGGCTTAATATGTAAAGTTTCTTTTTNAGACATAAATAATACACCTAAATCACCCATTGTAATTAAAATATTTTTTATNCCTTTTCTTAATAATTTTTGTGCTGCTATTTTTGAGGATTCAAGGTCAAAAACATCTATGTCAGTTAGAGATTTTGCCTCAATCATATTTGGAGTAATAGTGTNGATCTTTTTTAAAAATTTATCACTAATTTTTTGAAATGGAGCNGGATTNAAAATAAACTTTANATTTNTTTGAGAACATAGTTCAATTATATATTCAACNGTATCTATTGGAATTTCAAGCTGCATAAGAANTATGTCATTTTGAATTAATTTNTTATCAAGGAAGTATAGATCCTCTTTTTTTAACTTAGAATTTGCTCCAGAAGCAACTGAAATTGAATTTTCTCCATTCCTATCAACCATAATAAAGGCAACTCCGCTGTGTTCTCTAATATCTTTTAANATATATTTAGTATTTATNTNATATTTTTTATANTCTTCNATTGATTTTTTNCCAAAAGTATCATCACCAACTTTACAAATAAAGGTNACATTACCTCCTAATTTAGCTGCTGCAACAGCTTGATTTGCTCCTTTTCCTCCTTGAAAAGTAAANAAATCACCNCCNATAACAGTTTCGCNTGGTCTAGGGATATAATTTGATTTTATAACCATNTCAGTATTTGAACTCCCAATGACGTATATATTTTTCATCATTTAGATTTTTTTGTAGGTGATAATATCATCTANTCTTAAATATGCATTTGGNTTTGGATTTAATATTTTCATTTCTAATGTATGATNACCCTCATCTAANTCATATTTAAAGAATAATTCNTGGGCTCTTTCTACGAAATATATNGGAAGATTCATTGTCTTTACTAAAACCCCATCAATTTTAAACTCAACATTATATTTAAAATTATNTAGTGTTTCAAGTTTNCTTGTTAAAGCATATTTATTGTCAATTTCTTTATCNATNTTTCTTGAAACACCNTTAAGGACAACACCAANNCCTTNAAAATCAATTTTAAAAACNTGTTTATCATTNGAAGTTATTTTTTTATTAATTGGNATTTTTTGGTTNAAATCGTANTCCGTAAAACTTTCCTCGAAAGGAGCAGTAATAGGNACTTGTTTNTTAATTTTAAANATTCCANCCTCGANAGAACCACCATTTTTTAAAATAGTNTCTTTTGCATGCCTATAACTTATTTCATAAACTTTGTTTAAGGATATTTNGGTGNATTGAAAATTAATNTTCTCAATATCTTCTAATCCCATTAACCAAAATTCTGGAATTCCTTTAAAGCCTGTTTTGGTGGCTAGTATGCCCATAGCAGTTGCTGGATTACAATCAGAATCTTGGCCTGCTCTGGTGGAAATATCAAGTGTTTTATTAAAATCACCTTCACCATAAAGAAGACCCAATACAACATATGCAGAATTTAACTTAGCATCAATATTGAAATCTCTAAAAGCTCCGTCAGGACATCCAATATCATGGCCCCATTTTTTTTCAATCAATGCCCAATTTTTTTTCCAATTATTAGGGTGTTTTTTGTGCCATTTTATAACATCATTTATTGTTTTATAAAATGTGCTTTTCTTTGGAATCATATTTAGTGCATTCTCAATAATTTTTTTGATATCATTTTCAAAAAATGCATTACTATACATTCCAGCTACAAAAACACCGCCATAAAATCCATCTCCATAATTCATTATGTGCCCAACCCTGTCACATATTTCAAATGCTGAGTTTGGCATTCCCGGATTCATAATTCCAGCAAAATCCGCTTCAATTTGAAAGTCAATATCGTCAGCATGTGGATTGTTTAGCCAATGACCTGATTCAGGCGGAGAAATACCATTCAAATAATTATATCTGCCTTGCTGATTTGCGTGCCACAACCAAAATTTAGACTCAGAATAAGCTTTTAAATGTGAAGAAGAAGGGGCATTTAGGCCTTCTCTTTCTAATACCTCAACAAAAGTTAAATCCATATAAATATCGTCATAAAGGCCAGGTGCATATTTCATCATGTTAACAAGTGTTGAATCTGTCCATTTAATTTCAATTGAATCAGGGATAGTTTTTTTCAAATATCTAAATTCGGTTGGACCTCCAAAAGTTACTCCAATCGTCTGAGCAGCCCAAGCTCCTTTAATTTTATCTTTAAGTTCTATTGAACTAATTTCATAATGTTTACTTTTTTGATCTACTTCACAACTGTAAATCAAACAGAGACAAAAAATGAATAAATGAATATAATTTTTCATTTCTTTTTAAATTAATTTTTTAAATATTTCACTATTAATATACAAAATCAATAAAACACATAAATAATTATAAATTTTTTATTTCATATATCAATTATCAAAAGCACACTTTTTAAAACCTCACTCTAAGAATAACAGGTTTAATTTTTGTTTAAAATAAATTTGAGTTAGGCTATAAATTAGCAATAAGTAATTTTTTGAAACTCAGGGATAACCGTCAGAGACTTTTCTAGATGCAATATTTTTTGTAATTTTATTTTAATAAAAAAAATTATGTGTAATTGTGATTGTACCCCTTGCGTTGAGCTTAGCTGTTTAGATTGTATTTGCGAACCATGTGATTGTTCTTCTTGTGACTGTTAATATTTTTATTTAACTCTGAAATAGGTTTTTTTTAATTAGTATATGAGTGAGACTAACAAAGAAAAACCCTCAACTAGGGAGGACATATTAATTTAATGACTTTTAAATTAATTTGTTCCCTTTATTATAGAAAGGTGAGGCACAAAAATTTAATTTTTAAATTAAGCACAATTTTCGAATTTATCTACATAATTTTAGTTAAAAAGTCATGAAAAAAACTTTGATAATATTCTGTCTTATTGTTTTTAATTTAACTTTAGCTAAAGAAAACATTATTAATAAACATTCAATAAATGTTACTGCTGAAAGCAGAAATGATTATATTTTAACTGGTTCCGATAATAATGGCATTGTCAATGGTAATGATCCTGAATTAACCTTTAAAATAGGCTCTAGTTTAGACTTTATTATTAATGCCCAAGGACATCCATTTTACCTAAAATTAAAAGCAGGTATTGGAAAAAAAAATCAGATAGCAGAAATTGAAAATAATGGAGTTGCGAAAGGAACAATTTCATGGATACCTTCAAAAGCAGGAACATATTATTACCAATGCGGAAAACATAAAAACATGGTTGGAATAATTAAAATTATCAAATAATTTTAAGATTAGGATTTTTCGACGTCTTTTCTAACAGATGATTTAGTTTTATATTATTATTAATTTCAAATTAAATCTGAATAAATGAAAAAGCCCATTTTTAATGCATTAGCAATTTTTATTTCAATACTTGGTTCGTTTGCAGTTGAAAGATATATTTCAAAAATAAATGATCAAAATTCAAAAGAGATATTAGCGTCTAATATTCTTTATGAAATAGATCAAAATTATTACTCTCTTCTTGAGGTTAGGACTGCTCTGCAAGCAGTAGTTGAAGTAACTGATTCTATTCTTTTAAATTGGAAGACAATAAATGCAAAAGAAATAAAGGGTTATTATATTGCAAATCAATATGCTCAACGAGATGATTTAAAAACTATTTTATCTATCTCACCTCCACATAGAGTCAAAAAAATGTATTTTAATTCATTGATTAATTCTGGACTTATTCTTGAGGTAAACAATCAAATTATAAGAGAAAAAATAGAGTCTATTTATAATTTAATTAATTACGGGATTAATTATGGAGACTCTAATTCAAATAAGATTAAAAATTGGTTTGATGAAAAAGAACTTGTAGAAAAAACTATAGATCTTGAATTTATCTTTAATAAACATAAGGACTTTCATATTTTTAAATTACTAAGCGAAAGAAGAAGACTTCAAGTCGGAAGACTTTACGGGGTTGAAAATAGTATAAAATTCTTTGAGGAAATAAAAGATGGCCTAAATAAAAACTCATTTTTTTAAAGAACTATCTGAACTAAATAAATATTATTTACTGATGATTTAATCTTTAATTTTATTCATTAACCAACTAATATTTAAGGAATCTGAATAAATCTGATCATAAATAAAATGATCTCCTCCTTGAATGGGATTAAAAATAATTTCCGCATTTAAACTTTCCAGTTCTTCAGCCATTTGGCTTGCAATTTCAAATGATGAAATGTCATCGGCATCACCGTGAGAAATTAATATTGGGATATCTTTTACTTTGTTAGCCAATTCTAAATAAGAATATGGTTCGTGGTGTGGTGAAATTGGCATTAGTGCTGAAAATAAGTCCGTATTTTCTGCTGCAACTATAAAAGTTCCTCTTCCTCCCATACTAATTCCAGTTAAATAAATTCTATTAACATCAACTGAAACGTTTTCAATCACAAGCTCTATTGCATCTCTTATTTTTTTTGGATTCCAATCTAGTTCAAGTTTTGTAGGAGTTAGAATAATAAATGGGTCATTATATAACTTGTAAATTACTCCCCCAATTTTTTCGTGAGATCTTATACCGTCTCTACTTTGCCAAACGCCTCCGTGCAAAAAAACTATCAGTGGATATTTTCTATTTGTATTATATTGTTCCGGTAATTCAACTGAAAAACTATATCCACATTTCCATCTCAAACTGTCATCTACACATTCTTCAAAATCATTACTTAAATTAGGTTCTCTCGCTGAAACGCTTTTATTATACCAATCTGGGTCAGGATTCCAATGATCATTATTGGGATCTGTCCACCAATAACCATAATTAATTAAAAGATTAAACCAACTTGTGTCATAAAACCCATTTTTTACAGCTTCTAATGGATCAATAGATGAAGAATAATTTAAACTTGTTAAAGTATTGACTTTAATCTTTGTTTTATTTTCACTTGTTTTGAAGTTTGGGAAAACTAGATCGTCATAAGATGAAAAATCATTATTCCTCTGACAGGGTGGACAAAAAAGAGATTCAGTTGATGAGTTTTGAGAATTATTTGAAGTAATTACACTTGTTGTTGTCTTCTCGATAGTTAGTGATTCATCTTCTGTAGAAGAACAGGAAACTAGAAAAAAGCAAATAAAAACTTTTTTGAAATTCATTTGGTTTATGGTTTGAAAGTTGAAATATAAGAAGAAGTACCTGAACTTAATGAAGAAGATATGCCGATTATTTAAATATCAGGGATGATTTCTAGTTGTTGTTCCATTGGTAGGTCTAGAAATTCTAAAAATTCTTGATTGAATTGATCCATCGTTACACCAAAAGTGAACTCAAATGCACCATCCCATCCCATTTCATTTATATTAGGCCATAATGTTTTCCAAAAAGCATCTTGGTCGTTTACTTTATCTAAAAGATAAGCAACTCCCCAAGCTCCTAATCTATAGGGAGAGCAAGTTTCTCTGGTAGAATAATTAACATCCCAGATATTAAAATTAGGACAAGAATCGAGATATGGAATAATATCATTTTCCATAAATTCTTTCATTTTATTTCTTAAGTCACCTCCTTGACTGTTTACATTTGGAGCGTTCTCAACAGAGGTTCCATTTTGTCTTAATTTACGCTGTATGAATTCAGCATAGTAAACAGCAGTCCCTTCCGAAAAGAATATAGGGCCCCAACCAATTCTTTTTCTTATATCATCAGGTCTATCCTCCTCTTCTTTTGTAAATAGGTTTGCAGCTTGAACTATGTGGGTATATTCGTGCGTCATAGTTGTCATTGCGTAATGTGTATAATCTGAATTGTTGGCAAAAGTAAAATCATTTCTGTGATACATAATATGGTATCCATAATATCTCTGTCCACTTATTGAACTTCCAATTTCTTCAAATTCATTTAAAGAAACACAAGAATCATAATCTATAAATCTGTCCCAATGATCTTTTCTTGAAGCTCTTCTTTCACAGAAAACGGCTTCTATGTCTCTTTTTTCAGATGAAGATGCGTCTTTACCTACAGACCATATTTCAATAGGGCCATAAAGACCAAAGTAATTTGACACAAGTTTTACTGTTTGAACAAGACCCTCTCTAGCAAATTCTGGGAGATCACTTGAAAAGAAAAATTCAGGCTCAAAATCAACAATTTGACCCCAGTATTCATCTACACCATAGTTAGTTGGTGTTTGAATTTTCAAATTAAAAATTGGTGAAATTTCAGTATCCGATGATATATTAATTGTAATAGTGCTTTCATTTGAATCATTCCCCAGCCAACCATCAAATCTATACCCTTCATTAGGTGTTGCAATTATTTCAATATCAGTTCCTTCTCCGTATTCTCCGCCTTCTGTTGAAACTGTTCCACCCTCACTTGTAGTTACAGTAAGTGTATAAATCGGTATTAATTCGAATAATGCCTGATAAGTTTGATTAGAATTTAAAGTTATTGTTAGGCTTTCACTTGTAGAGTCATTCCCTTCCCAACCTGTAAAGCGGTATCCTTCGTTAGCAGTAGCTGTAAATGTTATTTCTGTTCCTTCATCATAAGTCCCTCCTTCAGTAGATACTGTTCCACCTTCTGCTGCTGATACTGTTAAAGTATATTCTACTGGTTCTTGTTCAGGTGTTTGAACTACTGGAGTTACTGACTCTCCTTCTTCTTCAGTTGAACAGCTATAAATTAGTATAAATGATAATGCACAAACGGAAAATAAGTAAAGAGAAAACTTCATTATTTAGTATTATGGTTAACAATCACAAGATACAAATTACTCCCTGAACTTAATGAAGAGGATATGCCGATGATTTAATTTATTATAGTCCTCTGAATGAATTCTATAATTGTTGCTGATACTTGGTCGTCGTCGTCTAAAATTTTATTAACCAAACTTGAATGGTTTCTATTTGGCATTTCTATATAACTTGCTGTTTGTTTCTTTTTT
>PAYI01000041.1 GCA_002714815.1 Flavobacteriaceae bacterium | reverse complement strand
GTTTCCTACATCCTGACCAAGAGTAACAGTTCCGTCGTAACCATTAACTACAAGATTAGCAACTTCTGAAACAATTAAGTCAGAACCTGCTTTGTCTCCAGATAGGTTAGAAATAGTTAAACTAGCTGGTCCTGCGATAGTAAGATCTAAAACAGCAGCTTTCCCAGCTGAATCAACATCTTGAAGAGCAGACATATCTATAACTCCTCCTTCATCAACACCTAAGCTAAGTGAAGAAGCGCTATATCTAGGTAGAGCAGTTAAGTGTAATTCTACAGCTTTAGCGAACGTAAATGTTCCAGCTCCTGTACCATCAGATAATGATGTAACACTATTAAGAGATCTTAAATCTACAATATCAACCGATGAATCATCATCCAAAGAAATTACAGTAGCAGATTCTAGTGCTTGTAAAACATATCCTCCCTCTTGATCTAAAGTAAGAGATTGAGTACCTGAAAGATTGTTGAATGTTACCTCAGTATCAACATTAGCAAGTGCAGTATATGCAAAATTACCAGTTGTCACTAAAATAAAGTCAACTAATTCTTGAGTTTTAGCAATATCCATGTCTGAAGAAATATCTATATCAACACTTCCGTTAATGATCGCTAGACCATCACCCATTGCATGATATGCATCAAGGGTAGCAGGAGTATTAACAACTACATTCCCCTGGAAAACAGAAGACTGAGCTAATAATTCTTCTAAACTTGTCGCGTTTGCATCTACACTAGTCTGGATAGCAGCAACATCTTCAGCAGAAGCAGCCGTATCTGCCGCAGCCTGAAGAGCATCTACTGCAGTATCAATATCAGCTAGACCAGCAGCAAGAGCTGTATCTATCTGACCAGATAGTGCGCTTTGCAGGGAATTTACCGTTCCTGCGAGAGACGCAAGATCACTTTGAACTTGAGACAAACCAGCAACAGTAGAAGCTAAAGCGTTGATTTGTGATTCAAGTGCATCAAATTGATCGTCATAATTTTGACATCCCACTACTAGTAGTGCTCCAGCCAAAATTGATAATAAACTTTTTTTCATTTGATAAAAATTTAATTAATTAAAGTTTTGTGCAAAAGTGCACATATAATCTGTTGCAAGTTTCATGCCAAACTAGTATTTTGTGGATAATATTTCTTTAAGTAAATATATATTTGATTTAAAACAGTGTAAATCAATATTTTATAAAATTTGGTTATTTTTTTAAAATAGTTAATAACCTCTCAGAAAAGAAATTAGCAAAATCTTTAGCGGTAATTTCAATCTAATCTTAGGCTAAGTTATAAAGGTTCCAGAATAATTAGGAAGCATAAAACGTAATTTATCTAAGCTTTTTTTGAAAAAATTCTAATAATTCNCTTATTCCTAAACGAATTTCTTCTTTGGGNGCTGTAAAATGATTGACCATAATTGAAAATACATAAACATTCTCTTTTGTGCTCTTCCAATAGCCCGAGAGATTGTGATTATGTCGGAGGCTTCCTGTTTTTGCATAAACTTCTCTTAGTGTTTTATAGGCTTTAAGGGTTCCTGAAATTCCAGTTTTTGGGAAATATGTATCTATTTTTTTCCAACCTAATGTTTCATGAATTTTNTTAAGCACTGCTATTAATGTACGTGGNGTTAACATATTGTAACGAGATACACCAGACCCGTCAACCCATTCTAAATGATCTGGTAGCCATAAGTTCCATNCCNGCTTAATGCTATCNATTGTTTTTTCAATGTNCATTTCATCAAAACGCTTTTGAGAAATCATTGTCAATAAAGATTCAGCAATACCATTGTCACTGTCNTGAAGAAGAGCTTTATAAATAATAGATTCTTGATTGGTATNTANAGCCTGCCATGGTATNTGCTCATNGGNATNTGATAATTCAACTGAATAATTAATTTTCTCCTNCAAAAGANTAANAAAAAGGCTNTCACTTGTTATAAATGGGAGATATAAAGTATCTTTAATTGATNNATTTTTAGGATTATAATAAAAAATGTTTCNGANACGATCTCGTTCAAAGNCACTNACAATAGTGTCTGAAACAAGNCTTTTTTCAAATGATCTTGGAAAGAGCTGGGGCCCTTTATANTTAAAAGAAGCTTGGACACTATTCCCATATATGGGGAATGAACTGCTTTCAGCAGCAAAATAATAGAAATAATCATCCCAAGACCACCCANGNCCTTGANGCTTGAGTCTAGAATTAGGCGNGTGATATNGCCAANTCTTTTTTTTCATGAAAAATGAGGNTAAAGANTCATCAGGNTATAGATGNTGAAAAAGTAGTGGNTAGCCTGAAGATTTAAAATGCATAATNGAATCTTTTTCTTGATAAAAGAAAACAGNTGGAATAGAATCAAAATTTTGAATTGCTGCTAAAAAAGTTAGCAACTTAGTGTTTGAGGCAGGAGTCATATATTTCTCGTCTTGAAAAGAAGCAANNGGGCTAGANNCATTTAATGATTCAACACTAAATGCAATATGAGCCTTNTCAAAANCNGAGATNTTTTTNAGTACTCTGGCAATTTTTNTTTTAGAANATTTTTGGGCAGAAATTGAAGTACTTATAAAAAANAAAAAAAAATAAAGCAACAAACGCATCGGGTAAATATAGAAAAAGAGGATTACTTTTATTAAGGGAANTTAAATAGTATAAGCCCAANANAATACTTTTAAGTATAAGAATAGGATAATTACTTAATTACAAGCCAGCTGNTAATCCAAAAAAAGCATTTCTCCCAGGNGCNGGTTCATANTACCTTCTGCCAAATGCGTTNAATCGAATATTATCAAAATACCGAACNTCAAATAAATTATTTATTCCTCCNGATAATGTAAGCTCAAAACCAGCCNAATTAAAAGATCTTGANCCTTGAAATCTCACTTTTTGGTAGGCTTCTACTTGAATCATATTAGAATTATCAGCATAAAAACTCCCNATACTTTCNNCTGTCANTTGGAAATTCCATTTGGTTAAAGTTGAAAAGCCTAGTTGAAGAAAAAACTGGCTNTTTGGAATGCCAGGAATGCTATTGTNTGATTCNGTTNCATTATTCGAAAAAAGATACCTTGCCTGGGTTAAACTNGCTTGAAGTTCCCAATACTTCCANCNNTAAGCTCCAAAAAANTCAGCNCCTAAACGCTCNGTAGCTCCAACGTTTTGATAAAACGATCTCCCCGGAAAAGCTTCTAATTCATAAGGGAGAATCTCATTGGAGCTTTCAATAAAAAAGACATTAGCTTCCAATCGCATTTTTGACCACATACCTTTCCATCCGAGTTCATAATTTATAGCACGTGCAGATTTTAATTCAAGATTAAGTCCTTCTGCACCACTTGGATTTGCTGAAAGTTCTGATAAAGTAGGAGTTTCAAAACTAGTAGAAAAGTTTACAAATAATTGTTGTTGCAATGCTAGTTCATAGCTTAAACCAATAC
This sequence comes from Flavobacteriaceae bacterium, assembly GCA_002714815.1. Lineage (GTDB taxonomy): Bacteria > Bacteroidota > Bacteroidia > Flavobacteriales > Flavobacteriaceae > MS024-2A. The sequence continues at coordinate 17,053 of PAYI01000041.1, read as the reverse complement.
TTGGGTTTAGCACCTGATAGCTTTGATATTCGATTATACTATCTGCTCCTAGCTTCATATCGTCGTAACGCAAACTTGTTCTCAAAAATATTTCCCCAACCTCAAGCTCATCTATTATATAAATTCCAAAGTTTCGAAATTTTTCTAGTTGAGAAAAACTCAATGCGCCTTGACTTCCTGTTAAATTTATATATCTATCTCTTTGGTCTGACTGCTGAGCCGTTTCGACACCTATCTTCCAAAGATGCCTATTTTGTTTGTATGTCAATTGACTTCCTAATCCAAAATAATTTCTGTTAAGGTCTATGATTCCTCCATTTTCAAAAGGGAGTTTTCCATAAAAGTCTCGAAAAGAGTAAAACCCGTAAGTATCCAATTTCCATAAGTCCCCCAATCCTTGATGCCAAGTTAGTCCAGTTTTAAATTGATCAACAGTCTCAAAAGTATCATATTCAACATTTCGCTGTCTAGCTTGAGACCAATCCGCTTCAGTGTCTTCTAATGTTATTCCACCAGGGTCTTCTGCTCTTGGACTATTAGTGTAATTTAATTGAAGCTTAAGGGTTGATTTGGGTGTAATTGTATTATTAACTTTGATGTTTAAAAGGTTTTGCTTAAATCCACTGTTTTTTCTAAATCCATTTGTTTGTGTACGGCTTAGATGAATTAAGGCTGAAGTTTTTGCCTCTTTTAAGTAGGTGTTGAATTGATAGGATTGGAATCCGTAAGCACCAAAACGGGATTGNAATTGAAAAGTTTGTTCCTCAAGTTGATCTATTGTATTAAGATAAATTACCCCGCCTGATGCGTTCCCATATAAACTAGCTGAAGGACCACGAAGTACTTCAAAACTTTTAAGTAATCCTAGTGGTAAATTATCTAGCTGTCCCTGTCCATCTGGAGTAGTTTCTGGAATTCCATCTATAATAATTTTAATTCCTCTAATTCCAAAGGCTGAACGAGCACCAAAACCACGTAANGAAATTCTTAAATCTTGAGCAAAATTATTAGCATTTTGGATGAAAAGACTTGGCACAGACCCTAAGTATTCTTGAAGCGTTAGCTGTTGATAGGTTTTTTGAAAAAGAGAAATATCTTGTGCAGTTACAGAAAAAGGCAGTTTATTTCTCGGAGTAATNGTTTTTGTTGACTTAAGGGTTATCTCTTGAAGAGTTATTGTTACACTATTGGATTTTTGAGCTTGAAGGGTTAAAACAAATAAAAATGTTAATGTAAAAAAAATGATTCGCCAAATTCTGTCTCCTATAACCATAATCCTTCCGCTTATTATTTAAATTTGNAATCAAAGATATATAATATATGTACTTGTCCGAAGCCGAAGAAATTGTTGCCTACATTGTATGCATCTCCATATTGGTAGGTTTTGGTGTGACTACTTATATGGAAATAAAAAATACTATTGCTGAAGAAAAACAGAGAATGGCTGAAAAAGAAGAAAATGAAGCTAAAATCAAAACTCTAATTGAATATTTAAGATCAAAAAAAAATCTTTTTGATGCCGTAGCCNAAACTAAAAAATCTCTAGAAAAAAAAATAAACAAAGAATAAATCTTTACATTTGTACCTACAAATGTTATGTGTATTTATGAAAAAAATATTTCATTCTTCATCTACTCGAGGGGAAGCTGACCATGGCTGGCTTTATGCTAGACATTCATTCTGTTTTGCAAACTTTTATAACCCTGAACGTATTCAATTTGGTGCACTTAGAGTTTTAAATGATGATACCATTGCCCCTGGAATGGGTTTTGGATCTCATCCACATGACAATATGGAAATCATAACNATACCTCTAGAAGGAGCATTAGAGCACAAAGACAGTATGGATAATTATGGTGTTATTAATGCGGATGAAATACAGGTAATAAGTGCTGGAAGNGGTATTTATCANAGTGAATTTAACAAGNATAAAGANAAAGCAGTTAGTTTGCTTCANATATGGGTTTTNCCTAAAGAGCAAAACGTTACCCCTAGATATGAACAAAAAAGTATCAAGGAACTTAAATCAATNAATTCTTTTTACCCAATCATTACTCCAGATTCCNATGGTCCTGCNATGTGGATTCACCAAGATGCCTGGTTTCACATCGGAGATTTTGAAAAAGANACAAAACTAGATTATACTCTTAATAAAAAAGAAAATGGAGTGTATGTTTTCNTAATAGAAGGANGGGCAGAAATTGATGGAAANTCACTTCAAAAAAGAGATGCTTTAGGGCTTTGGGACACAAATAAATTTTCTATNCATGCCAATTCCCAGAGCAGAATTTTACTAATAGAAGTCCCCATAAATTACTAAAAATGNATACACCTTCAGCTAAAGAGCTTCTTAAACATATTGAGGATAAANTAGAACATGGAAAATTTATTGACAGTGTACATAAAATTAAACTTATGACTACAAGGGATATGATTCGCTCAATCTTAGAAACAGAGTTTAAAAAGCTCTAAGCAAAAACCTTTTCTCTTGCTTGCAAATTTTAATTTGACGGGCTAGGAGAAAGGTGATTTACTATCTTTACCTAACTCTAAATAAAATTATGGAACTAATTCCCAGCACAGGACTTTCTATTGAGTCATTAATAAGGGGCCTACTAGGGATGTTGGTGCTAATTCTTATAGCATATCTATTAAGTAATAATCGTAAAGCAATTAAATGGAGAGGTGTTGGGTTAGGTTTATTTATTCAAATTATAATTGCAGTTGGAGTTCTTAAAATAAACTTAGTAAAACGAGTTTTTGAGATACTAGGAAATTTTTTTGTAAAAGTTTTAGAATATACTGGAGAAGGAACAAAAATGCTTTTGGGAGAGTTTGGAAATGTTGAAACTTACGGTTTTATTTTTGTGTTCCAAGCTTTACCTGTAATCATTTTCTTTTCAGCTTTAAGTTCCATATTGTATTATTTTGGAGTCATTCAAAAAGTTGTAAGATTTTTAGCATGGGGGCTTACAAAAGTCTTTAATATTTCTGGTGCAGAAAGCCTTTCAGTTGCTGGAAATATTTTTTTGGGTCAGACAGAAGCTCCCTTATTAATAAAAGCTTATTTGGAAAAAATGAATCGTTCCGAAATCTTTTTGGTAATGGTTGGAGGAATGGCCACAGTAGCAGGAAGTGTTCTTGGGGCCTACATTGGTTTCCTTGGTGGAGATGACCCCTTACTACGCTTAGAATTTGCCAAGAGTCTTTTGGCTGCATCTGTTATGGCGGCCCCAGGAGCAATAGTAATTGCAAAAATAATCTATCCTCAGACAGAAGAGATAGAAACTAATGTATTCGTTTCAAAGGATAAAATCGGATCTAATTTACTTTCTGCTATTTCTATTGGAACCAGTGAAGGGATTAAAATGGCTGTAAATGTTGCAGCAATGCTTTTGGTCTTTATTGCATTAATTGCAATGATTAGCAATATTTTATCTATTGTTGGCGATTTCATTGGTATTAACAATTGGATAGCAAACAATACCGTTTATAATGACTTTTCAATCGAATTCATATTGGGTTATCTATTTTCCCCTCTAATGTGGATTATTGGAATTGCTTCAGAAGATGTCGCCCTAATGGGGCAACTTTTAGGAATAAAACTAGTAGCAAGCGAATTTGTAGGTTACACTCAACTAGTCGATCTTAAAAATAGCTTTAGTTCCACTCATTTAAGTTATCAAAAATCAGTGATAATGGCAACATATATGCTATGTGGTTTTGCCAATTTTGCATCTATAGGAATTCAAATTGGAGGGATTGGGATTATTGCTCCAAAAACTAAAAAAATTCTTACAGAATTGGGACTAAAAGCCATGATCGCAGGATCATTAGTTTCTTTGATGTCTGCAACAATTGCAGGAATTATTTTAGGGTAATATCAGAGAATAATAACTTTAATCTTTTTCCATATTTTCACTAATAAAAATCCAGAAACAATAGCTAAACCTAGCAGTGGTATGGCTAACTTAAAATTACCATAAATAAAATATCCTGTACAAAACATAATGCTGTAAATCATTGTACATCCTAACAGCATAGCTAAAATTCCTGAAGGCACAGTCCAGCCTTCATTTTCATCTACAATTTGCACATCTTCTTTTTTAGCCGCCTCAACAATTTTTTCCCAACCAGGCCCTCCTGGCTGTATTTTTTTGTAGAATGATCTCAAAACCGAGGCGTCCTCTGAAGGGGTAATAAATGTAGCAATCAACCATAAGGTCGTAGTTACTGCAACTACAAAGGGAAACTCTCCCCAACCGGGCATTAATCCATCAGCCCCAAAAAGAGAGGCCTTTATTGAAGGAATGGTTAGAATCAATGAGATTAGTCCTGAGGCAATCATTGCAGTTATTTCACTCCATGCATTAATCCTCCACCAAAACCAACGAAGGATAAAGATTAATCCTGTACCAGCCCCAAAAACTAAAAGCAAGTTAAACAACTGCATTGCATTTTGAAGCAACAAAGCCAAAAGGGCACTTAAAACCATTAGTAAAACTGTGGAAAGCCTCCCTACTGCAACCAACCTCTTTTGACTTGCTTGAGGGTTGATTTGAGTTTGATAAAAATCATAAACAATGTAAGAAGAGCCCCAGTTAAGTTGAGTAGAAATAGTGCTCATGTATGCCGAAATTAATGATGCTAAAACAAGACCGAGCAAACCAGTAGGTAATTTTGTTAACATAGCTGGATAAGCTAAGTCATTCCCTAACTTGTCAGAAGTAATATTAGGAAAAGCCTGTTGAATACTTTCCAAATCTGGGAAAACAACAAGAGATGCTAAAGCAACTAAAATCCATGGCCAAGGACGCAAAGCATAGTGCATTATATTAAAAAAGAAAGTGGCTCCAATTGCATGATTTTCATCTTTTGCAGCAAACATTCGCTGAGCAATATATCCTCCTCCACCAGGCTCTGCTCCAGGATACCAAGAACTCCACCATTGAACTGCAAGAGGAATTATCAATAGTGCTATTAAGGCCTCACGGTCTCTGAAATTTGGTAATATGGAAATTTTGTCTACCACATTTTTATTTTCAAGAAGTGATTCAATTCCTCCTACTTCAGGTAGGTTGACAAGATAAACTGCTGCACCTATTGCTCCTGCCATTGCAACAAAAAACAAAATAACATCAGTGTAAACAACTCCTTTAAAACCTCCTACAGCGCTGAAGGTAACTGTCACCAAACCTGCTGTAATCACAGTTTGCCAGGGTTCAAGCCCCAACATAATTCCTCCAATTTTTATAGCAGCTAGAGTCACTGCAGACATTGTAATTACATTAAAAATAATCCCTAAATAAATTGCTCTAAATTTTCTTAAAAAACGAGCAGGCCTTCCTCCATAACGTAATTCATAAAACTCCAAATCAGTACTAACGTTAGATTTTCGCCATAGTTTAGCGTAAACAAAAACTGTAAGAAGACCAGTAATTAAAAAGGCCCACCAGACCCAATTCCCAGAAACCCCGTTAGTGCGAACAATATCTGTCACTAAATTAGGAGTATCTGTAGAAAAAGTAGTTGCTACCATGGATAATCCTAAAAGCCACCATGGCATGCTACGCCCAGAAAGAAAATATTCATTGGCACTCTTGCCTGAGGCCTTTGAAACATAAATTCCTATCCCTAAAGAGATTGCAAAAAATAAAAAAATAATGAGCCAATCGAGAGTTGAAATTTGCATAAGGCAATTCATTTTGGTTCCATTAAAGGTAACAAAAACGTACTATACAATAAATTTGTTGTTAAAACACTTGAGATTCAAAGGATTTCATATTAGGTTTGTTTAAAAATAGAAGTCATGAATCCTATTAGATCTTACTTACTATTCTTTTTCTTTCTCGGAGCCTTTTTGAGTTGGGGTCAAAATAATCCTGAATCCAGAAAACCTCCAAAACTTATTATTGCCTCACCGGAAGAAAAAAGCCCTAATCTTGTTCAGCCTGAGAAAAAGAAGTCTTTTTTATCTGAAGATTTCTTCAATCCTGAAATAGAATTTGAAAATCCAAAAAATGATAATGGGAATCCCAATTTACTATTTGGTGAAAATGAGAAATTCATTGACCCTGGCAAACGATATGAAAATAAACTAAATAGAAAATCTGAAAAAAATAAAAATCCAAATCAATTTAAAACAGATCAATATTTAGGAGACTTTAGGAACAATGGCAAATTTGTTCAAATAGCACTTCGAGACCATGAATCCCCAGATGGTGATTTAATAAGAATAATGTTAAATGACAAAGAAGTCGTTTCACGGGTATTACTTCAAGAGCGTTTTAAAAGTATCGCAATTAATCTGGTAATGGGCTTTAACAAAATTGATTTTGTTGCATTAAATCAAGGTGCTTCAGGACCCAACACCGCTGAAATTCGAGTCTTTGATGATGAAGGTAAACTTGTGGGATCCAATCGCTGGAACTTAGCAACTGGAGTAAAGGCTACCTATATAATTGTTAAAGAAAAATAGTCTACCCCTCGTAGACTTCAAGCATTGCCTTAATGAATACATCCATCTCTTGTAAAGTCCCTGTACTAATTCGACACCAATCATAAAATGGAGGAAATGGCCTTCCAATTCGGAGTCCTTTTTCCAACATTATCGGACCAAGTTCTCTAATATCTTTTTTGGAATGGAAAAAGACAAAATTTGTGTGGGAAGGAACATAATCGAGTTTTAGATGTTCTAAAAGAGTATAAATCCTCTTTTTAGATTCCTTGTTTTTAGCTATAGAGAATTCATAAAAGGAGTTGTCATCTAGTGCTTCTTTAGCTGCTTCAATAGCTAAAACATTACTCATTGCCACAATGTTTTTGCGAATCTTTCTCGCTATTTCAGGCTTTGCAATAAGATAGCCAACACGCATTCCAGCCATTCCATAAACTTTTGAAAAGGTTTTGGAAACTATCACGTCTTCTCCTCTTTTTACCGCATCTACCATAGATGGGTAATTATTGGTTTCAATAAAGTCATAATATGCTTCATCGGAAAATACAATTGCTTTCTTACTTGCCGTATTACAAAAATCAACTAGTTTTTTTGCTGGAACTAGAGTCCCTGTAGGATTATTAGGATTACAGAGAAAAATTAATTTTGTTTTGGATGAAATACGTTTTTCAATTTCATCCAGATCATATCCTTTATCATCTCCTACTGGAACCCAATTGACAGTTGCTCCCCATTGCTTAGCGTAGTCCATCATAGCAAGGAAAGTTGGCTGGCCTGAAATAATTTCTCCGCCATTAGAGGCATAAGTAAGTCCCGTAATTCTTAACCCTTCGGTAGATCCCCCGGTAACTATTATTGACTCAGGTGATACTCCATGTTTTTTTGCTAAAATTTCTTCTAAATCATCAGAGTAGGCATAAGGATATCTACAACTATGTTTAAAAGAGTTTTTAATCCGCTCTTGTACTTTTTTTGACGGCCCATAAGGGTTTTCATTGGAACTTAAACGAATAACTGGTTCTAATATTCTGGGATTGAACTCTATTTTTTCCTGTGCGCTTAAAATATTTGGTGGCGTTAAAAGTAGCCCCCCTATACCTAATGATGAGCGCAACCAATCTCTTCTTGTCTGCATATTTTTGATTTTCAATAAAGTTTATGGTTTTTTATATGAAATCAAAATTTTTAAAAGAAAATATACTTATTCTTCTTTTTTAAATTAAACTAAAAATTAATCCCTATTTTTCAGAATGAATGACCAGATTTCATCGCTAGAAAGAATATTACAAAGTTTGATTAGTCAGCTAGAATGGATTATGCTTTTTGCAGTTATTGGTGGTGGACTATTTTTGTGTTTTCAAAGCAAAGGGTATCCACTACTAAAAATCAAAAGAGCATTTCAACTTCTTTTTTCTAAAGAGCAAAACAAAGGTATCTCTCGCTTTCAAGCACTTTCTGCAGTTCTTGCTGCTACAGTGGGTTTGGGCAACATCTCCGGAGTTGCAATTGCCATCCACATGGGTGGCCCAGGTGTTTTAGTATGGATGTGGATTACTGCTGGAATTGGAATGATTATCAAATTCTATTCCTGTACTCTTGCTATTCAACTTAGAGAAACAGAAACTAATGGCGAGCCTCTTGGTGGGCCAATGTATTATATGACGCTAGGAATGAATAAATTTGGAAAACCTTTAGCGATTTGGTTTTCACTTGCTGGCCTTTTTGGTGTACTCCCAGCATTTACGGCAAATCAATTAACACAAACTTTTATTGATGTTATTGATCCTAATAGTTTTCTGGCAATTGGAGACTTTAAGTGGAAATTTATTTTGGGGATTGTGCTTTCAGTTACAAGTGCTCTAGTGATTTTTGGTGGCTTAAAATCAATTGTAAGAGTAACCTCAAGCTTAGTGCCAATTATGGTTGGAATATATTTTTTTATGGGGGTTTACATGATTTTCTCAAACCTNGGAGCATTANTCCCGACNTTTAAACTAATTTTCTTTGANGCTTTTAATCTAAATACNGCTGTCACAGGAGGTTTTTGGGGCCTAGTTATTCTTGGAGTTCGAAGAGCTGTTTTTTCAAATGAGAGTGGAATTGGAAATGCACCTATGTATCACGGACAGTCTCAAAGTAAGAAAGGAACTGACGAAGGGCTAGTTGCTATGCTCGGACCATTACTTGATACAGTACTAGTTTGTACAATTACTGGACTAGTTGTTATAATTAGTGGAGCTTACAAAGTTGAGAATCTGAACGGTATTATCTTAACTCTTGAAGCATTTAGGCGATTATTTTTTGGTTATGGAGATTTTCTTTTATTAATTATGGTTTTTGTTTTTGGAATCTCAACCTTATTTACNTACTCTTATTATGGAGTTAAATGTTTTGGTTTTCTAACAAAGCTGAAATGGGGCAACCTATATAACTATTTNTATGTANTAAGTATTGTTTTTTCAGCGNTAGTNACAGTAGAGCTAGTTATTGGAATAATTGACTTATCATTTGCGCTGATGTGTATNCCTAATATGATTGNCNTTATATANCTTTCTGGTTATGTAAAAAAAGAAATGAGAGAAAGANAATGGCTAAAATAAATCAAGTTTAANTCAATCCAAAGTNGGAGGCCCTGGAAGTATCCGNGGNTTATATTCNCCAGNCTTTTTNTTTTTTCTAAAATCCTCTTTTACAGCTTCAATCAACTTAGGATTTTTATATAAGTCGGCCATTGTCATTGACAATGCTTTNGCCGCATAAATCATGCCTTTGTGTCCAATTGACATACCGGTACAAGCTACTACTGCCCATGAATGCCATGGACCCCCATCTGCTGCAACTGTAGCTGACATCCTAATAGTAGGAACTATTTGACTTACATCCCCAACATCGGTAGATCCGCCTTGAGCTTCAAGTGTCTCTTGCAAGGGAGTNACCTTTCCNTTTAAACCTNTTTGTGGTTTTCCAGATTCTTTTAAAATTGTATTGGCNTANGAAACTTCATCTTTTGTATAGCTAATTTCACCCAACGCCTCTAGATTTTTTTGCATAATTTTAGCACCTGTTCGATTAACTAAAATTTCATAGATCCCAGAGATTAGTTTTGTTTCGTGTTTTGTCCCAGTCATTAAAGCTGCTCCTTTAGCTATATTCAATGCTCTTTCGTAAAGTACATNAACTTNTTCANTACTATTCTCNCTAAGGCGCGTCCAAATCTTAGCATAATCTGGAACAACATTTACCACATCTCCTGCTTTTTCAATTTGATAGTGAATTCTTGAAGTAGGTAAAATATGTTCTCTGTAATAATTTAATCCTGAGGTATATAGTTCCATAGCATCTACAGCACTTTTNCCATTCCAAGGGTCTGCAGACGCATGAGATGTGTCTCCATAAAACATAACACGAAAGTCAACTAATGCTTTACTACTTTCAGTTCCAGAAATAATATTATCTCCTGGATGCCAATCCATACAAACATCTAATTGATCAAATACTCCTGCTCTAGCCATCCATACTTTTGCAAAAATGGTTTCCTCTGCAGGAGTCCCATAAAAAATAACGGTTCCCTTTAAAGTGCCTTTTTCTATTTGCTCCTTAATTGCTATTGCTGCTCCAAGACTAGCTGTTCCAAACAAATTATGCCCACAACCATGTCCAGCGCCTCCTTTTACTCGGGCCTCTTTTATGGGCTTCCTTTTTTGTGAAATCCCTGCATTAGCGTCAAATTCTCCAAGAATACCAATAACAGGCTTTCCTGAACCATACCTTGCCATAAAAGCAGTAGAAATATCTGCAACATTTTCAATTACTTCAAACCCATTCTGACTGGCATAATCTTTCAAAAGCTTTGAAGAAGTAAATTCTTCTAATGAAGTTTCAGCTGCTTCCCAAATAGCATCACTTGTTTTTATTAAATTATCTTTTTGATTCTCTATTGAACTTTGAATCTCCCTTTTAATTGAATTTAAATTTTGCCCTCTTAGAGGAATCATTAACATCAAACTAATGAAAATAAAGATAAGTTTTGTCATCCCTTTTTATTTTTTAATATGTCTAAGTTAGTTTTTATTATTAACTGTAACAAGATCCCTAATATTAAAATAATTATTCCTCTAATTAAATAGATACAATGAATAAGACAAATATTTTCCCGAATTATACCATTATTAAAAAGCCAAAGATTGAGAAATAGAATTGAGTTTTAATACAAAATTTCTTAACACAAATTAAAGTTATGTATTTTTGAATGTGATCCGTCTTTACATTATTGGAATTCTAATTCTACTTGGGGCTATTTTGGCAAACCTCCTAGCTTCAAAACTCAATATCAAAAGTTGGTATGATTTGCTTCAAGGTTTATCCCAAAATACTTCTTATTGGAATGAAGTTAATTTAAAAGACGGTATTTGGCTTTTAGTATTTTACCCCCTTCTTTTAGGGCTAAGCGCCTATACAGGTAATCTAATTCATCAAAAACTTTTTTAAACTATGACCAGTAATGTAACCTATTTAGGAGAACTAAGAACTAATGCAGTGCATTTAGCTTCCGAAAATTCATTTATTACCGATGCCCCATTGGACAACCAAGGAAAAGGAGAGGCCTTTTCACCAACCGATATAGTTTCTACAGCTTTGGCGTCTTGTCTTTTAACAATAATGGGAATTAAAGCACGTGATTTAGGAATAGATATTGCTGGCACTACAGCTAAAGTTTCTAAAATCATGACAAGTAACCCCAGAAGGATAAATGAAATTAAGATTGCTATTAGTATTTCAAAAAGTTTTGACACTAAAACTCAATCACTGCTTGAGCGTGCAGCCCTCAAATGTCCAGTTGCAAATTCACTTCATCCTGATTTAAACCAAAATATTTCCTTTAACTGGCCTTTGTAATCTTTTTATTGACAAAATATACCAATGAATAAATCAAGATTCCTACGGGACCCAAAATAAAAGTAAAAAAAAGTGGAAATATTATAAATAGATGTTTTATCTGGTGCCTTTGACTATGTCTAATAATCCATGTGGCCACCCAAAAGTCAAAAGCTAAATAGTGTAGCCAGCCAGCTGCTGCAGACTCTAGTGTTGCATTTTTAAATAAACTTAGGATTCCTTCCAGATTCGAAAAATCAGCCCCTGCTAACCCTCCGGAAATAAATATAAAATAAATATAAAATAAACTGATTCCTATGGGAATCCAAGGGAAGTTGATAAGTTGTTTAGAAAAACGCGTCTTTGGGAATAAAAGAATAGCTCCCCAAAAAATCAAAATAGAAGAATTACAAATATTAAATAATAGGCTCGTCATTAATAACAAATTTATAGTATGTACCAAAATAGTATTTTTAATTTAGAGGCGAATTATGCTGCTATTCAAAAACATTAAAGGGGAACGTATAGATCCAGTAAATCATACTTTAGAAATAATGAAAAATTATCCTTATGCTGTAATTCATATTGGAAGTGACTCTCAAAATGTTAATAAAGAAACCTGCTACACTACCGTTATTGCCTATCGTTTAGGGACTCGGGGGGTACATTATATTTTTAGCAAATCTAGAAGAGAAATTATTAATGATATGTGGACTAGGCTTTGGAAAGAAGCCGAATACAGCATTGATATAGCCGAGTGGTTAACAAAAAAAATTACTTTAAAAGTAGAAATCGACATGGATTATAATGGTGATGAAAATTTTAAATCCCATAAATTAATTTCTGCCGCTAAGGGCTGGGCAAATTCTCTTGGTTATAAAGTCAATGTGAAACCTTACAATCAAATCGCCACACGTGCTGCTGATTATCACTGTAAATAAATCAAGGTGTTCTGAACAAATAAGTTGCGAAAGAGACTCTCTATCCTCTATCAAAGTACCTCCTTCAGGAGGTCTAATTGAAGTCTCCTGTTATATTAATATTTTCTATCGAATCTTTTACTTCAAATATCTAGTTAACTTTCAAAAATATGGCTTATGAGTAAAGTATGTTTGCTAAGGCCATTACATATTTAAATTGCGTTTCATATCAGGTTGTTTAGTATAAAAACACAAATTCTAACTATCTTTAAACAGCAATAAAAAAGTAAATTCATGCATTTTGCAATCATTGCGCCACCAGTGCCAACTCAAAAGTGGAAAGANAATTTTGAAAGAATTGCTCCACATATCCATCTTGTAATTGGATCAGAAACAGANCATCCTGAAAAAGTCGTATGTGCAATGGTATGGAATCAGCNAAAGGGTGCTCTGAGTATTTTTAAAAATTTAAAACTCATATTTGCAATGGGGGCAGGNGTAGATCATGTTCTCAGTGATAATACTATCCCAGAACACATCCCAATTTGTAGAGTTGTAGATCAACAAATGGCTTTTTCGATGAGTAATTATATTCTTATGGCTATTTTAAATTATCACCGTTCTTGGTATGAATTTCAAGATGCACAAAGCAGAAAACANTGGGCACAATTTGAATTTATTGAGCGNNCTTTAAAGATTGGAGTTTTAGGTATTGGTCATTTNGGTATGGATGCTGCAAANAAAATACATNANATNGGATTNCCTGTNATTGGATATTCGAATTCACCNAAAAAAACAATATTCCCTTCATATTCTGGTGATCAGTTTGACAAATTTNTAGAACAAATTAATGTTCTAGTCTGTACNGTCCCCTACACTCCTAAAACTCATGGCCTGTTAAATTATTCACTTTTTGAAAAGCTCAANGAGCCTACTTATCTNATAAACGTTTCNAGAGGAANTGTNCAAGTGGAAAAAGATATAATAAAAGCCCTGAATATGGGCTTAATTTCAGGTGCNTTTTTAGATGTTTTTGAAGAAGAACCTCTGCCAAAAGCAAGTCCTTTGTGGTCGCATCCTAAAGTAAAAATAACACCCCACATTGCGAGTTTGACCTATCCTAAAGAAAGTACTCGCCAAGTATTAAATTGTTTTGACCGAATAGAAAAAGGTCTAGATATCCCTCAGCAAGTAAGTCGAGAAAAAATGTATTAAGTTTCTAAAAGGNTTTCTGAAATTTTATCTACGCCAAAACGAACAGGATCTGTAACAATAATACCTGTTTTTTTGAAAAGATTTTTTAAAAATGTTCTNGCATCTATATCTGATAACATGCTTGTGTTGGCACAAATTGCAATAACCTTCGCCTTAGGGTAAGTGCCTANAACAGTGGTGAGGGATTCATTTAAATTAATAAATTCTTTTATGTCGGGTATTTCAATTTGTTCAGGACTTCTTAATGAATTCTTATCAGCGCGGATACAAAGNATTAAGTGAGTAGGACAACTTCCACGCATTAAAGGTAATGTTGCTGAACTACCAGGGTGAAGTAATGATCCTTGACCCTCAATAATAACTATTCCCTTATCTGCATTCTTTAAAACAATCTGTTCTACTGCACCACATGCATAATCTAGTTTAAAGGCGTCTAAAGGAATCCCTTCTCCAGTAATAGTTATTCCAATTTGTCCTGTAGCAACAAAACTTACATTGGCTCCTTTTTTTTGTAAGTCTTCATAAAGTTCAAGTCCTGAAGTCATCTTTCCTACAGCCATATCTGTGCCAATTAATAGAACTCTTTTATTTGAAATAGACGATGCTTTACCAGTTGCAATTACTGGAGTAAATTGTGGAACTCTCACATCCCATATCCATTGATTCTTATGATTTTCAATTTTATGCTCCCACTTTGGTTTCAATAAATCGTGAAGCCCATTGACAATACTCATCCCTGCTTTAAGAGCCTTTTCAATTACATGATCCCATGAATCCGGAATTCTTCCACCAGAAGGCGCAATTCCCAAAATCAAAACTTCAGCTCCTTGTTCAATTATCTTTTCGAGACTTTCAAAAATGGGGACCTGTCTAGGAATTTCTATAAAATCATTGATTAACTTCCCAGCAAAAGCTTTGTCTACTACCCCTACAATAGGATTTTTCAAATAGCGAACTACTCCCATCCCCATTTTGCCATAATCGCTATCAATATGACCTTCCATATAAACTGCAACTTTAAGTTTAGGGTCTAGCATAAAATTCTTTTTTTAATTCACCTCCATGTCCAGGAACTTCCTGAGGCATGGTTATACCATCAACCATTGGTGCTCCTCTTGATGGGTCAGGATCTAAATTATAATGGGAATCTAAGTCAATATGGTCTATACCACCTGTTAATGAAGCTGCAGCAGCAATAGCAACCGAAGACTCGCTCATACAACCAATCATTGTTTTTAATCCATGTGCGCGAGCTGTTCCAATAATTCTTAATGCCTCGGTTATACCCCCACACTTCATTAATTTCATATTTACACCATCTACATAATTATAAAATTTAGTTATATTTTCAGAAAAACGGCATGACTCATCCAAATAAATAGGTATGGGACGGTTTTTAAAAAGTTCTTTTAAATACTTTTCTTCTCCCTCTTTTAATGGTTGCTCGATGTAATCTACTCCACGATCAGCCAACCAATGCATCATTAGTTTTGCTTGATTAACATCCCAGCCTCCATTAGCATCTACACGAATTTTGACTTTATATTTTTGTGTGCTTTCAACAACTTGATTAAACATAAGTTTGTCAGCTTCTATACCTTCAGGTGAGCCTAATTTTATTTTTAATGATTTTACTGTAGTCCCATCCAGCAAAAGTGGAATTCTTTCTTTTACTATTTCAGGTGTATTAATCCCAATCGTTACAGATGTGGGTTGATGTGGCTTGGCAAAGCCAAGCAGTTGATATAGTGGAAGTCCTGCTTTTTTTGCTGTCCAATCCCATAATGCTGTGTCTAATCCTACATAGGCGCAAGGTGGTACATTAATTTCTTTTGCTCTATCGTATAGAGATTGAATTGAATGTCCTGAAATACCTGTTGAAATAAATTTTTCTAAAGCATCTTGAACCACCTCTACTGAGTCAGCACCTTCTGTATCTCCTGGAGCAGATTCACCCCAGCCTTCAAACCCATCTTTTTCATATCGTATAAAAAGATTTTCTGAGTCATATTTTATGCCTCGGCTAATAGCAAGAGGAAAACGTTTTTTTAATCTTACTCTATAAAAGGTAATTTCCATACTTTTCCTTTTTCATATTCTATAGATAAATATCTACTAAATTACTTTTTTATTTCATGAACCTTAAAGCCTTTTAGTCTTGTTTTTGATCCTGAAAATTGAAGGGCCATTTTTGTATATGGTGCTCTTGGAAAGAATATTTCAGTCATTACAGTAATTCCTTCATCATAAAATAATTCTATAGAAGTTTTATCCAAAATAAAGAGAACCTTTAGGCTATCTGTGTTAATTAATCGATTTGCTTCAGATGGCTTTGCTGAAAAATTATTCGAAAAATCTACATGGCCTGAGTTGCTCCTGTCGATAAAAAACTTTTTTATTCCATGATCATATCCAAAACTCAATGAGTCTCCCTGATTATTAAATAAAATAAATGTATATCTAGTTTGTTCCATTTTGTCAAACTGTATTTCTACTTTTGCATTGGAAAGATCTACTGTATTTTCCTCAATAATCACTTCTCTCCCTTTTATAATTTGCTCATCGTTTTCCAGGATTTTAATTGTGAACTTTTCTAATTCAGAAAAAACCTTTGACTTTAATCGGTATATTTTTTGATCAGATAAATATAATTGTAGTTCTCGTGGGATAGTCATGGTGCCTCTCCATGTATTTGTAGGTACCAAACTTGCATACTGCCAATTGGACATCCATGCTTGATACAATACTTCAGATTTTTTTTTGTCCCAGTTAAAATAGGTTACTCCGGCATAATTATCTTTCCCAAAATCAATCCAAAAATCATGAGTAATTTTCATCTGTGCTTCGAAATTTGAATCAGGGATAAATTGTTTTCCATCAAAATTCCCTACAAAATATTGTGTGGAACTCCCTCCATTAGGTCCTCCAGGATTAATACTGACTAAATGCACCCATTTTTTTTCTGAATCTCCTTCAACTGTTAATTCAAAAAAATCTGGGCACTCCCAAACCCCATCATGATTTCCAATGCCCTGGCCAAAGGATGACAAATAGGTCCATTGTTTTAGATCTTTAGACTCATAAAATTGAGTTGTCTGTGAGGCTGCCAAGATTAATATCCATTTTTGTTCCCTTTCATACCATATTACCTTTGGATCTCTAAAATCTCGAATGCCAGGGTTTTTTATTACTGGATTGGCTATAAACTTTTTCCAAGTTTGCCCTTCATCTAAAGAATAAGCAATACTTTGAGTTTGGAATACTTTTGAGCCCTTTTTTTCTCTAGCTGAATCGTGATTTGTGTAAATTGCTACAATAGGCGGATTTTCTATAGTTCCAAACCCTGAAGTATTTTTATGGTCAACAACTGCACTCCCTGAAAAAATATCACCTAATCTGTCAGGGAAAAGAGCTATGGGTTGTTCTTCCCAGTGAATTAAATTCTTGCTTATGGCATGTCCCCAGTGCATTGGTCCCCAAACATTAGAATTAGGATGGTACTGAAAAAAAAGATGGTACTTGCCCTTATAATAAAACATTCCATTAGGATCATTCATCCAATTTTTTCGTGGTGAAAAATGAATGT
>PAYI01000040.1 GCA_002714815.1 Flavobacteriaceae bacterium | reverse complement strand
TAGGTAAAAGCCCAACAGGAGCTCTAGCATTTCCATTACTTCCAAGCCCTATAGTATATGTTTTAATTCCATATTCAACTGCTAATTCTGTGGCAATTTTAGGATCAATAAATCCTGAATTATTAACTCCATCGGTCAACAAAATAATGATTTTACTTTTAGCCTTACTGTCTTTTAATCGGTTTACCGAAGTAGCTAGCCCCATTCCGATCGCGGTTCCATCTTCGATCAATCCTTCGTAATTTATTTCTCTCAATGATGATTTGACAATACTTTTATCACTCGTAATGGGTGTTTTTGTATAGCTTTCCCCAGCATAAACGACCAGTCCAATTCTATCGGAAATACGGTCTTCAACAAATTCTCCTGCTACTCTTTTTAAGGCGGTAAGTCGATCGGGCTTTAAATCTTGAGCCAACATACTTGAAGATACATCTATTGACATAACAATATCAATTCCTTTATTGGTTTTGGTTCTTGTAGAAACATCCACAGTCTGAGGTCTGGCTATGGCTAAAATAATAAATCCCATTGCCAACAAACGGAATGCATAAAGTAGAGGATAAATTTTTGACCAAACGGATGAAGCTCCTTCAAAACCAGACAGACTAGGCATTTTTAAGACTGGTTGTTTTTTTTTCCATGTAAAAAGATGCCATAACAATGCCAATGGAAGTGCTAAGAGCAACCAAAGGTAATTAGGATTGGCAAAATAAATTCCTTCAATCATACTTTACAATTCTTTAATCAATTCTAAACTGTTAATGATTCGTTGTTCAATTTGGGGAGCATAGCGATCTTCTTTTTCATACATTATGGTAAGAATAATAGACCCCTCTTCAAAAGTGAAAAACAAGGCATTAAAGGAACAGCGCACCCTTTCTGATGCTCCCTTTTTTGGATAATCTAATGTGCCATATACTTTTGCAACAGGGGCTCCAGATGGTAATTCCAAAGCATCGTTCTTCATTAAAATATTTACAGCCCCTTTGGATTCAAAATTAGAAATAATAGAGTTTACTAAAACTTGTCCTTTTTGTAAGTCCGCTTGTTTTGGATCTGATGAATTTGTTATAGGTTGTTGCATTTTTTTGGATGGAAAATCAAAAAGAAGGTCAATATAAAAAGGACTGTCAAATGTTCCCAATCCAAATTGTTGTATTGCCTTCTCATCTCTTATAAAACGTTCTAAAACTTCGGGAGTTTCTATTTTCAAAGGTGGGGTCCCGTAATGACTGATTACCCATTGACCGCTGTAGAGCCCTTTAGTAGGGTAACCTAGTAGCGTATCTCGAACGGGATAGTACCCGTAGTTAATCATGCTCCCAACAAGTACTAGTAGACCAATAATAATTGTTCCACATAGACCCCAAATCAAGTGTTCTTTTCTACGTTTTTTTGCCAGATAATCTCGATAAGCCAATTTTTCGAGTAATTCCTCCTCAGTAGGTT
This sequence comes from Flavobacteriaceae bacterium, assembly GCA_002714815.1. Classification (GTDB taxonomy): domain Bacteria; phylum Bacteroidota; class Bacteroidia; order Flavobacteriales; family Flavobacteriaceae; genus MS024-2A. The sequence continues at coordinate 94,739 of PAYI01000040.1, read as the reverse complement.
CTGGTAAAGCTTCTTTAGTTTCAATCACAACCATTTCAACTGCTTTTCTATCTTCACTGGCGATGTAATATTCAGGCATGGATTTGGCAAATTTTACCAAATCTGCATTTTGAAGTACCTTTCGTAGACTCATTAAGGTATTACGATCCAAATCTAGAGTTCCGGAATCCTTTCGCATTTCCAGTTTTGTCAAAAGTTCTTCTGAAGTGCTCTCTAAGGCATCTATTTTTGCTTCTTCTTCCAAATAACGCCTTACAACATCCGTTAATCTTGAATAATACATTTTATATTCTTCTTGCTCACTTAAATTTTCTTTTTCTAATGCTTTNAGTTCTTCTATAGCTTTTTCAAATGGAGGCAACTCNTGTTCTCTAAGTTNTTTTCTTCTTTTTTGAAATAAGTAGGTGTANAAAATTCCAAATAAAGTGAGAATAAATACTAAGCTCCANAAAATTTGAGCTATTAATNCCTCATAATTTTTTTCTACTANTTCAAGNGGTTTAATGTCATATAACTTTTGTTTAAGTGTATCNACCTCNANATTATTAACTNTTATGNGTATCAAGTCAGNAATTTTTGAAAANCCATTGATNAAAACCTGCTGCTGAGGAATNTAATAATCTCCAGAGTCAAATTNTATTAAGGCATACTTTTTNGTATACAAATAGTGGGTTTGTTTACGAAGGGTATCCACAGGGCTGACTTCNANAAGTTCAAAAGGNGCAAATAAGGGTTGTTCTGNGAAAACTACTTNNGCTGNACTGTCCACTTTTACTTGAAGTAAATAATTTATTTGTNCNCCTATTTTTACNGATNTAGAGTCCACNGATACCAATAGGGTNCCTTGCTGTTGTGCCCAGGANANAAACGANANAAATACTCCNAAAAAAATCAATNCTTTTTTAATCATCTAAACACGTGCTTTAAAATATCCCAACAATTTTTTTACATAACTNTCTTTTACACTACAACTCANTTNTCCTGCACCATTTTTGCTAAATANCTCTTCATAGGTTTTGACTTGTCCTTGATAGTTNGCTGCATAAGATNTTCGGATNTTTTTAGANAATGTACTTATCCANTTTACNTCACTTGTCTCTGAATCTTTTAAGGGGACAATTCCTAGATTGGGAAGTTGAGTTTCTATAGGATCATAAACACGAATTCCTGTTAGATCATGTTTTTTTGCTGCAATTCTTAGAGTCTTTTCGTAATCTTGATCCATAAAATCGGATAGTATAAATACAATAGCTTTTTTCTTTAATACTCCGGAGAGAAATTCTAGAACGTTTCCAATACTAGTTTTTAAACTTTGGGGTTCAAATTCCAACAATTCCCGAATAATTCTCAAAACATGTGATCGTCCTTTTTTGGGTGGAATAAATAATTCTACTTGATCAGAGAACAAGATCAAACCTACTTTATCGTTATTTTGAAGTGCAGAAAAAGCAAGAGTTGCAGCTATTTCAGTTAAGATTTCTCTTTTAAACTGTGTTTGAGTGCCAAAGGCTTCTGATCCACTGACGTCCACTACAAGCATTAAAGTAAGTTCACGTTCTTCTTCAAAAACTTTAACAAAGGGCTCATTATAACGAGCGGTTACATTCCAATCAATTGATCGGACATCATCTCCAAACTGATACTGTCTTACTTCGCTGAAGGTCATCCCTCTTCCTTTGAAAGTAGAATGGTATTCACCTCCAAAAACATGATCGCTTAAACGACGTGTTTTGATTTCGATTTTTCGAACTTTTTTCAGTAGCTCTTTTGTATCCATAACATTCTGTACTGGATCTAACTAAATTGGAAACTAAATTCTAAGGTACTTCTACTTCGTTAATGATCTGAGAAATCAAATCTTCAGAATTAATATTTTCTGCTTCTGCCTCATAAGTAAGTCCTATCCGGTGTCTAAGAACATCATAAATCACCGCACGAACGTCTTCTGGAATAACATAGCCTCTATGTTTCAAAAAAGCGTTGCATTTTGCCGCAGTAGCCAAATTAATACTACCTCTAGGCGAAGCTCCAAAGCTAATTAATGGCTTTATTGAGTCTAGTTTATAATTATCTGGATATCGAGTTGCAAAAATCAAATTTAAAATATAGTTCTCAATTTTTTCATCCATATAAACTTCACTAATAATTTCTTGAGCATTTAGAATTTGTTTGGTAGTGACTACTGGTTTTACTTTTTCTAAAGAACCCCTAAGATTGTTGCGAACTATAAGTTGTTCTTCATCCATTTTTGGATAGTCTATTACAGCTTTTAGCATAAAACGGTCTACCTGTGCTTCTGGGAGCGGGTAAGTTCCTTCCTGTTCTACAGGGTTTTGAGTCGCCATAACTAAAAAAGGTTCTTGAAGCTTGAAAGTATTATCTCCAATAGTGACCTGTTTCTCTTGCATTGCCTCAAGTAAAGCTGATTGAACTTTTGCTGGAGCTCTATTGATCTCATCGGCCAAAACAAAGTTGGCAAAAATGGGCCCTTTTTTTATGGAAAAGTCATTTTCTTTAATATTATATATCATTGTACCCACTACATCGGCAGGGAGTAAATCTGGGGTAAACTGTATTCGACTAAAACTTCCTTTGACAGCTTGACTCAATGTATTTATCGCCAAGGTTTTTGCAAGTCCTGGAACTCCTTCTAGTAGAATATGTCCTTTGCCTAACAATCCTATTAGTAAACTTTCTATCATATGCTTTTGACCTACAATCACCTTGTTCATTTCTAAACTAAGTAAGTCTATAAAAGCACTTTCTTTTTCAATTTTGTCATTTATAACCTTAATATCGGCCATTTGATTTGTACTATTTTTCATAGATTTTATCTACTTTTTTTTTGGGACAGCTAATTTGAAAAATATATCACCATTTATTTGTTAACAATTGGTTAAAAAATGAGGTGCTTCCAATTAGCTGGGACCACAAATGTTGCTATTTTAGAAAGTAAAATTAATCAATTGATAACGAGATGAAACCCTTTTCAAGAATAATTTCTGGAACCATGACTTGGGGAGCTTGGGGAAGTTGTTTTTCAACTGCAAAAATGCAAAGACTTATAGAGGAATCTATAGCGATTGGAATTCATACCTATGATAATGCTGATATTTATGGTGGATACACCACCGAAAGAGAATTTGGAATGGCATTCAAACAAAGTTCTATAGATCGTGAAAGAGTAGAATTTATAACTAAATGTGGTATTCAAATGCCATGTGAAGAAAGAGTGCTCCCCGTAAAANANTATGANTACNCTGCCNGTCACATTCGTANAAGTGTAGAAAATTCNTTGCAAAATCTTCAAACNGACTATATNGACCTTCTTTTACTTCACAGACCAAGTCCACTTATGGAAGCTCTTATTATAGCCGAAGAATTTGAAAAGCTTCAAGAAGAGGGAAAAGTTAAATGGCTGGGTGTTTCTAACTTTACTCCTACACAAATGAATTTGCTTAAAAAAGANGTTCCTTTAATATGGAATCAATTAGAATGTTCTCTTTTTAATGAAACGCCAATGTTTGATGGAACTTTAGACCAAATGAAAATCGATAATATTGGTGCGATGGCATGGAGTCCTTTGGGTAATTATTTTAAAGAAGATACCCCTAAAAAGGAAAGAATCAAAAAGGTATTGANATCNCTTTGTCAAAANTATGATTGTAAGGAAGAGCAACTGCTACTAGCTTGGCTGATGCACCATCCTTCGAAAATTTATCCTGTTGTGGGAACTACCTCTTCGGAAAGATTAAAAAAGGCTGTTAAAGCCACCACTATTGAACTAGAAATAACCGACTGGTTTTTATTACTAAAAGCAAGTATGGGAAAACCCTTACCTTAAATTATGAAAAATAAAATTATATTAATCACAGGAGCCACAAGTGGGATTGGTTGGGCTACTGCAATAAAATTTGCAAAAGCTGGTGCTAAACTAATCTTGTGTGGAAGAAGAAACGAAAGATTAAAAACCCTTGCTAAAGAGATTTTGGGTAATCATCAATTATTAACTTTTGATGTGCGTAACAAAGAAGCTGTCTTTAATAAAATAGGAAGTCTTCCCAAGGGATGGCAAAAAATTGATCTTCTGATCAATAATGCTGGAAATGCTCATGGGCTGGATCCAGTTCAAACAGCATCTCTTGAAGATTGGGATGCTATGATCGATGGAAATGTAAAAGGTCTGATGTATGTTACAAAAGCTGTACTACCAAATATGATAATTGCTAAAAAAGGACAGATCATTAATGTTGGTTCTATTGCAGGAAAAGAAGTTTACCCTAATGGCAGTGTTTACTGTAGCAGCAAAGCTGCAGTAGATTTTTTTACTCAAGGCTTACGAATTGATCTAAACCCATTAGGAATTAGAGTAGGAGCTATTCATCCAGGTTTAGTAGAAACAAAATTTTCAGAAGTTCGATTTAAAGGAGACTTGGAAAGAGCTAAAACTGTTTATAAGGGAATTGATGCTCTTACTTCTGAAGAGGTGGCTAATGCAATATTCTATATGGCTCAAGTTCCAGAAAAAGTCACCATTGCTGATTTGGTAATTCTTCCTACTCGCCAGGCTAATGCATACATTAACAATAGAATTAAATAGTAAAATAAATTTTTTATATAATATTTTCAATTCTTAATAACCAAAAAAACCATAGATAATATTAAAAATAATTAAATCAAAATTTTGATAAAGACAAACTATTCATCAACCAAAATCTCTGGATATAAAAAATGATTATAAGGAAAACGTGTTATATGAATCTTACGAACCTCATCATAGATTGAGTTACGTAAGACATTTAAATTCTCCTTCTTTAATGCTGAAATGAAAAGGGCATTACCTTTAACCTTACTCATCCAAGTTTGTTCCCATTCTTCAAGGCTGTAGTGCTTTTTATCCCGTTGTTCAATAAGTTCAGTTTCATCCCATGGTTCAGCTTTGTAGGAATCGATCTTATTAAAAACCATATAAGTTGGTTTATCTAAACTTTTGATCTCATTGAGAATCTTATTTACAGACTCAATATGCTCTTCAAAATTTGTGTGAGAAATATCAACTACATGTATAAGAAAATCCGCTTCTTTAACCTCATCTAAGGTGCTTTTAAATGATTCTACCAATTGTGTTGGTAGTTTTCTAATAAAACCCACAGTATCACTTAATAAAAATGGAAGGTTCCCAATTACCACCTTTCGCACAGTAGTATCAAGCGTAGCAAAAAGCTTGTTTTCAGCAAATACATCACTTTTAGCAATAACATTCATAAGCGTAGATTTTCCTACATTAGTGTATCCCACTAAGGCCACTCGAACTAAAGATCCTCGGTTCCCTCTCTGGGTAGCCATTTGTTTATCAATTGTAACCAATTTCTTTTTTAGCAGAGAGATCTTATCTCGAACAATTCTTCGGTCTGTTTCTATCTCAGTCTCTCCTGGTCCTCGCATTCCAATGCCACCTTTTTGACGTTCTAAATGAGTCCACAAACCTTTAAGTCTAGGAAGTAAATATTGGTACTGAGCCAACTCAACTTGTGTCCTGGCATAACTAGTTTTTGCACGTTGAGCAAAAATATCAAGAATGAGACCTGTTCGGTCTAGGATTTTAACTTTAAGCATCTTTTCGATATTTAACTGTTGTGCGGGAGTTAGTTCATCATCAAAAATCACCGAATAAATATTATTTGCTTTTACAAATTCAATTACCTCTTTTATTTTCCCTGAACCAATAAAGGTCTTTGGATTGGGAGGATCAATTTTTTGTGTGAAACGTTTTAAAACTTTGCCACCAGCTGTTAAGGTCAAAAAATCCAATTCATCCATGTACTCTTTGGACTGTTTCTCGTCTTGATGGCTGTTTATAATCCCAATTAGGACTACTTTCTCAAGAGATAATGATTTATATTCGATCATATCAACTTATTCTCCAATTCTTTATTTCTAGGCGCTTCCCGTCAAAACTTGCATAGGTATAATGTGAAATCCAATCTCCTAAATTGATATATTTAGATTTATAATTTAAATTTATTTCTATAGGGATATGGCGGTGCCCAAAGATAAAATAATCGCGATGCTTTTCCTGCAGCTTTCTTCTTGAATATATTACTAATAATTCCTTTTCTTCGCTTGTAAATAGTTTTTCTTTTTCTCCCGAAACAAATTTATTTTTTAATGAAAAAAATTGCCCCAAACGTATCCCAAGATCTGGATGTAATGCTTGAAACAATCTTTTAGCTAAAGGGTTTGTGAAAAGTTTCTTAATTCTTTTATAAGCCTTATCATTAGGTCCTAATCCATCTCCATGTCCAATAAAAAAAGATGAGCCATTAAAGTTAAAATCTTGTGGTTTACGATAAATTGGGATATTTAATTCCTGTGTAAAATAATCTCCCATCCACAAATCGTGATTCCCAACAAAAAAGTGAATCGAAATCCCTTGATCTGATAGTGTAGCTAATTTGCCCAAAATTCTTACATAACCCTTAGGAACAACCTTTTTATATTCAAACCAAAAATCAAATAAATCCCCTAATAAAAATAATACTGCGGCATCTTTCTCTATATAGTTCAACCAGTGGAGAAAATATTTCTCTCTCGTTCTACTTAACTTTGAATTAGGGGCTCCAAAGTGTTGATCTGAAGCGAAGTAGATTTTTTTGTTTTTAGGAATATTCATTTAGTGGTAATTAACCTATCGCTTGTTTTAAATCAGCAATTAAATCTCGCACATCCTCAATCCCTACACTTAGCCTAATTAATGCATCTACTAATCCACTTTTTTCTCGCTGCTCTTTTGGAATAGATGCATGGGTCATACTGGCAGGATGACCCGCTAGACTCTCAACACCTCCTAGAGATTCAGCCAGGGTAAATAATTTTAAACGTTCTACGATTTTAATCGCTGACTCATAATCAGCTCCTTTTGTAATAAAAGACAACATACCTCCAAAATCTTTCATTTGACTTTTGGCAACATTATGATTGGGATGGAATTCAAAACCTGGCCAATAAACTTTTTGGATTCTAGAATTTTCATTTAAAAAATTAGCTATTATGGCGGCATTCTCACAATGTCTTTGCATACGAACATGTAATGTTTTTATTCCTCTAAGAGTAAGATAACTGTCCATTGGACCACAAATAGCTCCACTTGCATTTTGTATAAAGCCAATACGTTCTGCAAGTTTTAACTCTTTTACTACCAAAGCCCCTAAAACAACATCTGAGTGTCCTGCAAGGTACTTTGTTGCTGAATGCATTACAATATCTGCCCCCATAGTTAATGGTTGCTGAATGTATGAAGAGGCAAATGTATTGTCAACTGCAATTAAAATGTCTTTCCCTCTTATTAACTCAACTATTGCCTTAATGTCAATAATATTCATCATCGGATTAGTTGGAGTTTCTACCCAAATCAATTTTGTTTTATCGTTAATTGCTGCAGAAATATGTTCTGTGTTGTTCATAGGAACAAAGTGAAATCCTAGTCCAAAATCTTTAAAAATTTTCGTGAATAAACGGTAAGATCCTCCATAAAGGTCATCTGTAGAAATTATTTCATCACCTGGTTTAAGGAGCTTTAATATAGCATCCATAGCAGCTAAACCTGACCCAAATGCAAACCCATATTTTCCAGCTTCAATACTAGCAAAAGATTTTTCCAAAGCTTTCCTTGTAGGGTTGTGGGTTCTACTATATTCAAATCCTTGATGGCCACCAGGAGTAGTCTGAGCATAGGTAGAGGTTTGATAAATCGGTGGCATTACCGCTCCATAAGCTTTCTCAGGAGTCTGTCCCCCATGGATAGTAGCACTATTAAAATGAAGTTTATCTTTCATGTGTTTCTTTTTGGCCATTGTAAAGGTATTTGATTTTATGCAAAACCTATGTTGTTAAATAAAAATGATTTTTCTTTGTAAAATTAAAAATACCCAAATGCGTGTATTATACTATTTAAATAGTTGTGATACTTGTAAGCGAATTATAAAAGAACTTGCAATAAAAGAATCCATTAGCCAAATAGAAATCAAAAAAAATCCCCTTACTTCAGTGCAATTAGAAATATTATTAGAAAAAGTGGGGAGTTATGAAGAGTTAATCAATAAGCGTGCACAGCTATACAAACAACGTAATTTAAAAGATCGAAAACTTAAAGAAGAAGACTACAAAAATCTTTTATTGGAACATTACACTTTTTTAAAACGTCCTATCTTACTTTATGATGAACATATTTTTGTTGGTAATTCAGTAAAAATAATTGCGCAAGCAAAAGCTTTTTTGAATGAACAGTAGACTTCTTGCACTGTTTGCTGCTTTTGGTGCAACATCCATTTACGGCCTAAACCATACCATTGCTAAAGTGGTTATGCCTCATTATATAGGCCCTTTTGGTTTTATAATGCTTCGTGTAATGGGAGCTAGTGTTTTGTTTTGGTCAATAAGTCTCTTTACCCCAAGTGAGACTATTAAAAGAAAAGATTATTTCAGAATTGCAATAGCTGCTTTTTTCGGTATGTGCATTAATATGTTAATGTTCTTCAAAGGATTACAACTATCAACACCAATTAATAGTGGAGTAATAGTAACGTTAACACCTATTATTATTCTTGTACTTTCTGCCTTTTTCCTAAAAGAAAAACTCACGCTTTTTAAATTAATAGGAATTATTTTAGGATTTACTGGAGCAATTATTTTAATTCTTTATGGTAATTCTACTAAAGTAATCAATGCCCCAAATATTACTTTAGGAAATACCATGCTCTTGATAAATGCCATTAGTTTTGGAGCTTACCTTGTTATTGTAAAAACACTTACAAAAAAATACAGTACAATTAATCTAATGAAATGGATGTTTTTGATTGGAGTGTTTTATACTTTCCCAATAACATACTCTGAATTTATTGAAGTATCATGGAGTACTCTCCCATTTGAGGCCATTTGGCGTATGGGATTTGTTGTTGTAGGAACAACTTTTTTAACCTATATGCTAAATGTATATGCATTGAAAACACTTAATCCGACAACCATCGGTGCCTTTACCTATTTACAGCCATTAATCACTATATTATATGCAGTTATCACAGGAAATGATATTTTGGACAGTGTGAAAATCATTGCTTGTCTTTTGGTCTTTATAGGAGTATATTTGGTTTCAAAAAAAAGTAGAAATCATTCCATCCCAGTTTCAGAAAGCAAAATCAATAAAGAAAACTGAATGGCTTTAAAGCCTTCTTTATTGATCCACCATTCGTCAAATGAATGTACATTACCACCCTTTCCCCCTGCGCCAAGAGTAACAGAAGGTATTCCTTTTGAAATTGGAATATTAGAATTAGTAGATCCCCTGGCTAAAGTAGGTGTAACATTAAAATAAGAGGCTGCAGCTAGAGCCCTTTGTACCAAAGCAAGTGAATCTGATAATTCCCCGGAAGGGCGATTCCCTATTTTGTCTATTTTTAAAATCAAATTTGGACCTTTTGTTTTAATCCTATTTTGATGATCTAAAGCTTTTTGGGTCGCCTTTTTTAAAAGGGTTTCCATATGTTCCAGACGTGATGGTTTTAAAGAACGAATATCAATTTGCATAGCAGATTCAAATGGAATTGAGTTAATTGAGGTTCCTCCATGAATAACTCCCACATTATAGCTAGTCTTAGGTCCTTTATAGATATATTGATTGGCCATATTTACAAAATTGCTTATTGCCTCTCCCAGAGCGTGATGAGGATTTGCTAAACCAAAAGCACCCCATGAATGCCCTCCTTGGCCTTTATAGCTCACTCGATACCGGTAAGATCCCAATGCTTTATTAATAATCTTCCCAATATAATTTCCATCTATTGCAATCCAACTGTCTATCTCAAGCCCTTTATCTCTAAATAAATATTTTATACCTCTAAGGTCTCCTAATCCTTCTTCTCCAACTGAACCTATAAAAAGAATGTTGTCTTTGGGCTGAATTTCTGTTTTTTTTAGTGTTTCCAATATTGTTAAAAGGACCGCTAAACCTCTAGTGTCATCACCTATACCAGGAGCATAAAGTGTGTCTTTTCTTATTTGTACTTCAACATTAGTTCCTTCGGGAAAAACTGTATCTAAATGGGCATCTAACGCTACAGTTCTTTTTCCTTCACTCCCCCTAAATAAGCCCAAAACATTCCCTTCTTTATCTATCCATACTGAATCCATTCCAAGCTGTTTGAAATAATCAGCAAAAGCTATAGCTCTTTTTACTTCTTTAAAAGGTGGTGCCTCAATTTCAGTGAGTTTTATATGACGTTGTATGGTTACAGACTCAAGTTTTTTAATCGTGATGAATGCCTTTTTTATTTTATTATTTCTTGCTAAGCGTTCTATCTTCTTTATATACTTTTCATTTATTTGAGCTTCTTCTTGAGCAAAAGTTATGCTTGTTGTTAAAAAAAAGAAAGAGAAAAATCTATTAAAATTTATACACATATCATTTAGTTAAATTTTTTGGGTTTTTATTCCATCTTCTTGAGTCTTTAGATGTAATTTCTCTATAGGCTTCAGTTTTATAAGAAGATTGAAACCCTTTTAAAATCTTACTAGGTAAATTTGTAAGTTTCCTTGTTTTTAAATTCATCCATCCTCCCATCATTTCACAACGGGCTACATTTTCTCCCTTATTATTAAAGTAGTTATGCTCAAATTCAAAAAAAGTTCCATCCTTACTCATTGCTGCTAGTTCAAATGATACACGAATAGTATCATCAGGGAGCACTTCTTTAAAATAAAAAAGCTGCTCATTAAAAACAATAGGACCAATTTCCAAATTATTTAAATAAGCGTGTGACATACCCATTTTTTGTAAAAATGCCATACGAGTTTCACTAGCATAACTTAAATAAGTTACATTAGCCAGATGCCTGTTGGCGTCTAAATCATTCCACCGGATTTCAAATTCTTTTAAAAACATATTTTTTATACGATTAACGTTTTTGTATTTTTACAAAAAAAATTATGAGAAAGTTACTAATAGTTTACCTTATTTCTTCATTAATAGCTGGATGTGCAGAAAATAACACAAAAAAATCAGTTAATCCAACTAATAAAAAAAAATCAGATGATAAGTTCAAGACTGAAATAGTATTGAATTCTAATGACACAATGAAATTTGATCAAAATATGTTATTAGTCAATGCAGGGTCTACAATAACTCTTACCTTAAATCACACTGGCAAATTTGGGAAAAGGGGAATGGGACATAATTTTGTTTTACTAAAATCCGACGTTGATGTAGCAAAATTTGCATTGAAAGCTGCTCAAGCATACAAAACGGAATACATTCCCGAGGGAGATGAAATCTTAGCTTATACAAAATTACTAGGTGGTGGTGAGAGTGATACAATTACTTTCGAAGCACCTAAAAAGGGTTATTATACTTTTATTTGTTCATTTCCAGGTCACTGGCAACTAATGAAAGGAAAATTAATTGTAAAATAGAAACATATTGGATATAATTTATATAGTAAAAAAGGTTTACTATAGTTATATTTAATTAAGCATTAACAACTTTTTTGTAAAAAAATCTTTCTATTAGGTTTTTAACTTTAAAGAGACCAAGCTTTTCCGCCTGTAGTTTCTTCTAGGCCAACACACCCTTTGTAATCTCCAGGTATTGGTGAATAAGCCAATAAATTTTTTGCGACGTACTCATTAATTTTAAAAGACATAACTGTTAGATCCCTTAATTTTTTAAAAAAGACATAATCTAAAATATTTTTATCAATAGAAGCTTTATTCCCTAATTCGATTTGATCTTGGTATTCAGATATTAAATCATTATACTTTTCTGAGGTATCCTTGTCGATTTTTAAATTTTTATCTAATAATTGTTTTAAGCTTTCTGTCTCAATATTTGGTATGCCATTTAAACATTTATCTAAGCCTTTTAGGAATATTAATTTTACGTCTTGTTCCCAAACCTCATTTATATATAAATCAACAAACCTATTTAAATTTAATTCAATAGCTCCTGGGGTAGAAGTTTTTGGAATAATAATATCCATTAATTTTGAAATAAACTTAAATTGGGTGCTTGAAAAAGTAACTAATTTTTGGGTAGCATCATTCTGACAACTTTGAATAAGACTAACCAGTGAAGGTGTAATTGCTATAGTTCCAATACCTGTTCCAATATTTTTTAATGCTTTTCTTCTGTTCATTTTTACTATTTTACAAGTTCATTTTTTTCAATTCTTTAATTGCAAAATCAGCAGCACGGGCTGTTAACGCCATATAGGTTAAAGAAGGATTTACATTGCTTGAGGAAGTCATTGCGGCTCCATCAGTAACAAAGACATTTGGAACCTCATGTATTTGATTATGTTTATTTAGTACTGAGGTCTTAGAGTCACGCCCCATTCGTGCCGTACCCATTTCATGGATTCCCAAACCTAATGCGTAATCTCCATCACGCCCTTTTACATCTTTAAACCCAGCATTTTCAAGCATTTCAACTGCTTGTTGTTGCATATCTTTACGCATGTTGAGTTCGTTTTCTTTGATGGTCGCATCAAAGGTAACTGTAGGCAAGCCCCATTTATCAATATTTTNATAATCCAAAGTCATTCTGTTGTCTTCATAAGGTAGTACTTCTCCAAAACCACTTAATCTTATATTCCAGTCGCCTGGNTTTAGNATNTCTTCTTTAAATCTNCCGCCATAGGCTANTTCAGCTACTTCGTTTGTCCAAGTACCTCTTGAACCACCTCCTTGATAACCGTAGCCTCTTAAAAAATCTTTGCGATTTGTGCTTCCACCCAAGTTTCTAAAACGCGGAATATAAATCCCATTATTTCTTCTTCCAAAATAGTATTTGTGCTGAAAATCTTCTGAAGTAGCTGATGCACCNACTCCTAGGTGATGGTCCATAATGTTTCTCCCCAATTGATCAGAACTATTCCCCAAACCATTTGGAAATGCATCAGACTTTGATTGCATTAGAATAGAAGTAGAAGGAATTGCAGAGGCACAAAGGAATATTACTTTAGCGTTAAATTGATAAACTTCTTTTGTCTCCGTATCCATTACTCTCACTCCAGATGCTCTTTTCTTTTCCTTATCATAAATCACTTCGTTGACAATAGAATTTGCTCTCAAAATCATATTCCCTGTTTTTTCAGCTGCAGGTAAAGTTGAAGAATTACTGCTAAAGTAAGCTCCAAATGGGCATCCTCTTCTACATCTCGATCTGTATTGGCAGGTTGCTCTTCCCAATCCTGGCTTAGTCCCTTCAGTTATGATAGCTGTTCTACCAATAGTCATTAATCTATCATTATATTTTTTACTGATTGAAGATTGCAAATGTTTTTCAACACAATTTAACTCCATAGGCTTTAGATAATTACCGTCTGGAAACTGAGGGAGTCCAACATTTTGACCACTTACTCCAATATACCCCTCAACATAATTATACCATGATTCAAGATCTTTATACCTAATTGGCCAATCTACTGCGATTCCATCTTTTAGATTTGCTTCAAAATCAAAATCTGTTAAGCGATATGATTGTCTCCCCCAAGTAAGAGACCTTCCCCCCACATGATATCCTCGCATCCAATCAAATCGATTTGTTTCATTATATGGGTGTTCTAAATCGTTTACAAAAAAATGTTTGCTTGATTCTGTCGTCGTATATCCTGTTCTACTTTGCTTTTTTTGAACTCTTCTAGTTTCATCAGTAATAACATCTCCTGTTTTGTAATCCCATGGTTCGTCATTCATTGTAGAATAATCCTCAATATGTTTAACCATATGNCCTCTTTCTAATACAAGTGTTTTTAATCCTTTCTCACAAAGTTCTTTAGCAGCCCATCCACCACTTATTCCTGTTCCAACAACNATAGCATCAAATTTCGTCTCCATAAATTTACATTTGTATTTGACAGTAAGAATTCAAATATATAGATTTTCTTCCTTGATCATTATAAATTATATAAATTTAGATTTCNATATTAAAAAANATAAAACATATGAATCTTATGAAATCAACTATTTTAATNCACGTCATTTTAACAACTTTATTGGTTTTTAATNTTTTTTCATGCAAAAATNAAAACAAAAAGCCAATAACAAATCATGAACTTTTTTTTAAAACCTCTTTAGCACAATGGTCAATNCATAGATCTATTCGTGAAGGTGGAGTTTCCCCATATGAGTTTGCAAAAATTGCTCATGAATTAGGGTTTGAGGGGTTAGAGTATGTAAATGCACTTTATCCAGANGTCACAAAAAGNGAGAATAAGGCAAATGCTGTACAAGAATTTGTTAAAAAGAATAATAATCTTGCTGCTGAGTTCAATTTAAAAAATGTGTTAATTATGATTGATGGAGAAGGTGATCTAGCAAGCTCTAATAAAAAGCAAAGAGAGGAAGCTGTAGAGAATCANAAATTATGGATTGATGCTGCNCATCAAATGAATTGTTCATCAGTTAGACTAAANCTTCATGGTGAAAAGGAATTAGAAGCATGGATAAAAAATTCTGTAGAAAGTCTTAATGCGCTAGCTTCTTATGCCAAACCTCTTAATATAAACGTTATTGTNGAAAATCATGGAGGGAAGTCATCAAATGCAAGTCTTTTAATGAAAGTTATTAACCAAGTAAATTTTGAAAACTGTGGTACGCTACCAGACTTTGGCAATTTTTGTATGAGCGAGGATTATGGATCATTAAAGGATAATAAATGTAATGATCCTTATGATCCTTATTTGGGAATTTCACAAATGATCCCGAAAGCGTTTGGCCTAAGCGCAAAATCATATGAATTTGATTCAAATGGAGATGAAACTATTTTAGATTATTATAAATTGCTAGATATCGCCAAACAAGCTGGATATAAAGGATATATTGGTGTGGAATATGAGGGCGACAAACTTTCCGAAAGAGAAGGGATTATAGCTACAAAACGATTACTAGAAAAGGTAGGTGCTAAATTATAGACATGAAATTCAGTAAACGTTTTCAACTTTCTTTTCTTTTTTTTCTAGAATTTTTCATTTGGGGGGGATGGTTTGTAACTATGGGGACTTTTCTATCTCAAGAGTTTACTGCAAGTGGAACTCAACTCGCGATGGCTTATGAAACTCAATCAATTGGTGCTATTATTGCTCCTTTTATTATTGGGTTAATTGCAGATCGATATTTCCCAGCTCAGAAAATTTTGGCTATCCTTCACCTTACAGGCGCGATATTATTATTAAAAGTGAGTAATTCTGAAAGCTTTTCAGAGTTTTACCCATATATATTTATTTATATGTTAATTTATATGCCTACCCTTGCATTAGCAAATTCTGTCGCTTTTCATCAAATGAAAGATACTTCCAAGCAATTTGCTTCTATAAGGGTTCTAGGAAGTGTTGGTTGGATAGTTGCAGGATTAATAATTGGCTACTTTNCATGGGAAGGNANCCAAACCTTAAAATATACTTTTTATATGGCTTCTGGAGCTTCGACTTTACTTGGTCTTTATAGTTTTACTCTTCCAAATACCCCCCCAAAATTAAACTCTGATAAAAATATATCAATTAGGGAGATGTTTGGCCTTGATGCACTGGCTATGCTCAAGGATAGTGGATTTTTATTTTTCTTTATTGCTTCAGTTTTGATTTGTATCCCTCTGGCTTTTTATTATCAGCATGCCAATCAGTTTTTAAATGAAGTTGGAATGCAAGCCGCTGCTTCTAAAATGATATTTGGCCAAATTTCGGAGGTTCTATTCTTACTTCTTCTCCCCATTTTTATAAGGAGATATGGTGTAAAAAAAGCATTGATTGTTGGAATTTTGGCATGGGGAGTAAGATATCTTCTTTTTGCGTTTGGAGATACAGGGGCTAATAGTTGGATGTTGATTTTTGGNATCATACTGCATGGAGTATGTTATGACTTCTTCTTCGTATCTGGNCAGATATATACTGACTTTAAAGCAGGAGAAAAATACAAGAGTACCGCCCAAGGCCTTATAACCTTAGCCACATATGGTGTGGGAATGCTCATCGGATTTCGCTTTGCAGGTTGGCTAACGGATCAATATGTCATAGANACAGGNCATTTATGGAAGAATATTTGGATTCAACCCGCTATTTTTTCTTTTGTTATTTTAACTTTATTTTTTATCTTTTTTAAAAACGAAAACATTAAAATCAAATCATTATGAGTAAAATTAGGCTTGGAATATTGGGAGGTGGAGGCGATTCCTTAATNGGAGTATTACACCGTGTTGCNTGCAATATGTANGATCGATATGAAATTCTTGGAGGAGTATTCAATCCCATTTACGAAGAAAACATCAATTTTGCTAAACAGATTGGAGTTAACATAAACAGAGTTTATGTAGACTTTGATGCTTTTATAGAGGAAGAAATCAAAAAAACAAAAGATGAACGTATTGAGGTAGTATCTGTTCTCACACCAAACTTTTTGCATTTTCCAATGGCAAAAAAACTTTTAGAAAACGGTTTTCATGTCATCTGCGAGAAGCCATTGACTACCTCTTATAAAGAGGCTCTTGAATTAGAAGCACTTCAAAAAAAGTACAATGCAATCTTTGCAGTAACTTATACATACACAGGTTATCCTATGGTGCGTCATATGAAACATATGATTTCAAGAGGCGAGATAGGTGAGATTCAAAAAGTGGACGTACAATATTATCAGGGGTGGATCAATCCAGTCATTCATGATCCTGAATTGCGAAAAAAAGTTTGGCGTTTGGATCCTAAAAAAGCAGGGGTTAGCTCTTGTATTGGCGATATTGGAACACATGCTTTTCAAATGACAGAATACTTAACTGGTATGGAAGTAAAATCCATTCTATCAGATCTAAACATGCTTTATGACAACAACACATTAGATTTGGATGGCACAGTGTTAATTCGTTTTTCAGATACAGTGAAAGGCGTAATTCGTGCCAGTCAAATTGCTACTGGGGAAGAAAATGGACTTACTGTTGCTATTTATGGTAAAAAAGGAGCCTTCAAGTGGGAACAAGAAAATCCTAATGTGCTCTACCATATCACTGATGATCAGCCTAAAAGAATTATTAAACCAGGACATTCTTATGTCTCTGATGTTAGTGCAGATGGAACAAAACTTCCAGGGGGACATCCTGAAGGAATCTTTGATGCTATGGGAAATATTTATAAAGGAGTTGCCAAAGCCTTATCCGGTGAAACTGCGTTTGATGGCGAGTATCCCACCATGAATGACGGGGTAAGAGGTATGCTCTTTATCGAAAAAGTTATTGAATCACATAAAAATGGAAACTTATGGCTCAGCCTGGACAAATAATGAAAACCATAAAAGGACCGGGAATTTTTCTCGCACAATTTGTAGATACTAATGCTCCTTTTAATACTCTAGAAGGTATGTGCCAATGGGCAGCAGATCTAGGCTATAAAGGTATTCAAATACCAACTTGGGAATCCTTCCTTATTGATCTTGATAAAGCAGCAGAAAGCCAAACTTATTGTGACGAACTTAAAGGGAAAATCAATTCTTATGGCTTGGAAATCACAGAACTTTCTACCCACCTCCAAGGACAACTCGTTGCTGTTCATCCAGCTTATGACTTAATGTTTGACAACTTTGCACCTGATGCTTTAAAAAATAATCCTAAAGCACGAACAGATTGGGCGATAGAAACGATGAAAAAAGCAGCCAAAGCAAGTAATCGTCTCGGCTTAAAAACACATGCTACTTTTTCTGGGGCTTTACTTTGGCATACCTGGCATCCATGGCCACAAAGACCAGAGGGCTTGGTAGAACTTGGATTTTCAGAATTGGCCAAACGTTGGAAACCCATTTTAGATGTATATGATGAAAACGGAGTTGATGTCTGTTATGAGATACACCCTGGAGAAGACCTCCACGATGGTATAACTTTTGAAAGATTTCTAGAAGCAACAAACAATCATAAACGTGTTAATATACTTTACGATCCTAGTCATTTTGTTTTACAACAACTTGATTATATAGAATACATCGATCATTACCATGAGTTTATCAAATCTTTTCACGTCAAAGATTCTGAATTTAACCCTACTGGCAAAAAAGGTGCGTTTGGTGGCTATGGAGATTGGATTGATCGAGCAGGACGTTACCGCTCTCCAGGAGATGGTCAAATTGATTTTAAAAACATCTTTACTAAACTAACAGAATACGGTTGTGATGTTTGGGCTGTAATGGAATGGGAATGCTGCATCAAAAGTCCAGAACAAGGTGCAAAAGAGGGTGCCCCATTTATTAAAAGTCACATTATCGAAGCCACTCAAAAAACCTTTGATGATTTTGCAGGAGGGGAAATAGATGAACAATTTTTAAAAAATATTTTAAACCTTTAAATTAATTGAATAAATGAAAAAAATAATTTTTGGCCTTTTAACAATTACCCTTTTTAGTAGCAATAAGATTCCTTCACCTGAGTTAGTCCCAGAAAGTAAAGAGGGATGGGAATCTCTTTTTGATGGAAAAAGCCTAAATGGATGGCACCGTTTTAACAGAAAAGGAGTGAAGCCCATTTGGATAGCAAAAAAAGGAGTTCTTACTTTTGACCCCAGCTTAAGACCTCAAGGAGATTATGTACACGATCTTGTGACTGATAAAATTTTTAAGAACTTTCAACTTTCCATTGAGTGGAATATATCTGAAGGAGGAAATAGTGGCCTTTTCTGGGGCGTTCAGGAAGGTGAAAATGTCAATAAGCCTTATTCTACTGGCCCAGAAATTCAAATTTTGGATAACGAGCGTCATCCTGATGCGAAAGCCAATCCTAAATTTCATCAGGCTGGTGCGTTATATGATCTAGTTCAACCATCCAAAGACGTTTGCAAGCCAGCAGGACAGTGGAATCATATATTGCTAACAATTGATCACAACAAAAACGAGGGTAGTGTTGTATTAAACGGGTCCAAAATTGTAGAATTCCCACTTAGAGGTAAGGAATGGGATGCTTTGGTAGCAAATTCAAAATTTAATGATGATTGTCATTTCAAACGTTTTGCTAGGTTGCGATCTGGAAAAATTAGTCTTCAAGATCATGGTAACAAGGTTTCTTTTAGGAACATTAAAATTCGCAAACTCTAAAATAGACTCCTATGATTCTGTCCATGACGGGTTTTGGAAAAAAAGAAACCCAATATAAGGACAAACGTATCATCATTGAGGTGCGTTCTTTAAACAGTAAAAGTGCTGATATTAATCTTCGGTCACCCTCTTATTTGAGAGAATTAGATCCTGATATTCGTAAAACATTGACTCAAAAGATGCTACGTGGAAAAATCGATGTTACTATATATGTAGAATTTAATGGTGAAACGNCCCCATCTAAAATTAATAGTGGTNTTGTCAAAGCCTATATGAAACAACTAGAAAAAATTGGCACTGCCTCTGAGAGTGACCGCATGCTTTTGGCGATGCGCCTACCCGATACATTATCTTCTCAAAAAGAGTCACTAGAAGCAGGTGAAAAGAAGGCCCTAATTACTCTTTTAAACAATGTAATTCAAGACATTCAAAACTTTAGAAAAGANGAAGGTGTCGAATTAAAAAAAGACATCCAACTGCGNTTGAAATTAATTGAATCACGTTTGCAATCAGTAATTAAACTTGACCCAATANGGATCCAAAAAATAGAACAAAAATTACGCTCTGCTCTAAAAGAACTAAAAATAGAAATAGATGAAAACCGCTTTGAACAAGAACTAATTTTCTACCTCGAAAAATTTGATATAACGGAAGAAAAAGTTCGTTTGCAAAACCATCTTAATTATTTTGAAGAAGTTATGACCAAAGATTTTCCCAATGGAAAAAAACTTGGATTTATAACTCAAGAAATTGGAAGAGAAATCAATACAATTGGTTCTAAAGCCAACCATGCTGAATTACAAAAGNTTGTGATTCAAATGAAAGACGAACTAGAAAAAATCAAAGAACAATTGCTAAACGTACTCTAAGTGGAAATAGGAAAGCTTATTGTCTTTTCAGCACCTTCGGGAAGTGGGAAAACTACACTAGTGAAACATCTTTTAAAACAAAACCTCTCTTTGGGATTTTCCATTTCTGCAACCTCAAGAAAACCTCGTGGTGAAGAAGAGGATGGAATAGCCTATTATTTTTTGAGNAAGGAAGCATTTCGCCAAAAAATTCATGANGACGCTTTTGTGGAATATGAAGAGGTATATAAAGATAACTTTTACGGTACTCTAAAAACAGAAGTTCAAAGACTTTGTGAAGAAGGGAAAAATATTCTTTTTGATATCGATGTCCAAGGAGGTCTAAAAATAAAATCCAAATATCCTGAAAATACACTAGCAGTTTTTGTGCAACCTCCTTCTCTAGAGGAATTAGAAAAACGTTTGCTTGAGCGCTCAACAGAAAGTAAAGAAAAAATTCAAAAACGTCTATACAAAGCTGAGGTGGAAATGACTTTTTCTGAAAAATTTGATACAATCTTAGTCAATGATGATTTAACTCAAGCCAAAAAAGATGTTGTCCATTTAGTCAATAAATTCTTAAATTCTTAGGCAAATCGCTAACTTTGTTTTATGTCTAAAATAGGCTTGTTTTTTGGTACTTTTGATCCCATTCATATTGGACATTTGCAATTAGCTAACTACTTCGCAGAAGAAACAGATTTGGATTCTGTTTGGTTAGTAATTACCCCTCAAAATCCATTTAAAAAAGACTTAAAAATCCTTNCCAACTCTGAACGAATGCAAATCATTTCTCGAGCAATAAAAAACTGTCCTAAGCTTAAAGTTAGTTCTGTAGAATTTAAACTNCCTAAACCCAACTACACCTTCAATACCNTAATAGAATTAAAAAAAAAATACTTAGAACACACTTTTGTAATAGTTTTAGGAGCTGATAACATGATTCATTTTGATAAGTGGAAAGCGTCCGATAAAATCTTAGAAAATTTTGAACTATATATTTATCCTAGAAAAATAATTAAAGCGATTCCTAATCTTTTCCTTAAGCATCCTAAAATCAAATGGGCTGATGCGCCCATAATTGAAATTTCTTCATCTCAGATACGAAAAGGAATAAGACAAGCTAAGGATATGAGCATTTTTATACCCAAAGAAAGTTGGGAATACATTGAACAAAAAAAATTCTATAGATAAAATCCTATCTTAAATCTTAAGAAAAAANTTATACTTGTNTTAACTATCAACATCTATAAAGATAATACCTCCNCAACTAATCGAAGTGTTAATTCCTTTCGGCTCCAATCTTCCAATTGGAGAGTCTTATTTTTAGGTTTTGTTTTTTGCTCAAGTAAACTCTTTAAATAATATTTNATTTTNGATTTATCCTGTTCATGGACCATCCANGCGTGGCTACCCAATCTTAAAAACTGTGCAGCTTGAGAATTAGGGTCTCCAATGGAAAGAATTGGAACCTCGGTAGCCATNTATTCCAATAATTTGCCAGAGATCATTTGTGTTTCTGCCCCTTTAAAAATAAAGTTAAGTAACAAGTCAGCACTTTTCATTAAAGCAATAGCATTTTGATGAGATAAATATCCCAAATATTCAACTTCAACTATTGGAAGACTTCTTTTAATTTCTATTATAGTAGAATTACTGATTTTTCCTGCCAAGGAAAAATAAATTGAATTTGTTTTAGAAAGTTTATGTATTTCTTTTAATAGCTCGGTGTAAGCTTGATTTTTAGTTAATAAACCCGTATAAACAATATGAAAGTTATTTTTCCTTTGAGCAGCATTAGTATTTTGCATAATGTCAGCATCATAACCATTGGGAAGGTTAATAAAAGTTTGATTTGGGGCTTTGGTTTTTAGTTGGTTAAGAAGTTCTCCAGCTACTGTTGTAATTACTCCATTTGATTTTTGTAATACTTCTTTTTCTAGGGCATAATCTTTGGCAATGGTCTTTGNAGAGCGATATAGAGATGAATTATAAAAAATATTAGTCCAAGGATCTCTAAAATCCGCCCACCAATTAAGATCAAATTGTTTCTTTAGTTCTAATCCTATTAAATGAGAAGAATGTGGAGGCCCTGTGGTGATCAGAAAGTTGATTTTTTCTTCCTCTAAAACTTTTTTTGCTGCTTTNATTGCATATGGNACCCAACCTTTTCGAGCATCGGGAATAAAAAAATTCCCTCGAATGTAAGCNGCTATCTTATCAAAAATATTCTTTGTTTTGACCTCCCCTTGAGGAATTCCTTTTTTAGCATTTCCAGAAGTTAAGCGAGAATAAAAACTTAAAGGTTCTCGGGTCATAGTTTTTATTACTTTTATTCCTTCAACTTCTTTAGCNAAACTCTTATCAAGAATNGGATAGGATGCTTGGGATTCATTAACAGTAATAATTATTGGCTCATAATGCAATTGTTTTAAATATTTTGCAAAGTACATCCACCTCTGTACTCCAGATCCTCCAGAGGGAGGCCAGTAATAAGTGAAAATCAAAATTTTTGGTTTTCTTGTATTCACCTTTATTTGTTTGCCTTCCATAAAGGTACGGAAGAACAGGCCTCCCCATAAAACAAACTTTTGGCCACTGTCTGTAGTCGTTTCAGAAGTTGTATATATGCGTCTTCTGGAATATTAGAATCAGAACAACCCTTAATAATTAAAGGTTTATCTCTAAATTGATTTAGATCTATTTTGTTAATAGCATTTAAAAAAAGATGCTTTTCTAGATCTTTCAAACTTCCAAAGACAACTGTTTTTGAAATAGGGCTTAAGTAAGAAGTAACCAATAGGCTAGCCCATGCGGGTAAGATACTCTCTGAAGTACAGTCTAAAGCAATATGGTGATTAGTGTATTGGTGCCAATCGTGTTGTTTAAGTCTAGCTCTAAAGGGCTTCTCCCGGAGAATAGAAGCTTCTTCCAACCATTGAGAAACATCGATAAAAGTTCTGGGACCTTCTGCCTTGTAATTATTTATATCTATGGTGACTAAAGGACTACTTGCTACTTTATTAACAATTGGTTCATGCATAATTAAAGCATTCCTAGTTCTAATTTTGCCTCTTCACTCATCAAATCTTGAGTCCAAGGGGGGTCAAAAGTAATCTCCACCTCAGCAGATTTAACCTCATCTAAAGATTTAACTTTTTCTTCTACTTCCATTGGAAGTGTTTCTGCTACAGGGCAATTAGGTGTAGTCAAAGTCATCAAAATTTTAACCTCAAAATCCTCATTGACAAGAACATCATAAATCAGTCCTAATTCGTAAATATCTACTGGTATTTCTGGATCAAAAATAGTTTTTAAAACACTGACAATTTTTTCTCCTAGATTTGTTGTATCCATTATTTCTGAAATAAATTTTAATTCAATTGTGTTTGATAAACTATCGCGTACATTTTAATTTGTTTAATCATTGATACTAATCCATTTGCACGAGTTGGGGATAAATGCTCCTTAAGACCGATCTCATTGATAAAATCTGTATTAGCTTTTAATATTGCCTCTGGAGGTTGGTTTGAAAAAACACGGATTAAAATAGCTATAATCCCTTTGGTAATTATAGCATCACTATCTGCTGTGAATTTTATCATCTGATCATTTAATGCTGCATGGATCCATACTTTACTCTGACATCCTTTAATTATATGATCTTCATTTTTGTATTTGTTATCAATTAAAGGAAGTGATTTCCCCAAATCTATCATATATTCATATCGTTGGGTCCAATCCTCAAAAAGGGCAAACTCTTCTATAATCTCTTTTTGTATGACTTCTATAGTTTTCACACCTAAAAATATTAAATTATTGCAACATCTTGACTGCTTTGTGGATTCCAGTTAACATCCGGTCTATCTCTTTAAAAGTATTGTAAAAAGAAAATGAGGCCCGAACGGTTCCTGGAATTTCAAAAAAGTCCATTATAGGTTGCGCACAATGATGTCCAGTTCGAACAGCAATACCCATTTGATCTAATATACTCCCCAAATCGTAAGGATGAATATTACTAACATTAAATGAAATTACTGCAGTTTTATGTAAGCTTTCTCCATATATTTTTATTCCGTCAATTTTTTGGAGAGCATTAGTGGCATATTCTAAAAGTTCTGCTTCATATGCTGCTATGGCATCAAACCCTATTTCATTCATATAGTCTAAAGCTGTCCCAAATGCAATTCCTCCAGCGATATTTGGTGTTCCTGCTTCAAATTTATGAGGAAGATCTGCATATGTTGTTTTTTCAAAGGTCACTGAAGATATCATTTCCCCTCCACCTTGATAGGGCGGTAAAGCTCTTAAGAATTCCTCCTTGCCATAAAGCATACCAATCCCGGTTGGGCCACAAAGCTTATGAGCCGAGGTCACATAAAAATCTACATCTAGATCTTGTAGGTCGGGTTTGATGTGAGGACAGGCTTGCGCACCATCAATCAAAACATGTGCTCCTTGCTCATGGGCTTTACAAATTATTTCTTTAATTGGATTTATTGTGCCTAAGGCATTTGAAACATGATTGACAAAAACCAATTTTGTATTAGAACTCAATATGCTTTCGTAAGCTCTCATGTCTAAGGTCCCCTCTAAAGTCATTGGAATCACTTTCAATTTAGCTCCTGTTTTTTCACACATCATTTGCCATGGGACTATATTAGAATGGTGTTCAAGAGCTGAAATAATAACTTCATCTCTTGGATTTAAAAGATTACTGTAACCAGAAGCAATTATATTAATACTTTCAGTACTTCCAGCTGTGAGGATAATTTCATAAGGATGTGCTACATTAAAGTGCTTTTGAATTTTAATTCTGGCTTCTTCGTAGGCATCTGTAGCCTCTTGACTAAGTTTGTGAACACCACGGTGAATATTGGAATTAAAACGACTATAATAGTCTACAATAACATCAATGACCTGCTTAGGAGTTTGAGAGGTAGCTGCATTATCAAAATATACAAGATCATGGCCGTTAACTTTTCTATTTAATATAGGAAAATCCTCTCGTATTTTCTTTATGTCTATCATCACAGTTCAAATCCAAGGTTCACACCAAGTTTTCTAGCAATCTGTCCGTTAATTCTTTTTTTTAAGGAAGGTAATTGAACGCTTTCTAGAATATTATTTGCAAAAGCATAGGTCATTAATGCTTTTGCTTCTTTTTTTGGAATCCCTCTGGTTCTTAGATAGAATAAAGCCTCTTCATTCATTTGCCCAATGGTACAACCATGAGAACATTTAACATCATCAGCAAATATTTCAAGTTGGGGCTTACTATTTACTGTTGCCTTATCATCTATAAGAATGTTGTTATTTTGTTGAAAAGCATTTGTTTTTTGCGCAATTTTATCCACCAGAATTTGTCCATTAAACACACCTTCAGAACGCTCTGCAAAAATACCTTTATAATCCTGATGGCTTTCACAGTTTGGATGTGAGTGATGAACCAAAGTAGAATGGTCAACATGTTGATTACCCTCTAAAATAGTAACACCTTTTAAAGTAGATAGAATGTGTTCTCCTCTATGAAAATATCTTAAGTTATTCCTAATTAATTTACCTCCTAATGCAAAAGTGTGAACACTTGCATGGCTGTTCTTTTCTTGTTTAATGTAAGTATTATCAATTAAAGAAGCTGAAGGTAAATCATTTTGTAATTTGTAATAATCTAAAAAAGCTTCCTCGTGAACATAAATTTCAGATACGCTATTAGTCACCAAAGAATGTTTTTTTAAGCTCTGATGACGCTCGATAATTTGTACTTGAGAGTTTTTATCAACTACTATCAAATTTCTTGGTTGTAACCAAAGTGCATCCTCATCTCCAGACGAGAAATGTATAATCTCAATAGGCTTTTCTGCAACAGTTTTTTTTGGTATATAAACGAAAGCTCCTTCTTTGGCATAGGAAGTATTTAGAGCTGTTAGACTATCATCTACCGGAGCAATTTTATTAAAATATTGATTAATTAAATTACGGTATTTTGGTTTTGTCAATGCAGCAGACATCAAACAAACATCTAAACCATCATGTGTTGTATTAGATAAAAATGGGTTGTAAATACCGTCAATAAAAATAACTTTGTAAGTATCTGTATCATAAAGAAAATACTTCTTAACGTCTTTGAGCTCTATATTAACCTCAGATTTTGGAAATAGATTATAATCTTTATTTATTAAAGCATTTAAAGACGTGTATTTCCATGCCTCTTCTTTTTTAGTAGGAAATCCTTTTTCTTCAAAAATCTTTAAAGCTTTTGCTCTTGTTTCATGGACACTATCGTTAAGGTCAAGATCCTCTTCAAATGCTAAATAAGACGAAATTAATTTCTCTTTAAACTCCATTTAAGCTAATTCTTTAATCCAGTCATAGCCCTTAGCTTCAAGCTCATGTGCTAATTCTTTTGTCCCTGATTTAACAATTTTTCCATCAAAAATAACATGAACAAAATCAGGAATTATATAATCCAACAAACGTTGATAGTGGGTTATAACAATTACTGAATTATTTTTCCCTTTGAATTTGTTAACTCCATTTGCAACAATTTTTAATGCATCAATATCTAATCCTGAGTCTGTTTCATCTAAAATTGCTAATATCGGTTCCATCATAGCCATCTGAAAAATTTCATTTCTTTTTTTCTCACCACCTGAAAACCCTTCGTTTAGGGATCGAGATAAAAATTTGGAATCAATATCAAGCATCTTAGACTTTTCTCGTATTTTTTTTAATAAATCACTTGCTGGCATTTCATCCAAACCTTGTGCTTTTCGATTGGCATTGATGGCTGTTTTAATAAAATTTGTAACAGTAACTCCTGGTATTTCAACAGGATATTGAAAAGATAGAAAAATTCCTAAGTGTGCTCTTTCTTCAGGATCTAATTCTGCTAAGTCGTTACCTTTTAACAAAATTTTGCCTTGAGTTACTTCATAGTCCTCATTTCCAGCAACCACTGAAGATAAGGTACTCTTTCCAGAACCATTTGGCCCCATAATAGCATGGACTTCTCCTGCTTTAACATCTAGATCAATGCCTTTTAAAATTGCTCTCCCATCTACTTGGGCATGTAAATTCTCAATAGTTAACATTTATTTATTTTTTATCCCACTGAACCTTCAAGGGAAATTTCTAAAAGTTTTTGTGCTTCTACAGCAAATTCCATAGGCAGTTTGTTCAAAACCTCTTTGCTAAATCCATTTACTATCAAAGCAATTGCTTTTTCAGTATCAATTCCCCTTTGATTGCAATAAAAAATTTGATCTTCACCAATTTTACTTGTTGTGGCTTCGTGTTCTATTTGTGCCGAATTATTTTTAGCTTCTATATAAGGAAATGTATGAGCACCACATTTATTGCCCATCAGTAAGGAATCACATTGAGAAAAATTTCTGGCATTTTTGGCTCGTGCTCCTACTTTAACCAAACCACGATAGCTGTTTTGTGATTTCCCAGCAGAAATTCCCTTGGATATAATAGTGCTCCGTGTGTTTTTCCCTAGATGTACCATTTTTGTGCCTGTATCAGCTTGTTGTAAATTATTGGTTACTGCTATGGAGTAAAATTCCCCAATGGAATTATCCCCCTTCAATATACATGATGGATATTTCCATGTAACTGCAGATCCTGTTTCAACTTGGGTCCAAGATATTTTTGAACGGTTATGACATATTCCTCTTTTGGTTACAAAATTAAAAACTCCTCCTTTTCCTTTTTTATCGCCAGGATACCAATTTTGAACTGTAGAATACTTTATTTCTGAATCATCAAGTGCTATAAGTTCTACAACGGCTGCATGAAGTTGATTTTCGTCTCTTGATGGTGCTGTGCAACCTTCCAAATAACTTACATAACTTCCTTCGTCTGCAATGACTAAAGTACGTTCAAACTGTCCTGTACCCGCTTGATTAATTCTAAAATAGGTAGACAGTTCCATAGGGCAACGAACTCCCTTAGGAATGTAACAAAATGAGCCATCTGTAAAAACTGCACTATTCAATGCCGCATAATAGTTGTCTTTGGGAGGGATAACTGTACCAATGTATTTTTTTACTAATTCAGGATAATTTTTAATAGCCTCTGATATAGAGCAAAAAATGATTCCTTTTTGAGCCAGAGTTTCTTTAAAAGTGGTTGCCACGGAAACTGAGTCCATTACTATATCTACAGCAACCCCTGCAAGTTTTTTTTGTTCTTCTAATGATATGCCAAGCTTATCAAAAGTCTTTAACAATTCAGGATCAACTTCGTCAAGGCTTTCATACTTAGGTTTTTGTTTGGGAGCTGAGTAATAGGAAATGGCCTGTAAGTTGGGCTTGTTATAGTTGACATTTGCCCAGTTGGGTTCTGTCATTTCTTTAAAATTAGAATAAGCATCCAGACGCCACTGAGTCATCCATTTAGGCTCTCCTTTTTTTTCTGAAATTTTTCGAATAGTTTTTTCATTCAGTCCCTCTGGTATTGTGTCCGACTCTATGTCAGTATAAAAACCGTATTCGTATTCTTTAGTTTCCAGTTCTTTCTTTAACTCTTCTTCAGTATATGCCATATTCTTTTTTTTATAATGAAAAGCTTTCTCCACATCCACAAGTCCTTTCTGCATTTGGATTATTAAATACAAAACCTTTACCATTAAGTCCACCCGAATACTCTAAAGTGGTACCAACTAAATAGAGTAAACTTTTTTTATCAACCAAAATTCTTATCTGATTGTCTTCAAAAAGTTTGTCATCTGTTTGAAAATTATTATCAAATTTTAACTCATAGGATAAACCAGAGCACCCTCCGCTTTTAACCCCGACACGAACATAATCGGTTAAAGGATTAAATCCCTCTTCTTTCATCAAAAGAGAGACTTTATTTTTGGCTGTTTCGGCAACTTTAATCATATTGAAAAAAATTTAATATAATTTTTAACAAATATACAGTATTTCTATTGATTTTAGTTGTGCCCCCATTGATTTAACCTGTAAAAGAATTATAGATTTTAATGCCAAAATGCAACAAAAATATCCTTATCACCTCGAGAATTTTCAAAGGGCCCTGAATTACTTTGAGTACTCCCTACAATAAACACTTTATCTTCATCGGTCAAAACAAGATCATTCCCTATATCCAAGTCCAATCCGCCAAGTGTATGTTTTTTTATCAAGCTTCCATTTTCTAGAGTATAGTAAAGTGCAATGTTATTTCCCATAGGTTCAAATTCAAAAGTACTTTTATAATTACTGCTATGTCCAACAAAAACAAGTGTTCCGTCAGGGCGCTGGAGAAATGAATTAGCCGTTTCAAAGGTGTTTGTTCCAATGGTTCTTAATTCTTTTAGATTCCCAGATGGAGAAAGCCTTGCTAGAACTATATCAGATGACCCTAAAGCTTTTTTAATGTCTCCGTCAGCACTATAGCTTTGTCCTAAGACCAATAAATCCTTTGAGGGTGTTTCAATCAAAGCATTCCCCCTATCATATTCTGAGCCGCCAATAGATTGCTCCCAAATTATTTCCCCCGACTTATCAATTTTTACAACCCAAATATCGTAACTCCCCTTAGGATTCTTGACATCAATATCCTGACTTTCAGAAGAACCAACTAAAACAAAATCTCCGGTAGAAGTCTCGATAGCATCATAAGAGCGATCATTACTTGTACCCCCAAAATAATTACGCCACTGAAGATTCCCGTCTAGGTCTATCTTATGTGCCCAAAACTCTCCTACTCCATGCCGTGAGGAAAAATGAGTTTGTTTTTTGTTTTGCCCTAAGCCATTTGAGGCTGTAACATCTAAAAAGCCATTAAAAAAAAGTCCTCCGTCTGAAGTAGCAATAATATTATAAGCATGATCATGTCCTAAAAATCCAAAGCTTTCCTCCCATAAAATTATACCTTGTGAATCTGTTCTTAAAACCCAATTATCATGTTGCCCTTTATTTATTGATAAATCTCCATCATCACTTTTACTGTATCCGACTAAAGCAAAACCTCCATCGGAAAGTTGAACCAATCCATGGCCACGATCATCTTCAGAACCTCCATAAGTCTTTGTCCATTCTAATTTCCCATTAGCGTCGAGTTTCATCAAAAATATATCACTCCCTTCACGAGTCTTTCCTGTAAAATCTCCATCTGTGCTCTGAGTATTTCCAATAATAGCAAACCCTCCGTCTGCGGTTTTTATAACCGCATTAGCAATGTCTTCTTTACTTCCGCCATAAGTTTGTATTGATTCCCAAATATTCCTCACAGGGGGAAGGAAAGACCAATTGGTTTCTGTAACTGGACTACATCCTACTATAATAAAGTTCAAAAAAAAAATTAGACCCCTACTCATATTACTCCGAAGCTTTTACTAAAAATAAACCAGAATCAATGTCATTAATTGCAATAACGCCACTCTCAAAAAAAGGATAAACATTCCAAGCTCCGTTAAATTTAGGATTATTATCTGATGGAAAGGTGTCAAAAAATCCTATTTCATTTATCCTTTTATTTTGAACTCGACTTATATCTAAAACTCTAAGCCCTGCAGAATAGCTTGCCATATAAAACAAATCTTCTTTTATATAACCATTGTGATCTATTGCATTAACCTGTGCAAAATAATTAAGATGTATTTTGGGATTTGAAAGTTCTGTTAAATCAAAAATTCGTGTTAAGGTTGGTGAACCATAAAGTAATTCGTCTAATTCATCTCCAAGAAAGAAGTATTTGTGATCTTTTGATAAAACGCCTTGGTGAGTATATCCACTAGCTAAATAAGGAGTTGAACTAATTTTAACAGGATTGGATTTATTAGTAACGTCAATGATAACAATTTGATTGTTTTCTCCTCCATCACTATTGCTTCCAAAAAGAAGTTCTCTTCCAAGGAAATTATTATCTGGCCCTTGGTATTTAACAACTTGTGCATCATGTGTATAAGATTCTTCAGCATATCCTCCTACAATTCTTGGGTTTTTAGGATCACTTATGTCTACAAAAACAGGTCCTCCCTCATACAAATTTGATCCAAAAACATATGCAAAACCAGTTGTTTCATTAATCCAAATATTGTGAGCATTCCCAAAATCTGTGAGTCTTGCAACTGTGTTAAAAGTTTGAGGCATTGTTTTGCCTCTCAGTTGAGTTAAATCAAAAACTTGTAAGCCGTGGTTCTCTGCCTCACTAACAATAAATGCATGATTTTTATATACTTTGATATCCCTCCAACTACTGGGGGTAGTGGCTGTAGGTAGCTTGCCAAGTAAGATGGGATTTTCTGGGTCACTAATGTCAACAAATGCCGTCCCATCATTCAACCCTGAAAGCACATATTCTTTCCGTGTTTCAGGATCTACCCAACCCCAATTATCATTTCCGGAATTACTTCCAAAATTCTTAATGGGAATGTGAGCCAAGAGGTCATATCCCAAGCAAGGGTAGACACCAGCCATACCATCAATACATGGAGTTATTTGTTGTTGAACGATTTCTGGTGTTTTTATTTCAGAAATTATTTGCTCTACAACTTTTTCTGCTTGAGGCTCTTCTTTAGAACAAGAATATATAAAAAACGGGATAAGTAGAGTGCTCATTTTCATTTGACTAAAATTAAACAAAAATCAATACGAACAGAATAGTTTAACTTTTACAAGGGATACTTACTTTTACAACATGATAGAAAATAAAAATCCTCACAAAACATCTCTTAGCGATATTGGCGAATTTGCATTAATCGATCATTTAACTCAATCATTCAGTCTTGAAAATAACTCAAGTCTGTTAGGAATTGGTGATGATGCTGCGATGATTCAACATGGAAAAAATCCTACATTGATCAGCACTGACCTTTCAATTGAAGGTATTCATTTTGATCTCACTTATATGCCTTTAAAACATTTGGGCTACAAAACAGTGATGGTAAACCTTTCTGACCTTTATGCTATGAATGTCCATCCACAGCAAATTACAGTCTCAATCGCCGTTTCTAATCGTTTTGTTTTAGAGGCTATTGAAGAAATTTATCAAGGAATTGCCTTAGCTTGTAAAAACTATAAAGTAGATCTTATTGGAGGTGACACTACCAGCAGTAAAACGGGTTTAATTCTTTCGATTTCTGTAATGGGAAGTGCTCCCAAAAAAAAAATTGTTCTGCGCAAAGGAGCAAAAGAAAATGATCTTTTGGTTGTAAGTGGAGATTTAGGAGGAGCATATGCTGGATTGCAAATCTTAGAACGTGAAAAAGCAGTTTTTGAAGTGAATCCCAATTCACAGCCAGACTTAAGCACCTACTCATATAGCATTGAGCGACAGCTCAAACCTGAAGCAAGAAAAGATGTAATTGATTTATTGGATCAACTTAATATCACTCCAACTTCTATGATAGATATAAGTGATGGCTTGTCCTCGGAAACCCTTCATCTTTCGAAAGCTTCGAAAGTCGGGTTTCATCTTTTTGAAGAGAAAATTCCCATCGATCCTGAAGTGAGTTTGATCTGTGAAGAATTAAAAATTAGCCCTGTAACTGCAGCCCTTAATGGAGGAGAAGATTACGAGTTACTTTTTACAATAGACCAAAAAGATTTTGATAAAATAAAAAATCATCCCTTTTTAAGTGTTATTGGTCATGCGTGCGAGTCAAAAAAAGGGTGTCAATTGATTTCTAGATTGGGACAACAAATTGAACTTACTGCCCAGGGATGGCAAGCTTTTTCAAGATAGTATCTAACCTAGTGCTACATCTAAGCTCATCATGACAATAAATCCCGCAATAAATCCTAAAGTAGCTATGTCCGTATAACGATCTTGCTGGGTTTCAGGAATTACTTCTTCTACCACAACAAAGATCATAGCTCCAGCAGCAAATGACAATGCATATGGGAGTATGGGTGTAAAAAATGTTACGGCTAATGCGCCTACAACAGCTGCAAATGGCTCTACAATTGCCGAAAGCTGACCGTACCAAAAACTTTTAAATCGAGAAACACCCTGCCTTCTCATTGGCATAGAAACTGCTATCCCCTCTGGAAAGTTTTGAATTCCAATTCCTAAAGCTAAAGCAACAGCGCCAGCAATAGAGGCTTCTGGAATTCCTGCTGCAACTCCTCCAAATAAAACTCCTACTGCTAAACCCTCAGGAATGTTATGCAAGGTAATTGCTAAAACCAACAAAGTTGTCCTATGCCAAGGTGTTTTAATTCCTTCTGATTCTTTAAAATTGATGTGAATGTGAGGTAAAACCTTATCCAAGCCATAAATGAATAAAGCCCCTAATCCAAAACCTATTGTAGCTGGAATGACTTTAACAAATCCCTCTCCTGGACTCATATCTATCCCTGGGGCTAGTAAACTCCAAAAACTTGCTGCAACCATAACCCCTCCTGTGAAACCAAGCATCCCATCTAATATTGCACGATTCATTTTCTTAACAAAAAAAACAAGAGAGGCCCCTAAAGCTGTAACCCCCCAAGTAAAAAGTGTTGCATAAAGAGCTCCTAAAACTGGATTCGTATTTTTAAAAAATTCAATAATGGATTCCATTTGAATATTTTTGAGCGAAAATAGAGAGTTTAATGGAATTATTTAACATCTAAGCCCCTTTTAGTTACTTTTACATCTCAACTATGAAACAAAACTATTTTGATTTTATCATTTGTGGTGGTGGTGCTTCAGGTTTATTGCTTTTGAAAGCATTACGTGAAGATCCTTTTTTCGACGATCACTCTATCCTTTTAATAGAAAAAGAAATAAAAAATACCAATGATAGAACTTGGTGTTATTGGGAAACCCCATCAGGCTCGTTTGATCCATTACTTTCAAAAAAATGGAATCATGCCCAGTTTAGGTCTGAAAAGCTTAATCAAGAATTTGATTTATCCCCCTACCAATACAAAATGTTGCGCTCTGCTGAATTATATAAAAAATTACATAAAGAATTTCTTAAAAGAAAAAAAACCACATATTTAAAAGCTAAGATAAATGATATAAAAACAACTGAGCAAAAGTCGGAAGTATTAACTTCAAAAGGAAGTTTTTATTCCATAAGAGTTTTAAACAGTGTGTTTAATCCCAAAGCTTTGCTAAATCAAAAGAAATATCCTGTGCTTCAACAACATTTTGTAGGTTGGTTTATAAAGACTAAAAATCCTTGTTTTGATGAAAATAAAATTCTCTTTATGGATTTTAATATTCCTCAGGAAAATGAAACTCGCTTTCTCTATGTGCTCCCACAAGACAAATATTCTGCTTTGGTAGAGTTCACACTTTTTTCAGAAAAACTTTTAAAGTTTGAAGAGTATGAGAAGGGAATTAGATCTTATTTAGAAACAAAAGGAATTACAGATTTTGTTGTTGAAGATAAAGAGCAGGGTATAATTCCCATGACTTGTTTTCCTTTTGAAAAATTCAATTCTTCAAGTTTACTTCATATAGGAACTTCAGGTGGATGGACCAAAGCCAGTTCAGGATTTACTTTTATGAATACTATAAGAAATATAAGTCGTTTACTACCTTTTTTAAAAACAGAAAAACCATTAAATAATTTTAGCGTAAGAAATCGATTTAGATTTTATGACTTGCTTTTTCTTGATGTTTTATCACGCCATAATTCAAAAGGGAGTCAACTTTTTATTAGAATGTTTGAAAAAAATCCACCAGTAAGAATATTCCGCTTTCTAGACGATAAAACAACTTTTGGAGAAGAACTTAGAATACTTAATTCCTTTTCTTTAAAGCAAAAGGGTTGGTTTTTAAAAGCCTTATCCCAAAGAATTTTTTAAAATTGACGATTCATTAAATAAATGCCAAAGGCTTTAAATAATTTCTTACCCTTATCTTCAATATCTAAAGTAAGAATATTTTCAAAGGCAGATTCTGTATAGTGAGTAACCAAGTTTTGGCATGCTTTACTTGCTCCCGTAGAATCAAAAATATTTTTAACTGCTTTAATTTTATTGTTTGCATTTACTCTTTGAATTGGAGATGCAAACCATTTTTTTAGTTGATTTTGTTCTGCAATGGATCCCATAGACATCGCCAGATGGAATAAGATAGTTTTTTTATTTTCAATAATATCTCCTCCCAATTGTTTACCAAAAGATGATGGATTTCCAAAAGCATCTAAATAATCATCTTTAATCTGGAATGCTATTCCAAGTAATACTCCAAAATCGTATATAGCTTTTGAATCATTATGTTTNGCTTCACCAATCCAAGCACCCATTTTTAATGCACATCCTAATAATACACCTGTTTTTAAGCGAATCATTCTCAAATAATTATCTTGACTTACTTTATGCTGAGATTCAAAATCTATATCGTATTGTTGTCCCTCACAAACTTGCATAGCAGTCTGACTTAATAATCGAATTAATTTTCCGTACAATATATCATCATAGCCCTCTAAAGATTGATAGGCCTGAATTAACATTGCGTCTCCAGAAAGTATTCCTGTGTTTAAATTCCATTTATGATGAACTGTTGGTAATCCTCTTCTTAAAGGGGCAGCATCCATAATATCATCATGCATTAATGTGAAATTGTGAAAAATTTCGATAGCTAAAGCAGCACTTATAGCTTTTTCTTGTTTTTTTCCAAAAATATCAGAAGCCATAAGAACTAAAACAGGGCGTAAGCGTTTACCACCTTGGCTAACAAGGTAATTAATAGGGCTGTAAAGACCATTTGGTTCTTTATTTTTTATAAAATCCTTTAAAGCCAATTCAAAAGATTGTTGATATTTTTTTAAATGTTTCATTTTTATAAAAATAGGGTTTTTTTAAAAAACCTTTTAAAAAGAAACTTTGGAAACTTTTTTTGTATTTTAAGTTTCCGTTTGTATATTTGAAAAAAATTTATGAAAGAAAAAATTGTTCATCAAGCTATTGCTCTATTCCTCCAATATGGTTTTAAAAGTGTTACTATTGACGATATTGCAATAAAGATGAGCGTTTCCAAGAAAACAATCTACGCTCATTTTACTAAAAAAGAAGCTTTAGTAGAGTTTTGTGTTATGCAACACTTTGATGTTGTAATTGATAAAATTTTAAGCATATCCAAACATTCTAAAGACCCAATAATTGAACTATATCAGATAAAAAAGGAGGCATTAAATCACCTTTCAAATGAAAAGAACTCACCTGCATATCAGCTTCAAAAATACTACGCTTCAATTTATGAAAAACTCAAAGAAAAAGAGTTTTTAGTTTTGGGGAATATGTTTTCTAAAAGTATTCAGAAAGGAATTGAAACAGGCCTTTTTAGGTCAGATTTAGATATTGATTTTGTTACAAGAATTTTCTTTAATGGAATTAGAGGTATACAAAACGTTGAACTGTTTCCAATAGAGGAATATAAAATTGATAAGTTATTAATAAACTTTTCTGAATACCACTTGCGCGCAATATGTACACAGGTTGGTATTGAAAAATTAAATAATTATAAAAAAGAACTTAACATATGATCTCAAAAATTTATTTGATAATCTTTCTTTTATTTGGATTTCAATTTTCTTTATCCCAGAGTCTTCCTGAAGTTGTTTCTTTAGAAGAAGCACTGGCTTATGGTGAACAAAATAATAGAAACATTCAGAAAGCAAATATGGAAATCCAAAAGGCCTATAAAGATCAATGGAGTACAATTGCAATTGGGCTTCCACAAATTAGTGCAAATGCTAATTATCAAAATTTCTTGGAATTACCTACATCATTAATTCCTGCACAATTTTTCGGGGGAAATGAAGGTGAATTTGCTGAAGTTCAATTTGGAACACCACAAACTATGGCTGCAGGTGTAACAATTCANCAGCTAATTTTTGATGGNTCATATATTGTTGGTCTAGAAGCATCAAAAATATTTTTAATGATCTCTGAAAANATATTTGAAAAGACCTTGNTAGAAGTTCGTAANAACATNATTAATACNTATTCTTCTGTTTTATTAGCACGTGAAAACATAGTATTNTTAAAGANAAATAAAGAGAATCTTAGTAAAAACTTAAAAGAATTAACTNANTTATNNCNTAATGGATTTGAAGAAGAAGANAGTGTTGAACAGCTAAAACTGACTTTNTCTGGNGTAGAAACNCAATTACGTTATATNAAAAATNTAGAGCGTATTACATTANATATGCTAAAATTNTTAATTGGATTCCCTACAGAGNCNCCATTACTTTTATCCGATACTTTGGAAAANCTAACAANTGAAAGTNTATTNGANATGAAAATTTCTANTGAANTAAACCTNAACAATAATATTGATATNAAAA
The DNA here is from genome assembly GCA_002714815.1 of Flavobacteriaceae bacterium. Lineage (GTDB taxonomy): Bacteria > Bacteroidota > Bacteroidia > Flavobacteriales > Flavobacteriaceae > MS024-2A. The sequence goes on along the minus strand of PAYI01000040.1, from coordinate 57,545 downwards.
TTGCTGAAAATAATCTGTTNTCNGAGACNCTNTTATACAAGTATGAACTTTCTAAAGGNCTTCCAAAATTGTCAGCATTTTTAAATGGAAACTATACCGGTAATAGTGAATCATTTTCATTTGCTCAATCAGGACAAAAATGGTTTGGAGCTGCTCTTGTAGGTGTCAGCCTAGAAATACCTATTTTTAGCTCGCTTAGAAGAAGTGCCCTTTCGCAAAAAGCAAAAATTGCTGTNTCACAGGCTGAAAANGACTTGCTTGAAACACAAGAACGCATTTTTATCGAGGTTCAAGCAGCAGAAAATGATTACAATTTGGCAGTAGAAAACTTCTTCACAAGTAAAGAAAATCTTGATTTAGCTTCCAGAATTGAACAAAAAAATCAAACAAAATACTTTGAAGGAGTTGCTAGTTCTTTTGAGCTTAGAGAGTCNCAATTACAACTCTACGGTGCTCAGAATAGTTACATCAAATCTATACAGGATGTAATTCAAAAAAAATTATCNCTAGAAACCCTCATCAATTNTTCTCAACAATAAAATCTATGAAAAACACAATTTATATTTTCACTCTAAGTTTGATCTTAACAACCTGTTCACAAGAAAATTCTAAGCCCATAAATTCTAATAAAAGCAATAATTATAATCTACAAGAACTCAATCTCCAGAAAGCTAAGTATAATCAAAAAATAAATGAATTAAATTTTGAATTGGAAAAGATAAATAGTGCTATACAAGCTTTAAGTGGTAATGAAAAACGTGCCTTAATAACAGCCTTTAAAACAAAAACTGAAATTTTTGATCATAAAATTGAAGTTCAAGCTAATATCAAGACTCGCCAAAACATACTTATCTATCCTGAATTCGCAGGGCGTTTAATTAAATTAAATATTTCTGAAGGTCAAAATGTAAAAAAAGGCACTCTTCTAGCTATTATTGATAATGCTGGTATTGAAGATCAACTAGATCAAACTTTACTACAGTTAAGTTTGGCCAAAACAACTTTTGAAAGAACACAAAGACTTTGGGAACAAAATATTGGATCTGAAATGATGTATCTAGAAGCTCAAACAAAATACAAATCTATTCAGAAACAAGTTGCGCAAATAAAGCAGCAACTTGCCAGAACAAAAATTTACGCCCCATTTAATGGAGTTATTGATGAAATTCCAGCTCATTTAGGTAGTAATCTTGTCCCTGGTGTCACTCCTGTATTACGAATTTTAAATCTCAATAAAATGTATGTAGAGTCAGATGTCCCGGAAAATTATCTGCCTAATATCTCAATAGGTAGCAGGGCAACTGTAAAAATTCCCGCATTAAATCAAACACAAATAACCAGAATTCAAAAAACTGGAAATTTTATAACTCCTAGTAACAGAACCTTTCGAGTAGAAGCAGCATTAGAAAATCCCGATGGATTAATAAAGCCTAACCTTAATGCACGACTAAGTGTAATTGATTACTCTAATCCTGATGCTATTATGGTGCCTCTAAGAGTAGTAAGAGAAGACGCGACAGGGCAAAGTTATGTTTTTGTTTTAACTAAACCCGAGGAAGATAATGGCTTTACTACTGAAAGGCGTTCTATTTCTCTAGGTAAAGGAACAAAAGAAATGATCGAAGTTGTTAAAGGTTTAAGTAAAGGTGAACTTATTGTTGATGAAGGGGCAAGTTTAGTTGTAACAAATCAAAAAGTTAAAAGAATTAAAGAATAATGGCTGAAAAATTAAACAACCCCAAAATCAAAGAATTTTTATTTTCTTCATGGGCTATTGAGCACCGAACAGTTATCTACGTTATTATGTTTATGTTTTTTATTTTGGGGATTTCTTCATATTTCTCGATGCCTAGAGAAGCATTCCCTGAAATAAATGATACAAAAGTATTTGTAAGTACCGTATATCCGGGTAACACTGCTGAAGACATAGAACGAATTGTAACAGATCCTTTAGAAGAAGCTCTAAAAGGCGTTTCTAACTTAATAGAAATTAAATCGACATCATCAGAAGATTTTTCAGTTATTGATATTGAGTTTGATGAAAACATAACAATAGATGCTGCCAAACAGAAAGTAAAAGACTTAGTTGACGGAATTACATCAGGACCCGATTGGCCTGTTTTCAATAATGCTAAGGTGGAACCAAATGTGTTTGAATTAGACTTTTCAGAATTTCAGCCCATTCTAAGTATTAGTTTAATTGGAGACTATCCAATTGAGCAACTTAAAAAATATGCAGAAAGTATTAAGAATCAAATTGAGCAATTAGCTCAAATAAAAGAAGTAAAAATTCGTGGTATCCAAATCTTTGAAGTTGAAGTAGCTGTTGATATATACAAAATGACTGCTTCAAGAGTATCTTTTAATGATATTTTAGGAGCTATTTCAAATGAAAACTCAACTATCTCTAGTGGAAATCTTATTATNGGAGGTCAAAGACGTAACATTCGATTAACTGGAGAAATTGAAAATCCAGAGGAGCTTAAAAATATTGTTGTTAAAACAGATGGAGGGCCTGTCTACCTCGGAGANATNGCTAAAATAAGTTTTAAAGAAAAAGAAGTGACTTCTTATGCACGTTCTTTCGGAGAAAAAGCAATTTTACTTAACGTCATAAAAAGAGGAGGTAAGAATCTTATTCTAGCATCCAAAGAGATAAAAAAAATNGTNAATAATNGCCAAAAAATTGGTNTCCCTTCAGATATAAAGATTACGGTTTCAAATGATTTGTCNAATGTGACACTCAATCAGGTAAGTGAACTNGTNAATAGTATNATTTTTGGGATTTTNCTAGTAGTAACAGTTTTAATGTTTTTTTTAGGGTTCAGAAATGCTTTATTTGTAGGTTTTGCAATACCCATGTCCATGTTTATGTCATTTATGATTCTTTCTACACTTGGTTATACTATGAATACCATGGTCCTATTTGGTCTAGTAATGGGACTAGGAATGTTGGTAGATAANGGAATAGTAGTAGTTGAAAATGTTTACCGTTTAATGGAAAANGAAAACATGTCTCGAATAGATGCAGCTAAGGCGGGAATTGGAGAAATTGCATTTCCAATTATTGTTTCTACTGCCACCACCATTGCAGCTTTTGTTCCACTTGGAGCCTGGCCAGGTTTNATGGGTGAATTTATGATATATTTCCCTATAACTTTATCCGTCGTTTTAGGGTCTTCACTAATCGTTGCGATCTTTTTTAACTCGATGTTAGTCTCTCAATTTATGGAAATTAAAGATCGAGAAATCACAACAAAGTCTCTTTTGCGTTTAACAATAATTATGGGGAGTTTGGGAATCCTCTTATTGTTTGGAAATCAGAATTTACGGCTTTTGGGAAATTTAATACTACTTACTCCAATATTATTTTGGATGTATAAGCTTTTTATAAAAAATTGGGCACAGGCATTTCAAAATAGTTTCTTAGTTAAATTAGAAAATGGTTACAGAAGGTTTTTAAGTTTCGCCCTTGATGGTTATAAACCCATATTATTTTTAGGAGGTACGATTTTTCTATTATTTACTTCGTTTATATTAATGGGTATATTCCCTCCAAAAGTTGAGTTTTTCCCTGAAAATCAACCTCAGCAAATTCTTGTTTTAATAGAGTATCCTGAAGGAACAGCCATTGAAAAAACAAATCGTACAACAAATAAAATTGAATCAGAAATCTTTGAAGTAATGGCTCGCCCGAAATACAACAAAAAAAACTTTAACCTTTTAGTTGAATCTGGAGTAGCTCAAGTTGGTGAAGGAGCTGGAAACCCTTTTATCGATAGCGGGAATACAAACGAACTGCCTCATAAGGGAAAAATTACACTAACAATGAGGGAATTTAAATTGCGTGAAGGAGTATCAAGTGAAGATCTAAGAAAGGATATTCAACAACAGTTAGACGGAAAGTTTCCGGGGGTTGCAATTTCAGTAGAAAAAGATGCTAATGGCCCTCCTGCAGGATATCCGATAACTATTGAAATTACTGGTAAAAATTACTTAGGCTTGGTTCAAACTGCAGAGAAAATGAAAGATTTTCTTAACCGCGTAAATATTTCTGGAGTTGAAGAATTAAAAATTGATGTAAATAAGAATAAACCTGGTGTTCAACTCAATATTGATCGTGAAAAAGCTGGAGAACTTGGAGTTTCAACTTCACAAGTTGGACAGCTTTTAAGAAGTTCTTTATTTGGAACCAAAGCAGGTGTTTTTAAAAAAGATGGAGATGATTATGAAATTAATGTTCGTTTTGATAAATCCAATCGTTATGACAACAATGCATTATATAATCAGAATATAATTTTTAGAGATCCTGCAAATGGTCAAATTAAAGAGATTCCTGTAACCTCATTAATCGAAACAAAAAACATAACAAGTTTTAATGCTATTAAACATAGACAACTTAATCGAGTTGTTACACTATATTCAGATGTCTTAGCTGGTTTCAATGCAAATTCTGTAGTAGATAATGTGAAAAACACCTTGGCAAGTTATGAGTTACCAAAAAATGTACAGTTTAAATTTTCTGGAGAAATTGAAGAACAAGAGAAAAACATGTCTTTCCTTTCCAATGCTCTTTTGGCTGCTTTGGGATTAATCCTGTTGCTTTTGGTTTTCCAGTTTAACTCTATTTCAAAACCATTGATCATACTACTTTCTATATTTTTAAGTTTTACTGGGGTCTTTTTAGGATTGATGGCTTTCCAAATGCCATTTGTTATTTTGATGACTATGATGGGTATAATTGCATTAGCGGGTATTGTAGTAAACAACGGGGTTGTTCTTTTGGACTATACCCAACTTTTAATTGATAGAAAAAGTGTCGAACTTAATCTTACGCCGGGAACACTTTTAGAAAAAAATGAGACTACCTTAGCAATAATTGATGGGGGGACTGCACGCCTTCGCCCTGTAATTCTAACTGCAATCACAACTGTTTTAGGATTAATTCCACTTGCTATAGGTCTTAATATCGACTTCTTCTCTCTATTTTCTGAATGGGATCCTAAAGTTTACATAGGAGGAGATAATGTTATTTTCTGGGGACCCTTAGCCTGGACAGTGATTTTCGGACTGACTTTTGCTACTTTCTTAACACTAGTTATTGTTCCTGCAACATTTTCCATTATTTATTCAATCAAACTATGGATTAAGAGGATTCTATAAAGAATGCTAAATCCTGAGGTTCACGCTTCAGGATTTTATATTTTTGCCATAACAGAAGAATTTATGTATAGAACGCACGACTGTGGGGCACTTCGAATTAAGGACTTAAATAAAAGTGTTACCTTATCTGGATGGGTACAAAAAAGTAGAAACAAAGGCTTTATTGTATGGGTAGACTTACGAGACCGCTTTGGTGTCACTCAGTTGGTATTTGATGAAGAAAGAAGTCCTAAAGATATATTTGAAAAAGCACAAAACCTTGGCAGAGAGTTCGTAATAAAAATTAAAGGTAGCGTTATTAAGCGAGAGTCTAAAAATCTTAACCTTAGTACTGGAGCTATTGAAGTTTTGGTTCAGGATTTGACTATTTTGAATAAAGCCCAAACCCCTCCTTTTACAATAGAAAACCAGACAGATGGAGGAGAAGAACTTCGAATGCAATATCGTTATTTAGACATTCGAAGAAGTCCGGTTAAGGAAAAACTAATTTTTCGTTCCAAAGTTTCTATGGCTGTACGTAATTATCTGACCGAAGCTGGATTTATCGATGTGGAAACGCCCTATTTGATCAAATCCACTCCTGAAGGTGCACGAGACTTCGTTGTCCCTTCTAGAATGAATTCAGGGCAATTTTACGCCTTACCACAATCACCTCAGACATTTAAACAGTTATTAATGGTGGGAGGCTTAGATAAATACTTTCAAATTGTAAAGTGTTTCAGAGATGAAGACCTTAGAGCTGATAGACAGCCAGAATTTACTCAAATTGACTGTGAAATGGCATTTGTAGAACAAGAAGATGTTTTGAGTCAATTTGAAGGCTTAATACGTTATTTGATCAAAGAAATAAAAGGTGTAAATGTGATTGAATTTCCAAGGATGACCTATGATGAAGCTATGAAAACCTATGGTAATGATAAGCCTGACATTCGCTTTGGGATGACCTTCACCGAACTCAATAGTTTAGTTCTAGGCAAAGGATTTGTTGTTTTTGACAATGAAGAATTGATAGTAGGTATTGCTGTTCCAGGAGCTGCGTCTTTTAGTCGTAAAGAAATTGATGAATTAATTGAATGGGTAAAGCGTCCTCAAATAGGTGCTAAAGGTTTGGTATGGGTAAAATATAATGAAGATGGTACCTATAAATCATCCGTTGATAAATTTTTCAGTGATGCGGATTTTTCTTCTTGGACAGCAAGAACAGGAGCTAAACGTGGAGATCTGATACTCATACTTTCAGGAGATGCTAAAACCACACGTGTGCAGATGAGTGCACTTCGGTTAAAATTAGCAGAAAGTCTTGATCTAAGAGACCCTAAAGTGTTTGCTCCCCTTTGGATTACCGACTTTCCCCTTTTAGAATGGGATGAAGAATCTGAACGTTACCAAGCAAAACANCATCCCTTTACGGCNCCTAAACCCGAACATTTGGAGTTGTTAAAAAAGGATCCTTTGAGTGTNAAAGCAANTGCATATGACTTAGTAATAAATGGAAATGAAATTGGTGGTGGCTCTATACGTGTACACGATCAAAAACTCCAATCACAATTGTTTGNTCTCCTAGGCTTTTCAGATAAGGAATCANGAACCCAATTTGGTTTTTTGATGGATGCTTTTCAGTACGGAGCTCCGCCTCATGGGGGAATTGCATTTGGTTTAGACCGTCTCGTTGCAATTTTAGGTGGAGAGGAAACCATTAGAGACTTTATTGCCTTCCCAAAAAACAACAGTGGCCGNGATGTTATGATTGATGCACCCACAATTATTGATCAAGAACAACTCAAAGAACTCAATTTAAAAATTCTACCTAAAAAGAATCGATGAGAACTTTATTATTGGTTTTATTTTGCATAATTATAGTATTCTTAAGCTATGGAATTTATCACAAAAACTATGTTGAATTTAATACTGGAGAATTTATTATTGGCTTTACTGTTCTAACAGGTTCATTTATCTACTTGCCTCTCTTTCTTTATCATCGCTGGAAAGGGAAAAAACTTAAAGACTATACCCTTAATGAGGAAAATCTAAAAAAAATGAAGAAAAAAATNTAAGTTANCCTAACAATCCTTTTGTTAATTGAAAATCAATAACTTTCGTAACAAAAAAGTGTTAAAAAAAGGGGCNGCCCCAAATAATAAAACTACCTTTGNCCATAATTTTAAATATAAACATGACTGGTACAGTTAAATTTTTTAATGAAAACAAAGGATTTGGTTTCATTACCAACGATGAGTCTGGAGAAGATGTATTCGTTCACATTTCAGCCCTAAACGGGGTGACCCTAAAAGAAGGGGCTAAAGTAGAGTATGTAGAAGAAGAAGGTAAAAAAGGGAAGCAAGCCTCCAATATTACCCTATTATAAGTTTGTACTATTACTAGGTATAGAGCATCTTGAAAACAGGATGCTTTTTTATTTTCTTATTTTAGAAAAAAAATTCTCCATTAAGGATTTTGATTCATCTGCAAGAATTCCTCCCGTAATTTTAGTTTTCGGATTTAATTGAATACCTGCTTGATAAAATCCTCTATTTGGATCTGAAGCACCATAAACTAATCGGTTTAATTGACTCCAGGCGATTGCACCTGCACACATAATGCAAGGTTCTAGAGTAACATATAGGGTGCATCCAATCAGATATTTCCCATTTAAAAAANTTGCAGCTGAAGTAATTGCTTGCATTTCAGCGTGAGCAGTAACATCATTAAGNCGTTCCNTTAAATTATGTGAACGTGCTATAACTCTTCCTCCTACTATTACTANAGCACCNACTGGAACCTCTCCTAAATCAAATGCTTTTTCAGCCTCTTTTAGAGCAAGTTTCATAAAATANATATCATCTTGTTTCATTNTTTAAAAATACANATTCCTAAGCGTTCTATTCAGAAAATGTTTTNNNTTACCTTTATACTATGNCCAGAAAAAGTTTTAAGGATATTCAAAATCCAGAAAAATTAAGAAAGCTTTCTCCTGAAATGCTTCAGCTCTTTGCTGACGAACTACGTCAAGAAATTATAAATATTCTAGCCAAAGGAGAAGGCCATTTAGGATCTAGTCTAGGAACAGTTGAATTAACTGTTGCATTACATTATTGCTTTAATACCCCAAATGATTTGTTGATTTGGGATGTGGGTCATCAAGCCTATGGACATAAGATGCTTACTGGAAGACGTTCAGANTTTAAAAAGCTCAGACAAAAAGGAGGAATAAGCGGTTTTCCTAAAAGAGAAGAAAGTCCCTATGACTCATTTGGAACTGGACACGCNGGCACTGCNATTTCTGCTGCCTTGGGGATGGCATTAAGCACTCCAAATCAAAGCCGAAATCATATTGCAGTTGTAGGCGATGCTTCCATCGTAAATGGGATGGCATTTGAAGCCTTGAATCATTTGGGAGCTACANAAGCCAATGTCCTAGTTATTTTGAATGACAATAGTATGGGTATTGATCCTAGTGTGGGTGGATTAAAAAGCTATTTTGATAGCATGAAAAAAGAAAAGGCTAAATCTCCCAGCTTCTTTAAATCATTAAATATTCCCTATAGAGGACCTGTAGATGGTCATGACATAAAAAGTTTAATTACCCAATTTGAAGATCAAAAAAAACTCAAAGGCCCTCGTATTCTTCATATAGTAACAACCAAAGGCAAAGGATTACGCAAAGCAGAAATAGAACAGGTCACTTATCATGCTCCAGGCAAGTTTGATCCCATCACGGGAAAAATAGACCCCTTTCAAAAGCATAAGAAAATAAAATTTCAATATATTTTTGGGAAAACCCTTTTAAAACTTGCTGAAAAAAATGAAAAGATAGTAGCTATTACACCAGCAATGCCTACTGGAAGTGGTTTAATTGAAATGATGAATATTCTTCCTAATCAATGCATTGATGTTGGTATTGCAGAACAACATGCTGTTAGCCTAGCAGCTGGAATGGCTACTCAAGAGATACTTCCATTTTGTGTTATTTACTCAACTTTTTTACAACGCTCTTATGATCAAATAATACATGACGTAGCATTGCAAAAACTACCTATAATCTTTTGTATTGATCGAGCAGGAATTGTAGGGCACGATGGCCCTACACACCATGGCCTTTTTGACGTTGCCTATTTAAGATGTATCCCAAATCTACAAATCGTTGCCCCGAGAGATGCCAGAACACTTCAAAATATAATGTTCACAGCACAATTGGGCATTGATTATCCTCTAGCTATTCGTTATCCAAGAGGCTACAGTGAACAAAAATCCATTTCGTTTGACTTTAAAAAGATCTCTTGGGGAAAAGGTGAGCAACTAAAAGAAGGAAAATCAATTGCTGTTTTAACTCTTGGAACATTAGCCAAAAATGTCCAAACAGCGATCTCGGAATTAAAGCTTGCTGAAGCTTTTGCTCATTTTGATTTATTTTTTGTAAAGCCCCTAGACGAAGAACTCTTACACAAAGTTTTTAGAAATTTTGCGTCTATCATAATTTTTGAAGAGGGAGTCAAACATGGAGGTGTCGGGAGTGCTATTCTTGAATTTGCCGCACAGCATAATTATCATATCCCTGTTAAACTTGAAGGAGTTTCAGATATTTTTGTTTCTCACGGTAAAACAGAAGACATAATGAAAGAAATAGGTTTAGACGTTCAGACTATTAAAAATAAGCTTCAGCTGTTATTAAATAAAATTCTGGGATAAGCTACTATGCCATTAAGTTTTTTAAATTTAACCCAAATGAATCCATGAGTGATCACAAACGTCTTTTTTTACTTGATGCTTACGCTTTAATTTTTAGAGGTTATTANGCATTTATCAAAAATCCGAGAATCAATTCTAAAGGAATGGACACTTCCGCTATTATGGGTTTTACAAACTCTCTTCTAGATGTTATCAAGAGAGAACGTCCAGATCACCTTGCNGTATGTTTTGACAAAGGAGGATCATATAGCAGAAAAGAACTTTTTTCAGACTATAAAGTCAATCGGGANGAAACTCCAGAGCCAATAAGTNTTGCTGTGCCTTATATACAAGAACTACTAAAAGCGATGCACATTCCAGTGGTGGTCAAAGAGGGTTATGAAGCAGATGATATTATAGGCACACTAGCCAAACAAGCTGAAAAAAAAGGTTATAAAATTTTTATGGTCACACCTGATAAAGATTTTGCTCAATTGGTTTCAGAAAATATTTTTATGTACCGCCCTGCACGTATGGGAAATGATATAGAAATATGGGGGATTCCNGAGGTAAAACAAAAATTTGAAGTGGAATACCCTCAGCAAGTTATTGATTACCTAGGAATGATGGGTGATGCTGTAGACAACATTCCTGGGTTGCCCGGAGTAGGTGACAAAACAGCAAAAAAACTACTCAAAATCTATGGGAGTATGGAGGCCCTCTTAAAAAATGCTCATGAAGTCAAAGGTAAATTAGGAGAAAAAATACAAGCTAANAAAGAACAGGGTNTTTTATCAAAAAAATTGGCAACNATNATTTTGGATGTNCCNGTTGCTTTTGATGCCAAAAAATATAAACTAANCAANCCCAACTATTCGAAAGTTGACATTATTTTTAGGGAGTTAGAATTTCGAAGAATTGCTGAAAACTTTAAAAAAATTTTTAGTGCTCAAGATGAAGGAGTAGGAAAAGAAATTACTCAGAAAAAAGACAACTCTTCTCTCCAAGCAGGACAACAGTTTGATCTTTTTGCTCCACCAGGAAGTGGAAATAAGACACTGAAAGAAGATGTTGACCGAAAAAATCTAAACAATACAGAACATTGGTATCAATTAGTGAATAGCGATATGGGCAGAAAACTCTTGCTGCAAAATCTTCTCAAAGAAAAAGAAGTATGTTTTGATACTGAAACTACTTCGCTGAATGCCTTAGAAGCAGAATTAGTGGGAATTGCTTTTTCTTGGGCACCTGGAAAAGGTTACTATTTGGCACTCCCTGAAGATCAGGAACAAGTACTTAAGTTATTGAAACCCTTTAAAGCCTTCTTTGAAGATTCAGGAATAGAGAAAATAGGTCATAATTTAAAATATGATCTCAAAGTATTAAGAAATTATGGTGTTACTGTAAAAGCTCCTTATTTTGACACCATGGTGGCTCATTATTTAGTTAATCCAGACATGCGCCACAATATGGATGTTTTAGCTGAAACTTATTTAAATTATAGTCCGCAACCGATTACTGATCTCATTGGAAAAAAAGGGAAAAGTCAAGGAATTATGAGAAATATTTCCTTGGAAAAACAAACTGAATATGCCGTAGAAGATGCTGATATTACCCTTCAGTTGAAATATTATTTTAAAAAAGAAATGGAGGATGCAGGAACCTTAAAATTATTCCAAGACGTAGAACTTCCCTTAGTTGAAGTCTTAACCCAAATGGAATGTGAAGGAATAAATTTAGATACAGCGTTTTTAAAAGAATTGTCCAAAGGTCTTTCTGATGATATTCAAACTTTAGAAAAGANTATTTATAAATTATCNGGGGAGACCTTTAATTTGGCCTCACCAAAACAATTGGGTATGATATTATTTGAAAAACTCAAAATAGTAGACAATCCTAAAAAAACAAAAACCGGTCAATATTCAACTGCTGAGGATGTTCTTTCCTTTCTAGTTAAAAAACATCCTGTTGTTTCAGATATATTGGATTGGAGGTCTTTACAAAAGCTACAAAATACATATGTAGATGCATTGCCCAAGGAAATTAACCCAAAGTCTGGTCGTATTCATACAATTTATAATCAAGCAGTTGCAGCTACAGGACGTTTAAGTAGTAATAATCCTAACTTGCAAAACATCCCCATAAGAACACAACGTGGTCAACAAGTTAGAAAAGCTTTTATTCCAAGAGATGAAAGTCACGTCCTTATTGCTGCAGACTATTCCCAAATTGAACTTCGAATCATCGCCGCCCTAAGTAATGATGAGAGTATGATTGCCGCATTCCAAAATAATGAAGATATTCATGCTGCAACTGCAGCTAAAGTTTTTGATATTCCTATAACCAAGGTTACTAGAGAGCAACGCAGCAATGCAAAAACTGTAAACTTTGGTATTGTCTATGGAGTTTCTGCCTTTGGATTGAGTCAGCAAACAGAATTAACCCGAACAGAGTCAAAGAAACTAATAGAAACATACTATATTACGTATCCAAAACTACGCACATTTATCCAAAATCAAGTTGATTTTGCTAGAGATCACGGTTATGTATCTACAGTTTTAGGGAGNAGACGCTACCTAAAAGATATCAATTCCCAAAATGCTATAATCCGTGGAGCTGCGGAGCGTAACGCTGTAAATGCNCCCATTCAAGGAAGTGCTGCCGATATTATTAAGTTGGCAATGATAGCTATTCAAAAACNNCTAGCCAAAGAAAATTGGAGCTCTAAAATGTTACTTCANGTNCACGATGAATTGGTTTTTGATGTNCCCAAAACAGAAATTNATTCACTTAAAAATATGGTGAAAACAGAAATGGAAAACGCATTTAAACTNGATGTACCCTTAGTTGTAGATATAGGAATTGGAACTAATTGGTTAGAAGCNCATTAACTATTCTTTGCAACAAGTAAAAGATAGAATAAAATTTAAAAAAAATTTTTCAAAGTAATTTATAATTGTAAATTTGCAGGCCATTGNATTAATTAAATATCAAATTATTTTGAATACTTTAAGTTACAAAACTATTTCTGCNAATGCGAGTACTGTTAATAAAGAATGGATNGTATTAGACATAAAAGACCTTCCTCTTGGAAGAGTAGCATCAATAATTGCAAACTTTTTGCGAGGAAAATATAAAACCAATTATACTCCCCACGTTGATTGTGGAGATAACGTTATTGTTCTAAATGCTGCATCCGTAAGACTAAGTGGGAANAAATGGGAGCAAAAAGAATATATTCGCCATACAGGATATCCNGGAGGACANCGCGTTNTAAATGCTACACAACTTCATAATAAAAAAAACACTCGCCTTCTAGAAAATGCTGTAAAAGGAATGTTACCGAAGAACAAANTGGGTGCAGATCTTTTCAGAAATCTTCGTGTGTATGGGGGTGCTGAACATAGNCAAGATGCACAANATCCAAAATCCATTAATATTAANGATTATTTATAATGGATACTGTTCACACTATAGGTCGTCGTAAAAAATCTGTCGCNCGAATCTTCATTAGNGAAGGNAAAGGTTCAATAACAGTAAATAAGAAAAATTATACTGAATATTTTCCAACTGCAAGCTTACAGTATAAAATTCAGCAACCGTTCATTTTNACTAATACAGAGGGGAACTATGATTTAAAGATAACGGTAAAAGGTGGAGGAACCAATGGTCAAGTAGAAGCAGTCCGGTTAGCTATAGCTAGAGCGCTTTGTAAAATCAGCGAAGAGTTTCGTTCTGAGCTTAAACCTAAAGGTTTATTAACTAGAGACCCCCGTATGATTGAGCGCAAAAAATTTGGACAGAAAAAGGCTAGAAAAAAATTCCAATTTTCAAAACGATAATTGGTTTCGTTTTGCCCAAGCAAAACTAAGTTCTTAAATTTATTAACAATAACCTGTTGCTTAAACCGCCAAGGCGGATATTAGTTTAGCATCTAAACAAGCTTGGTTGCTTGTTGCTAATCAAAAGGAACGTAAACTAAAATAAAATGGCAAACCTAGAAGTAAATGACCTGCTAAATGCAGGAGTCCACTTTGGACACTTAACACGCAAATGGAACCCGAATATGGCGCCCTACATATATATGGAGCGCAATGGTATACATATTATTAACCTATACAAAACTGCTGCAAAAATAGAGGAGTGTAATAAAGCTTTAAAAAAAATTGCAGCAACTGGACGTAAAATTCTTTTTGTCGCAACAAAAAAGCAAGCTAAAGATATAGTTGCTGAAAAAGCAAAAATAGTTAATATGCCATACATAACTGAGCGATGGCCTGGAGGAATGTTAACCAATTTTGTNACTATTCGTAAGGCGGTAAAAAAAATGGCTGCCATCGATCGAATGAAAAAAGATGGAACTTTTGAAACCCTTTCGAAAAAAGAACGNCTTCAAGTAGATCGCCTTCGANCAAAGCTTGAGAAAAACTTGGGTTCAATATCNGATATGACTCGNCTGCCAGGAGCAGTTTTTATTGTTGATACNACNCGTGAACACATTGCTGTAAAGGAAGCTCAAAANCTTAAGATTCCCATTTTTGCNATGGTGGATACNAATTCTGACCCTAGAGATGTGGATTATGTGATACCTTCNAATGATGATGCTTCAAAATCAATTGANAAAATTTTAGATCTTGTCACAACCGCTATTTCAGAAGGCTTNATTGANCGTAAAAATGAAAAAGAAGGCANTGCAGATAATGATGCTAAAAATATGGAAGCCGCTGCAAAATCAGAACAATCTGATNTTCCTGCTGAAACTGANGTATTTGTTGGGAGTGATGAAAANAAATCTNAAGATNTAGCTGAAAAGGAAGATGATCCTAACAGCAAAGAGANAAAAGAAAAAGAGGCATAAAACAAATAAAAATTAAAAATTGTGAAAATTACCGCATCTGAAGTAAACAAACTACGCAAAACTACCGGCGCAGGAATGATGGATTGTAAAAAAGCGCTTGTCGAAGCTGAAGGAGACTTTGACAAAGCTGTTGAAAACCTACGAAAAAAAGGACAAAAAGTTGCTGCTAACCGTGCAAATCGTGATTCCTCTGAGGGGGCAGTACTTGCTAAAGTAAATGCAGATAAAACTGCTGGGGTCATTGTTTCAGTAAACTGTGAAACAGATTTTGTTGCTAAAAATGAAAACTATATTACACTTGCAAAAAAACTTACAGATTTAGCACTTGGCCACAAATCCTTAGATAGTTTTTTAGCAGCTGATGTTGATGGCATNACCGTAGCAGAAAAACTTACNGAACAAACAGGTGTNATCGGAGAGAAAATCGAAATTGGGGGTTTTAAAACCTTAAATGCTCCTTTTGTTGGATCTTACATCCATGCTGGTAATAAAATTGCTGCTCTNGTAGGACTATCAAATGTAATTGACAGNTCTGCTGATNTAGCTAAAAATATAGCCATGCAAGCTGCTGCAATGAATCCTATTGCCCTTAATGAGGAAGAAGTTGATGCCTCANTTATTGAGAAAGAGATAGAAATAGCAAAAGATCAATTACGTCAAGAAGGAAAACCTGAAGGNATGTTAGATAANATCGCCAAAGGAAAATTAAAACGTTTCTTTAAAGACAATACATTGGTCAATCAAGTTTATATAAAAGACANCAAAATNTCTGTAAGTGAATANGTAAAGTCTGAGGGAGATATAGANGTAACTGGATTCGCCCGTGTNTCACTTGTTTAATTTCATTNCCAAATAAGTTTAAAAGNTCTTTTAAAGAAGCTTTTTTTATCTTTAATTAATGANAAAAAAGCGATGNGCTTGGTGTATNGGTGATCCNNTGTATGANGCTTATCATGANAATGAGTGGGGTNATCCTATTTTTAATGACTCATTAATGTTCGANTTTTTAACTCTTGAAACATTTCAAGCNGGATTNAGCTGGATCACCATTTTAAGAAAGCGAAGAAATTTTAAAATAGCATTTGATAATTTTGACTATCATAAAATAGCTTCATATGATATACAAAAACAAGAACAGCTTCTTGACAATCCAGGTATCATAAGAAATAGATTAAAGATTTCAGCCTCAATTATTAATGCAAAGGCATTTATAAGAATTCAAGATACAAATGGTAGTTTTGCAAACTATATTTGGAATTTTGTTTCGGGTGAGCCGATTATAAATAAATTTAAACACTTAAGTGAGGTTCCTGCATTTACACCCTTAGCAGAACAAATCAGTAAAGATTTAAAACAAAAAGGGTTTAAGTTTGTTGGGCCTAGAATTATTTATGCCTTTATGCAAGCTACCGGAATTGTCAATGATCACCTCGTTGATTGTTTTCGCCATCCAAAGTTTAATTTAGAAAGGTAGGTCATCATCAACTTCATTAGGATCTCCTTCTGCAGGCTCAAAATCTGAGGGTGGTGGAATTGGTGGCATTTCAGAGGTAGAAATATTTTCTAAGGCTTCAATTCTCCAACCCTGAACTGAGTTGAAGTATTTTGTTTCTCCTTGAGGATTGACCCATTCACGTCCACGGATATTTATTCCAATTTTAACGTTTTGTCCTACTTGGTAAGAATTGAGCAAATCACATTTATCTTGAATGAATTCTACTAGAATGTTTTGAGGATATTGCTCTTCCGTGGTTATTACTAATTCTCTTTTTCTAAAACCATTATTACCGTAGGTTTTTGTCTCATCAATCCATTTTATTTTTCCTGATAGTTCCATAAAACTTTAAGCTTAATGCAAAAATAAGAAAAGTTTTTAGGGCTTCAAGAGCTTTCCATCTAATTTCCTAAATTGAAGTATCTTCGTTTAGGAACATTTTATTATGAAGTTACTTAGTCTCTTAAAATTACAAATTAAAAATAGTTGGCTGGTTTTCACTTTTATTATTGTAGCTCTTATTTTATGGAATACTAATATTCTTTTCAAAAGCTTGAGCCTTCAAGAAAGAAATAAAATGGAATTATGGGCAATGGCTCAAGAAGAATACATTAATAACCCTACATTAAGCAACTTAACCTTTGAAGTACTCCAACGTTCTGGAATTAATCCCATGATTCAAGTAGATCAATTCGGNAAAATTATTGAAATACGAAATATCAATTGGGAAGANACTAAGCAAGATTCTNCCGAACTTTATAGAATTTTATNNAAAATTAAAAGAGAAAATGAACCAATATTAATCCAATATAAAGATAGCAATGGTTCTTTAGTTGTTAATCAAAANCTCTATTATGGAAATTCTTCAATCTTAATGAAGCTTCAATATTATCCTTTAGCNTTATTGTTAATTATTTTNCTCTTTGGTGCAGTCCTNTATTTCATGTATAGAACAGCTCGTATTGCTGAACAAAATAGGCTGTGGGCTGCAATGGCAAAAGAAACTGCTCACCAAATAGGGACACCACTTAGTTCCATGATGGGGTGGATTACTTTGATGAAGGAAAAAGAAAAAGAATCTTTACCTATTATTGAAATTGAAAAAGATATTGAGCGTCTGAATCTGATTACGGACCGTTTTTCTAAAGTAGGATCTATCCCTGAACTGAAAACATTAGATCTGACTGANGCAATAAATAAGACCTTAATTTACCTTCAAAAAAGAACTTCAGAGCATGTAAAATTTGAAATTAATCTCCCTAAAGAAAAAGTAGTCATACCCTTTAACCCACAACTAATAAGTTGGACATTAGAAAATCTAATAAAAAATAGTATTGATTCAATGAAAGGTAAAGGGACTCTAAGTGTTCAAATGATTGAACAATCGAAACAAGTCGAAATTTTANTTTCTGATACTGGTTCTGGAATGAAAAAAGAAATTGTGTCAAAAATTTTTAAACCTGGTTTTACAACAAAAAAAAGAGGCTGGGGGCTTGGTCTTTCNNTAGCTAAGAGAATAATAGAAGACTTCCACAAAGGGAAAATAGGNATCCTAAAGACAGTTGTAGGAAACGGCACCTGCTTTCANGTTATATTAAATAAGAGGCAATAGCANTCGCAATNTTTTGCATCTCTTCAGGATCTAGGGTTACTTTTTTTTTAAAACTAATATCCTCCATATTTTCAATAGGAATAAGATGTATGTGTGCATGTGGAACCTCTAAACCAATAACTGACATTGCAACACGTTTACAAGAAACTACTTGGCGCAATGCTAGCGCAACTTTTCGAGTAAAGGACATNAGTTTTTGATAATCCNTTTCTGATAAGTCAAAAATCTTATCTACTGGTCTTTTTGTGACACATAATATATGTCCTTTTGTGTTAGGATTAATATCTAAAAAAGCATAACAAAAAGAGTCTTCAGCAACTTTGTAACTTGGAATTTCTCCAGAAATAATTTTGCTGAATATTGTTTTCATCATTTTCGAACTATAGAAAGAATTTCTAGTTTAATATCACCATTTGGAACAGATATAACAGCAACCTCTCCTACCTCTTTTCCCAAAAGGCCTTTCCCAATTGGGGAATCTACAGAAATTTTTCCTGATTTTAAATCGGCTTCACTTTGTGCAACAAGGGTATATTTCATTTGCATTCCATTAGCTTTATTTTCTACTTTTACAGTTGAAAGAACTAATACTTTGGATGTATCTAATTCAGATTCATTTATAATTCGTGCGTTAGCTAGCGTATTTTCAAGCTTAGCGATTTGCATCTCAAGCATGCCTTGGGCTTCCTTAGCAGCNTCNTACTCAGCATTTTCACTTAAATCACCTTTATCTCGAGCTTCNGCAATAGCTTCTGAGGCCTTAAGGCGCTCCACGTCTTTAAGTTGATTTAACTCTGCGCGTAATTTTTTTAAGCCTTCTTCTGTNTAATAAGATACTTTACTCATGATTTATACGTTTAATATAAATAGAAAATCCTNCCAAAGGTGGACTTATATTCAAATATACGCATTTGAGATTAGCGACTAAAACATTTCGTAATATCTCCCTAACAGTAGGGCTTAGCTTGCTCTTTTTAGGCTGTGGCAAAGAGTCTATTCAGCGAAATCCTTATTTTGTTGATATACGTTTCCAAAGGGATTTAAATTTATCTTTACCACTTTTTAATAGCCTAAACTTCGTTGGAGGCAGTGTTTTAATTCCAGATTTAGGAATTAGTGGCGTTATTGTCTTCAATCTTAATGGGAATACATTTCTAGCATGGGAAGCAACTTGTCCAAACCATAATGTGAAGTCTTGTTCTGCCTTATCTGTAAATGGAGTCTTGGCAGAATGTAATTGTGAAGCTTATAGTTACAGTCTTGCAACGGGTCAACTACTCAACCCAGCAGAAAACTTAAAGCCTCCTCAAGGGTTATTGTATTATCAAGTTCAAAATTTAAATGGTATCTTAAGGGTATTAAACTAGGTCGATCCCATAAAAATCAATGACTATTATTGGAATTTCATTAAATAATGCCATAATCTTTTTTATAGGATCAATACTTCAATCTGCTCTATGTTTTGGACAACTTTTAGAAGTAGATTATACTAAAGATAAGAGAGAAGAAAATAGCTTTCGAATTCAATTTATAAGAACTGGTATTGTAGGGATAAGCAGTTTGAATCATTTGGACATAACTCTTGAAGCTGCCAAACTCAGTTTTTATTATAAGAATGGAAGCTATCTTTCTTTTACCTTATATGGAACTAATACATTATGGTTAGGTAACCGTAAAAATCTGCTAAATACTTTTGCTTTTTTAATGAACCCTATTGGAGGGGATATTAATGGATCACTTTTCTTTAGTTATCCTCTTTCAAAAAAAGAACTTCAAAATACTAAAATCGCACTATCACTTGGGAAGAAATGGATTCAGGGACAACCTTTACCTAATTTTGAAAGTAACTCTTTTTTTGATAACTATGGCCGTTTGGGATGGGTATTTCAAGGCACTCTATCTGATGACGCCCTGACCAATAGCAGCCTTTATTTTTGGACATTCCCTAGCATTTTATTTCATCATGGAACAGTCGAAAGTCGAAGAAAATTTTTTGACAACAAACTCGATCCATTTTCATATGGATATGCAATAGAATTAGGATTAGAATATAATACCCAACTAAAAGTTACCCTTATAGGGCAACAAATTCTCAATTCTGACCCCAGTGGGGATTTTGGTCGGCTTGTCGCTCGTTTAATAGTTGGATACCGTTTTTAAAATTGCAGACTTAATCCTAATAAGAAATTAATTCTAGCTTGAGGGTAATATCCTGCACCTTCAATAGTAGTTACTTGACCCAAAGTTGACCAAGTATCATCATAAGTATAAAAATATCCGTTGGATTCATACTGCCTATTAAAGAGGTTATTAATCATCAAAGACAATTGAATTTCTTTGACCCATTTATTGGGTTGAAATCTTAACACTGCATTTAGATCATTGACAAAATAAGCAGGAAGAACAGAGTTTTCTGAGTCTATGTTACCCATATATTGTTTGCCTACATATTTTGACAAAAAACCAATTTGAAAATATGAAGAAGGAGCGTAAATTAATGAGCTCCCAGTTACCAAATTAGGTGAATAGGCCAATTGTGTTTTTCCTAAATTTAATAGAGTTCCATCTCGCTTGAAGAAAAAATCTAAATTTTGATTGCTACTCAACGCAATATTTGGTTGCCATAACCAATTGGAATAAAGCTTCATTTTAATTTCAACTTCCACGCCCATACGTCTGCTTTTTCCAACATTTTGACGTATAGGAGACCCAACTTCATTAAGTGCACCTGTCAATACTAATTGGTCTTTGTATTGCATCCAGTATAAATTAGCTTGAGCCTGTATTGAAGATGTTTTAATTCTCCATCCAAGTTCAAAGTCATTCAATTTTTCAGGCTTAGGTTCTCCATTCTCATAATCTGTTCGATTAGGTTCTCTTTGAGCTTTAGCGTAAGAAGCATATAGCTTTTGTCCTGAAGCTAAAGCGTAAGTAAATCCTACTTTTGGATTAAAAAAAATGAATTTATCTTGGATAGAGAGAGAATCTGGTCCAGCAACCTCTCCTGAAGCCTCATAGGTAATTGAGCGGGTTTGAAAATCAATAAATCCTATAAGTGATTTTGAAATTGCTTGGGTAACTTTTGCAAAAAAGCTGCCTTCTGTCTTAACTCCTTGATTGAAATAAAATTGGTGGTTTGGTAATACTTCTCCCAAACTTTGCCCCCAGATAAGATTCCCAAAATGATCTCCAATATAGCTACTTAACAAAAAGCCAAAATTAAGACTATTGGTCTCTTTTTGATAATTCAGCCCTAATGACAAAACATAATAGTCATTATCTAACCATTTTTGGGTAATATTTTCAGTATCAGTAACTATTGTTTCTTCTACTTGAAAAGGACTCAATTTAAGATAATTAAAACTAGTATTACCTGCAAAACTGACATTTTCATTGTACCATAAATCATTATACTCCTCATAAAAGCCAATACCATGGGTATAATTCAAACCTAAAGTTAGATTCCAAAATGGATTTAAACGTTCGTTCCAATGGAATTGGAAATGCTGCTGAGAATAATTATCGACTTGATTGTCATAAAATTCAACCCTGTTACCACTCATATCGTAAATCTCTCCTGCCGGGTTATAAGTTCTATTTGATTCAAGCCTACTCGCATCTATACCATACCAAGATTGGTAAGTAATTTCTTGGCCTCCAAATACTAATGCCTTCATAAGTGTATTTTCATCCTCAAAAGTTGCCTGAAAGAAATATGACCCCAAATTTGAAAAGGATCTATCAATATAGCCATCAGAATTAATTTGAGACAATCTGCCAGAAAAAGTAAAGCCATCATTTAAAGTTCCTGATGAAAATTGAAGTGTGTTTTTCAGTGTATTAAAACTACCTATGCTAGAAGCGAGAGACGCAAAAGCTTTTTTCTTTACACCATCTGTTTGTATATTTAAACTGGCTCCAAATGCTGCTGAACCATTTGTAGAAGTTCCAACACCACGTTGCAACTGCAAGAACTCTATCGAGGAAGCAAAATCGGGTAAATTAACCCAAAAAGTACCTTGAGATTCTGNATCATTATATGGTATNCCNTTAATAGTAACATTNACNCGAGTAGCATCACTTCCCCGTACTCGAATTCCAGTATAGCCAATCCCCGCNCCAGAATCACTCGTTGTAACTACTCCAGGAAGATAATTNAATAAAATAGGTATGTCTTGTCCTAAATTNCTTGGNGCGAGATCTTCTTTAGATACATTAGTAAATGTTACTGGAATATCTTCCTTTGCACGAATTCCACTTAATAAGACTTCGTCAAGNCTAATGGTTTNTAGAGAGTCTTTTAGATTTTNNAAATTTGGATTTTGCCCCTCAAGTAGTAGGAANCTTAAAATAAAGAAAAGGGTTAATCGTAAAGTCTTCATTNGAATNNGTTTATTCAAATAAAAGGGGTTATTATTCGCTATTAATTATTTTAAAAATTTTCCCTTGACAGCATTACCNGTCTAGGTTCAATGGGTATGATCTCAGCCGTTTTTATGGCACCCCTTTGAGATTTTGTAAAGGTAGTTAAAAATCTTTATCGTATTAAATCTATTATCGATTTTACAGGGTTAAAAGTTTCCGGNGGAAGTTCGATAAANANTGTATTCCATTCTGCCATTGCNCCGTTCCATAAACCNGGCCATTCTAATATGGTAATATTTTTATTTNTTTTTATTTTTTTACTNATCATCGTGCGCTTTTCATCTCTAAAGTCATGAAGTGAAAATTTTTCTCCACGATAATCAATAATTCCACANGCCATAATTACNGGATTAAAATGTGTACTATTTGAAATTACTTNTGNNTGTTCCTCAACTTTGGTATCCANTTCNACACCTTCAATAATTTGTAGGCTTTGCCCTCTCAACTCCTTTTTCCAAAAAGGTCCTCCTCCAACCTCNCCTTCNTTTTTTATCATTCCNCAGATACGAATTGGTCTATGTAAATAGTCAAAAAGTACTTCATGTGAAAGTTTACTTTTANNTTTAAGATTAAACTTGGGGTCAAAATTNTTCTGGATAAATTCGNTAATGGGTTTAAGATTTGCTAACTCCTTGGATTGTTCCAAAATATTTAAATGAATAAAAAGTGTTTTTTGAATGGAAAGCANTTTCCCTGCTAATATTTTCATCCACTTTTCCCCCAANTGATTTGCTTCNCCGAGAAGTATATTGTCAATATTTTTTATCCAAATNCAATCTGCATCAAGATGATTAATATTTTCAAGTAGGGATCCNTGTNCTCCTTTCCTNAATGCTATCGANCCNCNTTCATCACGAACCCATTGCTTATTTTCATCTATAAAGGGNGTNTCCGTTAAACGATTTTGATGAGAATATTCAACTAAAAATGNGATTTCATCTTTTACTCCTGTTTTTTGTTGAAAAGCATTAAGNGCTNTGTCAAATAATTTCCGNTGGTTTTTATCAATAGTTAGATGAAGGGGTACTATACTTTTTTGTTGACNCAAATNAATCGCCTCAAGCAGTTGTGCTTCAAAAGGTGTCCATTCTTGATCATTTTCATCAATAAAAAATGGGATTAATCCTTTTGGATAAGTTTCAAAACGAGATAAAATTAAATGGATGAACTTCTTAAAATAAGTTTCGTCGTTNTCAATTANTTTTTGTTNATTCTTAGAAATTTTTGAATTAATTGTGTCAAAAAAAGGAAGTTTTTTTAGGTNTTTTTTCAATTCGCTTAACAAATTCCCCTTTGATGATTCCAAATAAGTATAAAAGTTAAAATCAATTTGCCTGTTTGCTTCTTGAAAAGCATATAGTGGCGCAAACATTCTACTGGCTGCNCCTGAAGCTGGNACAAATTTCACCCATCTTTTCTTATCAGANTGATTATTAAATAGATCTAAAGCNTNCTTTATTTCTTGATTATCCATCTGCAGTATTCCATCCCCTAAAGAAGCTGGTCTAATNCCAGATATTAAATTCTTCTCTCCAATAAGGTACTCGTACTGTCTTTGGATNAGTTCTGTAGATCTTCCACTAGCTTTAAGCTCTTTGTTATCTGACTCAGANATCATTTTTAACAATTAATCTTTTTAGGATTTCTTTGGCCTGAATCATTCTTTGTCTATGGGTCCCTTTAATTAAATGATAAGGTACTTTTTTCTTATCTAATATCCTTTTAAAATATAGAAACATCTCTTCTCTATTGTTAGGTCGATCTCNCAAGTTATCTGCTTCCCAGGGAACGTCAATATCTGTTAAAAAATAGTGTTCGTATTNAAATGTCTCAACATAATACTCAATTTCCGGGGCACAATANCCNTGAAAATGTGTTTCTGACCAAGCTTTAGTAACTAATATATTAGTATCACAAAAAACAAAATCTCTAGCATNCTTTAACGCTTCATTTTCGTTTTTGATTTGACCTTCAGCTATAATAATTAGATCTTCTAGGTTACAAATTTCCCTTTTTTTATTCCACTTCTCTTCAAGATAGTTTCTGGCAAATTCTGGAACCCAAGAGGTTTGATAAGCTTCTGCCAAGGCTTTAGCTAAAGTTGTTTTCCCTGTTGATTCAGGNCCGTACAAAACTATTCTTAAACAATCTGTTTNTTGCTGTTGTAACTTCTTTTCCATTGTATGTATCCAAATATAGCAATAAGGGTAAATATAAGATACTGAATACTCGTGAACCATAAGCCTTTAAATAGATATAATGGAATCGATATTAGGTCTCCTACAATCCATAAAATCCAGTGTTCTATTTTTCTTCTTGCCATAAGCCACATTGACACAAAAAATACAGCGGTTGTAAATGCATCTATTGGAGCTGTCAAATNATTCCACTTNTTGGAAAGAATATAAATAACTATTACAAATAAAACTGATCCTGCAAAAAGTAAAANNCCCAAATTAATTTCCTTCTTNTTNATTTTACCAATTGGNTTTAACACTTTATCACCCTCTTTTTGTCCCCAAAAATACCAGCCNTAAATGCTCATTATGAAAAAATATGCATTGATTAACATATCTCCTAGAAGATTTGCTTTAAAAAGGATATAGACNAAAATTGCGGTAGAAAGCATTCCTGTNGGATAGACCGANATATGGTCCCTTTTGGCAAACCANACACTCAGNAATCCTAAAANAACCCCTAAAACTTCTAGAANAATATCTAAAACTTCATNATTCGTATAGGNTTCAATTAAAAAATCAAAAACTGGGTTCNTATTGGCTATGATCACCTTTGACTATTTTTAGATGTAACATGACTGCCTTTTCNTCTTGAAATGTTTTNTTAACTAAGGGGATNAAACCTTCCATTACTGAATCNAAATCACCNTAAATCTGAGTGCTTAAAGGATTTTCTTTAATTTCAAATCCTAAAGCTCTTAGTCGCATTATAAATAATTTGATAGTGGGAACAAACTCTTTTTTTAGAGGAATTAAGGTCAATTCTAATGAAAGTTTCATAAGCTGTCATTTTTTATAGTTGCCAAGCTTAGGCAAAAATCTTTAAAATATCTGAAGTGTAAGGAGAAAAAGTGAGTTTCTCCATTGTTAAATATTAAGCCTATTCCNTCNGGATCCATTGGATTAAANGGTGCTACACGCAATTGNGTTTTAAATTNGATTCCTGGTTTGCGAAAGATCTTATANAGTGCTTCCTTAGCTGTCCAAATTTGTGTTAAATAGAAAGTATCACTNCACTTTACAGGGTCATCNGTTTCATTTTTGTGTAAAAATCGNGGNGCTATTTTCTTAATTTTCTCTTGATAATGCTCCAGATCAATACCAACTGGAGTCGATGCGATTACAACTGCTGCTACATCCTTTGTATGACTAATTGAAAGACATCTTCCATCAATAAGAAAAGGCGCTCCATTTTCATCATATTTTTGTGCTAAAGGGTCCACATCAAAAATTTTTAAAAGTTGTTTTATTGCTAAATATCCTTTTCTGTGATCAGTACTTTTCCTTTGAGAAAGTGTTTTTAAAGCTTGTTTTGAAAGGGATAAGCCCTTTTCAAGTTCTTCTTCAGGCTCTGANATNTTCCAAACCGCAATTTGAGTTTTTTCATCTATAGATTCTCTATAACATTCAGGCATTTGAAATTGCTTAGAAAGGTTGTACTTTTGCGGTTTAAAATNTAAAGGTACAATTATTATGGAATCAAAAACATCACANNTCCTGTCATATAAAGTTAAAGACATTNCACTTNCTGAATGGGGTCGTAAAGAGATTTTGTTAGCAGAAAAGGAAATGCCAGGTTTGATGTCCTTANGAAAAGAGTTTGGAAAAGAAAAACCTCTTAANGGAGCTCGTATTGCTGGNTGCCTNCATATGACAATACAAACNGCAGTNCTCATAGAAACATTAGTTGCCCTAGGAGCNGAAGTCACATGGAGCTCTTGTAACATTTTTTCCACTCAAGATCATGCTGCTGCTGCNATAGCAGNAGCAGGTATTNCAGTTTATGCNTGGAAGGGCATGAACGAAGAGGAATTTGACTGGTGTATTGAGCAAACCNTNCACTTTGGNAANGATCAGAAGCCANTAAACATGATTTTAGATGATGGNGGAGATNTAACTAATATGGTTTTAGATAATTATCCNGAATTNGTCGANGAAATTCGNGGNCTTTCAGAAGAAACTACAACTGGTGTTCATCGATTGTACGANCGTNNAAAAANNGGTACATTACCCATGCCTGCAATTAATGTTAATGACTCAGTAACCAAATCAAANTTTGATAATAAATATGGCTGTAAAGAAAGTGCAGTNGATGCNGTACGNCGNGCAACTGANNTAATGCTTGCTGGAAAAAGAGTTGTTGTATGTGGNTATGGNGACGTAGGAAANGGAACAGCTGCCTCTTTTCAAGGNGCTGGTGCCATTGTAACNATNACAGAAATTGATCCTATTTGTGCTCTNCANGCTGCAATGGACGGTTTTGAAGTNAAAAAGTTAACTTCNGTCATTTCCAATGCTGATATTGTATGTACTGCTACAGGTAANAAAGATATNTTAAAAAAANGNGATTTCTTGTTNATGAAAGACAAAGCNATNGTNTGTAATATTGGTCACTTTGATAANGAAATTGACATGGCTTGGTTGAACNAAAACTATGGACATACCAAATCCGAAATAAAACCTCAAGTAGACCTTTACACNTTAGANAACAANAAACAAATTATNNTTTTAGCAGAAGGAAGATTGGTAAACTTAGGATGTGCCACAGGCCACCCAAGTTTTGTAATGAGTAATTCTTTTACCAATCAAACTTTAGCTCAAATTGAGTTGTGGACCCATTCTAATCAATATGAAAATAAGGTATATATGCTTCCTAAACATCTAGATGAGAAAGTAGCTGCGTTACATTTGGAGCATTTAAGTGCTGAGTTGGAAGAACTTTCTCCTGAACAAGCAGAATATATTGGTGTAAAAGTTAAAGGGCCTTACAAACCTGAATACTATCGTTATTAAAATTAACTTAATTAATACAGGATAATATTTTAAATAATGCTTACATAAAAGATTAAACTAAAAAGGTAGTATTGAGACAAAAGATTTATTGTCTTTCTTTTTAGTAAATTTAACAATTCCATCTACCTGGGCGTGAAGGGTGTGATCTTTACTAATATATACGTTTTCACCAGGATGGTGTGATGTCCCACGTTGACGAATAATAATGTTTCCTGCCCTGGCAGGTTGACCTCCAAAAATCTTAACCCCTAAACGTTTCGATTCTGACTCTCTTCCATTTTTAGAACTTCCTACTCCTTTTTTATGTGCCATGAAAAAAAATTTTAGTTTTTATTTAGATAATACCTTAATTAAATCTGCTTTTTTCATCGATGAGATCCCTTCAATTCCTTTGGCTTTTGCTTCTTTCTTCAACTCTGCTACTGTCATACCAATAAAATCCATAGTTGCAACTTTAGGAACAACCTTTTTGGGCGCTGCCTTTTTTGTCAGAGGGGCAGCTTTAGAAGATGGTTTAGATTTTTTGTTTGAAATTGCAGATTCAACATTCTTTTTAGTTTTAGACCCACTTACTTGAATCTTTTCGATTACTAATTCCGTTAGAGCTTGGCGGTGTCCGTTTTTAACTCGATATCCCTTACGTCGTTTTTTCTTAAAAACAATAACCTTGTCACCCTTAAGATGACTAATCACTTTTGCTTCAACCGAAGCTCCATTTATAGCTGGGGCTCCTATAGAAATCTTTTTTCCATCATCCAACAAAAAAACTTTGCCGAAAGATACTTTTGAGCCTTCTTTTTCTGTTAAACGATGTACAAAAAGCTTTTGGTCTTTCACAACTTTAAATTGCTGCCCTGCTATTTCTACAATTGCATACATTTTTTGCCTAATTAATGGTCGGCAAATATAGTGCTTTTTGACAACAAAACAATTTTCTTTTGTNTGTTAATACTTGTCNATAGNATATTTCCCAGGNCCCATAAAATAGATAGAAATAAAAACTANGAGATACAAAAGTGCTAATTCCTTTTGTCNCCAATAAAAAGCAACTANCATAGTAATTATTGGGAAAATGCAGAAAAAACGAGTTTTCCANCCAATNATTATNAATATAGGAGCAATAAATTCAGCAAAAGCAGTCAAAATTAGAGAGTATGTAGAACCTANACCTAAAGGATCACTAAACTCAAAATTTCCNCTAAGGACTTTATCAAATTTNCCAAATCCGTGAGNCATAAAACCAAATGAAANTCCAACTCTTAGAATAAATAACCCAATATTTATANAACTCTTNTTCATTTTTTAAATTNAGGATTTAAAATAAAATTAAAAATTATTTATAAATGAATTCACAGTTTCTAATAAGCCTTCTTCAAAAGAAGTTNTTGCNTCCCATCCAAGTTCTTTATTAATTTTTGAAGGATNTATAGAGTATCTTAAATCGTGTCCTAAACGGTCTTTTACAAAAGTAATTAAACNTTNAGATGAACCCTTTGGGCGATCTAAAAGGCGATCAGTAATTTCNATTAATTTATANACTAAATCAATATTTTTACTTTCATTATTCCCTCCTACAACATAAGTCTCTCCNATTTTNCCTTNATGTAAAATGGTNTCAATAGCCTCAACATGATCATCTACATATAACCAATCTCTAATATTTTCTCCTTTCCCATAAACCGGAAGAGGTTTTTGATTGATTATGTTTTTTATTATTAGTGGTATTANTTTTTCAGAATTNTGTCCTGGTCCGTAATTATTNGAACAATTTGANATTAAAATAGGCAAGCCATATGTATAAAAATANGCTCGAACNAGNTGATCAGATGANGCTTTTGAAGCAGAATAGGGTGAGTGGGGGTCATATGAAGTATCCTCCGTNAACTNCTCTTTATCTAGTAGGCTNCCAAAAACCTCATCAGTAGAAATATGATAAAAACGTTTTNTTTGACGATTATNAGNCCAGCACTGATTTGCAGCCTCCAAAAGGTTTAANGTCCCCTGNATATTTGTTTTAGCAAATACAAATGGATCTTTGATTGAATTATCTACATGTGATTCTGCTGCTAAATGAACTATTGCATCAATATTATGGGATTTGAAAAGCTTTTGAAGAAAATTAAAATCATTTATGTCTCCATAAATAAATTGATAATTTTTAGTATTTTCATGGACCTTAAGATTTTCTGGATTTGCTGCATATGTAAGGGCATCCAAATTTATGATATTTGAATTAGGGTACTTTTTTAAGAGTCTTCTAATAAAATGAGAGCCTATAAAACCAGCTCCTCCAGTTACTAATATTGATTTAAATAAACTCATTAGTTTTTACATTCTATTTAAACATCTTTGCAAAGCATTTTCCCAATCAGGTATAGATAAAGATAAATTGTTTTCGATTCTTGAGGTATCCAAAATGGAAAAACCAGGTCGTTCAACATGAGTTTTATCCTCGTTTGAAGAGCAGGGTTTAACAGAACAATTGTTTCCCGAGAGAGCTATAATTTTCTTTGCGAAGTTAAACCAAGTTGTAAAGCCTTTATTAGCATAATGATAACAATTGTAACTAAAGAAGTCTGGATGTGTTATGTTTTTGAGAATTACTCTAGCAAGATCAATCCCATATGTGGGTCTACCAGATTGATCATTTACTACTTGTATATCTTTTTTGGAGTTGCTGAGCTTTATAATCTTTTTTACAAAGTTAGTCCCGTAAGGACTAAAGAGCCATGATATTCGAATACTTGTATTGAGACAACTCGCTCGTTTTAAAACTTCTTCTCCTGCTAATTTAGATTCTGCGTAATAATTTAAGGGTTTAGTTACATGATCCTCTTTTAGAGGTAATTTATTTTTTCCATCAAAAATATAATCTGTAGAAAAATGAATCAAAAACAATTTATTTTTTTCAGAAAAGGATACAAGATTTTGAACACCTTCAGTGTTGATTTTTTTGGCTTTGTTTTTTTCAAGCTCAGCTAGATCAACTTTAGAATAGGCTGCACAATTTATTATTCCCTCAAAGGGGACAAGATCAAAACCCTTTTTGAGACTTTTAGGCTTGGTGATATCTAAATCTCTTTTAGTAACAAAAATTAAATTATGCAAAGGAAATTCTTTAGCTACTGCTTGGAAACATTGTCCTAACTGTCCTTCTGCTCCGGTTACTAAAATATTAGTCATAAAGGTCCTCCTTATAATCAAAAAGAGTTGCATCTTGAAGCATAGGATTATTTTGATCTTTTTCAGATTGAAGCCACTCTGCTTCAGAAATTATCCAGTCAATCCCTAGAACTGGATCATTAGGAGCAATACTTCCTTCAAATTTTGGATTGTAATAATTGTCTACTTTATATTGAAAGATGGAGTCTTCACTTAGCGTAATATAGCCATGTGCAAAACCACGAGGAACAAATAATTGCAATTGGTTTTCAGCACTTAATTCTTGGCTGATATGCTGGCCAAAAGTTGGAGATCCTCTTCGGATGTCGACAACGATGTCTAAAACAGTTCCCTTTAGAACACTGACAAGTTTTGTTTGTGAATGAGGAGAGAGTTGATAATGCAAACCGCGGATTACACCTTTTTTTGAATATGTAAGGTTGTCTTGACAGAATTGGATTTTTTTCCCTAGTTCTTTTTCAAGACTTTTACTAACAAAGTGCTCTGAAAAGGAGCCTCTTTCGTCTTCATATACCTTCGGTTTTAATCTAAAAACCTCAGTAAAATAGATTTCTATTATTTTCATTTACCATATTTTTTTTCCAAATATTGCCCGTAGGAAGTCCCTTTTATTTGAGACGCACAATTAAGAATTTGAACTTTAGTAATATATCCTTTTTGAAAGGCCACTTCTTCTAAACAGCCCACTTTTATCCCTTGACGTTTTTCTATTGTTTCAATAAATTGTCCAGCCTCTAAGAGAGACTCGGGTGTTCCTGTATCCAACCAAGTAAATCCTTTATCCAAAGTTTCAACAAGCAACCTTCTAGCTTTTAAAAAGTGATTATTAATTGCTGAAATCTCAATTTCTCCACGCTTAGAGGGTTTAACTTTCTTTGCAATATCAACTACTTCATTAGGGTAGAAATATAGTCCTACAACAGCACAGTTGCTCTTTGGATTTTTGGGTTTTTCTTCAATAGAACGCGCAATCCCATCATGATCAAATTCAATAACTCCGTAGCGCTCTGGGTTATTTACAGTATACCCAAAAATGGTGCCTTTTTCCCCTAATTTTGTTCGCTCAACAACTTTTTCTAACTTTTCAGAAAAATCTAATCCATAAAAAATATTGTCTCCCAAAATTAAACATACAGGGGCTTCACCAATGAAATCTTTACCTAAGATAAAGGCTTCTGCTATACCTTTTGGTTCCTCTTGGATTTTATATAACAAACTGACTCCAAAACGACTACCGTCTCCCAGAAGATGTTGATATCTTCCTATGTCCTGAGGAGTACTAATGATCATAATCTCACGAATCCCTGCAAGAATTAAAACCGATAAGGGGTAGTATATCATGGGCTTATCATAAACTGGGAGAAGTTGTTTAGAAACTCCTAAAGTTATTGGCAAAAGTCTAGATCCATTGCCACCAGCAAGGAGAAGGGCTTTCATAATTTACTTTTTATAAAGATAGCTAGAATCACTCAAACTTAATTTTGGAGAATTTTTTTATATATTTCAAAAGTCTGATTGATTACTTTTTCAAGAGTAAATTCTCTTTCAAAAAGTCCTCTTGAGTTTTTACCCATTTGAATTCTAAGTTTCTCATCCTCAATAAGAATTTGAAGTTTATTTCTAAGTGCTTCAACATCTCCAACTTTTATTTTAAATCCGTTGACTCCCTCATCAACTGTGTCATCACAACCCGGAGCATTCGTTGTTATTATTGGTCTTCCAATAGCCATTGCCTCTACAGTAGATTTCGGTAAGCCTTCTCGATAGGAAGGTAAACAATAAATATCCGAATCTAATAATACCTTTATAATATTCTTAGCAAACCCATGCCAAATAATAAATTCGGGCTGGAGAAGTTTTTTAAATTGNTCTTCNGNAATAAAAGCTGGATTGTCCAAATCAATTTTACCATAAATATTTAAAATAGTCTTGGATTTGAGATTGTCAGGAAGTAGTTTAATTGCTTGAATTAATTCTAATATCCCTTTGTCTTTTAATATTCTTCCTGTAAAAGCGATATTTACTTTTTCTTTTTGTTTGGGTGCCGCATAATGAAAATCACTTGGATCAACTCCCGAACCCTTAATCAATTTATATTCTCGATTTATTCCTAATTTTTTAAATTCTAACAAGTCTTCTTTATTTTGAAAAATGAAAAAGGGAGATCTTAGCTTTATTATAAATCGCAGGATTATTTTTATTAAAGATTTACTAATAGAAAGTCTTTTTTGAGTAAAGAGAAACCCTAAACCTGAAACGGCATTTACTACTTTTATTTTTTTATTAAAAATCAATAGTAAAGAGGAAAACAATATCGGCTTTAAGGTAACGTTATGAACTACTTCAGGATTAACAANTTTTATAATTCCCTTCAATTGAAAAATTGAGTTTAAGTTGTTATAAATACCTGTATTTGCCCTATCAATTTTAAACGAGTGGAAAAAGATTCCTGATATTTCTTGATCNGGAACTTTATTTGATGCAACATGTACTTGTTCTCCATTTGAGTTTAATTTTATTGCAAGGGGTAGTCTGTGAGAAAAAAAGAAATCGATATCGTTTACAACAAATAGTATTTTCATAAACTCTTAAATAACTTCAAATAAGCTTCTCTCGTATTTAAAAAAGTATTTCGATGCCTAAATTCAAGAGCTACTTTCTCACGTTGATTTACAGTTTTCTTTTTTAATAGCAGTAGTTCTTCAAGAAATTTTTCCTTAGAATCTACAATACACCCATGTGGGTAATCTTTTAGAATAACTTTAGCATCACCAGCATTAGTAGTGATTATTGGTAATCCAAAACTGCATGCTTCTGCCAAAACATTTGGATAACCTTCAGTTCTTGAAGTAAAAAGAAAACCCTCAGCCTGAGCATAAAAAGGGGCTAAGTCATCTTGATTNCCAAATAANAGAATCCTGCTTTTTAANGNTNTTGGTATTTTTTCTAAATCCCACCCATGNCCAACTATTTTNAGTATTAAAGAAGGNTTGCTTTTTGAGTATTCATTAAAAATATCAATCAAAATATCTCCCCCTTTCGCATAATTAAACCTCCCTACATATAGTAAATAAGGTTTTTGTTGTTCTTTATACTGAATAAAATTTAACACTTTAATCAGACCGTTTAATATTACTTGATTCCTTCTTTTTGAGAATCCGTATTTTTGATGAATCTTCTTAGAAGCAAAAGCACAATAGATTATATAAGGATTTCTAAACCTAGATATCAATCCTAAAAAAAGAATCCCTGCCTTTTGTTTTATTTGNTATTTTGTAAAGCTTGAATGACGGATATTCCAAATAATTTTAGCCTCGATTTTTGCAAATAATTTTAACTTTTCAATAAATATTATGGAAGGATACATCCAACAAATCACAGCAGCCTTTCCTTTTATTTTAATAGTCTCTATCAGTTCTTTTTTATTGTAAATAAACTTGATTTTCGAGCTGAATTTTGAGTAAAGATCATCTTGTTCAGGATTANGAAATGTAAAGACATACTGTTTATAATCATTTATTAGTTCTTTGGATAAGGATAATAAAAAATTTTCTGCTCCTCCTGAATTCAAATTGGGTATGACATGGAAAAGTGTCATTATAACCTTAAGTACTTTTTTTCAGGGAAGATNCCCTTTACATCAAAAATNACNGAATCTGATTTTACGAATAATTCAGGATTTAAAGAATAAAATTCTTTATGAGAAACAGCAATAATTAAAATATCAAACTTTTCTTGTTCATTTAGTTTCTGTATTGCGCTTTCCATATATAGGCTTTTAAGTTCATCAAATTCTGCAATTGGATCGTATAAATAGGATTTAATGTTGTAATCTTCTAATTCTTTGTAAATATCATATACTTTAGAATTTCTCAAATCAGGACAGTTTTCTTTAAAAGTTGCTCCCAAAATAAGTGCCTTTTTTTGAGAATTATTGTTAGGGATAGTTAATAATTGTTTTATTAGTTTAGAAACCAAATATTTAGGAATGTTATCATTCATTCTTCGCCCTGACAAAATAATTTCTGGATTGTAGCCAGCTTCTTGTGCTTTATGTGCTAAATAATAGGGGTCCACACCTATGCAATGGCCTCCTACCAATCCGGGAAAAAAGTTCAAAAAATTCCATTTGGTCTGAGCAGCTTTTAGAACTTGATTAGTATCTATATCTAACTTATCAAAAATGACTGCTAGCTCATTAACAAATGCAATATTTATATCACGTTGAGTATTTTCAATCACTTTTGCGGCCTCAGCAACTTTTATTGATTCAGCTTCATATATTCCAGCAGTAATGACAGAGGAATAAATCTCGGCAATTTTTTTTAATGTTTCTTTAGTTGAACCGGAAACTACTTTTTTAATTTTAGTAACAGTATGTTCTTTATCCCCCGGATTTATTCTTTCTGGACTGTAACCAACAAAAAAGTCTGAATTAAATTTNAACCCTGAAAATTCTTCTAAAATTGGAACACAAACCTCTTCAGTAACCCCNGGATAAACAGTTGATTCATAAACGACTATTGTTCCTTTATTTAAAAATTGTGATACTGTCTTTGATGCACTAATTACTGGGTTCAAGTTTGGTGTTTTATCTTTATTTATGGGAGTAGGGACGGTCACGATAAAAAAGTTTGATTCATTAAGTTGTTCTGAATCACTTGTGTATATAATTCCCTGTTTCAATGATTGATTAAGTTGACTTTTAGAAAGTTCATTTGTGTTATCTTNTCCCTTGTTTAGCTCATCAATTCTATTTTGATTTATATCAAAGCCAACAACTTTGAATTTTTTAGCCATTTCAACAGCTAGTGGAAGGCCTACATATCCAAGTCCAATAATGCCAATGTTAAATTTCATAATTTAAATTTTTATAATACCATTCAATAGATGCTTCAAGTCCTTCTCGGAAGTTATGAGATGGTTTATAGTTTAATAGTTTTTTTGCTTTTTCAATACTTGCTTGAGAATGTGGAATATCACCAACACGTTCAGGGCCATTTATTATCGGGATATTTTTAATATCCTGTTTATATTTGATTAAACTCATTTTAATGGATTCTGCCATTTCTCTAATTGAAATACGATCTCCCACCGCAGCATTATAAATTTGATTTATGGAATTAACCTTTTCTGTAGTCATTGCTAAATAATTCATTTGTAGAATATTGTCTACATATGTGAAATCTCTCGAAAAATTACCATCACCATTAATAACTGGACTTTGCCCTATTAAAAATTGATTTATGAATTTTGGTATTACGGCAGCATAAATTCCATCAGGTGTTTGTCTACGGCCAAATACGTTAAAATATCTTAANCCTATAAGTTCCATACGATANGTGTTTGCAAAAACATTAGCATATAATTCATTTACATATTTTGAAACAGCNTAAGGGGAAAGGGGNNTCCCNATAATATCTTCAATTTTTGGCAAAAATTTAGAATCTCCATAAGTTGATGAAGAAGAGGCATAAACAACTCTTTTAACATTATTGTTTTTTGATGCTTGTAAAATATTTAAAAATCCTTTAATATTAACATCATTTGTCGTTAATGGGTCTTTAATTGAACGTGGTACAGATCCCAAAGCAGCTTGATGCAAAACAACGTCAATATTTTCTGTAGCCTTATTACAAGTTTTTAAATCACGNATNTCTCCTTNAATAAAACTAAAATTCTTGTTGCTTCTAAAACAGTCAATATTCTTTTCAAGTCCTGTTGCAAAATTATCTAACCCAACAACTATGTGTTTTTTTTCAAGCATATACTCACATAGATTTGATCCTATGAAACCAGCAGCACCAGTAATTAAAATCTTTATGCTCATAAATTAATATTCAACCATTTTTTTAAAACATAAACACGCCATATAATATGAGAAAAATCAGCTTCATCATTAAAATGTGATTTTAAATAATTTTTTACTTTCTTATAATTCAAGTTTGGTATCTCTTTTATTTTATTTTTTTCTAAATTAAATTTAATATCTTTTTTTAAGGGCCCGTTAATCCAATTTGAAATTGGAACAGAGAACCCCTTTTTAGATTTCGTTATTAATTCTTCATTTACATAATCTTTTAGGATATCCTGTAAAATAATCTTCCTCTTTTTACCCTTATATTTAAATTCAATGGGTAATTCTCTTGTAAATTCAATTATTCTGTGATCTAAAAAAGGATTCCTCACTTCAATTGAAGAGTACATACTTGCTCTATCAATTTTAACGTTACTATTCCCCTCTAACCAAAGTTTTATATTTATATCAGCTGCTTTTTGAATCAAATTATTTGAATNATTAAATAANGAATAATATTTCTTTAAAAAAAAATTNTCCTTTTTTTTGGTAATTGAAATAAAGTTTAAAAAAATATTAATAGTAAATTCNTTTAAGTTTTTTAATAATAAAATATTTTTTAAGTAATCAAATCGTTTTTTATTGAAAAAATAATTTAGAAAAGGGATTATGTTTTTTCTTAATTTTTCAGGCATTAAAAAAATAAGTTTTGCTTTATTTAACCAACTAAAATGATTGTACCCCAAAAAACTTTCGTCTCCTCCATCGCCTGATAAACAAACAGTTGTTTCATTTTTTACTTTTTTACATAACATTAAAGTTGGAATCATNGCTGGATCTGAGAAAGGCTCNTCATAAGCAATAAATAAATCATCCAAAACAGAAATTAGCTCTTCTNCATTACAAGTNAAAGTTTTGTGATCTGTNCCTATNTTTTTTGAAAGTAGATTTGCATCCTCGCTTTCATCAAAATNTTTTTCAANAAATTTTACAGTAAANGTTTTTAAATTTTTATCAGAAAATTTATTAGCTATCGAAGAAATAATAGAAGAATCTATACCTCCAGAAAGAAAACTCCCTAANGGAACATCNGAAATCATTCTTATCTTAACAGCGTCCTCTAAAATAAATTTTAATTTTTCTNTAGCTTTTTGGTATGAAATATTTAAAGGTTTTTTTATTTTTTTTAAGTCCCAATATATTTTCTCNGTATATTTTTNATTTTTTAAATCAAAAACTACAAAAGTTCCTGCCTCAAGTTTTTTTACATTTTCATAAATTGAATNGGGACTCGGTATATATCCTGTTTCTAAATAAATNCTAANNGCTTTTTGAGATATTTTTGATGCTTTNNCCATNGGCTTTGGAGAACTGCANAATTCTAAAAATCCTTTGTTCCAATAATAATAAAATGGCTTTTGGCCCAGTCTATCTCTNGCACAAAAAANCTTTTNATTAATNGAATNATAAATAGCAAAAGCAAACATCCCGTTCATCTTTGGAAGAAGCTCAGNACCCCAAGCATGAAATCCCTTTAAAATTACTTCAGTATCACTTTCAGTATTAAAAGTATACCCCAAAGATTTTANCTTTTCTCTTAGTTCTAAATAATTATATATCTCTCCATTATATGTGATCACAAGTTTTTCAAATTCATANGGTTGATTTGATCTTTTATCTAAATCAATTATTGAAAGTCTTAAGTGTCCAATTATAATTGAATTNTCATATTTTTTNACAGATAAATTATTCGGCCCTCTATATTTTATTTTAAGTAAATTACTTTTTACNTCGTCTATATTTCTAATTATGTTTGTTAGATAAATGCTACACACTACTTTACTCTGAATTTATAGTTAAAAATTATTTTATAAANAGTATTAAAAANTAAGTCCTTAAAATTATAGTNNCTTAAGTTTTCTAAATCTAAATTGTCTACACTAGTTATATTATTCTTAATAGAATTTAATTTTTCTAAAGTATTAATTATGCTTTTATCTTTCATAGTCGTAGGATGAATGCATATTGTGTATAANCCAAATGGCATTTTCTTTACTGACCAGAATTGTTGTGGTATAAAAATTAAGTCCTCTTTTATAAATGGTCTATAACTAAATCCATCTGTTATTATTTTTATTTCTGTATATTTTTTTAGACATTCAAGAGTCTCTTTATCAAATGAATGTGATGGNGCCATAAATATTTTNGGGGATACTTTATTNTTTTTGAAAATTGAAAGACTTTTCTTTAAAATTCTTTCTTGATCTTTTTTTATTAAACCAACAAACTCAGATTTNCTCCCAAAATCGAAAAAAGTTTTTGATGAGTCTATTGGATGTAAAATATGGTTTAGCCCATGAAGTGCTATACTCCAACCTGAATTCTCCCATTTTTTAATTATCGCCCAAAAGTCTTTGTTATAGTTGTCGCCTAAAACTTTATCTCTNTTATTTGGCACAACNCCTACAATTGGTTTTATATTATTTTTTATAAAATAATCTTCAAATTTTTTCCATTTTTNATAGGGCATTTGATGACATGCATCATCAAGTCTAATAATATATTTTGCTGGGAAAAATTTCAAANCAAAAACTTATTTTTTAGTATTTATATTATTNATATAAAACTTNAAATAATTAGCCATATTTATTAAGTTTTGTTTNGCGAATAATACTTTTTTCCTAATATTATTTTTCCTAGGAGGAGAAAACAAAACAAAATCTCCACTAACTTTTAATGTATCTATTGAAAAATCAAAAGGAGAAGCATTTTTATTTTGATTTATATATTCTGAAAGAAAATTTTNNCCTAACATTTGCCATTTTGTCCCAATATAAAATGATTCCATACAAGCTGTCCCAGTTACAGAATAAACCGTTTTAGCTTTTTTAATTAAATCAATACTATCATANCTTTTTTGANCTATTCTTAAGTANGGTTTTTTCAAGAGTTTATTNTANAATGAAAAATTTCTCTTTAAATACATAGATGGGTGCTCTTTAACCAATAAAACTCTGTTNCTTTTTCTGCTAATNAATATTTTGTCNATTACTCTTAATTGATCTATATAAAATGGTGCTGGGGTGTTTATAGAAGATTCTGGCGAGAAATGTAATGGGAAATAATCAAATTCATTAGGTAAGTTTTTTAGAGGTTTTATGTATAGATTTTCAAAAAAAGAATAAATAAGCCTTTGTATTGGGANNNAAATTTTCTCNATAGAAACNTGGAATTTTATCCATAATCTCAGATTTTGATTTTTNCTTTCATCAAATATTTTTAGTTTNACATTTATAAAAAATCTCAGAAATATGTTNGTTTGGACTAAGTCAGATATCTGTTCTTTATTTTCAAAAGATTCAAACATATTNTGGAAAACATTATTGTAATTTAAATTACCAATATTTNTCTTCAATTTTTTTGTNATTGATTTAGCCTTATTTTTTTGANAAGANTTTGCNTTTATTTTATTATAAAAATTTGGAAGTAACTCTAAATATGAATCTGAAAAAAACGAAGTNTTNAGNTGTCTTGCATGACAATAACAAATNGGAGTTATGTTTTTTATCAAACATATTTCATATAATAACATAGAGTCAATTGTTTCAATTATAGGAATGAATATATAGTCAGGTTTTTTATATTTNATCCATTCTAAAAACACATTGTACATTGTATTCAAAATTTTTTCTTGTTCTCTTGATTTTATTCTTTTAAAATGATTTTTATCTGTAGCTAAAACCCTAAATCCATTTATCTTATTGTCTATAGATGTGTATTTATACTTATCATATTTTTTATTAAAATTCTCATAGAGATAGAAAGATTTTGAAAAAAATCTATTATTAAAACAAAGTTTATGTGCTTTATAATTTTGGTTGTATGATATGAATTCAAATTCTTTTAAATACTCNGGCAGGAATTTTAGTATTTGAGCAAAATTACCGCTCATATAAAGAGCAATTTTCTTTTTCATAAAATACTTGTAAGTATTTTTATTATTCTTTTGGAAGATTTACCATCCCAAAATTCAGGAATCAAAGATTTTTTATATNCCCCATTTAAAACTTTATNAACTAATTTTAATATGAGCTTTTCATTTAAACCAACTATTGTATTACTTCCAANCTCAACTGTAATTGGCCTTTCTGTATTTTCTCTTATCGTTAAGCATGGNATTTTTAGAGCCGTAGTTTCTTCTTGAATTCCTCCGCTATCGGTAATGACAAATTTAGATCCTGCCCAAAGCACACAAAAATCTTTATATCCTAGAGGTTCTATCAATTTAATATTGTGATGTATTTTAAAAGAATCTAGTTTTAATTTTGTCCTTGGATGAACCGGAAAAATTATTTGAATTTTTTCTGCTATGGCATTAAAAATTAAAATTAATTTTTCTAGGTTATATTTAATATCAACATTTGATGGTCTATGCATGGTAAGAACAGCATAATCAANACCCTTAATATTTCTATCTTGAGTNTTCCTTATTTGATNANATAANGAATCAATCATTAGATTNCCTACATGAAATATCTTATTTTTAGATATGCCCTCTTTTAATAGATTTGAAATTGCTGTTTTCTCGGTACAAAGAAAATAATCAGAGATGCTATCACATATAAGTCGATTAATCTCTTCTGGCATATTTCTGTCGTGACTTCTAAGTCCTGCCTCATAATGAATTAATTGTAAGCCTAATTTTTTCGCTGTTATTGAGGCTGCCAAAGTTGAATTAACATCTCCAAAAACAAATATTATATCTGGCTTATCCTTTAAACATTTCTTCTCAAGTTGTAACATTATCTTCGCAACCTGACTATTTTGTGATTTTGCCTTGACATTAAGATTATAATCTGGCTTTTGTATTTTTAAATCATTAAAAAATACTTCTGACATCAACTTATCATAATGTTGACCGGTATGAATTAATTTATATGAAAAATTTTTATTTGTCTTAAATTCCCTCAATAAGGGAGCGACTTTAATAAAATTAGGCCTTGCTCCAACGATAAAATAAATTAATTTATTTTTCTCCATAAGAATTAATAAGCTTTAAGTATTCCTTAAATTGATTTTCTCTTAAATATTTATTGATTGAACTACTGACATTAAATTTTCTTATTTCTAAATATTTTTGAAAATTTTCATACTTATTTATATTAATCCCTGCTTTAGTTTCTAAAAGAATTTTCATAATCTCAGAATTTTCGCTGCAATTTGCCATTATAGGCTTATTATAAGATAGATACTCAAATAATTTTCCTGGGATATTCTCTTCAGAATCTTTATCAAAACCTTCAAGGATTAATAGATAATTTACATCCCTAATTAGTCTTTCTAACTCAATCCTTGATATAAAACCTTCATATTTCACAAAATCATAGTCTCCTCCAAAAAACTTTGGATTTTCTTTTGAAGCCACTACTAGTTCTATTTTCTTGTCACACGAATTTATGTGCTTACAGATTAAATTGAGGTTTCTTACCTTAGATAAGTTTCCTGCATATAATATTTTTATTTCTCCAGATAAAGGCTTAAAATAATTTTTCCTTAAGTCTAAGCCATTAAAAATTAAGTTTACCTTTTTTTTATAAAATTTTTCTGCTTTCCTTTTCGAAGACGGACTTACCACTATAATCTCATCAGCAAATGATAGGTATAATTTATCTATTAATTTGTCAATAAAATGAATGGGGAATAATCTTTTTTTTCTTCCAAATTGAGAAATCAAATCCCTTTGTTCGATAAATAACTTGCTGTTTTTGTTTTTCATCTTGAAACATATCCCTAGGATTATACTAGCTATTGGTTTATATGATGAGATGATTATATCATATTGACTATTTAATTGTTTCAATGTTTTTAAATTACTGAAAATGTATTGAGAAAATACAGTTCTATCAATTGATCTAAAGTATTTAGATGGTTTAAACCCTTTTTTTGTTTGTTTAGTATTTTGTTTTTTTTCAGAATTAAATTTTGATGAGATTACCTCTACGTTATAACCTTCATTTTTTAGAAAATTGAATAATGCATTAATTCTTACAGCTCCAATTGAGGGTGATGGTGGAAAATAATATGATATTAAAAGAATATTTATTTTTTTTGACATATCATCATAATATTCCATCCAAATCTTCCAAGAAAATTAATCTTCATAAGAAAAGTGTCTATCATATATGCTTTTGTTTTATTTATACCAAACAATTTATTCAAAGCAATATCAATAAGTTTATATGGAAAAATATACGACCCTCTAAATTTTATTTTCTTAACAGAAAGTCCTTCTGATAATGATATTAGGGTTTTTGGTGTATAAAATCTTAAATGTGTTCTATCCCAACCTAACCATTTAATATTTGGATTTTTAATTTTTCTATATGTGCCCTCAATTAAATAATTTAATGATTTTGAATTTTGAGTTGTTACCAAAATTTTCCCATTTTTATTAAGTCGCTTAAATAAATCTCTAAACATTTTTTTGTCCTCAATAACATGTTCGATTAGATCTTTTGCTACAATAATATCAAATTTCTCTTCCCATGAAAAATATCCTTTTTCAGCCTTTAAAATTTTAATATCAAGTTTTTCTTTCTTGAAAAAGAATTCTGCAGTATTAATTGCCTCCTTAGATTGATCTGCTAAAGTCACATCATGACCTAACTTTTTTAGTTCAGCTGCCAAAAATCCTATACCGCCTCCATAATCAAGAATTTTTAATTTTTTATTATTCGGTATTATTCCCAAAATTTTATCAATATTAATTCTATTATAAACATCCTTATAATTGTTTAAATATTTATTTAGCGCTTCCTCGGGATTCTTAATTTTTGACCAATGCTTTTGATCATAATCTATATAGTTTTTTTTCATTTGGTTTTTCTTATAATTTTTGCAGGATTTCCAGCAATAATAATACTCCCTTCGTTAAATGACTTTGTAACAACAGAACCTGCGCCTATAATGGTTGATTCTTTTAAATGAATCCCAGGTAAAATAATTGCTCCTGCCCCTATCCAACAATTTTTTTCAATAATTATTGGCTGCTCATTAACCGATTGATTATCAAATGATTTAAAATCATGGTTACCTGAAATTATTTTTACTGAATTAGCCAAAAGGCAAGATTTATGAATTTGTATCCCATTTGAACCACCAAAATACATCCCACCATTAAGAAGAATACATTTTTGAGTATGATAACCTTCTCCAAAAAGGATAACTTTTTCTGGATTTGTAACTTTATTAGTAAAGTGCAATGAATATGGAAATCTAGCATTTATCCTTAAAATTCTCTGAAAAATCCAATTAACTAAAAAAACCCCTAANGTATTTTTGGTNAGCCCTAATAATTTTAATCTCTTCATAATAAAATTTTACATCATATCATAATTAAAAAATGATATTTTTTTAAGTTCAAAATTTCTAGATAATGTTAAAATTCTTTTNTTTGGAANCNTTAATCCTCTAAAATCATAATCATAACTAAATACCAAATAAGGGTTAACATTTTTAAGCTCCAAATCTAATTTTGTCTTTCCTAATACAACAAAAAACCCTTTTCTTTTAGTTAAAATCAAAAAGTATCCATTNATAAAAGTACTGTAATAATTATTTTGAGGATTATATTTAAACCTCCATATTAATTTTTCATATGACCAATTAATATGAGGTGTCATTTTTTCAGCTTTTTTTANAAAATTTAATTTAATGTATGATACTTCGTTTTTTTNCCATCCTAATTTTAGATAGGCTGGATAAGAATTTTGATTGGGATAATTATAAACTATTTTATCTTTTAAAATTTTAAGTCCTTTTTTAGTTGAATTTCTAAAAATCCCTTTCCCTTGAAAAGCAGATATTACTGATGTATCAACACATTGATAAGCTTCAATTTGATTGATATCTAATCTCCAAAATGCTCTACTTGAAACTAANTTTTTTTTGTTAAAAACTAGAATATGTATTGATTCNCCGAAAGGATTATCTAGATACTTCCANTTNAAATATATCTTAGGCTTTTTTTGATTAAAAGTAGAGTTAAAACATTCCATAATTTTAGACTCTAATTTCCTGTCTATTTCATTTGAATATAGTATTTTATAATCTAGATCTAACATTATAAATTAGAATAAAATAGTGGAAAGATTATAGAAATCATCACGATAAACCTTCTTGAATCCATTTATGCTATCTTTCCATAAATCATTAGCATATAAAATAATTGATTTATTAGATTTTAGATTTTCTAAATTATTATTAAGAAATAAATTTAATGTTTGAGATCCAAAAGGATTAAATAAGAAAAGAATATAAGGCTTTGACTTTAGTTTTATATTCACTGCGTTATCAATTTCTACTGATATTTTATTATTTAAATCAAGTTCATTAATAATTTTTTTTGATGT
Organism: Flavobacteriaceae bacterium; assembly: GCA_002714815.1. Taxonomy (GTDB): domain Bacteria; phylum Bacteroidota; class Bacteroidia; order Flavobacteriales; family Flavobacteriaceae; genus MS024-2A. The sequence goes on along the minus strand of PAYI01000040.1, from coordinate 12,906 downwards.
GAAAATTAACTCTTGGTTGTAATCAAATCCACTAAATGATTTAAATACATAATTTTTTTGAAAATAAATTGTTGAAATACAAAGCCCACATCCCACATCACATAAATTATAATTTTCAATATTTATTTCTTTTGGAATTAAATTAATTAGCCTATCAATATTTTTAAGCCATACTAATTGATAAACAGTTGAATCTTTACATTTCCCTTTGTCTAACTTCCCTTCAAAGTGATCAATATTAAAACTTAGATTTAAAGACTTGATGAACTCTTTATTAAATTTTTCATTAGATTTTCTGATTTGTTCATCATTTATTTTATTGTGGATTCCCATAATATTTGTTCAGGATGAAAGAAGTTTAAATAAATTAGAATTTAAGTTTTCAATTCTCTTAATACAATTATTATTAAGATTTTCGAAGCCAAGTGGATCATCAATTTTAATGCCTGTCTGAATCCTTAGCAATTTTTTGTTCATTAAATATGATTCAATAACCATATTCGAAAACATACCTAAAACAAAGTCTGAAAAGTAATTTATTGTTAATGGATCAAAATCTTTAATAACTCTATATTCTAGCTTTATAAGCTTAAATAATTTATCATAGCTAGAATATTTATTTAATTTAGATCTAGGATGTAGTTTTATCAAAAAAACATAACTCCCTAAATTTAATTTATTTGAAACCATAAGAGATTTTAATGAATTCAAAATGTCTTTTAGAACCGAATACTCATCAAATCCCAATGAATTAAACAGAGTTTTATTTTTTATGTCATCTGAGATATAAAGTATGATTTTCTTTTCATTATTAATTTTTAGCTTAGAAAAAAAAATTCCTTTTGTGTAATTAGGTTTAAAATTCCTTATTTTATCATAATAAGGATTCTCCTTGACCCTGATAATATTTTTGTCTATACCTTCTTCAATTGCAATTTTTCTAGCTTTATTGTTAATTAGGTAAATTGTATCTGGAAAAATTTCCTGTTNTTTAAAATTGAATCTTTCTCTAATACCAGTCCAATGGTCAACAAAAGATTTAACATGAATTTTTTTGATTCTAGCAACCTTTCTCCAATTATGTTCAAAATTATTAGTTGAGGTTGTAGTAAATATCTCATTTGGGTCAAAATTGTTAATTTCGTTAGTAATTTTACTTATGTTATTTGATATTCTCAAAATGTATTTTTCATAAGATTTGTCTATTATGCCTTTCAAATCTGAATAGACTTTGAAATGGATTCCAGGGTCTTTTTTTTCTTCTAANGCTCTATCAATTAAACTTGAAATTATATTCCCTCCTGCNGGATCAGAGAATACNAAAATTATTTTATAATCAAATTTTATCAAGACTTGTAAATANTTTTTTAAAGGCTTTAATAATTTCATTAATATTAGTATCCGTATAATCAAATAAGCAAATTTCAATTCCGATNAAAGTTTCATCATNTAACTCTTCAGCTACAGGACAGATACCCTTTTTGTAAGAAATATTTTTTCTTGTTTTTTCATAATTCCATGGAAACCCATTTTTGCCATATGCAATTTTATTTTGATACATTGGCAAAAGGTGAATATTAGCATATCCTTGCATTAATCCTTTTACACCNTCTTTTTCAAGTGCTTTGATNATTTTCTCTCTTTTATTNTTTACTTTATTTTTATCTATAATTAAAGGATATACATAATATGAGTGAGTACAATTGTNNTCAATAAAAGGAGTTTTTAATCCATTAATATTTTNTAATCCTTCAGAAAGCATATTTGCTATTTGCTGTTTTCTTTCTACAATTCCCGATAATTTTTTTANTTGCTCAATTCCTATTGATGCTTCTATCTCCCCCATTCTAAAATTATACCCTAAAATATTTATTTGATCACTAAATTTCATTTCTCCAATTACGGCCTCACCATGATTTCTTATTAATGACATTTTATCATAAATTTTTTTTTCATTGGTGACCAGTATACCACCCTCACCAGTATGAATATGTTTGTGATAATTTAGACTAAATCCTCCAACATGTGATCCAGTACCTGTGATTTGACTTTTGTATNTAGAGCCTGGTGCTTGAGCAGAATCAGTTATCAATTTAAGATNGTGCTNATCACAAATTTTCATTAGCCCGTCATAATCNCATGGATGACCAAAAATATCTATTGCTAAAATTGCTTTAGTTTTGCTCGTGATATTTTCAATNACTGAATCAAGTGAAATATTAAATGTTTTGNCGTCTATATCAGCAAATATTGGTATTGCGTTCCAATGAATAATTGCTGTTGCACTAGCGCACATTGTCCATGTTGAGACGATTATTTCATCTCCTGGTTCAATATCAATAGCTCCAACTGCGCATATTAAACCAGAAGTCCAAGAATTTACAGCTAAAGCATATTTTACACCAAAGTATTTAGAACAGACTTTTTCAAATTCTTTTACTTTTGGTCCCCCATAAAAATCCTCATCCCAACATCCTAGATATTTAGATAGCACTCCTGTTCTTAAAACATCTAAAACTGCTTCTTCTTCTTCAAANCCTATTGTATTAAATCTATTAAGCTTAGATTTAACTGCTTTTTCTCCTCCTAATAAAGCNAATACGTTTTCTTTCATATTCAAAAATTTTTAATCAATTCTATTAAACCTGAAATNTTTTTCTCATTATTTAATCCTGAATCATTTTTCATTTTATTAAAATAAATTTTGTAAATATGATTAGNAACAAAATTTCCATACAATGAAAGGTTTGAATTTNTAAATCTTTTTTTTGTATGCTTTTTATATCCATTAAATAGTTTATCTTCNCCTACCTCCTCGTAAATTATTCTGCCTCCAAAATCCTTGATTGATATTCTTGAAAATTCTGCCATAATATCCATTTCTATTATACTGTACATTTTTTCATCTAACCCAATGAAATTTACTAATATGTCATTTTTTTTATATTCTATTTTTAAGGAAAAACTCAATGTCTCNTCATTTTTGTCATAATCAACTATACTTTTAGTGACATTTAAAGTTTCTATCTTTACTTTTTCTCCAAAAAAATAAAAAATGAGATCAATTAGATGTGATCCATTATTTTTCAANCCTTTTGTATAATAGCATATAACAGATTGNATTTGACCAAAAGTATTATTTTCAATATTCNTTTTTAATTTTTGAAATGAGGGTATAGCCTTTCTAAAATAATTAAAATAAACCTTTTCATTTATATGNCTAAGATTATAATCAGCACTTATTTTCCATCCAGGTTTTTCTACAAGAAAAAAACAATTATTATTATTGTTCAAAATTTNATNAAAATATTTTCTATTGGTTTTAGGCTGGGAACATAAAACATAAATATCTGTCTNCTTTATTTTGGGTGTAAAAGTTTTGTAATAATTTATTTTATCTCCATATATTTTTTTTGCCAAGTCTAATTTTTCCTGAGATAAATCAATACAATTTATNACCTTAAATTTTGGGTTATAATAAAACGATTTTAAATGTGATAATCTGATTTTGCTATCAGTTTTATAATAGTCATATAACATTCCGATATTACCTAAACCTATAATTGTTACTGAAAGAGTTTTAACCACTTTTTTTAGATNTTACTTGATATGGGTTTATTTTGACTCTTGAATTTTTATTAAGAGATAGTAGATCATCATTTTCNCTTANATAACTAATAATTTNATTACAATAATATTTGAATCCATTTTTTGGATGAAAAAAATCAATTATATTTTTTATAAGTAAATAATCTCCTTTATCGTCTAAAGTAATTCTNAGTTCAGGCCAAAAATTAATTTTATTGGCTANTANTGCTTTTAATTTATAATCAAAATTTTCATTATTTCTATAAATAAATGANGTGACATTTTCTCTATCATAATCTGAAGTTGCAAGTTTGTTAACTTCNTCTAANAATGCAAATGAAAATACTTGTGTGTCCAAACCATCTGGGTAACTTCTNACATGAGCATTTGAAACATAATCAAAATCATTTTCAAGATATAAATCTACACTTTCATCAATTATTTTTGGGTCTATTAGTGGACAATCTCCTGTCAACTCAACAACTATTTCTGAACAAGTATATTTATGAGTTTGATAAACTCTATCAAGNACATCATTTTCACTTCCCCTGAAGTAATCTATTTTTATTTTTTTACATAAATCTACAATTGAGTTATCTGCCTTNTTNTCTGAAGTTGCNATGACTATATGATCAATTTTTTTTGATTCTTTNAGTCTCTCAATCATATATTGAAGCATAGAAATATCATCAATTGCATTAAGAAGNACNTTTCCAGGCAACCTACTACTTGTCATTCTTGCTTCTATNGATGCAACAATCCTGNTTTTTTTACTACTCAAAAGAAATGTTCATTAAATTAGAAAAACCTGTTTTAAAACTTATTATGTTAGATATTTTAGTATTACCATCGATTAAGTCAATTGTATACGACCCAAGATATAAGTTTTTAATGCCTCTTTTTTTTAANTCACTAATAGCTTCCCACAAAATTAGATGCCCTAAAGACTGGTCTGATTGATTACTNCTCTNATAAGCTGCAGAAAAATATGATGCAACAACTTTGTCATAAATAAAATATGCAAACCCTATTATTTTNTTATTTAATTCAATAAAATANACAATGGCCTNNNTTGATTTTATNGCNTCCCATTGAGTTTGCCAAGTTTTATCCGATCTTGTTTGTTTNCCAGAACAAGCTATATGNAATTCCTTACACAAATCCCAAATTTCAGATGTGCAATCTTTACTTACAGAATATATTTTACTGTTTTTATTAATTAGTGGTTTATAACTTTTTCTNAGTGAACTCCATATATTNTCTAANTCTTCTTCCAAGTCAATAGCAAGTTCAATTAAAGTTTTTTTGCTCATTTTGTTAAGAAGATAATNCTTTAAATAGTTTGAATTTGTTTTNGAAAACAGTATTGAATTNTAAATAATTTTGGAATCAATTTCTAATAAAATTCCACACAAAATCTTTGATATTTTTTTTGCTTTTGAATTTGAAAATTTTGATTCAAATAAAATGTCATAAACAATTATTTTTTTTTCATTGCCAAAACATTTAAAAATAAATGAATCTTTNCCTTTATTTACAAAAGATAAATTTTCCCCTTTTGAATTAAAGTGATATTCAAATTCTAATTCTATTGTATTACTCCTATAATAAATTGAATTATGATTAAAACTTCCAATAATTGAATCCCAACTTTCATTATTTTGCATCTCTGAAAATAAATGTGGTGAAAACCCTCTGCCTTTTAGTGTTTTTTTGAAATTTTGAGAAAACTTTTTCAAATCTCTATTGATTATAAAATTAAATTTCTATTCTAGTTAGTTTGAGATAAAGACTCTTACTCGTTTTTGTTAAAGGCTTTTCAAAAGAAACTGAAAGTTTGTTTAATTTATTACTTCTCATAATTCAAATTTTAATTGTTTTCCACTTATAATAGTTCTCTTGAATTGAGTGAGTAAGGCTTTCGGTTTTTAGGTAACTTAATTGATTCCCTATTTTATTTTTAATTTCTTTTAGATCTTCATTGAATAATCTTGGTAATACAACATTAGTCCACTTTTTATANAATATTTTTGAGTTTTTTGAACAAAAAGAGGATTCCAATAGNATTTTGTGTACTTGATCAAATATTAATTTTGTTTCTTTTAATTCGTGTTTNAANGCTATNACAAGTATTCTTTTCCCTCTAATATCNCCTGAAGAAAAATTTGTAACATCATGNGCATATTTGATTACTTTATTGTTAAAAAAAATGAGTTGATTAAAATTAAATTCCCCATGATCTTCAAGAACCAAATGCATTGAAGGTCTTTTTTGAATTTTCTCTTNAATAAAAATTTTTTTNCCTTCCTTAAAAATATTTTTTAACCTTGAACTGTTAGTACAGACAATTTTTTTTGAAACTATCTCTTCTCCAGATTTTAAGTATAATTTAACGTTACTATTGAAAATAATTTTATTTATCTCTTGATCAAGTTTTACCTTAATACTTGTTTTATTTAACATTTCTGTTACCCTTTGAATAAATGANGGTGCTCCTTTTCTAAAATATAATGACTGTCTTTTATTTAAAAAATATTTTAAGCCCCNGAAACTATAATTTTTGTTCAAAAAAAGATTTANGAGATTTGATAAAAGTCCATCATAGCTCAAATAAATNTTTATNCCTNTTGCTAAATGATAAACAGTTTTTTTNCCTTTAATCCTAANTAGTTCCAGTTTTAAATTNTTTGATAAAAATTTAAAGGCTAAATCCGANGGCANCAAATAATGAATTGCATTTTCAACATCATAAATTTTAGGAAAAGATTCAGACTGCCATGCTCCGCCAATTCTATTTGACTTATCGATAATTAAAACTTTCTTACCGTTATAATTATGATATAAGGCTTCAAGAATCCCTAGCGGACTTGAGCCAATTATAACTATATCAAACATTTTATATTTCTGTACTACACTCAATAACAGATATTGGTAAAAAAGGATTTGTCCCTATTACATTTCGATNAATTGTAAACTTTANTAATCCTTCTTTNTTTAAATTTTNTATTACAGTTAACAGGTTTGTATTATAATCATTAATCTCAATGTATTTTTTGCACATTAAGTCATAGATATTATTTTTTGAAAAAACCTCATATATNGGTTCAAAATGNATTATTACATTCGGCTTTAAGGCNATTAGCTTTTTGTAGACNCTTTTTTTTATTTTACTAGTATAATGTGCTGAATATGATGTAAATATTAAACTGTTATATGGAATATGTAAATCCTTAAAATCCCCTTTACCTATATCACAAAAACCAACTTTAATTTCAATTCCCATATTAGAAGCTATTTTTTTNATAGCTTTTTGTCCNTGNCCTGTCAATTCACCNGCTATTATTTTTTTGTTTTTAAATCTCTTATCTGAAGCTATTCTTAAAATTTTAGAGCCAAATCCTGCTCCTATCTCAACGATATATTCAACTTTATCTAAATATTTTAATATTGTATCAGTNTATAATTTTATATGAAGTTCATCNATNTCNTTTTTAAAAATNTTATAAAATTCTCCTTTATAAACAGAAACTATCTTTTCGTTAAAATCAATATTNTTTTCAATATTTTGAATTGTAGGATTCTTTATTTTATCTATCAGATTGTTTATNTAAGTCCATTTTTCATNCCCAAACTCTCTAAAAATTTCCTTATTGTTTTTCTCTTTTACTGCCAAATTNTGATTACTTATTAATTTTTTNGGCCAGTCATGAAATTTGACAATATCATTAAATTCAATTGATTCCATTAAGTTNAATTTATTTGTCTTCAAATGAATCAATATGNAGTCTTTCTCCAGCTTTCATGTTTGATTTAAATTTTCTCCCCAAAACTTTATTTAACATTTTTGGATGTAATCCAAAACCAGGCCTTATTGATTTTATGTTTTTTATAGTTGCCAAATCTCCTTTATTAACATCTTTTACAACATATAATGATCTTGAAAATACTTTGCCTTTTTTCTGTTTTTCAGTTAAATCATATGAAATTTGACCTAATGCTTTTTCACTANTTCTTATTTCATTGACCATTTTTTTGAACTCCTCTTCNTCTAATGAAAAAGTTGCATCTGGGCCNCCAATCGANCGATCTAAAATAAAATGCTTTTCAATAACTTTTGCTCCTAAAGCTGTNGCCACAATTGGGGCTGTAATCCCCAATGTATGNTCTGACAACCCAGGGATTATATTGAAGCTTTTTTTATAATCTTGAATAGTCACTAAATTAGCNTCTTCTATAGGANTTGGATAACTAGAAGTACATTTTAATAAAACTATTTCTTTATTGTTTTGAGCTCTTATTGTTTCCAATGCTAAATCTATATCATTTTTATATGCAATCCCTGTTGATAAAATTATAGGCTTATTTTTTGATGCAACATATTCAATTAAAGGTATATCTGTAATTTCAAAGGAAGCTATCTTATAAATAGGATTTTTCAAACTTTCTAAAAAATCAACTGCAGTTTTATCAAATGGTGTAGAAAAACATATTAATCCCTCTTTTTTAGCTANGTCAAANAATTTTTTGTGCCATCCCCATGGTGTATGAGCTCTCTTATATAAATCATAAAATTTCTCTCCGTCCCAAATTGATCCATTATCAATTATAAAGTCTTTCCCGTCAGAATTTATTGTCATTGTGTCTGCAGTATAAGTCTGAAGTTTAATTGCATCGGCTCCCGCTCTGGCTGCTGCTTTAACTGTTTCAATAGCAACCTCCAATTTACCATTATGATTTGCTGATAATTCTGCAACTATAAAAACTTTNTTNTTATTAAAAAAATCAGGNTTTTTCATTTTTAACTATATATTTTATAAGTTGAAAAGGCTCTGCATAATTTAAACCAACTGTAACTCCCCACATAATGGCTCTATTCATCAATGCCTCAGGTGATCTAGGATGTGGAAAGATTCTTTTTTCAAAGCTATAGCATTCCATTGCAAGAATTTTTCTATCAACTTCTAATTTAGTTAATTCAATAAAAAAATTCGGATTAAACTTTCTCGGATCATTTTGAGAAATCCATTCAGTTCCAGATGGTGTTTCGAAAGTAGCAATTCCTTTAAAATTCTCTCCTGGTTGAGTCCTAAAAGCAGTATTCACAGCGTTAAAAGTTAATTGATGATCAATATTGACATCTCCNATATGGTGGGTAATTACAATTTCAGGATTAAATTGNTTTTTCTCCTTTTCTATTATTTTGATAATTGAAAGCAAAGGAANTGTATCAAACTGNTTATCAGGAAGTTGATAATTNCTAAAGGAGTCATATCCTATAATTTTTTGAGCTTCAACAATATTTTTCTGATGAATTTCAAGTTTCTCATAATTTGAACTCGTCTTTTGCTTTTCAGTTCTTGATGTGATTCCCTCTCCCAATATAATGACTTTTATTTCACAATTAGTTTGAGATTTTATTTTGNAAAGAGTTCCACCTATCCCNAGAATTTCATCATCAGGATGAGCAACAATTACCATTAAACGTTTAATTTTTAATAATTCTAACATTTGCTTCTAAGCTATTCTTAAGATTTTTAACATTTGAGAATTCATATCTAACGCCATTTAAATCAATAAAAGCATTTGGATATCCATCACAATCAAGCATTCTAATATAATCATATATGATATTTAGATCATCTAGTTTAGATATGTCACTTTGTTTGGGATTTCTTCTTTTAAAAATTGTTGGTTCCCCTTTTTGTGGAACTGGAATTATGTTTTCATCAATAATCATACAAATCATTTGAAAAATAATATTTGAACTTCTTGAAAAAATATCTTTAGCAGAACCTGACAAATCTAACTTTTTTTTGAGATAGATAGGGCCTTCATCTATACCATCAGTAACTTTAATTGCGGTTATTTTAGTTTGTTTATGTCCATTAATAATAAGGTTTTGAAGAGGGCTACCTCCTCTTCCATAGGGAAGGTCTGTCATATGGAAAAGAATACATTTATAATTAAGAAATATATGACTTGGTATAAAATTTGACCAATGAGGTATAAATATCGTTTTTGGTTTTATGAATGATAATTTTTCATTTTTAAAATCTTGCTTATTTTGAATTAGAATCCATTCGTCATCAGGAAAGTTTTCCTTTAGTTTTTCAAATAGACCAAGATGCCATTCTTTTTCAGAAAGCAAAACATATCTATCCATCCTTTGTGATTTTTATGATATATTTTTGATTATTTATGGTAAAGTAAGCTGGATAACGATTGTTATCAGATACCCTTAAAATATTAAAATTATCAATTATTGATTTATTTACATCTAATTTGTTGTCAGAAGGCATCCTTTTCCTGTAAGTTGTTTGCTTTCCAGATTGAGCTTCCCCAATTAAATTTTCATTTTCTTTTAAAAATTTATCAATCAAATCAAATGACTTTTTTGCTTGTTTTTCTCTTATTTCGTCTACTAGTTCAGTCCCATCTAATTTTATAAAATCTTTTAAGTAAATATTACCTCCATCAAAGCTTTCATCAGCTTCAAACAAAGTAATAGGAATTTTATTTTTACCTTCCAAAACTTGATAAGTCATTGGTGACCATCCTTTCCCTTTAGGCAAATTGCTTTCATGAACTACAAGATTATATTTATTTCTTGAAAATTGAGTAAACTTTTTTTCACAAGAGAGCAAAATGATTATATCTCCGTTTTCTACTTCTTTATGATGATGTAAAACTTTAGATTTATATCCCCCTTTAATTAATTTTTGGTTATATGTCTTTACGTATGGAATAATCCAAGAATTTATATTATCAATGAGAAATTGAATTTTATTTATCTTCATTGAATTTAGAATGAATAATTACATCTTCAAATATTTCTCCCACTTTAACATGCTTTCTTAATTTTGCCTCAAATATGAATCCGTTTTTTTCTAAAACTGGATATAAATGTGGCCTCAAATCAAAAGCATAGATAAAGATTTTATTTAGCTTCAATTCTTTAAATGAAACTTTTTCTATTAATCTTGTAAAGATACTCCAAAGTGATTCAAAATGATTTTCTTCTAATTTGGTTTTCATTACAAACGAGACCTCTGCTGATTTATTTATCCAATTAATATGCACAAGACCTCCATAGCCAATCAGTATATTTGATTTTAATAATGAAAAAAGTAATTGATTAGGCTCATCTTGGTTGAATTGATTTAGCAAAACATTTTTAAAGTAATTATCCTGTATGCTCTTTGTTAGCTTATTATTCTGTCTTAAATGATAAAGTTGCTCATTACGCCATTTCATAATTTGGTAGCGGTCTTCAAATCGAATTGGTAGAAGGCAATAATCATCAAATAAAAAAATATTTTTATTTTTTAAAATCTTATATCTACTAGGCCAATTAATCATTAATTTAATCTATTAAAACCACCATGAGAAGGTGAATATTTGAGCATTTTACTAATGTCTTTCTCTTTTTGAATACAATTTGAAATTTCAAATATAATCTCTTCAAAAACCTCGAAATATTTTTTTATAATAGTATCGGTGTGTGCCAGGCTTGTATAAAAAGAAGTTGTCCCCAAATATCCTTTTTTTAAAAATTCTTGAGTAAGAAAGGTTTTAAATTCTAAACTCTTGGTGTAATTGAAATTAAAAGTTGACAGAGCAGGTATACCCTTGATTTTTATATCGACATTATGCTTTTCAGCAATTTCTTTCCATTTTTTTTGAACCTCTTCGCCAGATTTGGTAATTTTTTCCCAAGACTTTTCTTTTTCCATTATTTCTAGGGATTTTAATGCTGCAGTAGGCCCTATTCTTTCAGTCCAAAATGTGCTGCTAATAAATGTTTTTTGTGCATACTCCATGACTTCTTTCTTCCCGACAACAGCTGTTATTGCATATCCATTACCTAAAGTTTTACCATACATAGCCATATCTGGTTCTACATCAAATTTTTTGTGGATTCCACCAAAAGTCTCTCTAAAACCAGATGTGCATTCGTCAAAAATCAAAACAATATTTTTTTCATTTGCTAATTGTCTTATTTTTTTAAGGAAGTTATTGCATGGATAAACATTTCGGATAACCTCCATTTTGATTACACCAATATCATTATTAGTAACTATTTCACTAAGCTGATGAAAATTGTTGTACTCAAATGGAAATACTGTGTTTTTTAAGTCTTTTGGAACTCCATTAGCTTCTAAGCCAGGTAAAAGATGTTCATTCAAATTCTCACCTTCTGAATTATGATTTACAGATAAATACCAATCATGCCAGCCGTGGTATCCACAAATTGCGACCTTATCCCTGCCGCTTGCTGCTCTTGCTATCCTAATTGCAATTGCATTTGCTTCACCTCCCGATCTGGCAAATCTAACCATATCTGCCCAAGGATTAATTTCAATTAACTTTTCAGCTAAAGAAACTTCTTCAGGACAATTAAGTGTTGACATATTACCCAACTTAATTACGTTTAATACTGCTTCATCAACATACTTATTACCATAACCAAGAGAATTTGTTCCTATTCCCATAATTGAACAATCAATATATTTTTTACCGTCAAGATCCCATATCTCACAACCTAAAGCTTTAGTAAAATATGAAGGCCATAGATCTGGCAAGAACATTTCAGGCCTTTTTGAAAGAAGCATAGTGCCCCCTGGTATTATTTTCTTTGCTTTATTATATAATTTTTGCCCCTTCACTTCTCTAGTTTAATTTATCTTTTTTTAAAGAATTAGTATAGCCTTCATTTCTTTTGATTTCCTGATTATAAAAAAGCTCAGGATGATTTTTTATAAATTCTGCATATAGTTGCCAATTTTGATTTACTCCTAATTTTCCAATTAGTAATTTTATTGCATTATAATCTACCAATTCATCTACTGTCATTCTTATATTACTATAGTCAACCTCTGACTTGTAATTTTTTGAAAAAAACATCTCCTGCCCATTAAATGAAGAGTTCCTCTTTATGTAGGGCGTTACATGCTCTCGATCTGATTTAAGTTTGGCCTCATGATAACATTTTTCTAAAGCTTTAAAGCTTATTACTTCTACATCTTGTCCATCCGGAAATGATTCAATCAGAATATTTGATGTGTAATCTAACTTTTGATCAATTGCCATTTTTAGAATGCTATCAATTAGTTTAGGATCTATTAATGGGCAATCAGAAGTTACTCTTATAATATAGTCTGGATTTATAGATTTTGATGCATTGTAATATCTGTTCAAAACATCGTGTGTTTCACCTTGAAAAATATTTACCCTCGCTTTTTCACCAATCTCAATCAGCTTATCTATATTTTTTTCATAAGTTGTCGCTAAAATAATATTCTTGGTTACTAAACACTT
>PAYI01000039.1 GCA_002714815.1 Flavobacteriaceae bacterium | reverse complement strand
TCATGTTTATAGAGAAAGTAGCAGTAAGGGTTACCTGACCTGTGGTAATTACATTATCTGAATCATTAGAGGTGATAACAAGAGTCGCAGGTGAAGAGCAGCCTCCCCAGGAGGGTTGTTTGGAAGCATCATTTCTCCAAGTAGCATTAGCATTCGTTTTAAATCTTGTAGGCTCATTATTAATATTCGAAACACACCATCCGGAGAGGTCTTGATTGAAATTAGATGCACTTTTAAACATTTCTAACATGTTTGTAACATTTGATACATTCCAATTTCCAATATCTTGATTAAATGCAGATGCACTATCAAACATATACCTCATACTGGTAACACTAGAAGTATTCCAATTACCTATTGAAGCGCTACCACCGTTATTAAACCCACTGTTTCCTTGAAACATTTGTTCTGTAGTTCTAACACTAGAAACATCCCAAGCTCCAATATTTTGATTGAATGCATCAGCATTATTAAACATACTTGCCATGCTGGTCACCTTAGAAGTATTCCAAGAACCTATGTTTTGATTAAATGCACTAGCTCCATAAAACATTTGGATGGCGTTAGTTAAATTTGATGTATTCCAGGCTCCAATATTTTGATTGAATACACTTGCATTTCTAAACATATAACTCATATCAGTAACACTTGAGGTATTCCAAGAACCTATGTTTTGATTAAATGCAAAAGCAGCTGAAAACATAGTCCCCATATCAGTAACACTTGAGGTATTCCACGATCCTATGTTTTGATTAAAGACACGAGCATTAAAAAACATACTCCCCATATTAGTAACACTAGAGGTGTCCCAGCTACCAATATTTTGATTGAATGCATTTGCTTGAGAAAACATTTCATCCATATCAGTAACACTTGAAGTATCCCAAGAGCTAATATTTTGATTCCAGCTATTTTGATTTTTAAATAAATCACTCATGTCAGTAACAAGAGTAGTTACTACTCTATTCCAATCATTATCACCTTTTGATTTTGAACGAATAGAAGTATTGCCATGGGCTGTATAAGTAACCCCATTTACCACCCCTTTATCACCAGCACTACAATTGTGACATTTAACCGTAATACCATTGGAAGCTAAATAGAATGTTGGACTAATAGTAAATGTAATACTATCCGTGCCAGAGTATGCTATACCAGAAAGATCTGTTCCACTTACTGTAGCACTATATGTTCCTGCAGCAAGAGTTGGAGTAGAAGTATTCCAATTATAGGTATAGCTATTTGTTCCACTAATTCTTTTCATAGAAACATTTGTTACTACACCCGAGATGTAAATTGACGGAGTTGCAGACATGGATTCCGAAAAGCTTGCAGTAATAGTTACTGAATTAGTCGGTAATAGTTTTGAGTAAATTATATTATCCGCATCTGTATCGGTAAGTGTGACCGTTGGTGAAGATTCAATATTGTATTGTTTTCTCGCTGGAACTAAAATATTAACGTTTTCTATTCTATTGTAACCAGTAGCTTGTAATGCGTTGTTGAAATTCAATCTTGTTTTATTAGACTCAGATGAATTTGTAACTTCATTTTTAATGTGTTTGTTGCTCCCAGTTCCAAGACCATTATTTCCACTTCCTGCCTTACCATCTCCCATTAACCATAAATAAGTTGCAAAATCACTTCTTTGTGAACCTGTTTTATTATTATTTAAGCTTTGAAAATTTACTGACTCTACAGCAGCTTTATTTGGAGCTCTAAATGTTTTGCCTTCCTTGTAATTTGCTAGCCAAGCTAAAGGATCTTGACTGAACATTGATATTTCATTAAGTGAAGGTGTTTCTCCCTGTTTTAATGTTGTATTAACAACTGATGCTATATAACCATTAAACCATTCTGCTGTATTATCATTTCCCACATAAAAATTACCTAGTAATTCCAAAGAATTACTTGGTGATCCATTAGATGACCAGCTTCCCTGACTAGTAATTTTAGATGTCAAACCACTTGAAAAATTTGTTTGATAAATATCAAATGAAGCTGGAAGGGTTACATTCCCCCCATTATAAATAACAGTAATTGAATACCATGTATTTTGTGAGATACTTCCAGGATTAGACCATTTATTGTAATGACCAACCCTTCCATATCTGAACATCAAACTCTGACCGTTTAATTTTAGTTTGACTTTATCACTACTCCCACCAGCAGTTTCTCTCTGAGCCCAAATTGTTTGATTTTTTGATTCGGATGTTTTAAAAATCACATTTACCATCCAAGGTTGATTCCCATTTGTAACACCATCTCCAGGACGCCTTCTAAGTGGATAAGAATCATTATTTCCATTATTTTGGATNGATGTATATGATGATCCGTTTAGGTGTAAGGCTTTATTTAAAGCTGTTGTCGAACCCAATGAATTACCTGCAAGGTCTGTACCTGTAATGGTCGCAACTACTGGTCCTAAACTTGGGTTTCCTGTTGANACNTCCCAGTCNTAATACCAAATCGATGCATTCCCNCCTTGGGTCATATTAGCATTTGAAATCAAACTGCCAATGCTAATTCTAGGACTTGCAGCCATATTCTCACTAAAGGTTCCAGTTATTCTTATAGTCTGGCGNTTTCCAACAGTATTACCAGAAGCATTGTCTGAAATTACAACTGTTGGACTAGTGGTGTCTTGTGAAAAAGAAAACAAAAAACAAAAAAATATCATTAAAAAAGTAAACATTACTTTTTTATTTTTTGCATCAAAAAAACCTCTCCTTTTTATCACAATTTTAGTATTGTTATAGTTAGATTTTGGTTTCTTTTGAGCCCCATCTTTTTCCTAATACTTGACCGTAAATTAGAGAGTGTGCTTTTTGAAATACCTATTTGTTTTGAAATTTGTTCATTCGAATAGCTCAACTTTAAACACATGCATATCTTGATTTCTTGAAATGACAAATCATCTGATATCTGAACTAGTTCTTTTGTAAAATCAGGATAGGTTTCTGCAAAACGTATTTCGAAATTCTTNTTTGATTCCAATAAAAAAATTTGTTTTTACNAACCTAACATTTTTGCGANGTCTAACAACATAATAATTAGATAAAAAAGATANTTGCAGTAAAAATGCAGTAGTTTTTAAGTAATTAGTAATTTTTTAATACAATTTAATTATTAAATCAGTATTTAAACAGTATTTAATTAAATTTAAATANTGTATATAAATGAGTTTAAATCTTGTCCNCTTTGNAGGTTTAGCTTTTTNGAAAGCCTATATCTTTGACTTTCAATTGTTCTNATNGANACACCTGAAATTTTAGCTATCTCATCATTAGANTGATTCATNTTTATNTATGAAGCCAATCTTAAATCAGTTTTGGANAGTTTACTTACTTGATTTATTGATTTGTAAAAATCTGGATAAACTTCTACAAACATATTATCAAAATCTTGGTAAGATTTTTCTGAAGAAATAACCATATTTAATTCTCTAGATAGTCTTGAAATGGATTCATCNATTTTTTTNGGATCCTCTATCTTCTTTTTTAATTTCTTNAAGTAATCATTTCTTTGTATAATAAAATTTGATTTACTCACCAATTCCCTATTTCTTTTATCCAACTCATTTTTTATCGCAAGCTTTTCTAATTCCAATCTGCTTCCCTTTTCTTTTTGATAATTGTAATTTACTCGAATTGTAATAAGTGAAAAAAATAAGATAATCGAACAAATTATAAGAATGTAGAGATATGTATTGTATTTAATTTTATTTTGATTGAGTTCTCTGACTGATCGNGATAGTTGAATTTGAGTTTCTAAATCATTTAAGGATTTAAAAATTCTCGCATTATTTCCACCTGCTGAAATAAGAATTAATGAATCTTTAACTTTAAGCAATTCCGAATTTAACCCCTTTTGCAAATATATTTTTTCGAGCACATTATAATTAAATATTTTTTCAGTATCATTTAAGTTTTTTATCTCTAAGTTCTTTTTCGCTCTTTGTTCTGCTTTTTCTAAATCACCTGCTCCCAAATGACACTCTGCAAATCTTGACCCTAAAGAAGCTGCTTCAGTAGGAAAATTTTTCAATATATCTTCTGATTTTGTTAAAAACGTAATAGCCTTCTTATATTTTTTTATTGATTGATAATATGCTGCATAGACAAAATAACCATAACCATAATTTCTAGTGAAAAGTGATTTTGAACTATAATCATCATTATATTTCTTATAATATTGATTAAGTTCATTGAACTTATTATCTGCAGACTTAACATCTCCTTTTAAAAGATTAATAGCTATCAATTGAGATATTGAATACATAAGGTCTTCTTGTTTGTTTTCCTTAAGTCTTCTAGAATAGATTTTTAGATATTTTTTTTCAGCAGATAAATAATCTTTTTTAGCCTCATCTATAAGGCCCAGATTTGAATCAGAAGTATTGATNCCATAATTGGCTTTACTTTTATTTGAAAATTTTTCNAAAATTTCTTTAGATTGATAAAATTTCTCTTCTGCCTTTTCAATATCTCCATTTTGAAAATANATGCTACCAATATTTAATAAAATCCATGGAGGTTGACTAATTAGTGGATCACGTTTATTTTTATCAGGAGTAGCTTCATATAGATCTAATGCCCTATTAAAATAATCAAGTGCTGATGAATATAACCCCATATCAAAGAGTATTTCTCCAAGCATTGCATAAGTACCTACTACTAAGCTATCTGGAGTTTTTGATTGGACGGCATCAANGTATTTTAGTCCAAAGTCAATTGCTAANTTTGGATTAGAGTATTTGTGCTTAATTATTGAATCCCTTAATTTAAAATGTTCTTGAGAATAGCTAAAGAAAGAAAAAAGTACTGCCAATAAGTAAGAAGTTATTCTCATTTAAGGAGTTTATTTTTTAAATAAAAGAAAGATAATCAAACTAATTACAATTACAATAAAAACTTCTATGAGCGTTCTAAGGTTCAAATTTTATTGTCCTTCTTTAAAAAGGTTTCTTTTTGCTTTAAAAACTGCTCACGAGAAATTGATTTCCCATTGATGTAAATTGACTTTACTCCTTTCGGTATCTCAGTATGATACAAATAACTGTAATCCATTCNAATCTAACTTANTNNAGCCAAAATAGTAATGTTTTAANAATAAAAATAATCCATTGTTACTGCATTATTACTGCACATTTAAATTGGCTTCTATAACAGNAAAGTTTTCTAAGACCTTAAGTTGTCTTCCTTTTACCCATTTGAACAGATGTTTGATTATTTTTTTTGTACNGAGAGGGGAATCCAATTTCAAGACNTCTTGTTGAATANGTTNCTGGCCTAACAGATTTTCATCGATTTAATAAATCAAAATTTGTGTTAGTTTTTTTNTTAAATTGAAATCAAATTGTTTTTATGAAAAAATTAAAAAGATTNAAGCCAATTACATTTTTAACCCTNCTCATGATTGCTTTTTTTAGCTCTTGTGAAAAAAATAATCATATAGTTTTTGAAGTAAGCTATAATTCAAAACTTTCGGATAGTTTACTCGATGGNAGGCTTTTAGTTATGATCACAAAGGATTCTTCAAAAGAACCTAGATTTCAGATTAATGATTCAGATCAAACAGGAATTATAATTGGTAAAGATGTCANTCAATGGGAAAGTGGGAGTNTAGAAACTTTTAAATCAAACACACTAGCTTATCCAATAGANAACTTGAATGAATTAGAATCTGGGGAATATTTTGTNCAAGCCNTACTCCATAAATACGATACTTTCAATTTATCCAATGGNCATACTGTTCAGCTCCCAATGGANCAAGGTGAGGGNCAGCATTGGAATATTTCTCCAAAAAATATCTATAGCAAATCCTTAAAAGTTAATTTCAAACAAAATAGTTCTCCAATAAAAATTGAAATAACTCAAGAGATTCCACCAATTAAAGAAGCTGAAGATTCTAAGTATATAAAACATATCAAAATTAAAAGCGACTTGCTCTCTAATTTTTGGGGACGCCCAATGTATCTNCAAGCAAATGTNTTAGTGCCAGAGGGATTTAATAAAGAAAGTAAAACACGTTATCCTCTTATGGTATTTCATGGTCACTTTCCAAAAACNATTGGAGGCTTTAGAACTACCCCTCCTGATGCACCTAAAGAAGACACTGTNTTTAATAGNAGGTTTGGAATTACAGGATATAAATATATTCAAGAAAAAGAAGCTTATGATTTTTATAAAAAATGGACTTCGAAAAAATTTCCACGCTTTCTAGTAATTGAAGTTCAACATCAAAATCCTTATTATGACGATTCTTATGCTGTAAACTCTGCAAATATTGGNCCNTATGGAGATGCTATTACATATGAACTAATTCCNCATATTGAAAAAATGTTTAANGGTGTTGGTCAAGGATGGGGACGTTTTCTATATGGAGGATCAACTGGCGGTTGGGAAGCNCTGGCAGTACAAGTATTCTATCCAAAAGAATACAATGGCTGTTTTGCTGCTTGTCCTGATCCNATAGATTTCAGAGCATACACNGTAGTTGATATTTATAAAGATAAAAATGCATACTATAAAAGTGGAGATTTTAGAAAAACCTTACGTCCAGCAATGAGAGATGGTAAAGGACATATAAAGTCACAATTAATTGATGTAAATCGAAGAGAGTATATTCTTGGAAATAATAGCCGCTCTGGAGATCAGTGGGATATATGGCAAGCTGTCTATTCTCCAGTTGGTGATAATGGATATCCTAAGCCTATTTGGAATAAGCTAACAGGAGAAATTGACTCTGAAGTTGCTGACTATTGGAGAGAAAATTATGACCTTAGATATATCATGGAGCGTGATTGGGAAAAAATAGGAAAAGATCTTAAAGGAAAAGTCAATATCTACTGTGGGGATATGGATAATTATTATTTAAACAACGCTGTTGTTCTAACTGAAGAGTTTTTAGAAAATTCCACTAATCCTTACTATGACGGGGAGGTTGATTATGGAAATCTTGCAGAACACTGTTGGAATGGAGATCAAAAAAATCCAAATCATATTTCTAGGCTTCGTTACAACACAATGTACCTTAACAAAATTAAACAGAGGCTAAAAAAGACAGCCCCAAAAAATCACAATCTCAAGAACTGGGATATATAATAAAAGTAAAATTAAACATTATGAAAAATTTAAATAAACTCAGACAAAACATTATTTATGTCCTTATACTTTTAATTGGATTAAATGAAGTTTGTGCTCAAAAAGCTGAACTTTTGAACAACTATTCTTGGAGAGCAATTGGCCCTGCAAATATGGGAGGCCGAGTAACTGATATTGATGGTGTGCCAGGAGATCCATCTACTTTTTATGTTAGTGGTGCAGATGGAGGAATCCACAAAACAGTTGACGGTGGAGTAAGTTTCTCTCCCATTTTTGAGAAGCAAAGAGCTTATTCAATTGGAGCATTAACTATTGCCAGCTCTGACAAAAATGTCCTATGGGTTGGGACTGGTGAAGGAGATCCAAGAAATAGCGTAGGATATGGATGGGGAGTATACAGATCCGTTAACGGTGGAGAATCCTGGAAACATCTTGGCCTTAAAAAAACTGAAAGAATAAAACGTATTGTAGTAGATCCTAATAATCCAGATGTCGCATGTGTTTGTGCCCTTGGTAAAGAGTGGGGACCAAATAAAGAAAGAGGGGTTTTTAAAACTTCTGATGGAGGAAAAACATGGGACAAGATTCTGTATGTTGACGAAAATACTGGATGTGCTGATATTGCAATGGAAAATGAAAATCCAAGAATAATGTATGCAGGGATGTGGACTTTTAGGAGAAAACCATGGCGTTTTGATGATGGTGGAAAAAACACAGCTATTTATAAAACTTTGGATGGTGGAGCAACATGGAAAAAAATTATGAATGGATTACCTAAAACTGATATGGCAAGACCTGGAATTCATATTGCTCAAAGTAATCCAAATATAATTTATCTTATGACTGAATTTGAAGGTGGTGGAACAGCTTTTCGTTCTGAGGATAAAGGAGAAAACTGGGAAATGGTTAATGATGATCCAAATATCAATTTTAGACCATTTTACTATAGTGATGTTAGAGTAGATCCAAAACGTCCAAATATTTTGTTTTCTATATCAGGTAGATTGAGTCGTTCTAGAGATAGTGGACAAACATGGGATAGAATTGCTACAACAGTCCATGGAGATCACCAAGCTTTATGGATTGATCCTGAAAACTCTAATTATATTCTCAATGGAAGTGATGGTGGATTTCAAAGATCCTTTGATGGTGGAGATAATTGGGAAACAATTAACAATATTGAACTTTCCCAATTTTATCAAATTCAAATAGATAATTTAAAGCCTTACAATGTTTATGGGGGGCTTCAAGATAATGGTACTTGGGTAGGACCAAGTAACTCATTGTATAGTGCCGGAATTTTAAAACGTCACTGGAAAGGCCTTGCTTATGGTGACGGCTACTTTGCTGAGCCTATTCCAGGAAATGAACATTTAGTATATACAAATCTTCAAGGTGGGGTTCCTTTTTTAGTTGATAGCCGCTATGGAAATGTTCAAACGGTACATCCATACCCTAAAATTGTAGGTTCAGCTGGTGATGCAATCGAAAATCATAAATACAGGTTTAATTGGGATGCACCAATTCACATTTCTCCTCATAATCCTGAAACTGTTTACGTAGGGGGCAATGTAATATTTAAATCTCTTGATCGTGGAAACAGTTGGGAGGAGATTAGCCCTGACTTAACTACTAATGATAAAAGCAAACAAAGAAGTTCAGGAGGTAATATCTATCAAGACAATACAGCTGCTGAGTTTCACTGTACGGTACTTTATATTGCAGAATCTCCAATTCAAAAAGGAGTTATTTGGGCAGGAACTGACGATGGCAATGTTCAACTTACAATGAATGGTGGAGAAAATTGGACAAATTTAAAAGATAGAATTAAAGGACTTCCTGAGTTTTCATGGGTTTCAAAAATTCATGCTTCGGAACATAATGCTGGAACTGCTTTTGTTGTTGTAGACCAGCACCGAATGGATGATTTTAGGCCATATATTTTTATGACTTCAAACTTTGGAAAAACATGGCAAAAAATTTCCTCTGATTTGCCAATTGACGATTATGTAAAAGTTGTACGGCAGGACCCTCATAATCCTAATTTACTTTTCGCAGGAATGGAACATGGAATATATGCAAGTTGGAACATGGGTAAAAACTGGGAAAAAATTAATATTGATCTGCCAAATGTTTCAGTAAGAGACTTAAGGGTTCAAAAACGTGACCGAGATTTAATTGTGGGGACTCATGGTAGAGGAGCATATATCTTAGATGATATTAGACCACTAGAAGAACTCTTAGAAGCACAGGAAAATTCAATTCATTTATTCCCGGTTAGGGAAGGAATTTTATGGAATATGTTTTGGAGACTAGAAAATCTTGGAGACAGGACTTATGCAGCTAAAAACCCTGAATATGGAACTTACATTAACTACTATTTAAATCATACTCCAAAAACACCAATTAAACTGCATATTAAAGATGAGCAAGAAAATATAGTTACAACTATTGAGGATAAAAATCCAAAAAAAGGAATAAACAGATTAGTATGGGATTTAGGTTATGATTCGGCGAAACCTTTAAATTTAAAAAAGAGAAGTGGAATTAATGATAAAACATCAACATCAAGTTTAACTTATGAGGGGTTAAGTGTAGAAATAAGACCCAAAGTAGCTCCAGGGAATTATAAAGCAGTTATTTCTTACATGGATGACATCCAAACATCTGATATTTTAGTAAGTGGAGATCATAGGATAAACATGCCTTTAGAAAGTTACACACAAAAAACTTCCGCCTTACTTAGTTTACGGGATTTACTTAATAAAACTCATGAGTTAATTGAAAACATTGTTTTAATTGAAAATCAGTTAGAAAGTCTCGCAATAAAATTAAAAATTGCATCTAGTAAGGATCTTTCAAAAGTAGAAGCTCTTTATGATAGAATAAGAAGTTTTAAAGATGATCATTTAATGAGACCTCCACCTTCAATGGGATACAGACAAAGACCACGATTAAAAGAAGAGATAAGGTCATTAATGAGAGCAATTGATAATACAACTAATCCTCCTACCGTTCCACAAAAAGAACGGATCCAAAGTTTGACTGGAGAATTAAACGAACATCAAAAAACAATGGAAACAATTAAAATAAGTCTAAATGAAATCAATGCTTCACATAAATCATTACCTCAAGTAATCCTAAATTAGATAATGCCCCAAAATCTAATTCTTATTTGGCTATTTGTATTTATTACAGCCTGTTCAAAGGGTCCAAATGTTGACTTTGTTATTAAAAACGGTGTCATATATGATGGTACAGGTGCTGTCCCTTATATGGGATCCGTTGCAATAAATAAAGATAAAATAGTCTATGTTGGCCCTCCAAAGTCTTTCATAGCAAATCAAACTATTGATGCGACAGATAAGATAATTTCCCCAGGATTTATAAATATGTTAAGTTGGGGTGTTGAGACCTTAATAGAAGACGGAAAGTCTGAAAGTGATATCCGTCAGGGGGTTACATTAGAAGTTTTTGGTGAAGGAATGTCATGGGGACCAGTAAATGAAGAACTCAAAACTTATATGAAAAAAAACCAAGGAGATATTCAGTACGAAATCGCTTGGAATACATTAGGAGAGTATCTTCAATTTCTTGAAAACAAGGGAGTTTCTACAAACATAGCTTCTTTTATTGGTGCTACCACACTTCGCGTAAATGCCATAGGCTTTGAAGATAGAAAGCCTAATGCTGATGAAATGGAACTTATGAAAAAGTTAGTTCATCAGGGAATGAAAGAAGGTGCTATGGGAATAGGATCTTCTTTAATTTATGCACCTGCATTTTATTCTTCTACAGAAGAACTTATCCAAATCTGTAAAGTAGCTGCAAAATATGATGGGATGTATATTTCTCATATGAGAAGTGAAGGAAATAAAATTCTTGAGAGTGTTGATGAACTTTTAGAAATAGCTAACCAGGCAGGAATAAGAGCAGAAATATATCATCTTAAACAAAGTGGAAAAAAGAATTGGGGAAAGTTGGATGCAGTTATTAGGAAAATAGATTCTGCCCGTGCCAAAGGCTTAAAAATAACTGCTGATATGTACACCTATACAGCTGGAGCAACAGGATTAGATGCTTCGATGCCTCCATGGGTTCAGGAAGGGGGTTTGGATAAATGGATCGAAAGACTTAAAAATCCTAAAATTAGAAATAAAGTTGTCAAAGAGATGCAAACCGATACTAATAATTGGGAAAACCTAATGCATGCTGCAGAATCATCAGATAAATTAATTTTAGTTGGTTTTAAAAACGATAGCTTAAAATATTTTACTGGTAAAACTCTTACAGAAGTTGCAAAAATAAAAGGTAAAAGTCCTGAAGAAACAGCTATAGATTTAGTAATACAAGATGGAAGTAGAGTTGGTACAGTCTACTTTTTAATGGATGAGCTTAATGTAAAAAGACAAATTCAATTACCATACATGAGTTTTGGATCTGATGCTGGTTCAATGGCTACTGAAGGAGTCTTCTTAAAAAGCAGTACTCACCCTAGAGCATTTGGAAATTTTGCTCGATTATTAGGTAAATATGTGCGTGATGAAAAAATTATTCCATTAGAAGAGGCAATCTATAAATTATCAGGTTTACCTGCTCGCAATTTAAAAATTAAACAAAGAGGTCTACTTAAAAAGGGATATTTTGCAGATGTTGTTGTCTTTGATGCCGATTCAATAAATGATCATGCGACCTTTGAAAATCCAATGCAGTATTCATCAGGAGTTGAACAAGTATGGGTTAATGGAACTCATGTTCTTAAAAATGGTAAACATACAGGAGCTTATGGAGGTAGGTTTGTTAAAGGGCCCGGATATGAAAAATAGAAGCCCAATATATTGGGTATTTTGTGCGGGTGAAGGGACTCGAACCCCCACGCCGTGAAGCACTAGATCCTAAATCTAGCGTGTCTACCAATTTCACCACACCCGCAAAAGGTGGACAAATATAATTAAGTTTTTGAACAATTTTTCCTCTTCCAAAAAAAATACATACGTTACCTTTGTAATAATAGAAAGAGAAAAAATGATGAACTTGACCACAGATCAAAAAAGGTTTTTAGATGAGTGGATTGAATTTTTAAAAATCCCTTCTATAAGTGCTGACCCTAAATATAAAAAAGATGTGGAAGTTGCCGCTGAGTGGGTAGAAACTTCATTAAAAAAGGCAGGATGTGCCAAAACAGAAGTAATTCCTACAAATGGACATCCAATCGTATATGGAGAATATCTTTTAAGCCCTAAACTTCCTACTGTTTTAGTTTATGGCCATTATGATGTACAGCCTCCTGACCCATATGATCTATGGGAGAGCCCACCTTTTGAACCCATGGTTAAAGTAACTTCACTTCACCCAGATGGTGCTGTGTTTTCACGTGGCGCATGCGATGATAAGGGTCAATTATATATGCATATCAAAGCTTTTGAGGTTATGTTATCAAAAGGGCCCTTAGCTTGCAATATTAAATTTATGATTGAAGGGGAAGAAGAAGTTGGTAGTGACAATCTTGAAGATTTTGTAAAAGCAAATAAAGAAAAATTGAAATGTGATATAATACTAATTTCAGATACAGGCATGATTTCACAAGATCAACCTTCAATAACTACTGGCTTAAGAGGTTTAAGTTATATGGAGGTTACAGTTAAAGGTCCCAATCGTGACTTACACTCAGGACTTTATGGTGGTTCAGTTCAGAATCCTATAAATATTTTGTGTGAAATGATTGCAAAACTTAGTGACAAAAATAAAAAAATTACAATTCCAGGGTTCTATGATAAAGTAATAGAAATATCAGAAGAAGAGCGTTCTGAAATGGAAAAGGCTCCATTTGATTTAAATGAATTTAAAAATTCCATAGGGATTGATGAAGTAGCTGGGGAAATTGGCTATAGCACTGAAGAAAGGAGATCTATTCGACCTACTTTAGATGTGAATGGTATTTGGGGGGGATATACTGGTGAAGGTGCCAAAACAGTTATCCCTAGTGAAGCACATGCTAAAATTTCTATGCGGTTAGTCCCAAATCAAGACTGGACTGAGATCAGTAANCTTTTTACNAAGNATTTTAAATCCATTGCCCCTNANGGTGTTCGTGTNGAAGTGATTAGACANCATGGGGGTTATGCCTATGTTACNCCAATAGAAACTTCTGGATATCGTGCAGCACATAAAGCATATTTGGAGACTTTTGGAATAGAACCAATCCCTAAAAGAGGAGGAGGTAGTATTCCTATTGTNCCTATGTTTGAAAAAGAGTTAGGTGTTAAATCAATCTTAATGGGATTTGGATTAGATAGCGATGCTATTCACTCCCCAAATGAACACTTNGGNCTATTGAATTTTTTTAAAGGCATAGAAACCATTCCCAAATTTTATAAGCATTACATCAAAATTTNGNAAGAGGAAAAAAATNTTAAANAATNAANAGGTCAGCAGCAATTCCATCNGTTANNAATTTAGCTTTTTTGGCAACTTTAAGATAATCACCATCCCAAAATAAATTCCTTTGATTAAGATGCCTATCTGCTTGCTCTTCCAGATATTTAGTGTATNTTTTCCCAAATGTTAAGTTGACATAATTNAATGAAATGCCCTCTAATTTTCTTAAAGAAATCATCAGGTATTCATTATACTGATCTTTTGTGCTTAGTNTTTCTGTTTCAATTTCTAACCTTTTTGTTCTTACTCCCGATGCATANAGATGATTNTTTGATACATTCCAACTTCNAACAGCATTTCCNTCAAAACTGTGAGAGGAAGGNCCNAGACCTAAANAAGACTTTCCNTTCCAATAATTTTGATTGTTAATTGAAAAAAANCCAGGTTTGCCAAAGTTNGAAAATTCATAATTAACGNANCCTTCATCGTNNAGTTTNCTTACCAAGAAATTATATTGATCTNTTACTAGTTCATCATTTAATAGCATTATTTTTTTTTTTTTGAACAAAATGATANAGGGNAGTATTCTTCTCAACTGTAAGCGCATAAGCTGAAATATGAGGTGGTTGATAATCAAGAGTCAACTTTAGGTTTTCTTCCCACTCAGTGAGGTTCGTATATGGCATTCCGTAAATAAGATCAACTGAAAAATTTTCAAATTGCTTATTTACCCAATTTAAAGCTTTTTGAGCTTGTTTGAAATTATGTGCTCTGTGCATCAATTTTAAGTCTTTTTCAAAAAAAGATTGTATTCCCAAACTCAAGCGATTAATACCTGCTTCTTTAATTTTTATAAGGTAATCTTCATTCAAATCGTCTGGATTAGCCTCTAAGGTAATTTCTAGCTTAGGATTAATTTCAAAACTCTTTTTCACATAGGAGATAAATTCCTTAAGAGATTTAGGTGAAATTAATGAAGGAGAACCTCCTCCAAAATAAATACTTTCTAAAGGACTGTTGATTTCTTTAGCTCTTAGTTGAAGTTCTTTTCTAATCAATATCATTATTTCTTCTCTTCCATTATAACTAGTAGAAAAATGAAAATTACAATAGTGACAGGCTTGTTTACAAAAAGGATAGTGAACGTAAAGGTTAGACATCCGTTTTAGCTTAAGAATTTCTTAAGTTTTAATTTTTTTTGGGTTTTGATTTACAAAGGCGCTCCATCCAGAATAGGATTTGCTCAAATTCATTTTTCCTTTATTATAATAATGACAAACAGCAGCTGCAAGTCCATCAGTGGCATCTAAGTTATTAGGTAATGTCTTGATTTTTAAAAGTTGTTGGAGCATTTTTGCTACTTGTTCTTTTGAAGCGTTTCCATTCCCTGTAATTGCCATTTTAATTTTTTTTGGTGAATACTCTGTAATAGCAACCTCCCTTGAAAGCCCTGCAGCCATTGCTACTCCTTGAGCTCTTCCTAACTTTAACATTGATTGAACATTTTTCCCAAAAAAAGGGGCTTCAATAGCAATTTCATCAGGATGATACTCATCTATAATATCTATAGTTGTATTAAAAATTTTTTGGAGTTTTAAGAAATGATTATTGTATTTTTTCAATTGCAACTCATGCATTTGAATTAAATTCATTTCTTTTTTCGTTGTTTTAATAAGTCCAAATCCCATTATGGTTGTGCCAGGATCTATTCCCAAAATGATATTGTGCTCATTCATGGAAATCCTACTCAGCAATTATCATAATTGGCAAGACTAGCTTAGTTGATACAAAAGCACCTACGTTTGTCTTTAAAGCTGGCTCTGCTTTAGGTATAATACTTACTGCTGATTGTAATTGGTCTTCTAAATTTGGTATTGCATTATCCATTGCACTAGAGCGTATGACTTCTATTATTGAAAAATAACCTTCATTGTCAATTTTAAGGACTAAACTGACTTCCTCTGATATGTATTCTGTGGACTCCAAAGGATTATCAGTTATATAATCTAAAATTGAATTTGAAATAATTGACTCAAAACATAAATAGTTTTGTTGACCATCTTCAATTGTTTCACATTCAGGAAAACTTGGCCCTTGGTCTTTATCTGTCCAAGAGGAAGCTGCTTTGATCTCTTTTGCTGGAACTTTAGTAGATTCAAAAAGATGGCATCCAGAAAAAATAATTGAAATAGCAAATGAAATAATGTAATTGTATCTTAGTTTCATAATTCAAATATCATCCTAAAATTACACTTTTTTTCTCTATTTCATAACTTACTAAACTGCTTAAGACTTAAAAATAATATTTTTGCAAATGGACCTATTAATAATAGTTGTTGCCGGAATTTTTATTCTACTTGGTATCATTGGAAGTTTTCTCCCAATTATACCTGGTCCACTAACATCCTGGTTAGGAATCTTTTTTTTGAGTTTTACTAAGTCAATTTCAATTGAAAGCAGCTTCTTAATCTTTAGTTTTTGCATTGCTTTATTAATTTTTATTTTTGACAACTTAATTCCTGTTTTAGGTGCTAAAAAGTTTGGTGGCGGGAAAGGAAGTGTAATTGGAAGTACTATTGGATTAATTTTAGGGATTTTCTTTTTTGGCCCATTTGGAATTCTTTTAGGACCTCTCTTTGGTGCCTTTATTGGAGAATTAATTGTTAATTTTAATAATAAAAAAGGAGCTTTTAGAGCAGCTNTAGGTACTTTGATTGGATTTTTTACTGGAATGTTTCTCAAATTAGTTATCGGTATAGCTTTTGCTTTTAATTATTTTAAGAATATATGGGATTCTCGAGATGTATTATTTTAATTAAATATCTGATTTTAATAAAAATAAAATCTGCCTAGAACGAACTATTTATCCGATAACACATTTTATTTTTTGCAAATCTTTGTTATTAGTATTTTTAGTTTAGCCTATTTTGGTAATTATCTTTTTCTTACAAATTAAAGATTATAAGTTAATTATAATAAAGATTAGTACTTTTGAAATATAAAAAGAATTCATGAAATTATTTCTAACAACTTTTGTTTTGCTTTTAATCGCATTTGCTGGAATTGCAATTAAAATTTGGGCAAAAAAAGATGGAGAATTTTCTGGAACTTGTGCAAGTCAGAGCCCTTTTTTAAACAAAGGCAACCAACCATGTGGTTTGTGTGGTAAAATGCCTAACGAAAACGAATGTAAAAATCCCATATCCTTTAAAAACTAATCTACTTGAGATGGATTCAGAGGAGGAAACAGAATTGATTAGAAAAGCAAAGGAACAAAATCAAAATGCTTATAATATACTTTTTGATAAATATTGGAACTTTGTTTACTCTTATTTAAGTCTGAGAACATCAGATATTAATGTTGCAGAAGAAATTGCCATCGAATCTTTTGCAAAAGCGTTCGACCGTCTAGATCAATATGATGAGCAACATTCTTTTAGTTCTTGGCTAATTACAATTGCAAAAAACCATCATGTAGATCGTTATAGAAAGTCAAAAAAACAGTTTGANAAANATCAAGATATCGAAAAAACTTCTCCTTTGGAATTTTCATCAANTAATGTTCCTTCTCCAGAGGAATTGATGATCGCAAACCAAAACTTGGATAAAGTTTTAGAGCATATTAAATCCATGAAAAAAGAATATCGAAACTTGTTAAGAATGCGTTACTTCGAAAATTTATCCTTAAAAGAAATTGAAAAGATTCTTAAGGAACCTTCCACCACAATAAGAGTAAAACTCTTCAGAGCAAAAAAAATGTTGGCTAATTTATTGCAGCGAGATGCGCATTAACTTATCTAAATTAGGTCCTGGATTACTATTTGCAGGAGCAGCTATTGGAGTTTCCCATTTAGTCCAATCTACTCGTGCTGGTGCTGATTATGGCTGGGGACTCATTTGGGCACTATTACTAATTAACTTATTTAAATATCCTTTTTTTCAATATGGCCCCCGGTATGCTCAAGCAACTGGAGAAACACTTTTGGATGGCTATCACAAACTTGGCAAAGGATATCTTTGGACTTATTTTTTTATTAACCTAGCGACAATGTTTACAATTCAAAGTGCAGTGACTGTTGTAACAGCGGGATTAGCATCAAAATTATTTGGNATAACAGATAATATTGTGANCTGGTGTTTAATAATCACACTTTTTTGCAGTGTTTTACTAATTATTGGTCGCTATCAATGGCTNGATAAATTTATAAAAGTAATTATGATTTCACTTGCTATTAGCAGTGTTTTAGCTGTTGGNGTTGCTTTTTTAAAAAATGAAAATNTACTCTCATTTAAACAGGTATTTCCAGAGGGAAATGGCTTGTTTTTTTTGATTGCCTTTTTAGGATGGATGCCTGCTCCATTAGATATTTCAATATGGCACTCAATTTGGACTCTTGAAAAAAATAANACAAAAAAAACTTCTCTCGAAGAAAGTCTTTTCGATTTCAATGTAGGATATATAGCAACTACCTTTCTTGCANTNTGTTTTGTAGGCTTAGGTGCTCTNGTTATGTTCGGAACAGGCNTAGAGTTTTCAAATAGAGGAGGTGTCTTTGCANGTCAACTGATTCAACTTTANACNTCAAATTTAGGTGAAGCCNCNTATGGCCTNATAGCAGTAGCAGCNTTCTCTACTATGCTTAGTACCACANTTACTACATTAGATGCATCTCCACGGGCAATGTCTAAGACCATTCAACTCCTTTTTAACANAGAAAAATCNTATTATTTACATTGGCTGNTNATCTTGGGNCTTGGAACTGGNGCTATTTTTTTATTATTATTATCTGAAATGGGTCAATTAGTTCAAATTGCAACAGTACTTTCATTTATTACTGCACCTCTTTACGCTTTTTTAAATTACCGCTTAGTCCTTAGCAAACAAATGCCANGAGAATATCGCCCTAAAAAGAAGTTGAAACTTTTGAGTTTGATAGGATTATTATTTTTAAGTGGTTTTACGTTATTTTATCTTTTAAGTCTNTAGGCATTCTCCTATCTTTGCAAAAAAGAAAGATGATGGAGGTTCAGGATAAAGANGTAAAGCACAAAAAAAAGCCAGAATGGATTCGTGTNAAGTTACCTACTGGTAAAAAATATACGGAACTACGTGATTTGGTTGAAAATTATAAACTCAATACTATNTGTACCTCTGGGAGTTGTCCAAATATGGGAGAATGTTGGGCTGAAGGTACTGCAACCTTTATGATTTTGGGNAACATATGTACCCGTTCTTGTGCCTTTTGTGGTGTTCAAACTGGAAGACCCTCAATGGTAGATTGGGCAGAGCCAGAAAAGGTTGCCAATTCAATTAAAATTATGAAAATCAAACACGCTGTAATCACTTCTGTAGATCGTGATGATTTAAAAGATATGGGGTCAATAATATGGGCAGAAACTGTGAATGCCATCAGAAGGGTTAATCCAAAAACAACTCTAGAAACTTTAATTCCAGATTTTCAAGGCAATGAACGCAATTTGAATCGTATCATTGAAGTGGCACCCGAAGTTGTTTCTCATAACTTAGAGACCGTACGTCGACTAACTCGTAAAGTTCGTGTTCAAGCAAAATACAATACTAGTTTAAAAGTTTTGCAATACATAAAAGGTCAAGGTATTAACCGAACAAAATCCGGAATTATGCTAGGACTAGGTGAAGAAGAAGAAGAAGTTTTAGAAACTTTAAATGATCTTAGACAGGTAAATGTGGATNTAGTAACNATTGGGCAATATTTACAACCANCTAAAAAACACCTACCTGTAAGTTCCTTCATNACTCCNAAACAATTTAAGAAATACGAAAATTATGCTCTGNATCTTGGATTCAGACACGTAGAAAGTGGCCCTCTTGTCCGTTCTTCATATAAAGCCCACAAACATATTGCTTAATTTGTAGAGAGTGTTTTTTCTATGCTTTTTTTAAATTGGACATCCGTTCCTTCCTCTAAAAACTTCATTTTAATGGNTATATAAAATAATTCTTCTAAAGTAAAATGAGGTNTCAGTCTTCCAAAATCTTTTTCAGTTGTTATTATTATTTGTCCTTTCTGTTTTTGTTTTTGTTTTATTTTTTGAATCTCTGAAATTTTAAAATCATGGTGATTTGTGAATTTTAGATGTTCAAAAACAAAGTTTTTACTCTTTAAAAATNAAACTAAAGGTTTAGGATTTGCCACTCCAGTAATCAGTATAAATTCAGAATCTAAGGAATTGATATTTATTTTTTTTTCTCTATTAATAATTTCTTGGCTATAAACTATAGTTGAAAAGAAAACCTTCTGATGAATCGAAGGGTTTATTTTTTTTAAAAATTCTTTTTTTTCTTCTAAACTCAAGAAAAAAGGACATTTAGTTACTAAAATAATTTGTGCTCGCCTCGATTGCTTGGGGTACTCTCTTAAACGGCCNCANGGCATCAATCTATCTAAAAAATATGGTTCATTATAGGTAGTAGTTAAAATCAGACAATGCGGTTTTATTTGTCTGTGTTGCATGAGGTCATCAAAAACAATTCTATTTGGGTTAGGTTTTATTCGGTTTAATGCTTCTAAAGCTTGTTTTCTTTTTTCAGCAACTACTACTTCAATTTNGTGTTTTGAATAAAATTGGTAGGGCTCATCTCCAATCGACTTAGCTGTGCTTTTATCTGAAGCAATGACAACCCCACTTGTTTTCCTTTTGTAACCTCTACTTATAACCACAAGGACATGTTCTTCTTTAAAAAGTGAAATCAGATAATCAACCACAACAGACTTTCCTGTACCCCCTACNGTAAGATTCCCCACTCCAATACTTGGAATTTTGGGTTTTTGAGATTGAAATACTCCCTGATCAAAAAAAAAGTTTCTCAAAACAGTGATTCCTCCATAAATCAATGAAAAAGGATATAACAAGCTAGATATCTGTTTCATGACGATTAAGATAAATATTATATTTGTTTTTATTCTACTAGATATGATTGTTAGCGAATTACTTGAAATATTAGANCAATGGGCTCCAAAAGCTTATGCAGAAGACTTTGATAATGTAGGTTTGTTAGTTGGAAACCCAAAAAACAANTGTTCTGGAATAATTATTTCNTTAGATACAACTGAAGATGTCATTACTGAAGCAATAAAATTAAAGTGCAATGTAATCTTAAGTTTTCACCCCATCATTTTTAACAGCTTAAAGAAAATAACAGGGGNAAATTATGTTGAGCGTGTTATTATTAAAGCAATAGAAAATAAGATGGCTATTATTTCTCTTCATACTCGCTTAGACAATCATCCTTTTGGAGTTAACCAAAGAATATGCCAACATTTGGGATTGTTTAATACAGAGGTGCTAATCCCAAAAAAGGATACTTTAAAAAAGCTAGTAGCTTATGTTCCTGAAAATAAATCCAATCATGTTTTAAAAGCCCTACATGAAGCAGGTGCTGGAAATTTGGAAAATTATACAGAATGTAGTTTTCTTCTTGAAGGAACCGGATATTTTAAGGGGAATGAAGAAAGTGAACCTCATATAGGAAAACGCTTAGAAAAAGTATCCATGAAAGAAGTCCAAATTAACGTAGTTTTTGAATCCCACTTGCTCTCGAAAGTTCAAAAAGCATTATTTCAATCTCATCCATATGAAACCGTAGCTTACGAAATGTACNCTCTTATTAACTCCTTTTCAAAAGTAGGGATGGGGCGTATTGGNAATTTAGAAAANGAAATGGATACTATGTCTTTCTTGAATTTTGTTAAAAAACAGCTTAATACAAAGCTTATTCGCTACAGTACTAATCCTGGTAAAACTATTAAAAAAGTAGCTGTTTTAGGCGGCTCTGGGAGCTTTGCTATTGAAGCTGCTAGAAATAAAGGTGCCGACGCATTCATAACTGCAGATCTAAAGTACCACCAGTTTTTTCAAGGATTTGATAGTCTTTTACTTGTAGATGTTGGGCACTATGAAAGTGAACAATTTACCAAAAACCTGATATTTGATTATCTTACAGAAAAATTGCCTAATTTTGCAATCGTTTTATCTCAAACAAAAACAAATCCTGTTAATTACCTTTAGCTATGGCAAAGAAAAATGAAGCAACTGTCGAAAAAAAACTTAGAGCACTTTATGATTTACAATTAATCGATTCAAGGATCGATGAAATAGTTAGTTTGAGAGGTGAACTTCCCCTAGAAGTAGAAGACTTAGAAAATGAAATAGCAGAGTTAAATACTAAATCTGATAAGGTGAAAACTGTTGTCGAAGAATGTGAAAAAAGTATTGTTGAACAAAATCAAATTATTGTAAATGCTAAAGAGCTATTGAAAAAATATGAAGAAAAACTTAAAAATGTTCGAAATAATAGAGAATATAATTCCATTGTTAAAGAACAAGAGTATCAAGATTTAGAATCTCAATTAGCAGAAAAGAAAATCAGTGAGTTAAAAAATAATATCGAGCAAAAAAGTGAAGTTCTTGCTGCAATTCAGGAAAAAGTTGAAGAACGAATTACTCATCTTGATTTAAAAAAAAATGAGTTAGATGCTATCCTAAGAGAAACTCACAAAGAAGAAGATATACTCCAAAAGAAATCTTCCGAATTTGAAAAAGCTATTGAAGAACATTTGATTAAAGCCTACAAAAGAATTCGATCTAGTGTAAAAAATGGCCTTGCCATTGTCTCAGTAGAACGGGGTGCTTCAGGAGGGTCTTATTTTTCAATTCCACCTCAAGTACAGCTTGAAATTGCTTCTCGCAACAAGATTATTACTGATGAACACAGTGGGCGTATTCTTGTAGATGCAGAACTTGCTAAGGAAGAACAAGAAAAAATTAAAAAACTTATTGGAGGTTAACTTATTCCCAAAAGTCGTAGACCAAAACTGATTCAGTAAAGGGAACAAATAAATTAACAAATTTCTGATGAATGGGATGTGGAAGATAAACACTNTCACGGTCTTTTGCAGAATCAAATTTCATAGTCAAACTATGGGTAAATCCTTTTTCCAAACCTTCTGGAGAAACATTTTCTGAAAAATTTAACTCTTCTACACCTGGTATTTCTTGAAGGCTATATGCACCATCCATGATTTTTTGAAGNTCTTTCAAAATTATATCCTCTTTAAATTGAATTAAAACTANATGGATTAGCCTCTTATTATTTTTATCATAATATGATTTTATGTCTTTATTTGTATCCATGAAATTATAACCCACTATTATTGCCGTTGTATAAAAAATGATAACAATAAAAAGAGATAATCGGTCTGTAATTCCTACTTTAAGCACAATTATATTTTCTTACAATTTAATAATTTATGGATAGAAATTTTAATGTACTATATTAAAAAATCAAAAAACCCCACTTTATAAGTGAGGTTAAAATGGTGGGCGCTGAGGGATTCGAACCCCCGACCCCCTCGGTGTAAACGAGGTGCTCTGAACCAACTGAGCTAAGCGCCCATAAATTAAACACAAGGTTGGCAAAGATAAAATATATAGACTAATTCCAAAGTATTACATTTTATATTTTACTCAAAAATTTCATTTTTTAAATTAGCTAAAACCTCAGATACAACAAAAGTACTTCCTGTAACTAATATCAAATCTTCAGGGGATGCATTTGAAAGTGCTTTTTTATAAACTTTTATAATATTTTCACCAAATGATAGATTTAAAAAAGAATATTTCAAAATTTCTTTTAGATAAGTCAAAGGAACAGCTCTTTCTATTGCGGGACTACTTAAATAATAGGCTGCATCCATAGGGAAAAGAGATAGCAAGTCCTTTATATCTCGACCTTTAGTAAACCCCATGATCAAATGTAATTTTTGATAACTATGCATATTTAGTTGCTTTATTACCTGGGTTAGTCCCTCTTTATTATGTGCTACATCCAGAATTATTTCAGGTGATTTACTAATTATTTGCCACCTCCCCATTAATTGAGTATTAATGACAACATTTAAAAGTCCCTTTTGTATTGAAGAAAGGCTTAACTCAACCTCNTCTAAATATTTTAAAGCAGTCACAGCTGTTTGAATATTTTTTGAATGATATATCCCTTGGAGATCCGAATTAAAATTAGATGAATATTTCTCAACAAAATACAATGGTGCATTTACTTTTTGTGCTGTTTTTATGAAAACGTTTTTTGTTTTTATTTCTTTTTCTCCTATCACTATGGGAACACCTTTTTTAATTATTCCTGCTTTTTCTTGGGCAATCTGGGCATGAGTTTCTCCCAAAAACTGGGTGTGATCTAGTCCAATATTAGTAATCACAGAAAGAACAGGCATGATTATATTTGTAGCATCTAAACGACCACCTAATCCCACTTCAATTATAGCATAATCTACTTTTGCCTTTTTGAAATACCAAAAAGCTAATGATACTGTCATCTCAAAAAAAGAGACTCCTTTAGTTTCAAAATAATTTTTGTTTTTGCTAACAAATTCTGCAACTTTTGCTTTGGGAATCTTAACTCCATTTACTTTTATTCGTTCTCTAAAATCCAACATATGAGGAGAAGTATAAAGACCCGTTTTTAATCCTTTGCTTTGAAGTATAGAAGCCATNATATGAGCTGTAGAACCTTTACCATTGGTTCCTGCAATGTGAATAGATTTAAAAGCCCTATGNGGATGCCCCAAATACTCATCGAGTTGATTCATAGTATCTAAACCGGGGCGATAAGCAGAAGCCCCCTTTCGTTGATACATGGGTAGTTTTGAAAACATCCACTTTAAAGTATNCTTATACTTTTCCAATTNCTATTCTCCNAGTTTAAATTGAATTACAACAAAACCAATNTGCTGCTNTGGGGCTTGGCTATCTGGATACCATTTGTGNAGTAAAGCTGTCTCTTTAGCNGGTAATAGTAAACATGGGTGNGTATTGGTACTTCCCTTTACGCCAGGTTCTGCCAAAACAACAATTCCTTGGCGGTTAACTGAAATACGTACTACAACCATTCCCTCTTGGTTACATTCTTGAACAACTTTTCCATTGGATTGTAAATTCCTTCCATTCAGACCAAAGCCTTTTCCTATTCCCTCAAGGCCTGCATTTCTATAATAACTACTAGCATATGGATTACCCTCAATTTTTCCTTTATCTCCTGACATTTGGTCATTTCCTTCGCCTATTATTTCTTGACCTTCCTTCCACTTGCTTTTTAGCAAGTTAGATACTAAGCTTTTTGTAGCATCAGAAACTTTAGGCTTTTTCTTCTTTGGAGGATTTTCCACAAGCTTCTTTTTTCTTTCTTTTGGAGGTTGAATTTCTTTTATTGGTTCTTTTTTTTCGGGTATGCTAACCGAGGATTCTTTTTCTGTCAATAGAGGTTTGGTTTGATCAGGAGCTTTTTCCTTTGGGATAGGCTTTGGTGTTATTTTTTCTACTTTGGTCTTGTTTTTTGTAGATGTTGGTTTAACCGATAGGGGTTTTGGGGGTTGAACTTTACCACTCCCTTGGGCTAAGGTTCCAAAATTAACTTCCATACCATAGCTTATGGGAGGATCATAATAAGTCAAGCCCAAAACAAAAAAGAGTAACAATAAAATCAAAGCTACAATTGCAGTAATACTTGCAGACTTTTTTTTATGTGGTGTATCTAAAATTTTCATTTAATTGCTTTATGGAGTATCAACGGCTAAAACAACTTTAATGCCGTTTTTGTTTGCAATATTCATCACATAAACTACTTGATCTATGGCAACTTTTTTCTCTGTTCTCAAAATCAGAGACGGAAACTTCATTTCTGAAAGTACCCGGATCATTTGTTGTTCTAAATTACTCTTTACTACTCTATTCTCATTAATATAAAACTGATTGGAGTTAGTGATGGTTACGGCTACTGTATTTCTGCTTTCAGTCTTTCCTTGTGCCTGTGGAAGTTTAACATCAATGGTATTTAATTGCTTTGCAAGAGTTGAAGCAATCATAAAGAAAATCAATAATAAAAAAACCACATCTGTCATGGAAGACATATTGAATTCAGGACGAATTTGGTTCCTTCCCCTTAACTTCATCTTATGCGGGTTCGTTTAAGAGATCTAAAAACTCAAGGCTGGATGCTTCCATTTGATAAACAGCTTTATTAGTTTTTACAACCAGATGGTTGTAGCATATATAAGCTATAATTCCAACAATCAATCCCCCCACGGTGGTGGTCATTGCAGTATATAATCCATCAGCAAGTAATTGCATGTCAATGTTACCACCAGCATTTGAAATTTCAAAAATGGATATAATCATCCCTATAACGGTTCCCAAAAAACCCAACATTGGAGCAGAGCCAGCGATCGTCGCAAGAATACTGATGTTTTTCTCCAATTGATAGACCTCCAATCTGCCTGCATTTTCAATCGCGGTATTGATATCTTCTAAGGGTCTACCTATTCGAGACAATCCTTTGGAAATCAATCGAGAAACAGGGGCATTTTCTTGGATACACAATTGTTGTGCTCCTTCAACTTTCCCTTGCATCACAAAAGACCGGATTTGAGACATAAAGGTTGGGGAAACTTTGACAGCTGCACGTATGGCAAAAAGGCGTTCAAAATAAATATAAACAACAATAAGCAAGAGAATACTTAAAATACCAATAATAATTTGACCTCCTAAACCTCCATTTTGAATTAATTCAATCAAAGAAATAGTTTTCTCACTTTGCAATGGGGCGGCTTCTTGAAAACTTAAAGGTACCATAATTCAATTTTGGTTTTAATCTAACAACGCTATTTAATTCAAAAAATTCTTTTAAGATCCTAAAAAAGAAAATTTCTCATGAGGACAAATACTAAAAATCCACCCATAAATCCTAAAAAGGCTAACCATGCAATTTTCTTCATATACCAGAAAAAGTCTATTTTTTCCATTCCCATTGCGACAACTCCAGCAGCAGAACCAATAATAAGCATGCTTCCGCCTGTACCAGCAGAATAAGCTATTAAATGCCATACCGGATCATCTATTGGCATAGAGAACATTCCCATGCTCGCAGCAACTAAGGGCACATTATCAATAACAGCAGAACCAATCCCCAATAAACCAATTACGATATCAGTATTAGGAATTGCGGTATTGAGAGCTTCAGCAAAGTTAAATAGCAATCCTAAAGATTCTAAAGCTGCAACTGCAAGTAATATACCTAGGAAAAAAAGTATACTTGGCAACTCAATTTTTGATAAGGAACGATGAACGGGGCTGCTCGTTTGATGCGCATCACTTTCTTCATCTAAAGAAGTAATATTAATTTTTGCTTTACTGAAAATTTCTGCAAATGCAGCTACAATAGCTAATGAAAGCATCATTCCAACATAAGGAGGTAAATGAGTAACCGTTTTAAATATAGGAACAAAAACAATTGACGATAGCCCTAAATACAAAATTTTAGCACCATGCTTATGAAAGCCTACGTCTCCCTCATCTGAAGTTATCTCGTCAATTTCTCCGTCAAAAGCAGGCAAAAAAGAAGCTACCCCAACTGGTATGACCAAACAAATTAAAGAAGGCATTAATACATAAGTTATTAAGTTCATTGTTGTTACTTTATTACCAATCCATAGCATTGTAGTTGTAACGTCTCCGATAGGAGACCAGGCACCACCAGCATTAGCTGCAACGATTATTAGTCCTGCAAACCATAATCGAGTGTCTCTTGAAGAAATTACTTTTTGCAAAATTGTAATCAGCACAATAGTCGCAGTTAAATTATCAATAATAGCAGATAGTATAAATGCTAAAATTGAAAAAATCCAAAGCAAGCCTTTCTTGCTTTTTGTTTTTATGAAATTTTTTATAGTATAAAAGCCATTAAAATAATCAATGATTTCTACAATTGTCATTGCTCCCAATAAGAAAATAATAATCTCAGCTGTTTTCCCTAAATGATGTAATAAAATTTCCTCCAGATGAATAGGTTCTAATTGTTTTAGCTCTGTGTTAACATCAAAAACAGGTAAGTGTGCCAAAGATATAATTGCCCACATTAAAGCCATCATTGCTAAGGCTGGTATGAGTTTATCAACTTTTAAGTTATGCTCAAGTGTGATGGCTAAATAACCTAAAACAAAAAGTGATATAATAATGGTTTCCATNTATCTATAGTTAGTTTNATACACTAAAATATAAAAATCTATACCCTAAAACCCAAGTATTGACTAAAAATTTAAGGAGTAAAGATAACACCTGAACTATGATCTTTTGAACTACCTGTNACAGAAGCNAGGCAATTAACTTCTCTACGCAATCTCAAAACTCCTAACAAACCAAAAATAAGAGCTTCCTTAAAATCAATCAATTCTTTTGAAGGGACTTCAAAACTCGCAGAAGAATTTTTCTTAATTTCTTTCATTAAATAATCGTTGTTAACCCCTCCACCACTTACTAGTACTTTTTCTCCCCTATCAAAAATTTTTCCTATTTGGATACCTATATGTGNGGTATAAGTTTNTAAAAGGTCTTCAACANTATGATTTGAGTAGAATTCTAAAAGTGGTATAATTGTATCGTTAACCCATTCAATTCCTANCGATTTTGGTTTGTCCTTTGAGTAAAAATCCAAAGCNTGTANAGCTTGAAAAAGAGGNAATATCAAACTNCCNCTTTGGGCCCATTCTCCTCTATTNTCATAAGGGCTTCCTTTCTTTTTAGCTAAAAAATTTAAAACTGTATTAACCGCACNAATNTCGAAGGCGGCTAATTCCCCATCAAATGTTTTAGAACAGTTTGCAAAACCTCCAAGATTAAGACAAGCATCATAATTTCCAAACAATAATTGNTCTCCTANAGGNACTAATGGAGCTCCCTGNCCTCCTAAAGCAACATCTTGAATCCTAAAATCACAAACAACTTTTAGACCAGTAAGGGATGCTAAAGTTTTTTGATTTCCTAACTGAAAGGTTATACTCTTTTCAGGTTGATGAAATAAAGTGTGTCCNTGTGAACATATAGCATCAATATTTGACANGTTATTATTCTCTATAAATGAATTTATAGTTTCAGCCAAAAGGACACTATATNATTTATTNTCTTTTTGGACAATATCTTTTGGNGCTTTTANTAGATTTCTTAATTTTTTTTCCCATTTTTTNTTNTAGTGAACAGTTTGAGTAGCTTCAAAAGAATATTCCCAAGACTTCCCAACTGATAGGTTAATGCAAGCCATATCTATTCCGTCCAAAGAAGTTCCTGACATCACCCCTATTACCCTATATTGATTTTTTTTCAATTTTTAACTTAATTTTCTACTAAATAAAGAAAATAAAATTAGCATTTTTTCAGTATTTTAAATGAAAATTATGAAATCAGTATTTTAAAATAGAATAATTAAGATTTTGTGAACAACTTGCATTTAAAAGTTGTTTATAGCACACTATTCCTAAAGGATTGTTATTTTAGATGCCCCTTAATTTTAATATATGTTGCCAGCTAAACAAGGTCTTTACGATCCAAATTACGAACATGACAACTGTGGCGCAGGATTTATTTGTAGTCTTCAGGGTAAGAAGACAAACGATATAATTCACAAGGCATTAGATATTCTTGATTGTCTTGAACACAGAGGTGCTGTTAGTGCTGATGGTAAAACTGGTGATGGCGCAGGTATTCTTATTGAAATACCCCACGACTTTTTGGTAACTCAATGTAACTTCAAGCTACCCAAGCTTCATAAGTATGCTGTTGGAATGGTCTTTTTACCCAAAAAAGAAAATCAACGATCTTATTGTGTAGGTGTCTTGGAAAAAGAAATAGAAAAACAAGGACTACAAGTTCTAGGATGGAGAAAGGTCCCTGTTAATACTCAAGTCGTTGGTAAAATTGCAGCACTAACTGAGCCACATATCATGCAGGTTTTTGTGGGCCGAGGGTCTGATAATCTTTCTGATCACGAGTTTAATATTAAATTATTTTGTGCCCGAAAGATATCTGAACATATTATAATAGATTCCAAACTTTCCCAAGCTACTTACTTTTATCTCCCAAGTCTTTCAACTCATACGTTAATTTACAAAGGACTATTAATCCCAGAGGATATCAAAAATTATTATGAAGACCTAAGTAATCCAACTGTGGTTACTCGCTTAGCACTTGTACACCAGCGTTTTTCAACAAATACATTTCCAACGTGGGATCTTGCACAACCCTTTCGTTATATGTGCCATAATGGAGAAATCAATACATACAAGGGAAATTTCAGTAGAATGCAGGTGAGAGAAGAACTTTTAGAAAATGATTTTTTTGGTGAAGAGATTAAAAAAATACTTCCTGTAGTATT
This sequence comes from Flavobacteriaceae bacterium, assembly GCA_002714815.1. Taxonomy (GTDB): domain Bacteria; phylum Bacteroidota; class Bacteroidia; order Flavobacteriales; family Flavobacteriaceae; genus MS024-2A. The sequence goes on along the minus strand of PAYI01000039.1, from coordinate 6,197 downwards.
NCCTGGGAAATCAGACTCTGCTTCAATGGATATGACATTAGAACTACTNCTTGCTANNGGTAGATCTCTCCCTGAGGCAATGATGATGCTTGTTCCAGAAGCCTGGGAAAAACATAATCATATGAATGATAATAAAAAAGCGTTTTACCAATATAATGCTTGCATTATGGAGCCTTGGGATGGCCCAGCTTCTATTCCATTTACTGACGGAAAATATATTGGTGCACTTTTAGACCGAAATGGACTTCGCCCATCACGTTATTCTGTTACTAAAGACGGGTACGTGGTTATGTCTTCTGAAACTGGAGTTTTAGAAATTCTCCCCGAAAATATCGAAAGACATGGACGTCTAGAGCCTGGAAAAATGTTTTTAGTAAATATGGATGAGGGGAGAATAATAGAGGATGATGAAATAAAAAAGAAAATTACATTAAATAGACCTTACAAAAAATGGCTCAAAGAAAATCTTCTTCACTTAAAAGATATACCATATACTAGAAACTCTACTCCTGTTGAAAATCAAGATTTTGAAACAAGAATGCGAATTTTTGGTTACACTCTGGAAGACATCAAGACTATTATCATTCCTATGAGCATGAATGGTAAAGAAGCCATTGGTTCAATGGGAACTGACACCCCTCTTGCAGTGCTTTCAGATCGTCCTCAACTATTATACAACTACTTTAAACAACTTTTTGCTCAAGTGACCAACCCACCACTTGATGGAATCAGAGAGGAAATTGTAACAGATACAAGCTTGAGTTTAGGAAGTGAATTTAACCTTTTTGAAATCAGTGCTAACCATGCTAAAAAATTGAGTATTCAAAATCCTGTGATCTCAAATGAAGATTTAGAAAAAATAAAATCAATTAACCATAAAAATTTTAGAGCGATTACTATTTCAACACTTTACGAAATTAATAGTGGTTTAAATGGCTTAGAGCATGCTTTAGAGGACATGATTAAAGAAGTTAATAAAGCTCTATCTAAAGGTGCTAATATTATAATATTATCAGACCGTGGAGTATCTCCATCATTAGCTCCCATTCCCATGTTATTATCAACCTCTCACATACATCACGCTTTTAAAAAGTTAAAAAAGCGCTCTCAATTTGGAATTATTTTAGAGTCAGCAGAACCCAGAGAACCTCATCACTTTTCCTTATTATTTGGTTATGGAGCGAGTGCTATTAACCCCTATTTAGTTAACGAAATAATTTCTTACCAATCTGAAAAATACAAGACTTTAGATAGTCCTGAAAAGGCAATAGATAATTTTAATAAAGCAATCGCCAAAGGGATAATTAAAGTAATGAACAAGATAGGTATTTCAACACTCCATTCTTACAGAGGTGCCCAGATATATGAAGCATTAGGTTTGTCGCAAAAAATTATAGACAGGTTCTTCTGTTATACACCTACTCGCATTGAAGGTATAGGCCTATATGAAATAGAAAAAGAAATCAGTCAAAGGCATAGTAAAGCTTTTTTACATGAGTCCAAACTTGGGTTACCACTAGAAATTGGTGGGGATTATCGATGGAGAAGAGACGGTGAAGCACATGTTGTCAATCCTTCTACCATAGCCTCATTGCAACAGGCAGTCCGACAAAATAACCCTAAGAGTTATGAAGCGTTTTCAAAAATGATTAATAATCAGAACGAAAAATTAATGACCCTTAGGGGTTTATTCGAATTTTCAGGCTACGACCCTGTACCCATAGATCAGGTAGAACCCTGGACAGAAATTGTAAAACGTTTTAAGACAGGTGCAATGTCTTTAGGATCAATCAGTCAAGAGGCTCATGAAAATCTTGCAATTGCAATGAATAGAATTGGAGGAAAAAGTAATTCTGGAGAAGGAGGTGAAGACCCAAAACGATTTAATCCTGATGAAAACGGAAATTTTAAAAATTCAGCTATCAAACAAGTAGCTTCTGGACGGTTTGGTGTTTCAAGTCATTATTTAAGCACTGCTGAGGAAATCCAAATAAAAATGGCACAGGGAGCAAAACCTGGAGAAGGTGGTCAACTTCCAGGGCCTAAGGTTAATCCTTACATAGCTTCAGTTAGAAATTCTACACCTTATGTTGGTCTCATTTCCCCTCCTCCTCATCATGATATATACTCAATTGAAGATTTAGCACAATTAATTTATGATTTAAAAAATGCGAATAGAGAAGCACGAATCAACGTTAAACTTGTCTCTGAAGTAGGGGTTGGAACTATTGCTGCTGGAGTAGCTAAAGCAAAAGCAGATGTAATTCTTATATCTGGTTACGATGGTGGAACTGGAGCATCTCCATTAACCTCTTTAAAACACGCTGGACTTCCTTGGGAACTAGGTATTGCAGAAGCACAACAAACTTTAGTAATAAATGACCTTAGAAGTCGTATTGTTTTAGAATGCGACGGTCAGATGAAAACTGGAAGAGATGTTGCTATAGCTTGCTTATTAGGAGCTGAAGAATTTGGATTTTCCACTGCTCCACTTATTGCCTCAGGTTGTATTATGATGCGTGCATGCCATCTTAATACTTGTCCTGTAGGAATTGCTACTCAAGATCCAAAATTGCGAAAAAACTTTAAAGGAAAGCCTGAACATGTGATAAATTACATGCATTTTATAGCAGAGGAATTGAGACAAATAATGTCAGATTTAGGCTTTAGGAAAGTAGATGAAATGGTCGGTCAGTCGCAAAAGCTTAATATGAAAAAGGCAATAAATCATTATAAAGCTAAGGGTATCGATCTCTCGAATATACTTCATAAGCCTGAAGTTCCTAAACAAATAAAAGAACGTAATACAAAATTACAAGACCACAACTTAAAAAACGTTCTGGACATCCAAATTTTGAAAGATGCAAAACCTGCAATAATTAACAAGAAAAAGCAAGAATTAAAATATCATATTAAAAATACAAATCGTACAATTGGTGCAATTCTAAGTTATGAAATTTCAAAAATCTATGGTGCAGCTGGATTACCAAAAGACACTCTTAAATTGAATTTTACTGGTACTGCTGGTCAAAGCTTTGGGGCATTTGCAACTCATGGCCTTTCGATGAAAATTGAAGGTACAGTGAATGATTATTTTGGAAAAGGTCTTTCCGGTGCCATACTAGTTGCAAAGGTTCCAGAAAAATCTAAATTTGTTCCACATGAAAATATTATTATTGGAAATGTAGCACTCTATGGGGCAACTAAAGGTGAGGTCTACATAAATGGAATTGCAGGAGAGCGTTTTTGTGTAAGAAATTCAGGTGCAAATGCTGTAGTTGAAGGAATAGGAGATCACGGTTGTGAATACATGACGGGAGGAATTGCACTTATTCTTGGTGATTTTGGTAGAAATTTTGCAGCAGGTATGAGTGGAGGAATTGCATACCTATATAGCAATGATGGGAATTTTGACGAGAAAAAATTTAATCTTGAAATGGTAGAATTAGAAGATCTTCAAGATGGTGATTTAAAAACTATTAAAGATCTTATTATTAATCATGTAGAATATACTAAAAGTCCAAAAGGGATTGAAATTTTAAAAGATTGGAATAATTCAAATAAAAACTTTATAAAAGTAATGCCCACCGATTATAAACTTGCTTTAGAAATGTTGGCTAACGATAAACTTGAAAAATCATTTTGAGATGGGTAAGATAAAGGGTTTTATGGAATATGAACGTCTCAAAGAGTCAGTTATCGAGCCAAAAAAAAGAATTAAAAACTACAACGAATTTACGCTTGCTCCAAAAAATGAGGAATTGCAAGAACAAGGAGCACGATGCATGGATTGTGGAGTGCCCTTTTGTCATAGTGGTTGCCCATTAGGTAATTTGATTCCTGATTTTAATGATGCTGTCTACAATAATGAATGGGAACGCGCATTAAAAATATTACATAGCACCAATAATTTCCCAGAATTTACAGGAAGATTATGTCCTGCACCCTGCGAAGAAGCTTGTGTATTGGGTATAGTAAATCCGCCAGTATCTATAGAACTTATCGAAAAATATATAGTAGAGCGTGGATTTAATGAAGGTTGGATCAAACCTGAATTACCTAAGTCAAGGTCTGGTAAAACAGTTGCTATTATAGGGTCTGGACCTGCTGGGCTAGCTGCAGCACAACAGTTGAATCGTGCCGGTCATCTTGTTACAGTTTTTGAAAGGGATAATAAACTTGGAGGACTCCTTCGTTATGGAATTCCTGATTTTAAAATGGAAAAAAATATTATTGACAGGCGTTTAGATATCCTTAAAAAAGAAGGTATTGATTTTAAATGCAATGTTGAAGTTGGAAAAACTATTTCTGCTAAANATCTTGAAAAAAAATATGATGCTATTATACTTGCTACTGGTTCAACAATTAAAAGAGAAATGCCGATTCCGGGAGCAGNTCTNGAAGGGATCNTTCAGGCTATGGACTTTCTTCCTCACAACAACAAGGTAGTTGATGGGCAATATGAGCACAATACAAAATACTTNGCAAAAGGACGCGATGTNGTTGTTATTGGAGGTGGTGATACNGGCTCAGATTGTATAGGCACNTCNAACAGACATGGAGCAAAAAGTGTAACNAATTTCGAAATCATGCCNAAACCAGCAGATGGTAGNACNGATGAACATCCTTGGCCATACTGGCCTTTTAAACTCAANACTTCTTCTTCTCANGAAGAAGGAAGCCATAGAGAATGGAGCATATTGACAAAGGAATTTNTTGGAAATAATAAAGGACATGTTAAAGCNCTNAAAACCGTAGAGGTTCAATGGAAAAAAAATCCTGGTGAAAGACCGAANCTAATAGAAAAAGTAGNTTCAGAAAAAGAATGGCCTTGCGATTTAGCTTTNCTTGCACTTGGATTTACGGGTCCAGAAAAAAGNTTACCNGAACAATTTGGACTNAACTTTGATAAACGAGGNAATATTAAGGGAGAAAACAACTATCAAACCAACAANAAATCTATTTTNACNGCAGGAGANTGCCGTAGAGGNCAATCTTTAATTGTTTGGGCAATTTCAGAAGGTCGTGAAGCAGCTTATCAAGTGGATANACATTTAATGGGAACTTCTGCANTGCCNCAAAAAAATAAGGAAGGTGATTTNTCTGNATTNTATTAAAATTTTTAAAAANATATAAAGCNNCCCCTATTTTGTGAGTATTTTNTTTATTTAAAATAAAAGTNGTTTTTAAAGTNAATTATTTATACTCACTGTTTATCGCTTTATTTATAAGATTTNCNAGNTCTAACCTNGCTCCATGTTTAATAGTATCGGAAACAGTAAGTATTAGAATTTGTTTACCATTCAGNTCAATAAATATTTTTTGNCCATTGGCTANATCAACTCCACTTCGTGAAAAAGGCCTAAGNGTNGGATTCATAANTCCAGGGATTTTCAAAGGAATATTTTGAGCGGTATTATTTTCTAAATAAAATGCCCTTTGAAGNTGTAGAGGTTTTATTGATGNCAGTTTACTNCCTGNGNCATTTTGTAATGTATATTCTACTTTTAATGCAGTAAAATTAGGATTTTGAAATTGAAGATAAATGCCTTGATTTAATATNAANGATNCTGAACTACCTTTTTCTAATCTAAAACCTTTATANATAGAATCAGTCTTTCGGTTACGAGNTGAAACAACTANATTAAACTTCGACTTATTCCAAATTTTAACACTACANCTCTTATATAAAGGATANTGAATTTGGACAACTTGTTTTGGTGGAATAATTANTTGAGAGCGATCTAGTTTTTGTCCAAAAGTCAGAAAAAAGTTAAAAAAGAAAAAACCAAAAAGAAATTTCATAGATTAAAAATACAATCTTTTGTTTCAAAAAAAAGACCCTTTAANAAAACTTAAAGGGTCTTCGAAGAAGGCGGCGACATACTCTCCCACCANTGGCAGTACCATCTGCGCNAGTAGGCTTAACTTCTCTGTTCGGAAAGGGAAGAGGTGAGCCCTACTGCTATAACCACCTTAATTNTNGTAACGTTTAGCGCTACATAATGAGTTGACATATCGAAAAAATGCAAAGAATAAATNTTTTCATAAAAAATTNATAGTTACAAGTTNTTAAAGAAAAAGTGCCACGATAGACCTACGGGTAATTAGTATCACTCGGCTATGACATTACTGCCTTTACACCTGTGACCTATCAACGTANTAGTCTNCTACGACCCTTAAAAGAAATCTCATCT
>PAYI01000038.1 GCA_002714815.1 Flavobacteriaceae bacterium | reverse complement strand
GAAGCACCCGCAGAGGAACCTGCCGCAGAAGAAGCACCTGCTGAAGCACCTGTAGAAGCACCCGCAGAGGAACCTGCCGCAGAAGAAGCACCTGCTGAAGCACCTGCAGAAGCACCCGCAGAGGAACCTGCCGCAGAAGAAGCACCCGCAGAAGCACCCGCAGAGGAACCTGCCGCAGAAGAAGCACCTGCAGATGAACCTGCTGAAGATAAAGAAAAATAATTATATCCATCACATAATCAGATTAATTATCTATATCAATCAGACCAATAAACGTGTATTTTATTGTTAGAATTTATACCAGGTAAAATAGGGTAGGGCTGATCTGAGATGAGTAGCATTACATGGAAAATATCTATAATCACAACAACGCCTGAGATATTCCCTGGGCCACTTCAGTACAGTAACATTGGTAAGTCCCTGGCTGATGGAAAATGGAGCCTTGAAATAATCCCGTTAGAAAAGAGAAAAAATAACAAGAAAGTTAAGATCGATGGGTCTCCAGCAGGGGGCGGACCGGGCATGATTATGAAAGCAGATATCGTGCTTCCAATCATTAATAATATGCGAGAAAGCGGTGATACAAGGCCATTAATTGTACCAGCGGCAAGAGGTATTAAATACGATCAGAAAATAACAAAAGATCTGATAAGAAAAGATGGGCTGATCTTTTTATGCGGAAGATTTGAAGGAATTGACCAAAGAATAATTGAGTCAACCGGAGCGTTGGAGCTATCAATTGGTGATTATATTCTCACAAATGGAGATATTGCAGCGATCAATATAATTGACTCTTGTGTAAGATTATTAGATGGCGTGCTTAGTACACAAGCTTCTACAGAGAACGAAAGCTATGAGGACGGGCTGTTAGAATATCCCCAATACACATTGCCAAGAGATTATGGTGGATTGAAAATACCCGATGTGCTTTTATCGGGAGATCATGGGGCAATAAGTAAATGGAGATATAACCAGTCACTTCTTACTACAGAAAAGAACAGACCAGACCTATATAGAAAATACAAGAAGAAAACAAGAGATTCTGACTCTTAATAAATTTAAATGAATTGAATAATTAAGATTTTTGAGTAGAATAAAACCATTAAAAAGGGGTATGAATATGGCGAGCGATAAGAAATTAGGTTTAGCAGTTGTTGGCTGTGGTGTTGTTGGTAGGATGCGTTCAACGCTCGCCAAAGAATACCCTGGGATTGGATGGATTGGACTATCCGATATCAATGAAGATCTTGGATTAAAGTTAAAAGACGATATAAAAGCAGATTTCTTTACAACAAATTTTAGAGAGTTAATTGAGAGACCTGAGGTTGATGCAGTAATTATCGCCACATCAACTTGGAGCCATGTAGAACCAATACTTTCAGCTGTTGAGAGAAGACTCCCAATGCTTATTGAAAAGCCACTGGCAACAGATGCTGTTGAGTCCCTTAAGGTTCTGAATGCAATCCAAGAAGCGGGAGTTGATGCGGTTGTTGGCTATACACAAAGATTTAGAAGACGCTTCCTAGCTGTAAAAGAAAGAATAAATAATGGACAAATAGGTGAGGCAACGGCTGTTGTGGTCAGAGCGTTTATGAATAAAATGGCTCCAACTGGGGAAGTTAGACTATCTCAAGATAGGAGACATTTAACACCTATGGTTGTCTCAGGTACTCATAGTTTAGATATGGCTTTATGGATGCTTGGAGATCAAGCCAAGCCTGTCTCAATTTTTGCACGATCAACAGAAAAAATCATGGCTGAGCTCGGAACCAAAGATGCAACATTCGGTGTTTTTACAATGGAAGACGGTACAATTTTTAGCATGAATATTTGTTGGGCGCTCCCAAAAGTTTGGCCGGGTGCAGTATACGGACTTGAAATAGGTGTTGTTGGCACAAAGGGTGTTATCGATATTGAGGATACCCATAGAGATGTAATTTTGGCGACAGAATTCAATCAGGGACCCGCATACAGGCCGGAAGGATTGCAAATAGAGGCTACAAGAAATGTTGACTTTCTCACAAGCTTTCCTCCTGGTGATATTTATAATGGTGATCTGTGGGGTCCAATGAGAGAGGAAACAAATTCTTGGTTTAGCAGAATATACCTCGGTAAAGATACGCCGCACGCGACCGCAGAAGAAGGCCACCGAAATTTAGTCTTAACTATGGCTATGGATTTATCATCAAAGACTGGAAGAGAGCTTGAACTTCCAATTGATGTAAACGACCTGATGAAAGGTCTGTAAAGGATGAGAAATTAAGATGAGAAATATATTATTACCTTTCGAATATATCGAGACAATACCCCACCTATTAGATTGTGCAGTTTCTCTTGCCAAGAAATACAATTCTAGCGTAAGTGGCGTTGCCATTCATCAGAGAATAGATAGCTTTATTGCGCAGGAAGGTTCAATAGTTTTTGACACCTTGCATCACGATGAAAACAAGGAAGAGGCAATAAAATATAAAGAGAAGTTTATAGATCACATAAATACCTTGAAAAAGAGTGACGGTGATTTGGATGATCTAAAATATAAGTGGCTATCTGAGGAGCTTGAGAATCAGAAATATTTGGGAGATCTCTCCAGGGTGTATAATGTAGTTATTATCTCGAGACCCTATCAAGAGCTACAAAGTGCGAGCTTAAGTTCTATTCAAACGATATTATTTGATGGTGGTAGACCAGTAATGCTGATACCAATGAATAAGCAGATTGATATTGGTAAAGAAGTTGTAATCTCTTGGAATTGTACAACTGAAAGTTCAAGAGCCGTTTTTGCTGCTTTACCTATACTAAAGAAAGCGAATAATGTCACAATTTTGACTGTGGAAAAGGTTATTACTGATGGCCCCAGCGGTGAGCAGGTTGCTGAACTCTTAGCTTCTCATGGAATAGATGCTAAGCCTATAACAATATCAGGTGATGAAAAAAAGATAGGTGATGCCATACTTGATTTTAGTAAATCTGTTGATGCTGATCTTATAGTAAAGGGCGCTTACACTCAAAGTCGTCTGAGAGAAATTATATTTGGCGGCGCCACTCGGCACCTCATGCTTCATTCTGAAATTCCAATATATCTAGTAAATTAAGAATCAATGTTTGATCCTAGAATTATTGGTGTCGGACAGTCTATTTACACAAGACATCCAAATGATGAACAAACAGTCCAAAACCTCATGAAAGATGCTGTATTGGATGCTTTACAGGATGCGAATCTGAAGCACAAAGAAATAGACGGTCTCGCTATTGCATCATTTTCTATTACTCCGGACTCCGCGATTGATATAGCTTGGCGATTTGGCTTCAGTTTGAACTGGTTACTCCAAGACACAAATGGTGGCTCTTCTGCAATGAATATGTTAGGGCACGCGTCTCGTGCGATTAAAACAGGAGATGCCAATAATATATTGATACTAGCAGGAGATGCAACAGGACTTTCAGGATATGCAAAAATCGCTAATTCATACAACAGCGCTACAAGAGATCATCTTGCGCCACTTGGCCATGGTGGCCCAAATGGGGTTTATTCATTGGTTACCTCAAGGCAAATGAAGAAGTATAATTTAAAAAAAAGTGATTATGCAAATCTCTTGGTATCTCAGCGTAATTGGGCATCAAAAAATCCATATGCTGTTTATCAAAAGGAATTAACAAAAGAAGAATATAACAATGCTCCCTTAGTCGCGGATCCCCTTTGTAGGTATGATTGCGTACCTGTTGTTGCTGGTGCTTATGCAATAATAATCTCAAGAAACCAAAATGAAAGAATTGAAAGGCAGGTCAGAATTAGAGCATTTGAACAAAGTTTTAACTATGAAAATCAAGAGGGTGATGGAACAGTAACAGGCATTTCAACTTTTAAAGATAAGCTTTTTGAAACGGCGAAATTAGTNCCNGAGGATATTGGTGTGCTGAGCATTTATGATGACTACCCAGCAATTGTACTCGCGCAGTTGNATGACCTCGGNATAATAAAAAATGAAAAGTTTAGGGATTATCTTGAGGGTATGGAAAAGCAGACTCAAGCGGTTAATACATGGGGTGGTATGCTTTCAGCGGGTCAACCAGGTGGAATGGCCGGGGGATTGAATGGAATTGGTGAAGTTGTTTTACAGCTACAAAATAGGGCTGGTGAGAGACAACTAAATAATGTAAATTTTGGAATTGCCACTGGTTATGGGATGACCTTATATAGGCATGGCGGAACCGTTGCAGCAACAATATTAGAGGCAATATAAATGGAAAAATTATTTATTCAAAAGTGTAGTAATTGCAATAAATTTACATTCCCAAAAAAGTATTTTTGTTCAGAGTGTGGTAGTACTGATTTCGACGCGGTAAGTATCAATGAGGGAAAAGTACAAGAAATCTCCGTCATTCGGCATATGCTTGGGCAAAAGGATTGGAAGCCAAGAAAGATTGCAAATATAGAGACAGCATTGGGTATTTATATAACAGCTGGGATTGATGATGTTGCACAAGTGGGTGATACCCTCAATATATATTCAGATAATGGTGCCCCGATCGGTAAACTAATAGAGGAGAAATAATGTATACTTGTGATTTTATTGCGAAATACCTAAAGAAGAGAGGCGTGAAGCAGGTATTTGGGACACCCGGCAGTGATACAATTAATTTAATCAATGCATTCTCTGATCAGGGCATAAACTATGTTTTGACCCATCATGAGAACACAGCGGCATATATGGCGTCAACGTATGGTGAAATTACAGGTGTACCTGGTGTTGTAATTGTAACTAAAGGCCCAGGCATAACAAATCTTGCGTCGGGTATAGCATCAGCTCACCTTGACCGTCGTCCAATAATTGTTTTCTCTGCAATAATAGACCCTGAACTCTTATCAAAAAATCCTCATCAGGAGGTCCCATTGGTTGCATTTGGTGGGCTGATTACAAAACTATCTGAAGAGATAACATCAGCTAATGTAACCACACTTTTAGATAGGGCATATAACTTAGCGATGGATCCACGCCCAGGTGCTGTGTACTTACCAATATCACCAGTGCAGGCAATAAGTGAGATCGATATGGATGACTCTGAAATTGACGGAACAATAACGAGCACGAATAAATCAAGAACCATAGATAAAAAATACTTAAATAAAGCAAACGATTTGATTACTGCATCCAAAAAACCAATTGTTGTTGCTGGGGTTGGCTCTGTTGCATCGAAAATATCAGACGAATTACTGTCGTTTATACACAAAATTAATGCACCAGCATGCGTAACCCTTCAGGCAGTAGGTAATATTCCATGCAATGATAAACTTTATTTAGGTATGTATGGTTGGTTTGGGACTCCTATCGATGAGATGCTTAAAGAGGCTGATTTAATTATCACGGTGGGTTTGGATGGCTGGGATATTATCAGACCATACAAATCAAAAGTGCCAATTATATCCATCGACGACGCTGATGTGAATGATAGAACATTTCAACCAGTGAGTGTTGGGTTAAAAGGTAATATGGCCAATACTTTAAGCTCACTTCAGAATTTGTTAGGGGAAAGGGTAACGGATTTAGGCTGGTTAAAAAAAGCGAGGGATTGCTTTGATAAGATTCATAATTTTGAGTTAGGCATAAGTTCAGAATATAGAGAGTCAAGCGGAATAGCACCACAAGCAGTATACAAAGAGATCAGGAAGGTTGTTCCAGAAGACACCATAATAGCTGCAGATGCTGGGGCTCATAAATCACTTGCATCCCAAGCATGGTTAACGAACTTACCTTTAAAATATTTTGTGTCAAATGGTCTCTCTCCGATGGGCTTTTCCCTTGGTGCTGCAATGGGAGCTAAAATGGCATTACCAAAATCGCCTGTCATTTCATTTGTTGGCGATGGTGGTTTCCTGATGTATGCTGGGGAGCTGGCAACATGGAAGCGATTAGATGTTGCAATGATACAAGTAATAATGGTTGATAATGGGTTGACACAAGTAAAATCTAAGCAGCTAAAGAAAGGATATAATACTGAGTCAACGAGCTTTGAAAAAATTGATTACAAAAAAATTGTTGAGAGTTTTGGAATAGATGCCATAGAAGCTAATAATGTTACGGAATTAGTTAATGGAATTAAGAAGGCATTGAAATTAAATAAGCCAGTCTCTATAATTGTGAAACTAGATGGAAGTGAATATCTTCGAATGCCAAGCGCGGTGTAAAAGGGAGAAAAAAATGAAAAGTCAACTTGATAAGAATTTGAATGCAAATACAATTGTTCCATTATTATCCAACGACGAGTTCAGTACTCAATTTATGTCACTGATCAAAGACCTAAATGAGGCGAAAGGAAGTTCAAGGATTAATAATAGCGCGAGGGCAATGGCTCATTCTGATGACTTTGGCATGGCATCTCGCAACTACTGGCAATCAACATGGGATCTGGGTGAACTTCCTAAACCATTTAAAGCGCTAATTAGATACAAAGTTGCTACACGGAATACATGTTTTTATTGTTCGACTCACCAAATAGAGCACTTACGAAGGTTGGGTGTTGAAGAAGATAAAATTAAGAATATTCAGGACTCAGACAGCCACGAAGCATTTACAGAATCAGAGAAGGCAGCTCTCAGTTTCGTGGACCATATGATGATTGATGCGTCGAATATTCCAAATAAAGTCGCTGATAATTTTAAAAATCACTACTCACCAAAGCAAATGGTTGAGATTGCACTGACAGCGACGGTTATGGTCTCCCTAAATTTATTTAATGATGCATTTAGAGTTCCAATTGAAGACGAGGTTGTAGGAATAGGTCTGGATGTCCCAGAACTCTAATTTTTGGGTATATCCAATATTATAACTTAAATATCCGAGATGCATTACCGTTCAATATCTTAACTTTATCCTCTCTTGATATTGAGATATTTTCAAACCAATCTGCACCAAGTTTATTGTCTATAAAAGGCCAGTCTATGGCAAATAATATCCTATCTACTCCCATTTCTTGCATGCAGCATAATAATGCTGGATCAGAGAAATTACCACTTGTTGTAACATAAAAATTATTGCAAAAAACCTCTCTAAATTCTATTGGAGCATTGCCTGGTCTTTTTAAGTTGTGATTAACTCTCCATAACAAGAAAGGCAAGGTCTCTCCAAGATGACCTAGAATAATTTTAAGATTTGGTATTTTCTCGAATACTCTTGAGAGAACAAGTCTAATCGCCATTGTTGCAGTTTCTACAGTATATCCCCATGCAGCTTGTTGAAATAAAGCAAACTCTTCTGTGTAGTCCTGATAGTAGGTTTTTCTTACTTCATGATGAGGCATACCAGGGTGTAGATATATCGGTACATCAAGTTTTGCAGCAGTCTCGTATACTGGCCAAGACTCCTTTCCATCGTCAAATTTTGAATTAGTTAGGCCGTGAATCATGCCACCAACAAAGTTCAGATCTTTTACTGATCTCTCGAGCTCTTTCGCTGCCGCTTCTGGGTTTTGCATTGGCAATGAAGCAAAGGCTCTGAATCTTTTTGGGTTTTCTGATATTTTCTTCGCTAAGTAATCATTTGTCATTTTGGCTGCATCAACCGCGACATCACCAGGTAAATTATGAATGCCAGGAGGCGCTATCGATAGTATTTGGACATCAATGCCTGCTGCATCCATTTCTTCAATTCTTTCACCACCAAAATCTTCCATCCTTGCCACCATTTTAGGATTTCTTATTTTGGTATTCTTAGTGCTCTCTTCTTGAAGTTTTGTAATATTCGGATCTATGTAATGTTCCTCAATTGCAATTACCTGTTCAGTATCAAATATCGACATTTTCCCATTCCTAATCTTGTTTTGAATTTAAATACTATAGCAAAATTTCTATTATAGGAAAGTATTACTTTTCCAAAATTATAAGATCACTTATATCGAATGAAGCGAACAGTTTTTTTCCTATATTTAGCTCCTGTAATGAGTTCCTATGGATGTTTTGGACATTGATATAAACTTTAGATTTATTTTTCAGTTCAATCGTAATGTAGCTCACATCACCATAATAAGTCCAATTAGTAATTATGCCGTTCATGCTAACTCTGTTCTTTTGTTTATTAAGCCCAGTCTCAATGATTATTTTTTCAGGTCTAATTCCAAGCACACCATCTTTCGGTAATTTAATATCTTGTTTAATATTAATTTTTCCAAATGTATCACTATTAAAAAGTATTCTATTATTAATTACAGATGTGGCGCCTTCTATAATATTTATGCGTCCGAGGAACTCTGCACTGAATTTTTTTGATGGATATTCATACATATTTGTTGCAGTATTTGTCTCAATAATTTTCCCATTTTCCATGATTGCAATTTTTGATGATATTGAGAGCGCTTCGTCTTGATCATGGGTCACAAGCATAAAAGTCATTTTCAGATCGCGTTGAATATTAACAAGCTCTTGTTGCATTTCCATTCTCAAATTTGCATCCAATGCTGAGAGTGGTTCGTCTAAAAGTACAATTTTGGGTTTATTAACAATTGCTCGTGCAAGGGCAACTCTTTGTCTTTGGCCACCCGAAAGTTCTGATGGTAGCTTGAAATCATAACCATTCATTTTTACAAGTTCGAGTATTTCTTCAACTCTTGTTTTTCTGTCTATGTTGTTTATTTTTTTTAATTTTAAGCCAAATTCTATATTATCTCGTACGCTTAGATGCGGGAACAATGCGTATGATTGAAAAACCATATTAACAGGCCTCTCGTTTGCTGGGACAAAACTGCAGTCCTTATTATTTATCATAACAGCACCAGTATCTTGAACTTCAAGACCAGCTATTAATCTTAAGATAGTGGATTTTCCACATCCGGAGGGACCCAATATGGTAAAAAAATCATTTTCAGAGATCTTCAATGATACATCGTTAACAGCAACAATATCCCCAAACCTTTTATTTAATTTTTTTAGTTCAATGGTAGTCTTTTTCTCTGTCATTTTATGATCTCTCTATTACTTTTAGATAGAAATCTTATTGTAAAATAAGTACAAATTATAATTATTAAAATTAGTAATGTTGATATAGCATTTATTTCAGGGCTAATTCCAAATCTGACCATCGAGTAGATTTTAACCGGTAGTGTTACGCTATTTGGGCCTGATGTAAAAAAGGTAACAACAAAATCATCAAGTGATAGTGTAAAAGCCAGAAGAGCAGAGGCAACAAGCGCAGGACTCATAAATGGGATTATTATTTTTCTGATTACTTGATATTTATTTGCACCAAGATCCAGGCCCGCTTCTAAAATTTCATTATTCAACATTGATAATCTTCCTCTGATTATAATTGCAACAAATGGAAAAATGAAGGAGACATGTGCGATGATAATACTTGATAGGGTAAATGGCCATAATTGGAAATTTGGCCAGTTAATATAACTGAAGAAAACTAACATGGAAATACCCATACATATCTCTGGAATTATGATGGGAAATAGTAACGCAATATCATAATATTTTTTTAAGTAAAAATTGAATTTCCAGAGTACAATTGCAGTTGTTAGGCCTAAAAAGGTTGAAATTATTGTTGAGGTTATTGCAATTGTTATAGAATTTGAAAAAGCAAGAAACAGCATCTCATTTTCGAACAATTTTTCATAGTACTTGCTGGTAAATCCTCGCCACACAATGTTTCGCTTTGAGTCATTGAAGCTAAACATAATTAAATTAATTATGGGTAGATATAAAATTACAAGAAATATAAATGTTATTATCTTTAGGGTATTGTTTTTTGTGTAATTGATTGGTGTGTAATGTCTTATTCTCTTGCTCATGAAACACCTTTCTGATTGAGGCGTGAGTAAAGTTTTGAATAAACGTATCTTACACCTAAGATTATTATTGTTATATAAATCAGAATAAATGATAAAGCTGATCCAAAAGGCCAGTCATTTGCAGATTTAAATTGTCTCTCAATTATATTTCCAATCATTTGTGAGTCTGCGCCGCCTAATAATTCTGGTATAATAAACGAGCCAAGGCAGGGTATAAATACCAATATTATACCAGAGATTATTCCAACACTGATATTAGGCATGATTATTTTGAAAAAAGTTACTTTATGATTTGCTCCAAGATCATAACTGGCTTCAAGTATATTTCTGTCGATCTTCTCTAATACTAGATAAATTGGAATTATCATAAACGGCACGTAAATGTATACTAATCCAAGGATTACGGAAAAATTATTATGCATCAAACTTAGAGGCGTAAAGCTTTCACCAATCAAATTATGGTTAGCCAAACGAAACAAATTTAAGAAGTAATTTGCAGACTCCCACAAGTTCTCGAGTGCATTATTAACATGTCCCTTTGTTCTTAGTAATGCGATAAGCGAGTATGTCCTGATTAGTAAATTAGTCCAAAGTGGAAGCAATATAGAAACTAGCAAAATTGATTTTATTCTTACAGAGGAGAAACTGATATAAAAAGCAACGGGTATTGCAATTAATAAGCAGAGAAAAGTCGTTATAAAACTTATAATTACAGATTTAAATAATGTAAAAAAATAAACGCCATCGGTTGCACGCGCGTAATTTATAAGAGTCCAGTTATAGTCAATATCAATAATGTTTACTTTTTGACCATAGCTCATCGAAAAAACAATAAACAATGGAATTAAAAAGAAGAGAAAGAGCCATGACAGGCCAGGCAAAAGCAGGAGGAGGAAAAATTTGCTCCTCACAGCCCACCTAGCCATCATTATGTCTTTCAAATTGAGTCATTATTTACTTACGAGGCAAGTATACGGGTCCAAGTGTCTTGAATCATCCTACTTACTTCTTCTCCTTGATAAAGCATATTTTCGCATAATTTTACAGTTTCATCTGCTGGAAATATAGCAGGGTTTGATTTATATTCATCATCCATTAGGTCTTTTGCGGCTTTATTTGGAGTTGCATACTGAATATAATCAGCAAGCTCCGCCCCAATATCGGCACGCAGAATAAAATCAATAAATTTGTGAGCATTCTCCTTATGAGGGGCATCTTTGGGTATGCAAAGGCAATCCTCCCAAATTATACTACCCTCTTTTGGGACGATGTAGCTGATATTATCATCCTCGAGCATCACTTGTGCGATGTCCCCGTTATATTCTTGAGCCATGATAACGTCGCCAGATGCAAGTAAATCTTGACCATTATCTTCAGCAAAAACTTTGATATGCTTCTTTTGTGCGATTAATAACTCCTCGGCTTCTTTATATTCTTTTGTGCTTTTAGTGTTTGCGGAATAGCCTAAATACTTAAGTGCGCAGGCAATAACGTCTGTCGCTTCCGATAAAAGTGAAATATTTCCTGAATATATTTCTGAATCGTAAATGTGTGACCACGAGTTTGGAGTATTGCGCAACTGTTTTTTGTTATACCCTATACCGATTGTACCCCACATATATGGTATGGAATAATCTCTGTTAGGGTCAAATATCGGATTTAAAAAATTTACATCAATATTCCCCATATTTGATATTTTATCTTGATCGATCCTATCAAGCATACCTGCTTTGGTCATTTTTTCTACGTAAATATCTGATGGAACAATGATGTCATATCCAGGATTTCCCTCTCTTAGTTTTGAAAATAATTCATCATTATCAGCAAAGAAATCTATGTTTGTTTTAACTCCCGTGATACTTGCAAAGTCCGATAATGTATCTTCTCCAATATAATCATCCCAATTATAAAAATTAAGTTGATCTTGGTCGTTGGCTCCAAGGCTGAATGGCATTAAGGTGAGGCCGATTGCGGTAGCAGATGAACCCGCTAAAAAATTTCTTCTTGATATGTGATATTTATTGCGCATTTAAACACCTCCATATAGAAATATTCTCTAATTTTCATGATATCCCAAGTTAGAATCAATATCAGCTTTTAACTTTATGTCAAATTTATTTTTCGTTTGTTTTCTGCAAAAGAAATTACTATATATATATGATAAAAAATTCATTTTAAGGGAACACAACCAATGCATGAAATGTTTATTCAGACAGAAGAGCAAAAAGCAATATTAGAAACAGTAAAGAAATTTGTCGATGACGTGGTCAAACCTGTCGCAGTCGACCTTGATGGAAAAGCAACCCCTGAAGAGAGATATTGTGGAGAAATAGTAAAAGAAGCAGATAAACTTGGCCTCCGAACAATGACGCTTTCTGAAAAATATGGCGGTCTAAGTTTGGATTCACTTACTACTGCGATGGTTGTTGAGGAGTTGGCGGTCGGTGATGTTGGTGTGTCCGTTGTTATGGCTCAAACTATGAAACTTGCTACCATAATGGAAAAAGCTCTAAATGAAGAACAAGCTGAGAGAACATTAATTCCATACTCAAAAGATCCTGAAGCTGTTTTGGCAATTGGAATAACTGAGCCTGATAATGCCTCAAACTATTTTTTACCATATCCGACTCCTTTCAGAACATCAGCTGAAAAAGTTGAAGGTGGCTATGTCATAAATGGGATGAAACACTTCATATCAAACGGAAATAGAGCAAGTCATTATCTCTTATTTGTTCAAACAGAGAAGGGTAAACCGATGCTTGAGGGGACCACCTGTTTTCTCTTAGAGAGGGGTCGTGAAGGTTTTACAATTGGTCGTGTGCACGATAAGCTAGGTGAAAGTCTTGCAAATAATGCCGAATTAATTTTCCAAGATTGTTTTATTCCAGATGAAAATATAGTCGGAGAGGTTGGTAAAGGTTTTCAATTACTTCAAAAGTTTTTTCCATCAAGCAACTCATTCGCAGCATCAAGCTGTTTAGGCGTCGGCGTTGCCTTATACGAAAAAGCTGAGCAATGGGCAAAAATAAGAGTACAAGGCGGTCGGCCATTAATTGAACACGATGGTATTCGAGCTCAGTTAGGTGAAATGAGAATGTTACTTGATGCCGCAAGATCATACACACATAGAGCTTGCTACTTAGCTGATAACCAAGATCAAGGATGGGATTGGACATTGGGCGCTCTCCCAAAAGCGATGGCAAGTCAAGCTGTGTGGAAAATTGCAACATGGACAATGGAAGTCCATGGTGGGCATGGATACATGAAAGAGTTTGGAGTATCAAAACTTTTAAGAGATGCAGCGGGATGGCTGCATTCTGATGGGGTAAATAGAACCTTATTCCTGAAGGCGGCAAACTACATGTACGGTTTAGACCTTTATGATAAAAAATAGATGAGTCTTGGAAATTTTAAATTATACAACGCACTGCAATCAACATGCAGTCAACGGGTGCGATATACTCTACACTATAAAAATATAGATTTTAGTATGGAAATCTTGGACTTATTCTCCGGTGATCAACTAAAGCCTGAATATTTGTCAATAAATCCGAATGGTGTTGTACCTGCTTTGGTTCATGATAATAAGATAGTAATTGATAGTTCAGTAATAATTGAATACCTTGAAGACATTAATTTAAATCACAATCCCCTTCGTCCCCCTGAGCCCGAAAATGCGGCAAGAATGAGAGCTATGATAAGGTATTTTGATGAGGTTGCAGGACCATCTGTCAGGATACCATCTTACAATATGGCATTTTTACCACACTTTCAGGATTTATCCGAAAAAGACTTCATAGCCCTTGCGGAGTCAAAGCCATTGAGAAAGGAGTTTCTTTTGAAGATGGGCAGGGCAGGTTTTTCTGAAAAAGATATGAATGACTCTACAGCAAAAATAGAGGCAACTTGCAATCGTATGGAAGTTTGGTTAGCAGAGAGTGGTGGTCCGTTCCTTCTTGGGAAGTCGATCACATTTGCAGATATTTGCATTATGCCAATCATAGTGCGTATGCAGGACCTTGGTCGTTCAGATTTATGGGCTTCAAGCCCTAGGGTAATTGAGTGGTTTAAACTAATCCAATCATCTACAATATATGAAATGACATACTGTGAAGGTTCATTATTATCACAAGTTTATCCTCACCTAAAAAATAGTTAAGGGTCATTATCAAAGATCATAAGATTTCGTTATTTACAACGAATTCAGGGCTCAGCCTTCCGTTAAAATAATCAATTATATTTTGAGCAGAATTTATTGCCATCCTCTCAGCGCAGTCGCGGTTTAGCCCCGCTATATGCGGCGAAAATAAAATATTTTCATGATTAAATACATTGTGTTCAGATATGCTCGGTGGCTCTTCAGGGTAAACGTCAAGGCCTGCACTTCTAATCTTCCCCGATTTTAAACCGTCCAAGAGAGCGTCTAGGTCGACATGGGAACCCCTCGATGTATTTATTAAAATCGTATTTTCTTGCATTAACCCAATCTCAACCTTGCCAATGATTGGTTTTCCCATACCGGGCGCATGCAGTGTGATTATCTCGGAGTCTTTGATAGCAGTTTCTAATTTATCAAAAAAATTATAATTTTCAGCAAAGATTTTTTGACTATCTATATATGGATCATAAATATTAACATGTGCATCAAAAGCAAGCGCAATTTTTGCAACTTTTTGTCCGATTTTACCAAAGCCAACTATTAATATTTTTTTTCCAGCAAAATCATTTGATATTAGCAGATCCCTATCTTTCCATTTGTCTCCTCGGACCATTGCATCATGCTTTTTGCTATTTTTTAATAAATGAAGAATAAACATAATCGTATGCTCTGCAACACTGCCTGAATTTACATCACCAACAATTGTGAGGGGAATTTTCCTATTCGTCAATTCAGGAATATCGATACGATCATAGCCAACTCCATTCCTTGATAATATTTTTAGTTTTGGTGAATTATCGATCATTGACTTTGTAAAAGACTGCAATCTTAACAAGACTCCATCTGCATCAGAGATATTATTTTCAAGTGTTTCTTGGCTTGAATCAGGCAAAACAGTAACTTCAAAGTTTTTTGCTGTCTCTAGCAGATCAATTCCACTTTGATGTATTTTTCCACCAACAATTATTTTATACATTTTTTCCCATTGTCCTTAGATTTAATATACTATAAATAATTAAATTATTTTAGAATTTTTATTTTAAAATACGAGGTTGATTTTATGAAAAATAAAGACGAAAAACTGCTCACAGCTGTATCCCACTGGTCATATCGATTTGTCTCTAATGGTGTTCCATTATCTGATTTTAATGATGTATCTGCATCGATTAGTAAATGGGATGAATGGTGTAATGAATGGGAAATGAAAGGACACATACATGGGGTACTTGGAGATGAGGCGCGAATTAATGGCTATAATTTAAGCGCGGCCGAACATTACAATACAGCTGCCGTTTGTTGCCATTTCGGAAAATTTCTATTTGTTCAAGATCCCGAGCAAATGAGAAAAACCCACACATTTGCAGTTGAATATCACAAAAAATCTATGGAACTTGCCGATCCAGTTGGTGAAAGAATTGAAATAAGTTGGAAGAATCTCACGATGTATGGCAATCTTAGAAAGCCAAAAAATATTGATAACCCACCAGTTGTTATTATGTGCATGGGATTAGACTCAGCTAAAGAGGAGATGGAAACAAACGAGAGAGTATTTCTTGATAGAGGTATGGCAACGCTAGCATTTGATGGACCTGGTCAAGGTGAGGCAGAGTATTCGGTGCCTATATGTCCGGAATATGAAGAACCTGTTTCGGCAGTCATAGATTTTATTGAAAAAAGAGATGACTTAAGTTCTGATAAGGTTGCTATATGGGGTGTTAGTCTTGGTGGTTATTATGCACCAAGAGCTGCGTCTTATGATGATAGACTAAAGGCATGTATCTCCCTGACAGGACCATTTGCATGGAGTAATATATTTGATCGAATACCAGGACTCACAAAGGAAGCATTTATTCACAGAAGTAAATGTAACACTGAGGATGAAGCAAGAGAATTTGCAAGCAGAATGGATTTGTCTGGCTGCGCTAAAAATATAAAATGCCCTTTATATATAGTGGGGGGTGGCTTAGATAGAGTTGTTCCACCAGAGGAGTCTAAATTGCTTGCTGAAGCAGTCAAGGGGGACGTAGTATATAACTACATAGAGGATGGTTCGCACGTAGCAAATAATAGGATTTACAAATACCGCACCCAGACTGCTGATTGGTTATCATCGATAATATTAAATTAATAGATAGGGAGAAATTCATGCAAGAAAAAAAAATAACAAGGGCAGATATTGCAGAAGCCGCTGAAAAATATAAAAATTGGGGGAAGTGGGGCGCCGACGATGAGATTGGCACACTTAACTATGTTGGGACAGATGAGATTATCAATGCAGCAAAGCTTGTAAAAAAAGGAAAAGTAATATCTTTAGCTTTGAATTTTGACTACAAAGGTCCACAAGGAGCTAAAACTAAATATCCTGCGATGGGAAGAACAAATCCAATTCATTCAATGCTGAGAACCGGAACAGATGCTTATTCTGGTGTGCTCGACCAGAGAGGTATTAGGGCAGCAGATGATACAGTTTTTTTACCAACGCACGGATGCACGCATTGGGATGGGCTCGGACATGTTTTTTATGAAGATAAAATGTGGAATGGATATGATTGCAGGGAGGTTACCTCTGCAGGAGCACAGAAGTGTGGAATTGAAAAAACAAGAGACAAAATGGTTGGAAGAGGAATCTTATTGGATGTTGCTAGAGCTCTCGGTGTGGATAGACTAGATGACGGTTATGCAATAACTTGTGATGATCTCGATCTTACTGCAGAGAAGCAAGGTGTGTCTGTCCAAAAAGGTGACTTTGTTATTGTGAGAACAGGCCAAATGGAGGATTGCCTCAAAAGAGAATCATGGGATGGTTTCCCAGGCGGTGACGCGCCAGGCATGGGTTTTGATACAATAGATTGGGTTCAAAGAACCGAGCTTGCGGCTCTTGCATCTGATACATGGGGATGTGAGGTAAGGCCTAATCAAAGTGAAGATGGAATAAATCAACCATGGCATTGGATCACAATACCTATTCAAGGTATGACTATGGGAGAAATGTTTTATCTGAAGGAACTCGCTGAAGACTGTCTTGAAGATAATATATATGAATTCTTACTAGTTGCTCCATCTATTCCAATTACAGGAGCGGTAGGTACCCCAATAAACCCAATTGCTATTAAGTAACTAAGAGGTGTGAAATGAGCAATGAATTAACAGGTGCAAAGGTATTGGCAAAAATGCTCCATGATTATGGGGTTACAGATATATTTCACGTTCCGGCAGTCCTAAGAACGACGATGGCTGAATTAGAGACAATATCAAATATTCGAAGAATTCATGCCCATGGAGAAGCTTCAGCTGCCTATATGGCGGATGGATATGCCCGTGCATCTGGGCGACCCGGTGTATGTGCAGCACAAATAATTGGCGCTTTAAATCTGGCGGCCGGCCTCAGGGATGCTTGGCTTGCCAAGTCACCAGTTATTGCTTTAACTGGAGGACGTGATCAAGCAACAAAATTTAAAAAAGCATATCAAGAGGTTGACGACATACCAGCATTTGAGCCAGTTACAAAATTAAATGCAACGGTGGATAGTGCTAATAGATTCCCTGATATGCTTAACCAAGCCTTTAGAGTTGCTGTATCAGGGTCGCCGGGGCCAGTTCATTTACAATTTAAAGGTAATGAGGGCCAAGTAGATCAAGAGTCATTTGATGAGACCATACCTACATCTATCGACGCTAGCATCTCTTCAGTTCCACCATATCGACCAAGGCCTGATATCGTTCAAATACAAAAAGCAATGGATATTATTAATAATGCAAAAAAGCCAATTCTGGTGGTTGGAGGTGGCGTTAGGTGGTCTAAAGCAGGGGACTTAATTGATGAAATCTCAAAAAAATTAAAAATTCCTGTAGCAACTTCTCTAAATGGTAAAGATGTAATAAATTCCACAAATCCTCTTAATGTTGGTGTGGTTGGAACTTATTCAAGAGGCTCGGCTAATAAATCTGTACTTGCCGCAGACCTTGCAATTTTTATCGGAACAGATCTTGGGGGTATGGTAACAAATTTTTGGACGATACCAAAAATTGGAATAAAAGCCATCCATATAGATATTGACCCCGAGGTCTTGGGCAGAAATTATCCTTTGGAAGTTGGTATTATGGCAGATGCAAAAATGGCTTTAACAGAGATGATGAAATTTGCTGATGAAGCTATGGTTGAAAAGAGAATTTCATGGGTTGAGGAGGTTCAAGGCTACTGCAGGGATTGGTATAATGAGTTTCGTCCATTATTGCAGTCAGACAATATACCAATTAGACCTGAAAGGGTTTGTCACGACCTTTCTTTAAACTTACCCGATAATTCTTTTGTCGTTGTAGATACTGGACATGGCGGGATGTGGATGGGAGGAATGTTTGATTTAAAATCCTCGGGTCAGAGTTATATAAGATCAGCCGGGCACCTTGGGTGGGCATTTCCTGCATCCTTGGGTGTTAAGTGTGCAGTTCCAGATAGACCCGTCGTATGTTTCACTGGGGATGCAGGTTTTTGGTATCATATTGCTGAGGTTGAAACTGCAGTCCGATGGGGAATTAACGCCGTGATCGTTGTAAATAACAATGGTGCAGGTAATCAATCAAAGAGGGGATTTGATAGGGTCTATGGCGGTACTCAAACAGACAAGGCAAGAGAGATGTGGACGTTTAATAATGTTAACTTTGCTCAAATTGCCAAGCATATGGGCGCTGAGTCAATAAGAGTAGAAAATCCAAAAGACTTCACCCCAGCACTTCAAAAGGCAATTGCTCTAAATAAGTGCGTTATTTTGGATGTTGTAACCGACGTAGACGCTTTGGCTCCACTCGCATATACAGTGTAATTTTTTTAAATTTTATGTTACTAATCCAAATTTATTGATATATAAATAGACGAGGGATTAATCGATACTAAATCATTTTAGAAAGTAATAACTATGACGGATAAAAGTGTTTTTTCACCGAGAATTTTAAGACCAGAAGATGCAAATCAGAATTGGCAATGGGATAGGGCTCTGGCCTCACCAGGATTTAAGCAGGTTGACTTTGAAACAAGAGTTGATTTTCAGCGTTTACGAAAATATCGGTTATCTCGTGCAAAAAATGCACTTAAAAATTCAGGTCTTGGAGCATTAATATTATTTGATGTAAATAACATAAGATATATCACTGGAACAAAGATTGGTGAATGGGAAAGGGATAAACTCTGCCGGTTTGCCTTATTAGCCGGTGATGAGGAACCATTTGTTTGGGATTTTGGATCTGCTGCAGTTCACCATCAACTTAATTGTGACTGGCTCGACCCAAATAGATGCCTAGCAGGCATGACTGGAATGAGAGGAACAGTTCCGCCATCTGTTGGTTTAATGAAATCACATGCAGAAGAAATAATGAGTTATTTGAAACAAGCCGGGGTTGCAGATATGCCAATTGGGCTTGATATAGCAGAAACCGCAATGTTTTTTGAACTTCAAAATGCCGGAATGAATATTGTAGATGGTCAGCAAGTAATGTTGGATGCTCGCGAGATTAAGAATATTGACGAAATCACCTTACTTAATCAAGCTGCGACAATGGTAGACGGTGTATATCATATGATTTATGAAGAATTAAAACCGGGAGTTAGGGAAAACGATATAGTTGCGCTTTCAAATCAAATGCTCTATGAGATGGGCTCCGATGATGTTGAAGCAATAAATGCGATTTCTGGAGAAAGATGTAGTCCCCATCCTCATAATTTTACTGACCGCATGTTTAGACCTGGTGACCAGGCATTTTTTGATATTCTTCAATCGTATCAAGGCTATCGAACATGTTATTACAGAACTTTTAATGTGGGAACGGCAACATCTGAGCAAAATGATGCCTATGTTCAGTGCAGAGAGTGGCTAGATAAAGCTATAGAACTAATCAAACCTGGTGTATCCACTGATGTAGTTGCCAAAGCTTGGCCTAAGGCTGAAGAGTTTGGATTTGAAAGCGAAATGCAGGCATTTGGATTACAATTTGGGCATGGACTTGGTCTTGCGCTACATGAGAGACCAATCATTTCAAGGTTGGTTTCATTGGAAAACCCAATGGAAATAAAAACAGGTATGGTTTTTGCATTAGAAACATATTGTCCTGCAAAAGATGGTGTTTCGGCAGCAAGGATCGAAGAGGAAGTGGTTGTAACGGATCAAGGCTGTAAGGTAATTTCATTATTCCCTGCCGATGAATTACCAATTGCAAATAGATATTAATTGCTGGTGATATAATGGCCAAGAAGAAAACTCTTAAAAATAATGATATTGATGAAAAAAAGAGGTTAGAACTCTATAATTCTCAATATCTTATTCGAGTTGCTGAACAAAGAGCCTATGATTTATTTCTTGAAAATCTGGTAAAGGGTACAAGTCATTTATCGCTTGGGCAAGAAGCGATTGCGGCCGGATTTGCAACTGCAATGCAGGAAAATGACAAAAGCTTTTGCACCTACAGAGGTCATGCGCATACGCTTGCCAGAGGCGCATCAGTTGTTGGTGTTCTAGGCGAATTGATGCAACGAGACTGTGGTCTAATGAGAGGTAAAGGTGGTTCAATGCACCTAACTGATACCAGCAAGGGTGTGATGGGTTCGTATGCAATTATTGGTGCGCATTTACCGATGGCTGTTGGTTCCGCTTGGAGAGCCCAATACATGGGGCATGATGACGTCGCAACTGTATTCTTTGGGGATGGGACAACAAATATCGGGGCGTTCCATGAGGCGTTAAATTATGCTGTTGTATACAAGTTACCTGTTATTTTTGTATGTGAAAATAACAATTATATGGAATATACACCAATTGAGTCAATAACTGCTGTAAAAAATCCAGCGGCTGATAGAGCTTCAGCCTATGGATTGGATAGCATTATTATAGATGGTAATGATGCCGATGAGGTTTATAGAACTGCACAGGTCGCTTATTCTAAGGCGCGTTCTGGTGATGGCCCGTCATTGATCGAGTGTAAAACTTACAGACAATCAGGTCATAGTCGCGCTGATCCAGGTGCTTACAGACCTGATGGAGAACTAGATCACTGGAAAAAAAATAATGACCCGATAACAAGATACCGTTCAAGGCTTATTGAATTCGGAGTGAAGCAAAAGACGATTGATGGGATTGAGGCAAGTGTAAAAAAGCTTGTTGATGAGGCAACTGAGGAAGCAAAAAATTCACCAGTTCCACCGGAGGAGATATTAACAACGAATGTTTACGCAAACGGAGGATGGGCATGGCGCAACTAACATATAGAGAGGCTGTTGCGGCAGGGATTGCACAAGAAATGGAGCGTGATGAAACGGTTGCCTTCATAGGAGAGGATGTAGCAAGGGCAGGTGGTGTTTTCAAAGCAACGGTTGGTCTTTTTGATAAGTTCGGCCCAAAAAGAGTAATCGATACTCCAATTTCGGAGCAAGCTATTCTCGGAGCGGCTATGGGTGCCGCGATGACTGGTATGAGACCAATTGCAGAAATAATGTTTTCAGATTTTTTGGCAGTTTGTTGGGATTTTGTGGCAAATGAAATGTCTAAATCACGGTACATGTCAGACGGTCAATTGAAATGTCCACTTGTTGTCAGAACTGGGAACGGAGGGGGCTCACGTTTTGGAGCACAGCACTCTCAATCAATTGAAAATTGGGCAATGGCAATCCCTGGAATAAAAGTAGTCGCCCCATCTACTCCAGCAGACGTAAAGGGCTTACTTGCTGCATCTGTAAGAGATGAGGATCCAGTAATTTTTTTTGAACATAAATCACTTTATGCAATTAAAGGGGAGGTACCTGAGGGCGAGCACGTTGATACGCTTGGTACTGCAAAAGTAGTACGACCGGGTAAAGATGCAACAATAGTTGCACTTGCATTAATGGTCCCACGGGCGGTTCAGGCAGCAGATAAATTAATGACTGATCATGGAATTGATGTTGAGGTTGTTGATATTAGAACTCTTGTCCCTTTAGATATGAAAACAATATCTAACTCAGTGGTTAAAACTGGACGGCTATTTACTGTGGAAGAAAACCCAAGGCTCTGTGGTTGGGGTGCCGAAATTGTCTCTATAGTAGTTGACGAACTGTTTTGGGATCTTGATGGACCTGCTGTGAGGATAACAACACCTCATATCCCACTTCCCGCAGCGGATAATCTCGAAGATATTACGATACCGTCAGTTGATAGAATTTACAGCAAGATCCTTGAAGTATTAAGATAAATAGGTGCTATCAATGAATATCCAAATGCCGCAATTAGGTGAGACAGTAACTGAGGGAACGATTTCCAAATGGCATAAAAAGGTTGGAGAAACTGTCAAATCTGGTGAAATTTTATTTGAGATTGAGACAGATAAAACCTCTATGGAAATACCAGCAACAACAGATGGCAAATTATCACAAATTCTTGTTGCAGAAGGAAATACGTCATCCGTTGGATCGATTGTTGCAATAGTTGCTTCGGATGGAGAAGATCCTAATGATGCTGCTCAGCTTGAGGTTGAAGTTAACGAGAAAAAAGAAGCGGCCCATGAAGCAGTTCATTTGACCGAGACTAAATCTCAAATGGAAAAGGCTGAGGAAATAAAAAATAATGATGATAAAAAAATAGATTTAGATGCCCCCAATTGGTTCTCGGTTCTTACTGAAGTACTTACACCTGAGCAAAATTACAATTCAATTAAAATACCAAATAGTGAAATAAAGCTAACCCCATTAGCAAAAAGGATTGCGAGTAATGCGAGTATAAACCTAGATCAGCTGTTGGATTACTGCAAATCAAACAATATAAAAAAAGTTAATAGGAAGTTTTTAGAGACTTTTATAACATCCCAATCACAAATATCATCAAGCACGAAAAAGCAAGTAATTGATGAAACCATTTACAATAAGTCAGTGACACTTAATAGAATTCGTAGAACAACAGCTCAAAGATTATCACAAAGTTGGTCTGTGGTGCCTCAAGCTTTCCAAGCTGTTGAGGTAAATTATAGTAATCTAGATGTTGTAAGGTCTGAGATGAAAGAGAAGAATGTAGATAAAGCATTCAAGATTTCTTATTTATCATTCATTGCAAGAGCAATTGCCATTGCAAGAGATCATTTTCCTCTCATAAATAGCACTTTTAATGAAAAAGAGATTGTTGTTGCTGAGTCTCTGAACCTCTCAATTGCCGTTGACTTAAAATTTGATGGATTAATTGTGCCAGTAATAAAAGGTGCTGAGAATTATAAACTTACAGATCTAAATGATAGAATAAATGATCTAGTCGACAGAGCGCAAAATAATGATCTGGATCAGGAGGAACACTATGGGGGCACTTACACAATATCGAATAATGGGAGTATGGGGACATATATCACAGCGCCCATCGTTAATCCTCCTCAGGTTGCTATAATGTCTTTCGATGGCATTATTAAAAAGCCTGTTATAATTGAAGATGAAGATGGAGATAAGATAGGAATAAGGAAGATGGGCGTTATGGGCCAGAGCTTTGACCATCGAGCATTTGATGGGGCTTACGCTGCAAGTTTTTTGAAAGAGGTAAAGACAATAATTGAAGATTATAATTGGCAAAGTGAAATTTAAAAAAGGAGAAAAATTATGAGCCACAAAATAGGATGGGTTGGAACAGGGAGAATGGGATACCCGATGGCAGGACGTCTTGCGAAAGACGGACAAGATATTAGCGTTTGGAACAGAACAAAGGCAAAAGCAGACCCGCTATCAGAATATGGCGCAACTGTTGTCGAAAATATGGATGAGCTAAATGATGTTGAGGTTTTATTCACAATGGTGTCAACAGGTAAGGATCTAAAGGAAGTATATTTTGGTGACAAAGGTGTTCTGTCAAAGGGCTCAACCGGCTCTCAGATATTTGTCGATTGCTCATCGATCTCATCCGAGGACTCTGATGAAATAAGGGATAGGCTTACTGAAAAAGGGATCGCATATATATCTTGCCCCGTAAGCGGAAACGGTAAAGCGGTTAAGGCTGGTGTCCTATCAATTGTTGCCTCAGGACCTGAAGATGTTTTTAATACTATTAAACCATACCTTGAAACAATAGCACCACGAGGTGTTGCTTATGTTGGTGAGGGTGATCTGGCTCGTTTCTGTAAAATAGCTCATAATGTGATGCTGGGTGTTGTGATACAGAATTTAGCTGAAATTACTATACTTGCACAAAAAGCAGGTGTCCCAAGACATGCTTTTTTAAATTTTATGAATAACTCAGTTATGGGTTCAATATTCACAAAATATAAATCAAATGCATTTACTAATCTTGATTGGACAACAACATTTACAACCCCATTATTATTGAAAGATCTTGATCTGGGATTGCAATCTGGTAAGGAATTAGGCGTTCCAATGCCAGTTACCGCTGCGACAAGACAAGCCGTTCAACAGCACTCTGGAAGAATCGAACGAATGGCAAAAGAAAATTTGGAAAAGGACTTCGGGATGTTATTGGAAAGTGTTGCTGATGGGGCAGGTATAACACTCCAGCCTGAGAATGTTCCAATCCCAACAGGCCTGGAAACCGAAGAATAAGTTTTTTTTGTTTCTTGACCTTTAACACAAGATAGTGTTAGCTAGGGGATTATCTTATCGCGGGGTGGAGCAGCCCGGTAGCTCGTCAGGCTCATAACCTGAAGGTCGCAGGTTCAAATCCTGCCCCCGCAACCAATTTTCTTTTTATAAAAGCACTAACTAGAGTATAGTTTTATTTTATACTTTATGCAGGTGTTGAATGCTCTCTGTTTTATCCGAAAAAAGTTTTAGAAATCTTTTTTTTGCACAAAATTTCTCTTTACTAGGAAGCGGCCTTGCAACTATTGCAATTAGTTTATTGGCATTTGATTTAACAGGTAGAAATGCCGCACTTATTCTTTCGGGCCTATTTACAATAAAAATGTTCGTCTATGTCATTTTTTCACCTTTCGCAGGCGCAATAGCAGATAAATTTGACACAAAAAAATATCTAATAATTCAGGACGTAATTCGTGCAATTGCTGCGTTGGGCTTAATATTTGTCAGTGAAATTTGGCATTTATACATCATAATTTTACTTATTTATCTCTCAACTGCAGCTTTTACACCGATATATCAGTCAGCAATTCCAAAAATATTTAAAGATGAGACCGACTACACAAAAGCTCTAGCACTTTTTAGGATAGCTCAAGATATGGAAAATATCCTAAGCTATGCACTTGCCACATTATTATTACTTTTTCTTAATTATAATTTATTATTTTTAGGAACTTTTATTGGTTATTTTGTCTCTGCGTTATTGATATCTGCGATTATATTCCCATTCTTATCCAAAACATCAGGTGAAAAAGAAAATAATTTCAGTATTAACCTCACTCTTGGTATTAAAAGATACTTGAGTATATTAGAGTTGAGGGGATTGATGTTTCTAAATTTGGCTGTTTCTGCAGGCGGATCAATGATACTCGTTAATACAATCATTTTAGTAAGGTCATCTCTAGAATTATCAGAAATTGCTTTCTCCATTACGATGTTAATATTCGGGGCTGGTTGCATATTTGCAGCCATAATAATTCCATATCTGTCCAAGGAGCTGACCGCAAGTCGTATAATGCTAGCAGGTTCAAATCTCTTGTCTGTAGTATTCGTGTCATTTGCCTTTTGGCTGATACTATTTGATTTTATTTGGTTTGTACTATTATTAGCATGGTTTATTTCAGGTTTTGGTTACACACTTTTGCTTACTCCGATGGGACGAGTGATTCGGAAGGTTTCTTCGGTGGATGAGTTTTCACAGGTTTATTCAGCGCAATTCTCTTTGAGTCACTTATGTTGGTTATTTATGTACCCTCTCTCAGGGTATTTAATGACCACAACAGGTGCCTCTTTCACACTTCTTATACTAGCCTTGCTAATGGTATGCTCAAATATAATTGCTGCATGGCATTTTAGAAGTTGAAAATATGATCAAATATTTTTGATACTCCCTGAAATTAGTAATTGACAGTTGGGGTTTTTCATCATCTACTGTCTGTCATGGATTTAGGGAACACGGTGCAAAACCGAGGCTGCCCCCGCAACTGTAATTAATATGTATATATTGTAAGCCAGATACCGATCCATTTTATTAAATTATTCACGGAGGGTGATATGTACTCAAAATTATATCAACTAATTACGTTTCGCGTCACACAAACATCTACAACGTTAAAGTCTTTATTTGTAATTGCGTTTGGCTTTTCCATGATAATGATTTTCGGTTTTGCATCACCAGAGCTGATTCACGATGCAGCTCACGATGTAAGACACATTATGACTTTTCCATGCCATTAGAAATATTAGGCGATTAAATGATTAAATATCTATATCCCGCTCTTGTTGCAGGTCTAATAACAGGGCTTGTTGTTACATTATTTAACTTATTTTTTGTTCAACCGTTGATAGTTGAAGCGGAATTATTGGAACTGCATTCTGCAGGGATAGCTCACGAGCATTTTCATGATGGGGGTGAGGATAGCTCTCTTATAAATGAGAGAAATTTTCTGACATTGCTGGTAAATATTGCAATGTCTGTTGCATTTTCGCTAATCGTAATAGGTTTTTATTATATTAGAGGTGGTACCAATGACTCCAGAAACCTATTAAAAATAACTTTCACCGGCTTTTTTATCTTTTTTTTGCTGCCAAAGATTCTTATATTACCTCAACTTCCCGGACAAAGCCTTGGGAATACAACATTTGTTCAAATGTTATGGATCCTCACAACATTATTATCAATAGCAATTTTAACAATTGCTGATAAATTAAATTATTTTTCTGTGAAGCTCTTATTATTATTATCTCTAACTGTGATCTCGATATTTATCTTACTGAATACAGACTTAGTTTTATATAAAACAGACGCGTTGCATTCTACCTTTATATACTATACCTTTATATCAAATTTAATTTTGTGGACCTTGCTGTATCTAAATTTAAATTATTTCATCAAGGATTAATATTTTTACATTATAAGGTTCTTGATGTTTGAGTTATTCACCGACAATTACATACTTTACATTATTTTTCTTATAATCTTTTTGATTTCGGGATTTGTAAAAGGGGTAACAGGTATTGGTTTACCACTTACCTCTATTGCTCTTTTAACATTTTTCATAAATCCACTCCAAGCAATTGGGTTGAATATGATTCCAGTTATTGTCGCAAATTTCCAGCAATATATTTCTGCAGAAAGCCCAATGAATACTGCAAAAAAATATAAAGTTTTTGCAATTACAATGCTGGTATTTATTTTTATTACATCATTTCAAGCAGTAATTCTAGGGGATGAAATTTTAAAATTACTGATAGGTATATTGGTCGTAATTTTTGCTTTAGATAATTTGTTTAGACGGGCTTGGTCATTTGATATAAAAAATGATCGACTGTGGCAACTTGGAATGGGCTCGATCGCAGGTATAATTGGCGGTTTGACTTCAATTTGGGGTGTACCAATAATAATCTATTTGATATTGAGGAAGGCATCACCACAAGAATTTGTCGATACGACAGGATTTTTATTTTTGATTGCCGTTATTCCCGCAACAATTGGGTATTATTATACTGGTGTATTTTTGTTAGAGATGGTTCCAATTGCAATATTTTGTGCAGTATTTGCGGTTATCGGAATGCGATTAGGTAGATATGTACGTCTAAAAATTAATGCAGAGACCTTCAAAAAGGTACTTCTATGCCTTTTCTTTATAATAGGTGTGCGGCTAATAAGTTCATTTTTTGGTGTAATGTAAATTTTTGATAATGATAATTACAATTGAAGATTATATCTCTTGGCGAAAATCTACTAAATGCATAAATCTAAAATATATTGCAGGTGACACTGCCGTGTTATCAATCTCCAAGAATGGG
This sequence comes from Flavobacteriaceae bacterium, assembly GCA_002714815.1. Classification (GTDB taxonomy): domain Bacteria; phylum Bacteroidota; class Bacteroidia; order Flavobacteriales; family Flavobacteriaceae; genus MS024-2A. The sequence goes on along the minus strand of PAYI01000038.1, from coordinate 10,352 downwards.
GTTGATGCCCAGGCAATGTATATCAATTCGATATTGACAGAATATTCAATTGACCCTGGCTGTTGGTTTACAGTCGAAACATTAGGCTATAAAACTGAGATTGAAGAAAATATTAATTCAGGGAGCATAATAATAGCACCTGAAAATTGGAGACCAACACCACTTCAAAACTAGGATACTCTACTTTTTGAGTTCATATTCAAAATTCTGGGTGTCAGAATTTATGCTGATTAGTTTTGCGCCATTTCTAATATGGTAGTGAGTCGCCATGGGCGTCAATGGAGATAGTGTTACGACTTGTTTGATATTATCCATATTTTTTATGATATGCTCTAATAATTTTCGCATTATTTCTTTCCCCGCACCTCTTTTCCGAGACCATACGGTATAGGCTATTAGGATAGAAGAGCTTTGNTCAAGATGAGAATTTTTACTCATTAATTCTAATTCTTTTTCAGTATGAGGGATTTCATCGGTAAAAGCTATGCACACGATNCCTTCTATATTATTATCATATTCTANTCCATAGATTTGCCTACCATANCTAGTCCTAAAATCTAAGTTTAAGTGAGGGCGAACCGGATCTTCATTAACATCAATCTCTTCNAGNAGAACTAATTCTGATCCCTTTACCCACTTAAAAAAATTATCAACCTTATTTTTAAATGCTTTCATTTTATTCCTGTTCTGTGGCGCGCCGGGGAGGATTCGAACCCCCGACCCCCTGATTCGTAGTCAGATACTCTATCCAGCTGAGCTACCGGCGCAATACTAAGTACNTTATACATATATACCCTTTATTTTAATACCACAAGACATCTGATTTGCAATTTGAGTTAGTTGAGCCTGTAAAATTTTNTTACCAAATTGAATAAATATTCTATAATTTATGGATAGATATATNAATTATTTGATGAATGAGAAGTGNATGAGTAAAAATTGTCGCAGAGTAGTTACNGGCTTTGATGAGACTGGAGAGTCTATTATAGTCTCAGATGAGTTTGTAACAAATAAAATGGAAAANAATACAAGGCCAGGGGTTAGTCTGACCAATTTGTGGCATACATCGGAGTTTCCAATCGAAATGAGAGGTGATATTNAAAGGGTTGATGATNAATTTATTATGTTTCCCCAGCCGAATGAGACTATATGTCGAATTTCATCTTTTGAACCTGATAAAAAATATCAGAATATTNNTTATGANAGNGCTTCCTACTTTTCAGATTTAGATGCAGGNGATACACTTGTNAAGTCAAAAAGAAATCCATTTATGCATAAATCGCAAACAGTTGATTATGCGATNATCCTCGAAGGTGAGATNACTNTGCTGCTTGATAAAGAGGAAGTAACTCTTAGTCAAGGAGACATTGTTNTCCAAAGAGGTACAAACCACGCGTGGGTNAATAATAGCGATAGTTTATGCCGCGTTTGCTTCATCCTNATGGGAGCAAANAAGTAAAAAAGAGACNAACTTTTGCATTNTGAGTCNGCTNCTAGCGGGTAATTAGTAAGTANCTTTNATNTGTGATCTCACATTTTATATATTTTAGAGATCCAGTTTGTTTCCATCATAATTATAAAAATGACCTGACTTTGTCATATCAATTTTTTGTATAAATTTGTATAGTGATCTTGCACTTTCTTGTGTTGAAAGCGTTGCAAAGCTGCCACCCATTTCAGTTCTAACCCATCCTGGATGCACAGAAACAATAGGTATCTCACTGCGCCTTAATTCATTTGAAAAAGTAATCATTATATTATTTATTGCTGCTTTTGAAGCCCTATAAAAATAGNACTCGCTTCCAGAATGTTTTTGGCTTCCCATTTGAGAGGATATTATTATTATCTTAGGGTTTTCACTTCGTTTTATTTTATTTAAAAATGCTCGAATCGTGAAAAAAGGACCGGCTACATTTGTCATGAGAACATCAGATATGCTATTNCAGTCGTTATCTTCGTCCATCATACCACCTCTGGCACCCATAATACCAGCGTTACACACCAAAACATCAAGACGCTCAATATTTTTTGAGGCATTAATTAGATCATTTTCAACAGTAACATCAGCTTTGTAAAGCTCGACCCGACCAGGGTTTGTATTCTGAAGAGATATAAGTTTATCTAAGTCACTGGACTCTCTGCATAGACTGATGACTTTCTCTTTATTTTTCAAAACTTCTGCGGTAAGTGCGAGGCCAATACCACGATTTGCACCTGTAATGAGATAATTTATGCTCATTTAGACAACCCAAGCTATTCAATAATTGGCCAAATTCTTTGTGCTAAATTTGGAGACCCNGGAGCATGTACCAATTTTCTTACAACACGATCTGTCCATGCTTCCATTTCAGGATTTGCCATCTCGTGATCCACAAAGGTACTGTTTCTTGCCTCTGGTGATGACCATTCATATAAGATNGCATGCTTTGCCCAACCAGAAATCGATACTAATTTTCTAACTCCTTGGCACCCAGGTAGTTTNNTCATCGATGGAATCCTCCAAGTTGCATACCAACTTGCAAGCTCATCTTCATCCTCATATGATCCAGAATTAAAATTTCCCAGTTGAATGCATTCTGAGAGACCTGCCCCATCTAATGGCCTTTCTTCNGATCCAGGTCCTCTTGCCTCTTCTGTCATGATATTGTATCTCTCCTCACATCTCATTTTTAAATAACCCAAATCATTTTGANTNAATGATTGATGATATTCAGCAACTGTTGGATNTGCAAAANTCTCAGGATTCTCTGAACCAAAAATTAATATATAACGATCACCCGCAGGAATTGATTTATTATCATGGCTTAATCTTCCCTTTTCACCTGGGTGTTCTACATTTGTAAGAGACTTAAAGTGACATGCCCATAGGATCCTTGGGTCAGTAAGNCGTGCTGGAATATATTTACTATGCAGCCATTCCAGGTATTCCGACTCAATGTCATCACGTAAGTTATACCAGTGTATAAGATAGCCATTTTCGATTATTTCATTCATAAAATTATTCCCAAATTTTGATCTTATAAATGATATTGTATATTTTAAAATAGACTAACAATTTATTAGTTACTAACATAAAAAAATGAAACAAAAAAAAATTAGAGATTTTACAAATTTTCAACACAGTGTTTTTAATGAGATAAAAAAAATACCCAAGGGTCAGACAATAAGCTATAAACAGCTAGCTGAAAAAATCGGTAGACCAATGGCTTACAGAGCTGTGGCAAATGCATGTGGCAAAAATCCCGACCCAAAGACTATACCATGCCATCGAGTAGTAAGATCAAATGGTGATATTGGTGGATATAGCCTAAAAGGTGGAATAAATAAAAAGCGTAAACTTCTCAAGCTTGAAAATAAAAATTATTTGAGCTGATGGATAATATTTTGACTACTAATCTTCAATTAGTTTTATATTTACAGCTGATACTTTACCTTTTTCTTCTGCAACATCATACTCAACATTTTGATCTTCGAATAAATTTCTGATGCCAGAATTTTGAAGTGCAGAAATATGGACGAAAATATCTTTATCGCCTTCTTCAGGTTGAATAAAACCATAACCTTTTTTTAGGTTAAACCATTTAACTTTTCCGTTTGCCATTATAATACTCCCTAGATAGCAAATTAATTAATTGGAACTTTGTTCCTGTTTCTCACTTTATCAGATATCAAATTGCCGTAGTAATATGGCTGGTATATTCACATTAATACATTGAACTCATATATATTGAATTTTAGCTCAAAACATATCTATACATATCATCGAATTAGATAAATAGATATACATATTTTTAAGTTGTTTATAAATTTAGAATGTATCATNGCTTGCTTNTGGACGNGAATTTNATTAAGCTTATTTATAATAAATGAAGGCNAGGTATCGATAATAATGTTAAATCAAGAGAATCTTACTGCAATAAAAATTGCAATTGAAAAAGAAATAAAACTAGGAAAAAAGCAAGTAGGTTGGAAGCTTGGATTTGGATCTCAGGCTGGTCTAAAAGCATTGGGTATAAATCGACCGTTGATTGGAGCACTATTTGACTCTGGTGAAATCCGCTCAAATACCAAAATAGATTTAGAAGCGGTTATTGAGCCAAGAGTAGANGCTGAATTAGCAGCGCATATAAGNTCNGATATTCCNNCNGATGCGACATTCGATCAAATTAAAAACTGTATTTCCAGTCTTGTTGCTGGTATAGAATTTGTNGATTTTCACAGCCCTCCTAAAAGCCCCGCTTTNGTTCTATCCGAAAATATATATCAGCGCGGATGGATTGTGGATGCGGATANAAGANCGGGTTGGGGTGATGGNGTAAATAACTGTCAAATNACGGCAACAATGGGTCCTGANCGATGGGAGCCATTTGAAAATATTGAAACTCTTATAGGGANNTTGGAGGATAATTTTGNTGAATGTAACCNTGTTGCAAACCAACTTGGGCGAGGTATATTAAGAGATGATGTAATCTTATTAGGTTCGATGTTTCCACCTCATCCAGTAAATATGAGTGATTTTGTGGTTTCAATGAATGGATCTGAGATTGCACTTNGATTTAAGTCTTAGAATTTTANACGTCTANATTTAATGAGAGGATTGAATAATGCGCATAAAAAAAGGAGATAAAATAGAAGAAATAGNTCTTCCAAGGCATGATGGTACGCCATTTAAATTATCAGAAACAAAGGGAAAAAAGGTTTTGCTCACTTTCTATCGGATTGCTGGCTGTTCTTTTTGTAATTTGAGAATAAATGAACTNCAAAAAAGGTTTAGNGAGTTTGGAGATAANTTCACCCATGTCGGGATATTTCACTCACCAGTTGATAACCTTGGTAAATATATGAATAAGCATGGTGATCTACCATTTACCGTATTAGCAGATGAAGAATTTACATATTTTAAAAAANATAACATACAAAGATCATTTCTTAAATTACTAGCTGCNACCTTATTAAAGGCTCATAAAATATTTCCAGCAATGGTTAAGGGATACATCCCATTAAGTATCAAGGGTCATTTTGATATTGCGGTTACNGATATTTTAATAAATGAAGATGGTGTTGTTGAGGACGTCTACTATGCAAAAAGTGATGTCGCAGACCACTTTACATTTGATAGAGTCAGAGAATTTTCCCTATCGTAAAGTAATTATATTCGATATAATTTTAATTAAACAAAATAAAAAGGAAACATTATGTCAATAATAGAAAAATTAGGTCAAGCAATTGATCAAAAAAATGAATCAGCTATGAATGATTTACTACACGATGATTATAAATTTACAATGCATTCTAATGGGGCAGTTTTGACCAAACAGGATGTAATTGGCTGGGCAATGAGTGACGATATAAACCGTGAAAGAGTCAGAATTATTTACGAAAATGACGAAATTGGTATTGAGCATGCCTTTGTGACTTTTAGTGATGGTAATCAGCAAGCTGTAATGGGTGTTTACACATTTAAAGAGGGACAGGTCATCGGCTTTGAGACCGGTGCAACAAATATTTCAAAAGAGTAGATTTTCTGAAGATTGAGCCGTTATTTTTCTTGGAGATTTTTAGATGAAAACAATTGATTTTTGGTTTTCCATTGGAAGCACATATACATATTTGTCAGTGAGTCGAGTTGATACAATATCAAAAAGTGAGAATATAAAATTCAACTGGAAGCCATTCAGTGTGAGAAAAATAATGATGGAAATGGATAATATTCCCTTCACTCCTCCATCAAAGAAGATCAAGTCAGATTACATGTGGCGTGATATTGAAAGAAGGGCTCAGTTTTACGGCTTTAGACCAAAAGTCCCCGCGCCATATCCATTAACGCAATTTGATTTGGCTAACAAGATTGCAATTCTCGGAATGAATGAAGGTTGGGGAATTGATTATGTAAAAATTACTTACAAGCGCTGGTTTGAAGAAGGAAAGGAGCCAGCAACGGAACCCAATCTAAGTGAAATAATGCAAGAAATGAATTTGAATAAAGATGAGGTGCTAAAAAAAGTTGAGGCCTCGGAGATCGAAGTTGCTTATCAAAAAAATACTAATACTGCTTTCAAAACAGGAGTCTTTGGGAGCCCAACATTTATATGCGATGGTGAAGTATTTTGGGGGGATGACAGGCTTGAAGATTGTATTAAGTGGTTAAAGTTGAGCTAAATCACATAAGTCCAAGCTATCCCCATAAGAATAATAGTTTTTTCACTAGACCTCATTTCTGGAAATGGGCACGTTTAAGTAATAACCAACTACAGTAAAAATATACAAAAAAGTGTGTCATTGCATAAAAATTGGGCAGGTGATATCATTAGGACGTGTGGGTAGTGATTATAGGGATGTGTTTGGTGAAAACAACAAAACCGCTACCCACATTTAGATATACGAAACCAAGTCAGTCTTGGATTGCTGTCATTATAAAAATACCTGCATTGCTATGGCATAAGCCTACTGATATAATCATCACATGGGAACCATTTTATTAATTACTGGTATTGTTTCTGTGCTTTCAATGGGCGCCATACTCCTTTTATGGATTCTCGGTCTCATTCTATCATTCTTCAAAATTAAAATTTTTAATAGTTCTCACACTCATAAAATTATGGCTATTTTAATTAAGATCTTACAAATTGGCATGGTTAGTTTTGCATTAAGCACGCTGATGATTTTCATACTTTCCCAAGGATTTTAAATGGCTGGCTTTTATCAAAAGTATATGAATACCAGAAATCAATACATCATAATGGGTGTATTGGTCATTGCAATGTTACTATGCTCATTATACATATGGGATCATGATAGAAAATTACCGAAAGAAGAAGAGTATATATATGAACCTTTTAAATCAGAAGATGTCGATTTTTGGATAAAAGGAGGCGGTAATATTTTAGGCCCACCAGAAGATCCAATAGATTATTACTACTATTTGGAGTTGTACAATGCTGAACACGGACCAGATAATAATTACTGATTCTGCATGCTTAACTAATTAATAATTTTATACACACCATTTAAATCCCAATAAATATGTAATGAATTATTATATTATCATACTCCATAATTAAGAAATGGTCTTTGTAGGATCTTACATCGTTATTGTAAGTATAGATCTGTTGAGAAACACAAAATGAAAAAAATTATATATATACCCATACTTCTATTTTTTTTAACCATAAGTTCATATGGGGCAGAAAAGGAATTTGGACCACAAATAGAAAAAGTTATTACATCTCAGTTCAATGCATTTCAAGAAAAGAACTTATCACTTGCATACAGCTATGCTTCACCTGAGATCAAAAGACGGTATCCGTCTGCGGAAATTTTTGGTCAAATGGTAAAAAATGGATATTCTGATATCTGGAATTCTAAGTCACATACATTTGAAGGATTGAAGATGAATGGTGAAATGGCATTTCAGATGGTCACCGTCATTTCCAATAATAATACTATAAATAACTATCTATACACCCTCTACGACTACAATGGGGAATGGGTAATTGCAGGAGTGACGCGGTATAGATCGGATAGTATGGGCATCTAACAACCTATTCAATTGAAAAATTATTATAAACAAAACCGATATTGTCATTAAGTATTCCATCTGTTAAACTTTTTCCATGGGTAGCGGAATTTTAATAGTTATTGGCGGACTAGCGGCTGCTTACTTTTATTTAAGATTATTAATGAAGCCTGTTTGGAAATGGTTGGAATTAAATATAGCGGATAGGGTAAGTAACGAAAGCTTAAAAATTTTAGTTAGATATCTACTCATGCTTTTTCTTGTTTCTATGCATTTTTTCGTCATCTTTTACGTATTTGAATTGAGACCAATCTAAATTATGTGAAAAAGGGTAACCACTGATGAACATTAACCTTCTATTTTTTGTAACTCTAATAATTGCAATAACTCTAGCTATTTTATATTACAACCTCCTAAAAGAGCACAGAAAACTCAAGAAGTTTGCAAGTGTTTTCACTATGAGAGATTGGCATAAAAAAAAGGGGACAGAGGAGGAATACAATAAGTTGTTTGAGATGGGAGTAAAGGAGGTTAACGATAAACTTGAAGAAGCTGAAAATAATGAAAAAATAAATAACTAATCTAGCCCTCTCCCAGTTTTAAAAAAATATTAGAAGTAATAAATGAAACTTAGAAATATAGCAATAATCGCCCATGTTGATCATGGTAAGACTACTTTAATTGATAAATTATTATCTCAGTCTGGTGCATTTCGAGATAATCAGAAAGTAGCAGAAAGAATCATGGACTCCAATGATCTGGAAAAAGAGCGGGGTATAACAATATTGGCAAAGTGCACTTCTGTTGTTTGGGATGGCATTAGAATAAATATAATCGATCCCCCAGGCCATGCCGACTTTGGCGGGGAGGTTGAAAGGATTCTGAGTATGGTAGATAGTGCAATTCTGCTTGTGGATGCAGCTGAAGGGCCGATGCCTCAAACAAAATTTGTATTATCAAAAGCTCTGCAAATTGGCCTTCGGCCATTAGTTATTATCAATAAGATTGATAAAAGTGACTCACGGCCAGATGAAGTGGTTAATGAAATTTTCGATCTATTTGCTGTTTTAAATGCCGACGAATATCAGCTTGATTTTCCAATATTGTACGGCTCTGGAAGGAGTGGCTGGGTTACACATGACCTCGATGTTCCAAATAACAATCTAAACCCACTTTTCGAATTAATTATAAAGCATACACCTCCCCCACAGGTTGAGACTGGCAATTTTAAAATGCTCGGAACGATTCTTGGGAATGATCCATACCTTGGGAGATTAATCACTGGAAAGGTTTTTTCTGGAGAGGTTGTAACGAATCAACAAATAAAGGTAATAGATCAAGATGGGAATGTTATTGAAAATGGAAGAGTTACCAAGATACTTGCATTTAGAGGCACTGAGAGAGCTGCCGTTGAGAGTGGTACAGCTGGGGATATTATCTCAATAGCAGGTCTTACAAAAGGGACGGTCGCCGACACACTCTGCAGTCCTGAAAACAGCGACACATTGAATGCACAACCTATTGATCCTCCGACTGTTCAAATGGCATTTAGTGTAAATGACAGCCCTCTTGCGGGTTCCGAAGGGGATAAGGTAACTGGAAGGATGATTGGTGATCGTCTCATAAAAGAGGGAGAGGGTAACATAACACTTAATATTGAGAAGTCTACAAACGACAGTAGTTTTTTAGTGTCTGGAAGGGGTGAATTACAACTATCAGTGCTAATTGAGACAATGCGACGAGAAGGCTATGAATTAAGCGTATCTAAGCCTCAAGTTCTGATGAAGAATGATGAACAGGGCAATTTGCTTGAGCCTATTGAAGAAGTAATTATTGATGTAGATGATGAGTATGCAGGCCAAGTAGTTCAAGACTTAAATATAAGAAAAGGTGTTATGTTAGAAATGAAACCTTTCGGCATAGGCAGATCAAGATTAATTTTTGAAGCACCAACAAGAGGTCTGATTGGATATCAATCAGAATTATTAACGGTGACAAGCGGAACTGCAGTGATCAATCGCCTATTCTCACGATATGAAAGCTATAAAGGCGAAATAAAAGGAAGGACAAATGGTGTTCTGATATCAAATGGTAATGGTATCTCAGTTGCATTTGCCCTTTTTAATCTTGAAGAAAGGGGCCAAATGATAATTGGTTCAGGTATTCCGGTTTATCAGGGTATGATAATAGGTGTGCATACAAGACCAAATGATCTCGAAGTTAATATCTTAAAAGGGAAAAAGTTAACCAATATTAGAACACACTCCAAAGACGAAGCTGTAAAACTAACACCACCATTAGCTATGAACTTGGAAAAAGCAATTGCATGGATATCAGATGATGAACTGATAGAAGTAACGCCCAAATCAATCAGGATTCGAAAGAAATTTCTTGATCCAAATGTTCGAAAGAAAATTACGAGAAAAGTTAGTTAAATAGAAAAACGTAATTTTAATGTTATTGGTGAGGACGACAGGATTTGAACCTGTGACCCCCAGATTAGGAATCTGGTGCAAATTATCCCAAGACGCTAACGTTCCCAACGTATTGAGGGCAACACCTGTTCTACAAAATGTAATATAATAGTACCCTCAGATGTTATTCAGATATGCACATGCTGACCAAAGTAAGATTGCGGAGAAGTTAGCTAGTTGATATGATTTGAGTATCTATACTATAGGAATTATTACTTTGCCTTTGGATGACGGACTTATTTGGATAGGCTTACTGCTTATGGGTTTGGGTGGGGCAATAATTTTAATTACTCTCATAACAAGCCTTATTATTAAAGTTCTCTTCGACGGAGACATGTCGAGAATAAAAGGCAAAGTAGTGT